>NZ_JACXXJ020000005.1:644500-1284000 GCF_014926405.1 Agrobacterium vitis
TGATTGCCGGCTACGGGCTTCGGCTATCGGACGCCTATCAGAGCGGGCTGATCCGCGCCCATGTGATGATTACCATGGCACCCAAGGCATTGACCAACGTCACGGCAGAGCTGGCCGCCATCCCGCAGGTCACGGCGCTGCATTCTGTCAACGGTCCCTATGACCTGATCGCCATGCTGGCAGCGCCCTCAATCCTGGAGCTGGACCGGCTGATTGACCGGATTGGGGAGCTGTCGGGGGTGGAGCGGACGCTGTCGTCGATCATCCTATCGACGCGGATCGCTCGGTAAGCGTCTTTGTTGTGATCATTTTCTATAATGGTAGCGGCATTGCACGATATCCAACCGCTGTTCCTGGCCTGACCCCGAAACGCAATAGACCAGCCGATGATCGCCAGCGATACGCCGAGACCAGAAGCCAGCGAGATCGCCTTTCAGCGGTTCGGGCTTTCCAAGGCCGGTAAACGGCGTTCTTTTGGCATTGCGGATCAGGTCGTTGATTTTCGAGACCATTTTCAGGTCGGTTTGGAGCCAAAATTCGTAATCGTCCCAGGCATTCTCGGTCCAGCCCAGCTTCATCGTTCAAGCGTCCTGGTGGTCATCCGGCTCGGTTGGATCGCGATCAGTGACTTTGCCTTGGCGCAATTGTTCGATGCTGTCGCGCAGGCGTTCGGCGTTGGCCGGGTTGGACAGGAGATGCAAGGTTTCCTGCATGCTCTCATATTCTCCCTCGGCAATCACCACCACGGCTTCCTTGCCTTGGCGTGTCACCAGCAAGGGCGCGCGTGACTCCAGCACGCTGTCAAAATGATGAGCGAAATTCTGGCGAAATTCAGTGAAGCGAACATTGGTCATGGTCTATGCCTCAATAATCTGTACGTATTTCTGTACATTAATTGCCGCATCGAAGTCAACAGGATTGCCGACATGCAAATCCACCCGCAAGAGTTTTGCGGGTGGCTTTGGTTCTTTCGGGTTGCTGTGAAGCCGTCCCCTTACTTCGCCCTTGCGTCCAGCACCCGGTTGGCGGCCGAGACGATGGCTTCCAGCGAGGCGGTGACGATGTTCTGGTTGATACCGGCACCGAACAGCCGTCCGCCGGGATGGTCCATTTCCACATAGGCAATGGCTGCTGCGTTGGAGCCGTGTTGCAGGGAGTGCTCGGAATAATCGCGCACCGAAATCTCGATGCCCAGATAGGTGGAGAGCGCGTTAACGAAACCGTCGATCGGGCCATTGCCCTTGCCCTCGATGCGCTTGACCTCGCCGCCATCGGCGATTTCGGCAGCGACGATCCGCACGCCCTTGGTGGCCGTGTCGGGATAGGTGTGGTGATCGACGAATTTCAGCCGGGCATTGGGCTGGTCGATATAGCGGCTGATGAAGCTGTCATAGATCCGCTTGGAGGGCAGTTCCACCCCTTCTTCATCGGTAATGCGCTGGATTTCCTCGCGGAACTCCACCTGCAAGTTGCGCGGCAGGTTGATGCCGTAATCCTGTTGCAGGATATAAGCGATACCGCCCTTGCCCGATTGGGAATTGATGCGGATGATCGCCTCATAGGAGCGGCCGACATCCTGCGGATCGATTGGCAGATAGGGGACTTCCCAGACCGGGGAATTGGCCTTTTTCACGGCCTTCATCCCCTTGTTGATCGCATCCTGGTGTGAGCCGGAAAAGGCGGTATAGACCAGCTCGCCAACATAGGGATGGCGTTCTGGGATGGTCATTTCATTGGCATATTCATAAACATCCTTGATGCGCTCGATCTGCGAGCAGTCCAGTTCGGGATCGATGCCCTGGGTGTACATGTTCAGCGCCAGCGTCACCACATCGACATTGCCGGTGCGCTCGCCATTGCCAAACAGCGTGCCTTCCACCCGGTCGGCACCCGCCATCAGGGCCAGTTCGGTGGCGGCAATGCCGGTGCCGCGGTCGTTGTGGGGATGCAGCGAGATGATGACGTTTTCGCGGTTGTCGATATTGCGGCACATCCACTCGATCTGGTCGGCATAGATGTTCGGCGTCGCCATTTCCACGGTCGAGGGCAGGTTGAGGATCAGCTTGTTGTCAGCGGTCGGCTTGATCTCGGCAATCACAGCGTTGCAGATTTCCAGCGCCACCTCCAGTTCCGTGCCGGTAAAGCTTTCCGGCGAATATTCAAACCGGTAGCCGCCACCAGCCTTGGTGGCCATGTCGATGATCATTTTCGCCGCATCGACGGCGATCTGCTTGATACCGGGCACGTCCTTGGCAAACACCACGCGGCGCTGCAATTCCGAGGTCGAATTGTAGAAATGGATGATCGGCTTATGCGCGCCTTCCAAAGCCTCGAAGGTGCGGCTGATCAGTTCCGGGCGGCATTGCACCAGCACTTGGAGGGAGACATTATCAGGCACATTGCCTTGCTCGACGCACCAGCGGGCAAAGTCGAAATCGGTCTGTGAGGCCGAGGGAAAGCCGATCTCGATTTCCTTGAAGCCCATTTCCAGCAGCAACTGGAACATCCGGGCCTTACGGTCGTGGCCCATCGGGTTGACCAGCGACTGGTTGCCGTCGCGCAGATCGACCGAACACCAGATCGGCGCTTGGGTGATGGTTTTGCCCGGCCAGGTGCGGTCGGAAATGTCGATCTGGGGGTAGGGCCGGTATTTGCTTGCCGCGTCGGGCATGCCCTTGTGCACGGAATTGCTCTTCAACATGTTCGCTCTCTTCTCATCCCGAATATGCCCGGCTTATAGCGGTTCGAGTGCCGCATGCGAATGCAAAATTCGGCCCCTTCAGGGGTCAATAGTCAAAATTGTGGAGTGGTGAGGAGCAATCGCCTGCGACGGCTAACCCGGCCGCCGGGCGCTCCTCAATGGACCCGGCAACCGCGGATAAGGTCGAGAAGAAGAAGCGAGGATAGGGCGCGCAAAGCTGCGGCGCGGCTAACATTGCCTCGCTGTGCAGTCTTCGTCATGGAATGGCCCAATGTCTTCATACTTCAATCTATAATCAGCGGTTTCCGGGCTGGCAAGGGCAATTTTCATCAAGGCTGCGGATGATGGTCAGCGCCGTAGCCGGACGGCGAACTGCGTCAGCCCCAGCATGGCCAGACCGCCGATCAATCCCCAGAAGGCGGCGGAAATGCCGAGAAGCGAGATACCCGAGGCGGTGACCAAAAAGGTGACGGCGGCAGCCTCGCGGGTCGTGGGTTCGCGGAAAGCCGAAACGATTGACCCGGAAAAGGCGCCAATCAGCGCAAGGCCCGCGACCGATTCGATCAGGATGGCGGGTGCCAAGCCTACAAAGGAGGTGACGACGCCGGCCAAAAGCCCAAGCACCAGATAGCCAACGCTGCCGATCATCGCCGCCCAATAGCGCCGCTGCGGATCGGCATGGGCATCATGGCCCGCCGCCATGGCGGCTGTGACAGCGGCGAGATTGATGGCATGGGCGCCGAAGGGCGCGGCAAGGGCGGTGAAAAGGCCGGTAATGGTGAAAAGTGGACCCGGCCTTGGGTGGTAATCATGCACTTTCAGCACGGCGATGCCTGGAATGTTCTGTGAAGCCATGGTGACGATAAACAGGGGCAATGCGATGGAAACCATCGACGCGAATGTGAACGTCGGCATCACGAATGCAACCGGCGGCACGAGGGAGGCACCCAATGCCGAGAATGCGCCGTCGGGCAGGGGAACGGCGAACACCAGGACCAGAACGAAGGCAGCAAGAGCGGCGGGAACGGCAAAGAGCCGGTTGATGGTGCCGACAATCGCCCAGGCGAGCAGGATTGGCAGGCCGAGCAGCGGGCTTTCTTCGATGGCTTTGAACGGGGCAAAGCAAAGGCCGACGATCACCCCTGATAGCATAGCATTGGCCAGCGGCGCGGGAATGGCGCCAATGGCCCGGCCAAGCGGCTTGAACAGCCCGGCAATGACGATCAGCGCGGCGCAGCCCAGAAACGCCCCGACCGCTGCTGAAAAACCGCCTTGCGGCACACCGGCGGTGACCAGCAGGGCGGCACCCGGCGTCGACCAGGCAATGGAAATCGGCATCCGCGTCTTGAGACAGACGATAAGGCCGCAAATGCCCATGGAGACCGACAGCGCCATCAGGCCGGAAGCCGCCTGCAGATCGCTGGCCCCAACCCCTTTCAGCCCTTGCAGAATAACAGCAAAGGAACTGGCAAAGCCGACAAAGGCGACCAGAAGGCCCATGAACAGGCTTTGCGGAGAAAATTGTTTCAGCATGCGGATGGTCCCGGCACCAGTATCGATCTGGCTGGAACATCAGGTTCTAATGAAACACGCAAGGCTGAGATCGGGCAAACGGGTACGTATCGAAACACATTTGCGATGGCAGGCACATAAAACAAAACCCCGCCGGATTGCTCCGACGGGGTTGTATCGTCATGGTTGTAAAATCAGATTTCCGACTGGCTTTCGACGATCTTCGACACCAGGCCGTAGTCCTTGGCTTGTTCAGCCGACAGCCAGTAATCGCGGTCGATGTCCTTGGCGATCTTTTCTTCTGTCTGGCCGGTGGCCTTGGAGAAGATCTTGATCAGGCGCTCGTTCATCTTGATGATTTCGCGGGCCTGGATTTCGATATCCGAGGCCATGCCGCGTGTGCCGCCCGAGGGTTGGTGCAGCAGGAAGCGGGTATTGGGCAGGCAAAGACGCTGCTCCTTCGGAACCGAAACATAGATCAGCGCGCCAGCGGATGCGACCCAGCCGGTGCCGATAATCCAGACCTTCGGCTTGATGAACTTGATCATGTCATGGATCGAATCGCCGGATTCGACATGGCCGCCGGGAGAATTGACGTAGACGCGAATGTCGTCGTCGCTGGCGGCAGCCAGAGCCACCAGCTGTGTGCAGACCTTCTGCGCCAGTTCCTGGGTGATCCCGCCATAGATGAAGATTGATCGCGACTTGAAAAGATTCGCTTCCGTTTCCTTGCCGAGCGGCAGTTCCTTGCTCTTGTCGTCGTCTTCTTCGTTCATTCGGCAATTCCTCATTTGCGTTTTGCTCACCCGAACCGACCGCGTCTTGGGCCATCACAATGACCCATAGGCTGCGGACGGGACGCTTACCACTTCCTATGCAAATAGTGCTTATCAAGGCTTAAAACAATGCCGGAAAAAGGCAAGCGTGGACGCAGTGAACAGGAAGTTGATCCTGTATATCGATTTTTCAGGGACTTGTTCGGCGAGGGGATTGCCGATTTAGCAGGATCAACCCGACAATCTCTGGTTATGGGTCAGGGATACCTCGCTGGTATCACCCGTCAGCGCATAGCGTTCCCAGTCCAGCACCCACGCCCCTGACGCGCCGGAAATTGAAAACAGGTTATAGGCAGCCTGCGGCTTCTTGCTGCCCGGCCCCTGGCTGGCCGAGGCAATACCCACCACCGGCACGCGGCCATGGCGATTGTGCAGCCAGTTCAACGTGTTGAGATGGGTATGGCCATGCAGCACCAGTTCGGCCCCGCCCAGCGAGATCGCGGCGGCAAAGCGGCGGATGCCGATCATCCGCTTGTGCTGCGAGGCGGCACCCCGAACGGGTGGATGATGGATCAGCACCACCCGGAACAAGCCCTCTTCGCCAGCCTGACGCAGCAATTGGGCGGTTTCACGGGCCTGGCGCGAGCTGAAATAGCCACTGGCGGAAAAGGGCGGGGTGGCGATGGAGGTGGAACAACCGATCAGCCCGACCGGTCCCCGGCGGCGAAAGGTCGGCCAAAGCTTGAAATCCTTGCGCCAGATGTCCGGGTCCGTGTCGCCGCGGACATAATCATACCAGGCATGCATTGCCTTTTCGTGGGCGCCGGGCACATAGGCATCGTGATTGCCCGGCACGACCGATGTCGTGGCCGGTGGGCCGACCGTGCTCAGCCATTCGGCGGCCTTGTTGATTTCCAGCCCTGATGCCAGGTTGACGAGATCGCCGGTCACGGTCAAATGGTCGGGCGCTTTGGCGTGAATATCGGCCACCAAGGCCTCCAGCGTGCCGGAGACCATATGCTTTGCCCGGTTGCGGTGCCAGTTGACATAACCTGTGATGCGCTTCGATGCCAATTCTCGAAACGTGAGATGCGGCATAGGCCCCAGATGAATATCGGATATATGGGCGAGTTTGAACATGAACCTTATCTATACATTCGGGGAAGCGAGGCAAGCGCGATGACAGTGTATTCATCAGGGTCTCAACCGGATGACAGCCGGTTGAGTTCCGTGAAAAAATGTGTGGTGCGGCTGTTGCACATTTATTTTGCCATCACACGCGGCATGACGCTTGGGGTGCGGGCCGCCTGTTTTGATGATCAGGGCCGGATTTTTCTGGTGCGGCACACCTATCTTCCCGGCTGGTACATGCCCGGCGGCGGGGTGGAGCGCGGCGAAACGGCGAGCCAAGCGCTGCAAAAGGAATTGCGCGAAGAGGGCAATCTGGTTATGACCGCGCCGCCCGTTCTGTTGCAATCCTACCTGAACCGCACCGCCAGCCGCCGCGATCATGTGTTGTTTTACCGCACCCTGGTGCGCCAGACCGCGCCGCGCCTGCCGGACCGGGAAATCGCCGAATCGGGCTTTTTTGCCCTCGATGCTCTCCCGGAAGGAATCACACCCGCTACCCGGCGCCGCCTGGCGGAGCTTGTCACGGATGGGCCTTACGCCGATCTCTGGTGAAGAAAGGCGAGTTCCGGTCCGACCGGTATGATTCCCGTCGGGTTGATGGTCTTGTGGCTGCCATAGTAATGGCGCTTGATATGGTCGATATTGACGGTCTCAGCCACGCCCGTCCAATGGTAGAGCGCCGAGAGACAGGCAGATAGCGCCGGATAATCGGCAATGCGGCGGATGTTGCATTTGAAATGGCCGACATAGACCGCATCAAACCGCACCAGCGTGGTGAACAGCCGCCAGTCCGCCTCGGTCAACGTGTCACCGATCAGGAACTGACTGGAGGAAAGCCGTTGCTCGAGCATGTCCAGCGTTTCAAACAGCGGCGTGACTGCTTCTTCGTAAGCCTCTTGCGTGGTGGCGAAACCCGCCTTGTAGACGCCGTTATTAACGGTGTCGTAGATGCGGTCGTTTAGCGTATCGATCTCGCCCCGCAGCGGTTCGGGATAGAAATCCTTGCTATCGCCTGTGAGCGTATTGAAGGCGGAGTTGAACATGCGGATGATGTCGGCGGATTCGTTGGAGACCACCATATTCAAATGCTTATCCCAAAGGACAGGCACCGTGACCCGGCCGCTATACTGCGGATCGGCCTTCAGATAGACCTGCCAGAGATAATCCGCACCGAACAGATGATCGCCGGTGGCCGCGCCGTCCTGCTGAAACGTCCAGCCATTTTCCAGCATCAGCGGATGGACGACGGACACTGAGATTAACGCTTCAAGCTTTTTCAATTGGCGGAAAATCAGTGTGCGATGCGCCCAGGGGCAGGCCAGCGACACATAGAGATGGTAGCGCCCGGCCTCAGCCTTGAAACCGCCATCACCGGTCGGCCCCGGTGCGCCATCAGCGGTCAACCAATTGCGAAACCGGCTGGCCGAGCGCTGGAAATGCCCTTTGGTGGCTTTCGTATCGTACCAGATGTCGCTCCAGACGCCATCAACCAGCATGCCCATCGGCTCTTCCTTCCATCGCTGTTTCAAATTTCCGTTGTTCTTATATGCGATGCTGGCGAGGAATTGCGATGATTTGGCTGATGAACAGTGTGTTTTGGGATAAAGCATCGTACCGAAACGTGGAAACCGTTTTTCTGCACGATGCTATAGACGGTCGGAAAATTTGTTGTTATGCAAATTCCCATCGAAATTGGATAGTGATCCCATGACCTTCTGCCGGAACCTGCGACGACGCTGATGCTCTCGACCATCCCTGTGATGGTGTGAACACTCCTGCGCAATTCGCTATACGGTTCCGGTCTTCATGCAAAAGCACGATCTCGTCTACCTCACCGAGGATGCGTCTCACGACGCCATTATCGAACTCATCAACGCGGAAGCTTTCGGTCCTGGCCGGTTCACACGAGCTGCTGCCCGTATCCGGGAGCAGGGCCCGCATGATCGCACGCTGTCCTTCGTCTGCGCCGATCAGGGCGAAACCATTGCCTCGGTGCGCATGACCCCGGTGCTGGCCGGAACAGTCAAAGGCCATATGCTCGGCCCGCTTGCCGTGCGCCCCTCCCATAAATGCCTGGGCATTGGCCGGGAACTGGTGCGCATTGCCATTGAAGCCGCTCGGCGGAGCGGTTCCGAAGCGGTGATCCTGATCGGCGATCCGCCATACTATATGCCGCTCGGCTTTGAAAAAATCGCTTACAATGCCCTGGCATTCCCCGGTCCGGTCGATCCCGGTCGCGTGCTGGTCGTGCCACTGGCTGAGAATGTGCATGCCCGGCTGAAGGGCGTGATTGGCTGGCGAAAGGATGAGGCAGGGAGCACCGACGGCGCGGCCGATGACGCGGATTACGAACCGTTGCTGTTGGTCGCTAACGGTTGAAGTGGCTCAGTCTCTGTTGCCAAGCTTAGCGGATAAGATCTGCAGGATTCGGTGCGAATGGAATATCGGCCGGGCCGATATGCTGGAACGAATCCTTCAGTTTTTTCAACACGGCTTCATCGGCTGTGGTGATTTCATAATAGCTGCTGTCTATGGCGCGGATCGTCAGCCAGTTGTCATGGGTTGCGTTTGGAAAATACCCGCTGAACTCATCCCCAGATGACCTGTGTCGTTTGTTTGGCAAGGGCTAGCAGCTCCTGGCCTGTAATCACTGCGTCCCGGTTTGCTAGCAGTTCCAGTTTTTCGCCGCCGTCCCCGGTGGCGTCAAACCACTCAAGCTCAGGCAAACCGGATTTGACTGTTGAAACCCGCCAGACTGCTTGCAGCGATCGAGGTGCCAGAAGACGCAGAAGATCGCGCAGATCAAAGGGCAGCACGCCATTCTTCATCACGTCATGGATTCTGATGGTTTTCACGGCATCTCGTCTTTCTTCTGTAGGGTTTCAAACCGATAGGCGGCACCTTCTTTCGTGATGGAACCGACACCCGGAAAGGGCAGGTGCGCGGCGGCAATCAGATAGCCATCGTTCGCGGCCTGCTCGAAAACCTGCGCGCGCGCCTTGGCGGCACTCGGCTGATCATAATCGAAATCGATGGTGATGGCGGGATCGCGAAACTGCACGTTTTCGCCATGGACGATATCGCCGACGAACAGCATGGCCGTCCCCTCGCTCTCAAACTGGATCGCCAAATGGCCGGGCGTATGACCGGCACGCAATGTTGCGCTGAAACCGGGAAGGATCGGCCCGTTGTCGTCAAAAATCGTCAGCCGTCCCTCGGCCTCATACGGGTCAAGGCAAAGATGCGCCCGGCCGATCTGGCCCTTGACCCGTTCCGTCGCATCAGGCGCATCGGCAGCACCCGGCGACAGCCAGAAACCCGCTTCAGTGCGGCCGGCGAGGACCATGGCGTTGGGGAAAATCGGCGCACCATCGCGTATCAGTCCGCCGGTGTGGTCGGCATGGATATGGGTGAGAATGATGTCGTCAATATCGGCTGGGCTGAGGCCGAGTGCGTTCAGCCCGGCAGAAAGCTTGCCATGGTCCGGCCCGAAGAGTTGGCCGGAACCAGCGTCAATCAGCACGATCCTTTCAGGTGTCTTGATGAGGAAGCAGTTGACGGACAGCGAGGTCGCTGCATCTGCAAACCCCTCCGCGACAGGCGCACCATTGCGGCGATAAAGCTTGCTGACATCGGCGGTCAGAACGCCATCCTGAATGGCGAAGATCTGCGCCGCTCCAAGTGTGAAGTGATAGGGGGGCATGGGGAGTTCCTTGGACGGGGGGACAAGCGAATATCGAGGCTTACAGCTGTTTTCTCATCCAGGTGACGCTGTAACTCTCTGCCGGGTCTGCCAGACTGCCAAATGTTTCATACCCCAGTTTTTCATAGAGCCGTCGGGCAGTTGGATTCATGGTATCCACTATAGAAGCTTTGCATCCTCGCCTTCTGCCTTCTGCCTTCGCCTTCGGCCAGCATAAGCAACTGACTGGCAAGCCCCTGACCGCGACGATATTCGGGGACAAACAACAATTCAGTATAAAGCCAGGCTCTACCTGTGTATCCGATTAAACCGCCATCAACGATTCCATCCCGGTCTTTAAGCGGGATGAAAAGTTTTCGTCGTAGACTGAGATGTTCTCTGTTAAAATCGAGTATTGCCGTTTCAATGGTTTCAAGGGCGTCTTCGGGCACGTCATCAAAAATCTCAAGCACCAATTTGTCCATCGCCGTCCCTCATGCCGCCACAGAGCTGCAATCACCACCGCTTCACCATCATCGTAAGCGCAAAGTTGTCGATAAAATGCTCAATTGTCCCGAAAACCTCATAGCCATATTTTTGATAGGCCTTTGTCGCAACCGGATTGGCGGTTTGAATATGCGCGCCTTTGCAACCACGCTTGCACGCCTCATTCTCTGCCAAAGCCAGCAATTTTCCTGCAAGGCCTTGGCCACGAAGCGCTTCTGGAATGAATATAATGTCGATATCCAGCCAGCCTCTGGCGGTGCGCCCAATCAATCCGCCCAAAATCTCCCCATCATGATGTTCAATGGGGATAAACAGGCTTTTATGACCACCCGTTTTACCAAACATCACATCATTATGAGCTGTCAGCCAGCCGGAGATCAGGGTTTGGGTGTCGGACGGCACCTCATCCAAAACTGCAAGCGAAATATCGTTCGTCATCGCAAATCTCATTTATGTTTATAAAATAACCAAATTATCCCATGAGCTAACAAAAGAGCAACAAGAGCGAGAGGAACTTGCAGAACTGCTCCAGCACTGAGGAGCAGTAACAGATCATAGCCAGAGAAAATCACCTTCTCAATGACATAGTGAGCAAACCAGACACCTGAAGGAAAAATCAAAAATGCAGCAGTCCAGCCGCCGGGCAGCGGATTTTTCGTGAAAATCACGTTTGCGATGTGACTGATGGCATTCGCGAAAATGGCAGCATAGCTCAATGTGAACAGCGTGAATGCAAGATGGCTTCCCGTCCATAGCAGCCAAGCGGCGAGCATCAAAAATGCAATCGATAATAGTGTTACAGCAACACAAAACGGATATGTTTTGTACCACCGTACAAGCCGGGTTGACCGGCTTTTTTCAGCCCAAATCGCAATACCACGCGCCTCTTCAACATTATGCAGAACAAATATCAAAACCGCAGCCCACACAAAAAACGGCGGTATTGAACTCATCACCGTCCCTCGCGCCACCACATCGCCGAAACCGCAAACAGCAGCAGAGCCAATCCGCCGAATCCGGCAAACAAGGGCAGGGTGTCCACGCCTTTCAGCAGGGTTTCGCTGGTCATGCGGATCGCCATGCGCTCGCCGTCGCTGCTGCGGACCGGGCCGCTGACGGGCAGGATGTCGGGAACGGATACACCGCTGGCCCCGTTGTCCAGCCGCTTGATCAGGCCGTGGGTGGTGTCCGACACTGGCTTCATGATGTCAGGGGTGGAGATCATCGCCTTGAATTCCGGCGCATCCACCGCGCCGATATGGACGAGGGTGGAAAATTCGCCATTGGCGATGGTGAACAGGCCGGTTTCCGCCATCCGCTGTTCCGCCGTGAAGCGGCCCGGTTCGGTCTGGGTCAGGGTCACGTCCTGCACCTTGCCGGAGGGGCTGGTGATGGTGGCGGGGCCGGGGTCATTGCCGATGGTCTGGCGGGTAATGGTCAGCATCCGGCCGCTGGCACGTGCCGTCAGGGCTTCTTCCTCCAGCTCCGGTTCCTTCATCAGCCAATGGGCGATGCGGCGGTAAAGCGCCACATGCGGGCCGCCGCCTTCAAAGCCGCGCGCCCAGAGCCAGCCCTGGTCGGACAACAGCATGGCGACGCGGCCTTGGCCGGCGCGGTTCAGCACCAGCAGCGGCTTGTCATTGGCGGTCATGACCGTTTCGCCTTGCGGCGGATCGACATCGACGCTGCGGAACCAGCGGCCCCAATGCGGCGGCTCGGATGCGGCGCCATCGAGATCGCGGGTCACGGGGTGTTTCTTGCCAATCTCCGACAAACGCGGATAAAAGCCACCCTCCTGCATATTGCCGGTCGGCGCTGCGGGCAGAACCGAGGCGAGCGGGGTCATGGCAATCGAATCCTGACCGGCATGTTCGGGGCCAGCCGCAATCAGCAGCGCGCCGCCCTTGCGGACATATTCGGCGATATAATCATAGTAGAGGATCGGCAGCACACCGCGGTGCTGGTAGCGGTCGAAGATGATCAGGTCGAAATCACTGATCTTTTCGACAAATAGCTCGCGGGTCGGAAAGGCAATCAGTGACAACTCGTTGATCGGGGTGCCATCCTGCTTTTCCGGGGGCCGCAGAATGGTGAAATGCACCAGATCCACGGAGGCATCGGATTTCAGCAGGTTGCGCCAGGCGCGCTCACCAGCATGCGGTTCACCTGACACCAGCAGCACCCGCAGGTTCTGACGGATGCCGTCGATCAGATGCACGGTCTTGTTATTGGTTTCCGTCACTTCGCCGGGCAGGCCGGAGACGGAAAATTCCAGCACATTGCTACCGGCGCGTGGCACGGCAAAGGAATAGGGCGTTTCCGCACCCGGCACGGCGGTAAACGAACCGCCATCCTGGCCATTGATCCGCACGGTTACGGTAGCGGGCTGGCTGCCCTTCACTCCTTCATCGATTACCCGAAGCGACATGTCCTGGTTCTGGCCGACAATGCCAAAACGGGGGGCGCGCACCACTTCAATGCGCCGGTCGAATTCATTGGCTTTGCCGGTCAACAGCGTATGGACCGGCGCATCCATGCCCAGCGTTTTCAGATTGGATGGCACATCATGCACTTGTCCATCGGTGATGAAAATCGCCGCCCCAACCCGGGCTGGCGGCACGTCGGATATCGCCGAGGACAGGGCTTCGAACAGCCGGGTCGATGGCGTGTCGGCGTTTTCCGGCGTCGAGGCTTCGACAATACGCGGCTCTATGCCGGGGAAGCGGGCCAACTTATCCTTGACGCCCTGCAAGGCCTGATCGGTCATCGCCTTGCGGCTGGCGATATCGGTCTGGCTCTGGCTGCGGTCAACGATCACAGGCACCACGGTTGAGAGCTTGTCGCGGTTCTCAGACAGAAGCTGCGGATTGGCGAGGGCGGCGATCAAGGCGGCAAAGGCGATCAGCCGGATCGTTGCGCCGCGTATGCCACGGCGAAAGCCGATAGCCGCGACGGCCAGCGCCAGCAAGGCCAGCGCGGCCAGCGCCCAGAGAGGCAGGAAGGGGGAGAAGGACAGGCTCATCTTATTGACCCAGCCTTTCCAGCAGGGCCGGAACATGGACCTGATCGGCTTTGTAATTGCCGGTCAGCATATACATCATGATATTGACCCCGACGCGGTAGGAGATTTCCCGCTGATTTTCATCGGGCGGCACGGTCGGCAGCATGGGGACACCATTGGCGTCGATGGCCCAGGCGGAAAGAAAATCATTGCCGGTGATGATGATCGGTGACACGCCATCACCGCCCGAGGTCAGGCCGTTCTGGCTGGCGCGGGCCTCCTGCCTGGCCTCGACCCAGAGTGGGCTGCCCGTATAGCGGCCCGGATAGGTATGCAGCAGATAGAAGGACCGGTTGATCACATGGTCCTTCGGCACCGGCTCCAGCGGCGGAATATCGATATTGGCAAGAATTTCGCGCAGGCGCTCGCCATTGGCGCTGGCCCCGGCATCTCCTTGCCCACCCATACTGCCCAATTGGTCGCGGGTGTCGAACAGCACCGTGCCGCCGGAGCGCATATAGGCGTCGATCCGGCTGATGGCCTCGGCGCTTGGCATCGGGGCGCTGGCCGAAATCGGCCAGAAGATGATCGGGTAGAGCGATAGTTCGTCCTTGGCAATGTCCAGCCCGACCGGCGCGCCCGGCTCCAGCGTGGTGCGATAGGTGAGAAATTCGGTGAGCCCGCTCAGGCCCCGTTCCGAAATGCTATCGACGTCCTGCTCCCCGGTCTTCACATAGGCAAGATGGGTCGTATCCAGCCGTTGCAGTAACACGTCATCGCCCGGCTTGGTGTCATTGGCAAAGCTACGGTCCGCAGGCAGCAGGGCCAGTGCTGCGGCCAGGACCACGAGAGCACCAGCGCTTTTGGCGATCCGGGCTTTCGGCATCCGGGCAAAGGCTCCGCCCATGAGAAGGACGACCAGACTGTCGATGATGAACAGAGCCAATGCGATACCCAGCAGCGGCGGCTTCAGCGGTGTAGCACTTGCCCCGGCCAGCGGCTCGCGCACCACCGGAACCGTCACGTCCTCGAGGTTTATCGGTTTCAGTTCGGCACCTGCTGGCAGAAGGTTCAGGGCAGAAAATCCATCTTCGGAGCCGTAAAGGCCGGGTGGATTGTCAAACGTTGCGGCAGGTGGGCGTTTAGCTCCCAGCTCCAGCGGCTTGGCATTGCTGGCCTCGGCGGTCAGTCCGCCATGCTCGGTCAGCAGCCGGTACGGCGGCAGGCTGGCGGCTGCGGCGGTCGCATTGCTACCGGTATTGGCCCCGCTAGCATGGGCCATCTGCACGACCCGGCGCAGCATTTCCACGAAATCGCCTGAGATCGGTAGATTGGACCAGCTGGCCTCGGCGCTGACATGGAACAGCACGATGCGCCCGGCACCGCTATCCCTGGCGGTGACCAGTGGCGTGCCATCGGCAAGGCTTGCCCAGGTGCGGCTGGCGAGATCAGGGGTCGGTTCAGCCAGAACCTGCCGCTTGACCAGCACGCCATCGGGTGGCGCAAGCCCGGCAAACGGGCTGGTGGGCGGGAAGGGGGCCAGCGGTTGCGGCTCCGACCAGGAGAGTGCGCCGCCCAATTGGCGTTCGCCCTGGCGCAGAATGACCGGCACCAGCGGATCATCGGCAGGGGCAGCGGCAAGCCTTGGCCCGGCAAAACGGATCAGCGTGCCGCTGCGTTGCAGCCAGCGTTGTAGCTGTTGCTGCACATCCGGCGGCAGGCGGCCGATATCGGCCATGATCAGGGCCGAGGGGTTCTGCTGCAACAGTTCGGGAATGGCTCTGGCCAGATCCTTGTCATTGGATTTGATCAGATCGGCATAGGGTTGCAGCGCCCGCTGAATGTAATAGAGCGGCGATAGCAGCGGCTGGAATTCGTCATTGGCGTCACCGGCGAGAAGCGCGACCTTGCGGCGGCGAAAGCCGTCATCCAGCAGCTGGACGGCACCGGCTGTGCCATAACCAGCAAGGCTCAACCGGGCAAAATCATTGCGCAACTCGAAAGGGGCGGCAATCTCAGCCGTGGCGACGCTTTGCCCGGCGGCAAAACTGGCGGTGCCTGACGCAATCGGCCGGCCCTGCTGGTCCTGCGCATCGACGATGATCTGTTGGGGATCGGCAGGCGACAGACGTGTCACCTTTGCGACAAGCTGATCGACGCCATTGGTGGCACCGGTCAGGGCGATACTCGCCTTGCCGTCATCGGTGATTACGCGCAATTCGGCAGGGGCAAGGGCAGAGAACTGGCTGCCGATCTGTTCGCTTTCGCTGGCCGCAAGACCATCGCTCAGGAAGGCCAGCGTGCCGGGCTTGGTTCCCTTCAGCCCTGCCGTCAGCGCGGTGAGGGCGCGGTTGCGGTCCGGCGTCAAAGGCCGGGGCCGTGCGGCGCTCAGCCTTTCGCGGGCGGTGGCGGCATTGACGGGGACGGCATCCTGGGTCAGGTCGGCGGTCAGCACCAGGGAAATCGGTAGATTGCTGCTTTCGGCCTCATCGATCAGGCCGTTTGCCGTCTCGACGCGGCGCTCCCAATCGGTGACGCTGGCCCAGCTGTTGTCGATGACAAGAACCAGCGGACCGCCACCGGCAACCGATGTGCCGCGCGGGTTGAGCACCGGCTCGGCCAAGGCCAGAATGACCAGGGTTGCCATCGCCATGCGCAGCAGCGTCAGCCACCAGGGGCTTCGGGCCGGGGTTTCCTCGCGCTTCAGCACGCGGGCCAGAATGCGCAGCGGTGGAAACACTTCCATCTGCGGGCGCGGCGGTGTCAGTTTCAGCAGAAACCAGATGGCTGGCAGCACGACGAGCGCGCCGAGCAGCGCAGGAGTGACAAAAGCAAGCGGAAGGCCACCCATTACGCGCCTCCACGGTGGGAAAGCTGCGGCGCCCCGGAGAGATGCATATGCACCTTGACCAGCGCTTCGGAGGCCAGTCGGTCGGTGAGATGCGCGGTAAAGCTCCAGCCCAGCCGCCGCAATTCCTCGCTCAAGGCTTCACGGCGCAGGAAATAGGCGCGGCGATAGTCTTCCCGGATGTTTTCGGCGCGGCCCGATACCAGCTTTTCGCCGGTTTCCGGGTCGGTAAATTCGGTGCGGCCCGCATAGGGAAACAGTTCTTCCGCCGGATCGGCAACTTCGATGACATGACCGCGCAACCCGCGCCGGGCCAGCGGTGCAATGCCCGCCATAATCGCATCGGGATCATCAAGAAAATCACCGATCAGCACGATATCGCTGGCATTGCGGATCATCGCCGTATCGGGAAAGCCCTGATTGGGCAGGCCGCTCAGGTCCGGCGCATGGATCAGCGCTGCCGCCAGCCGCTCGGAGGCGTTGCGGGCGGACATCGGTTCCATGATGCCGGGGCAGCCGATACGCTCGCCGGAGCGCGCCAGCACTTCGGCCAGCGCCAGCATCAGCACCAGCGCCCGGCTTTCCTTGGAAACACTGCCGAAGCGGGATTTATACATCATTGAGGGCGACAGATCGGCCCAGAGCCAGATCGTGTGGGCCGCTTCCCATTCGCGGTCGCGGATATAGAGATGATCGTCGCGGGCCGAGCGGCGCCAATCGATTCCGGCCAGGCTTTCGCCCTCCGCATAGGGGCGGAACTGCCAGAAATTTTCGCCAATGCCGCGTTTTCTGCGGCCATGCCAGCCGGAAATGACGGTATTGGCGATGCGCTTGGCTTCCACCATGCAATCGGGAATGAGGGCAGCGCGTTGGCGGGCGCGGGCCAGAACATCCCCGGTCGGGGTTTTCTCGACGATCCGTCCGTCAACAGGCCCTCTGATCGCTTCCGGTGCAAATCCTGCCAAAACGCTACCGCTCCCTCACGCTTTGCTGTGCTTGATCAAGCCAGCGATCACGTCACGCACCGCCATGCCTTCGGCACGGGCCGCAAAGGTCAACGCCATCCGGTGCTGAAGCACCGGTTCGGCCAGCGCATGCACATCGTCAATCGATGGGGCAAGGCGTCCTTCGTAAAGTGCACGGGCGCGGGCGCACAGCATCAAAGCCTGTCCGGCGCGTGGACCGGGACCCCAGGCCACATGCTTGTCGGTTTCCGTATGACCTTGGCCGGGCCGGGCGGCACGCACCAGCGACAGGATGGCATCGACCACGCTGTCGGGCACCGGCATCTGGCGGACCAGCTTCTGGATGTCGAGCAGGCGGGGCGCATCCAGCACGGCGCTGGCATGGCTATCACTGATACCGGTCGTGTCGAGCAGGATCTGCCGTTCTGCCGCCAGATCCGGATAGCCGACATCGACCTGCAACAGGAAACGGTCGAGCTGGGCTTCCGGCAGCGGATAGGTGCCTTCCTGTTCCAGCGGGTTCTGAGTGGCCAGCACATGGAAAGGGGCGGGCAGATCATAACGCTGACCGGCAATGGTAATGTGATATTCCTGCATGGATTGCAGCAGGGCGGATTGGGTGCGCGGGCTGGCCCGGTTGATTTCATCGGCCATCAGCAATTGCGCAAACACCGGCCCCTTGACGAAGCGGAAGGAGCGACGGCCATGCTCGTCCTGGTCCATCACTTCGGTGCCGAGAATGTCCGACGGCATCAGGTCGGGGGTGAACTGGATGCGGTTGGCGTCCAGCCCCAGCACGGTGCCGAGCGTCGTCACCAGCTTGGTTTTGGCCAGGCCCGGCACGCCGACCAGCAGCGCATGGCCGCCGGAGAGAATGGCGAGCAGGGTGTTTTCCACGACCTTTTCCTGGCCGAAAATAACCTTGGAGACCTCGGCGCGCACGCTGGCAATCTCGGCCAGGGCCTGTTCAGCCAGAGCGACGATGGCTTTTTCATCGAGCGCGGTGTCCGTGGTGTTGATCATGCCCATGGCGGTCTCCGTTGGCTCATATCGTCATTGGTAGGTAAGGCAGGCCTGTGCCGATTGCCAGAAGAATCGATCATTACGTGTATCGGCACAGTTTATCTAACTTATTCCCCGTGAGGCGGCTGACAAGCGGGTTTCAAATGACTATCTCGTGTCCCATGTCTCACTTCGATGTCTAATAAGGTTAAAACCGGGACGCAAACATGGCAGGCGACGAAAACAATGACGCGGGCGATGCGGCTGGATTGGCTGCAATGATTGCCCGCGCCGCCGACCAGACGGCAGGGGGCAAGCCCGGCCTTCCACCGGTCGAGCGCTGGAATCCGCCGTTTTGCGGCGATATCGACATGGAAATCCTGGCCGATGGAAGCTGGCTCTATCTCGGCACGCCGATTGGCCGTGTGCCCTTGGTGCGGTTGTTTTCAACCGTGCTGCGCAAGGACGAGGATGGGCGGACCTATCTGGTCACGCCTGTGGAAAAACTGGGAATCAAGGTCGCAGACGCCCATTTCGTCGCCGTGGAAATGATGGTTAGTGCAAGGGATGGCGAAGCTGTTTTGACCTTTCGCACCAATGTCGGCGATCTGGTCGAGGCTGGGCCTGAGTATCCACTGCGGTTTGTGATCGAGGGCGAACACCAGCAATTGAAGCCCTATCTTGCCGTGCGCGGACGGCTGGAGGCGTTGGTATCGCGCGCCGTGACCTATGAGCTGATGGCGCTGGGTGAGGTAGTGGATATCGATGGGCAGGCGATGTTTGCCATCCGCTCTGGCGGCGAGACATTTGCCGTGATGCCTGCCGCTGACCTGAATGGATTGGCCTCATGACGGAAACCGACCGCAACGATCTTGTCCTGCCAAGCTTCACCGCCGATGAATTTCGCAGCCGGGCGCAGAGCCAAAGCGGTGCGCCACTGGAAACCGCTTGGCGCGACCATGGCGATCATGTGTTGAATGCCGAGATATTGCTGAAGCTGGAAGGCCTGCGGCTAAAGGATGCCGCCGTGCTGGTGCCGGTGGTGGATGACGGCAATGATACGCGGATCATCCTGACCCAGCGCACCACAACGCTGCGCAAGCATTCCGGCCAGATTGCCTTTCCCGGCGGCGGTATCGATGATGCCGATGCAAGCCCGGAAGCGGCGGCGCTGCGCGAGGCGGAAGAGGAAATCGGCCTTGATCCGCGCTTTGTCGAGACTGTCGGACGGCTGCCCCATTATCTCGCTGGCACCGGCTTTCGCATCACGCCGGTGCTGGCGGTGGTGCAGCCGGGATTTCAACTGACCATCAACCCGGATGAAGTGGCCGATGTGTTCGAAGTGCCGCTATCCTTCCTGATGAACCCGGACAATCACCGCCGCGACAGCAAAGTCTTTAATGGAACGACCAGGCATTTTTATGTGATGCCCTATGGCGAACGCCAGATTTGGGGCATTACCGCAGGCATTCTGCGCACGCTTTATGAAAGGCTTTATGCATGACGACGGTTGCGGATCGGCCCTGGTTTCAGGATGCGGCGCTGGCCAAGGTCTTTGCCCTGTTGAACGCCGATGGCGGCGAGGTGCGGGTAGTGGGCGGCGCGGTGCGCAACAGCCTGCTGGGTGAACCGGTTGGCGATATCGATCTCGCCACCACGCTTGTTCCCTCCGAAGTGACGGCTCGGGCCGAGGCGGCAGGCATCAAGGCAGTGCCAACAGGCATCGAGCATGGCACAGTGACGCTGGTGATCGGCGGCAAGCCGTTTGAAGTGACGACGCTGCGGCGCGACATGGAAACCGATGGCCGCCACGCCGAGGTCGCGTTCGGCACCGACTGGCAGGTGGATGCCGAGCGACGGGATTTCACCATCAATGCGCTCTATGCCACGGCGTCCGGCGAGGTGATCGATCCGGTCGGCGGGTTGGCGGATCTTCAAACTGGCACGCTGCGGTTCATTGGCGAAGCCCGCCTGCGGATTGCCGAGGATTATCTGCGGGTGCTGCGCTTCTTCCGGTTTTTTGCCTGGTATGGGCGCGGACGCCCGGATGCGGACGGCCTGCGGGCCTGTGCGGCGGCGCGTGATGAATTACACCGGTTGTCTGCCGAGCGGGTCTGGTCGGAGACGAAAAAGCTGCTCTCGGCAAAAGATCCTGGCCGGGCGCTGCTGTGGATGCGCCAATCCGGCGTGTTGACGGCGATCCTGCCGGAAACCGAAAAATGGGGGATCGATGCCATTCCGGGCCTGATTGCTGCGGAAACGGCCCTGAATTGGCAGCAGGAGCCGCTGTTGCGGCTGGTGGCAATGGTGCCTGATAACCCTGAGCGGATGAAGGGATTGGCCGAGCGGCTGAAACTATCGCGAGCCGAGGCGGAGTTTTTGCAGCGCTTTGCCACCGCGCCGAAGATCAAGGACGACATGGTCGATCTTGCTCTCGACCGGTTGCTTTATCGGCACGACAAGCCCGGAATTATCGCGCAATTAAAGCTTTCGCTGGCTTCAGCCCGTGCCAAGGCAGAAGGGGATACCACCAGCATGGCGGCGTCAGCCCGCTGGTTTAGGCTGCTGCAACGGGCGCAGGCTTTCGAAAAGCCGGTCTTTCCCATAACCGGCAGCGATGCCATTGCCGCCGGTCTTGCGCCCGGACCAGAGATTGGTCGGGTGTTATCGACACTGGAAGACAACTGGGTTCAAGCCAATTTCACCTTCAGCCGGGAAAAGCTTCTTTCCCGGCTTAAAGAGGCGGTCACGCCGTCAGGTTAATTGCACTCAGGCGGCGTGGTTGGCGGAATTGTCATCCGCTTGGCGGTTTGCCTTCATGGAGCTGCCGCCGGTTTCGATAATCCGCGCCCGGACCGTCGGGACGATATTGTCTCGGATCACGCTGTCTCCATGTACCATGCGGATATGGTCAACCGCACGATGCACCACCTCGGCTTCTTCCTTGGCATGCGTATGCCATTCGCAACCGGGTACGAGACGTCCACATTCGAATTGTTTCATGGCTCTTTCCTCCCGAAGCATTGCTGCGGCGAGGGGGCGTTGGCAACGACCCCTCAAAGGTCAGTGCTTCCTGTTATTTAGGAATTATCGCATGAAGCTTGCTAAACGCCGCGCCTGGCGGCTTTTCGCTCTCTTCCCATTGCTATGAAGGGACATGTCCATCCCTTCATAAGCTATTGTTTCGCCAGACCATTTATTCCGGCATCGCCCAGGCGTAAAACACCGAGCTTGATCCGTTGACCGTGTTTTTGCTGACCATTTTATGGGCGTCGTTGGCGCGATGTTCGCGACCATGCAGGCCGGCAAGCCGCAATTTTGCCTGTTCGACAAAGTAGCAATGCGGCAGGTTGGCATCGCTGGACGCCTTCAGGTCATGCGCCATGCGATCGATGAGTTCCGCCGTGTCGATCAGTCGGTCGCGACCGGTCCGATCTGCTGAATTCGTCATGTCCGTGGGAATAGTCATGCTGTGCGTAGCCATTGCAATCCTCCTCCTCATTCCATAGGCGACAGGATAACACGGGAACGCGACATGCCAATGTTAATTTTCGATTAACGGGGCTGTAATGCAGTTTTTGTTAATCAAGATAATATGAATTGAACGTTATCGCAGCGAAAGCCTCCTACAATTATGGGGTTTCTGCTGCGATCAGACCCATTCTGAAGCAGATTTCCGCCTCAAGGCCAGCCGACGAGGGGCGGCAGCGACGACAAAATCGATTCGACATTGCCGCCGGTCTTCAGGCCGAAAATCGTGCCGCGATCATAGAGCAGGTTGAACTCCACATATCGGCCACGGCGCACCAGCTGCTCTTCCCGGTCTTCATCTGTCCATGGCGTGTTGAAGTTGCGACGAACCAGATCGGGATAGACGGCAGCGAACTGGCGTCCGACATCCTGCACGAAGGCGAAATTGGCGGCCCAGAGGTCGAATTTTTCCCCGGCATGCAGCCAGTCGAAGAAAATGCCGCCGATGCCACGCGGTTCCTGGCGGTGCGGCAGAAAGAAATACTCCTCGCACCACGCTTTGTAATGGGGATAATCGGCGACGTCAGGATGGGCCGCACAGGCGGCTTCGAGAGCGGCATGAAAGGCAACGGTATCGGCATCGTCCTGCGTTCTGCGTCGATCCAGCACCGGGGTCAGATCCGCCCCGCCA
Source organism: Agrobacterium vitis (assembly GCF_014926405.1). Lineage (NCBI taxonomy): Bacteria > Pseudomonadati > Pseudomonadota > Alphaproteobacteria > Hyphomicrobiales > Rhizobiaceae > Gillisella > Gillisella vitis. Next base: position 666,788 of record NZ_JACXXJ020000005.1, read on the forward strand.
CCGAACCATTGGCTGGTGGTGACCACTATGCGCGTGTTCATATGCACCGCCGGAACATGCGGATTGCAGGGATGGGCGATGAGTGAAATGCCCGAGGCCCAGAACCGGGGGTCTTCCTCGGCACCCGGCATCTGCTTGCGAAATTCCGGCGAAAATTCGCCATGCACCGTGGAGGTATGAACGCCGACCTTCTCGAACACCCGGCCGTTCATCATCGACATGCGTCCGCCACCGCCAAGCCCTTCTTCACGCTGCCAATCCTTAGGCGTGAAGCGTCCGGGGGGGCGATCGCTCAAGGGGCCGGTCAATTCGTCTTCCAGCGCCTCAAAGGACCGGCAGATCTGGTCACGAAGGCTTTCGAACCAGGCGCGGGCGGTGGCCTTCTTTACCTCGATATCCTCAGGCAAGCCTTTGGGCAGAATGGGCCGTTGCATATGCTCTCCCTGTCGCCGCTTTCATCAGATCCCGGCGTGTTGATCGAAGCACGGTGACTATCAGATCCAGCGCGGTTGTGCCATCGCCGCCGAGCCACCTGATACTGGAAAAACCATCGCGCATGGCTTATCATCGGGTCTCGACAGGCCGGGTCTAGAAAGGATTGTCACCATGACAGGAAAGCGTCCTCTTCCGCCGCTCGACGGCCTGAAACGGCAGATTGCCCGCCATCGTGATCGACAGACAAAAGAACGGGGGCAGGCGATACGCGATGCCTCGCCCTTCATTCGGGAAACCTTTCGCCTCAACCGGGAAGAGGCCCGGGCCAAGGCACGGGAATGGTTCGATGCCTTTCCCAAAGCCGCCTACTGGACCGAAGTGGAAAGCTGGCGGCAATTGGAGGGTGATGCCATCGAGTTCACCATGCGGCGCTTGTCGTCTGCGGATTGAAGTGGGGTACGATGCCGCACATCTTTCAGCAGCCTGGCGTTGAATATTTCCTAATCGTTAAAATTGCATCCTTTGCCGAAAGGTGATGGAAATAACTCGTAGATTATAAATCCCTTACATTGTGGGGTATTTTTCTTCAAAGCGCCAGTCATGCGGTTTGAAACCCACGACGTTGAAGGGGGCAGCATGGATTCCGTATCGATTAATTCCACGTCTGCATCGGCCCTGTCTCTCCTGAGCGGGTCTTCGAAGGCGCTTGAAGCGACCCAGACCAAGGTTGCAACAGGCAAGAAGGTCGATGACGCCTCTGATAATGCTGCCTATTGGTCGATTGCCACGACGATGAAATCCGACAGCCTGTCGCTGTCGAGCGCCGAGGATGCCACGGCCCTGTCGGCTGCCGTCTCCGATACCGCCGCACTTGGGCTGGAGCAGGCGACGGGGCTGGTTTCCGACATTCAGGCCAAGCTGATTGCATCCAAAGCTGCTGGTGCCAACAAGGGGGCGATCAATGACGAGATCAGCCAGCTCAAGGACCAGCTTTCAACCGTGGCGGACTCCTCCAGCTTCAACGGCCAGAACTGGCTGGCGCTCGACAGCAACCAGTCACCGAAAGTGACCTCGATGGTGTCTTCGGTCGGCTCGGACGGCAGCGGCAATCTGGCCGTCAACGTCACCAATTTCGACACGGCGCAAAGCGTGCTGACCAGCAAAAACGATGCGAGCGATGGTATTCTGACGCGCTCGACGCTGACCATTGGCGCCAATGGAAGTGCTAACGAATATTATCTGCTGAATGTCGGTTCCCAGACGCCAGCCGCGCCGACGGCGGCGGAAATTGCCATTTCTGATGATACGTCGAATGCGCAGATCGACGCGATGATCGGCGCCACCCAATCGATTCTTTCCAGCATCACCGATGCAAGCGCCGCCGTGGGCGCCACCCAGAACCGGATTTCCAACAGCTCCGATTTGATGAAGGATCTACAGGATACCGCCACGGTCAGCATTGGTCGCTTGACCGATGCCGATATGGAAGAGGAAGCCACCAAGCTTTCGGCGCAAAGCGTCCAATCCCAGTTGCAGACCGCTAGCCTCAGCATTGCCAACAGCCAGCAGAAGAGCCTCGCACAGCTGTTCATGTGACAGCTGTGCCAAGGTGATGGGTCTTGCAAACACGCCTTACCGCTTGCGCGATCTGTTGCGCTTGCTGGTATTGCCTGGTTGATTGCTGGCTTGCTTAACGGGCGCGGGCGTATTGGCGACAGCGACAGGCTCGGAAATCGTTTGGACAGGCGCTTCGGGAACCAATTCGTCAGGAGCCAGCATCTGCGCAGTGTCTGTATTGTCTTCAGGGGTGACCGGCTCGGAGAGCGGGGCATCGGCTGACTGCGGCGGGATGGCGTCGTGGGTGTTGTCGGCTGCCACCGCGTCGATGGGTTCGGCAGATGGCTCCAGCTCCGGTTCCAATGAAACCGGCTCATCAACGATAACTTTCTCATCATCGTTTCTGTCATTGTCGTTCATGGCGCTGGCCTGGGGGGCGTTGGCATGGGGCGCGCTGGCTTGCGTGGGCATGTCATTGGCTTCCGCCACGACAGGCGGAACGACCAGAGCCAGAAGCGGCGGAATTGCATTTTCAACCAGTGCGTCTGTGCTCGCTGTCTCCGAGACATTGGCGGGTGACGCGGACAACGTCTGCGCCAAAAGATCCGTGATTTTCAGCGCTCCCGGCAGGGATGTGTTGGTCGAATGGCCGGCGCGTGCGACGCGGACGATATTGGTCACCGGAGCTGTGGCATTCAATTCGCCGTACCAGTCGAGTTCGCCGATGATCGCCAAGGGGGGCGAAAACGGCGCGGGCAGTGCGACCCGGGTGCTGAACGTGATGATCTGCAACCGCTCGGCCAAGATGGAAAGCCGTTCGGGTGCTTCTTTTTCAATGGCGTTCAGCGCTTCAGCAACGATCAGGTTGCCTTTGGAATGGCCGGTGACGAGGTTGAACCGCAGATCCGGGTGGCACAGCAGCGCCTGGACCGTATCGGCATCGAGACTGGTGCGACGCGGCGGTTGCGATGGTTTCGGGCGGCGCTGGTAGGCACCGAATTGTGGGCGTCCGACCAGATCGTCGATCATCTCGAAATTGCGGCGCAGAAAGCCCAGCGGGCCAAAGAAGAAAGCCCCGCCCAATGCTTCCGCGACGACATCGCCAAGTCCATAGCCGGACACCACCGCGCAGACCGGTGCCTCGATGGCGTCTGCGACATTGCGGGCAAAGGCGGCGGCCCCGGCAGCCGAGCCACCAATGCCCGCCACCGCCATGGCCCGCACCTCGCGGCCACCGCGCAGCAGATATTCATCCACCGTTTCGCACAGCGTCAACATGCCCTGTCCGGTGGGTGGCACGATCATGATCAGCCCTTCGGCGGCCAGCGCGTCGCTGATATAGAAGGCCTCATCAGAGGTCAGCGCTCTGATGTCGTAATAGAGGGCGTCGAGGCTGCTGTTGCGCAAACGCCAGGGCTCCAGCGCGGCATTGCGCAAGGGCCGCTTTTGCAGCCTTTCTGGCAGCGATAGCGATCGGGCAAATTGGGTCAAGCCAAAGGTGAAGGCTGTCTCGAACATTGGTCTTCTCCCATGTGTTTTGTTGCGTTGCAACTTATGGGCGCGCAATTCGATTAGCAACTGTTACTTTATTTTTTTTGCACTAACGGAAAAGCTGTATTGGCTCATGATTGCAAATCCAGCTTCAATGATAGCACGGCCTAAACCGGCTGGCTTTGCGCAAAGCCAAATGTCCATGCATAAGCCACTCTGGCGCTTATCGTGATAGAAGCATTTGTAAAATCAGGCAATTTTGGGGATCAGCCCCGTGTTTGGCGCAGCGCCTCACCGGCGATCATCGCTGCCGACATGGCGACATTGATGGAGCGCTGGCCCTCGACCATCGGGATCAGGATGCGGGCATCGGCGCCGTCATGGACATGATCAGGCACACCGGCGCTTTCGCGGCCAAACAGCAGGATGTCGTCGGGCTGAAAGGCAAGTTCGGTATAGGGCATGGCCGCCTTGGTGGAGGCCAGAACCAGCCGGCGTCCGCTGTTCTTGCGCCAATCCTCAAATTGCGCCCAGTTGACATGCCGGGTGAGGGTGACGGCGGCGAGATAGTCCATTCCCGCCCGCTTCAGATTACGGTCTGACAGGTCAAAACCGGCAGGCTCGATAATATCGACGCCGAGGCCAAGGCAGGCGGCGAGCCGCAGGATCGTGCCGGTATTGCCGGGAATATCCGGCTGGTAAAGGGCGATGCGGAGCGTGGAGGGGGAGACGCCGGGGATGCTATTGGTCATGGCGTTTGAATATCGGCTTCGCTGCGGCCTGTCTGTTGTCGATGGGCAACAGTGCGACCGCAAAACAGGGTGCCGTTCCGATTGCGACTTTTCAATTTCCCGCTGCGTCTTTATTGAGAGTGCATCTTCACTCGAGACAGGGAGGCACGCATGACCGATATCCACTGGATGCGCCACCCCGCTGCACGAATTCTCCGGCAGCGCTGAGCCCTCTCGACTTTTCCTTGAACGCATCGAAACGCCATCGCCTGAACTGCGCTTTTGCAAAAGGCGATGTCTTTCTCAATCCCATGGCTGATTTCGCCTGAATCTTTGCGGTCAGGCGGTCATGCCGCCAATCGGCTGGCCCTTTCGCGGTTGGCCGCCGTTTACCGATTGAGCTTGCCATATCCCGGTTGCTTTGCCGCGATACGCGCTATATCGGTCCGGCAAGCTGATGGAGACTGAAGATGTTTACCTGGTTCGAACGCCAACTCAATCCCTATCCGGCCGAGCAACCCAGCCTGCCGCCCAAGGGCCTGTTCCGCTTCATCTGGCATTATACCAGGCCCGCTGCCGGTTGGCTGGCGCTGATGGCCGTGCTGGTCATGCTGATTGCGGTGGGCGAGGTGATGCTCTTCCAGTTCCTCGGCGATATCGTCACCTGGCTCTCGCATGCCAACCGCGATACGTTCCTGCAAACCGAGGGCTGGCGGCTGGTGGGCATGGGGGCCTTGGTCCTGGTGTTTCTGCCGGGCATTGCCACGATCAATTCGCTGATCGTGCATCAGACACTGCTGGGCAATTTCCCGATGATTGCCCGCTGGCAGATGCATCGCTTCCTGCTCAACCATTCCATGACGTTTTTCGCCAATGAGTTTTCGGGCCGGGTCTCGACCAAGGTCATGCAGACCTCGCTGGCCGTGCGCGAAACCGTGGTCAAGGTGCTGGACGTTTTCGTCTATGTCATCACCTATTTCATCTCGATGCTGGTGGTGATTGCCTCCGCCGACCTGCGCCTGCTGGTGCCGATGCTGATCTGGCTTGGCATCTATATCTCGATCGTCACCTATTACGTGCCGCGGCTGCGCAAGATTGCAGCGCTCCAGGCCGATACCCGCTCGACCATGACCGGACGGATTGTCGATAGCTATACCAATATCGCCACGGTCAAGCTGTTCTCCCATACACGGCGGGAGGAGGACTATGCCAAGGGCGCGATGGACGAATTCCTGCAATCCGTCCATGCGCAGATGCGTAAGGTGACGCTGTTTCAGGTCCTGGTCTATCTCAACAATTGCACGGTCATCTTCCTGATCGGTGCGCTGTCCGTCTGGCTGTGGTTGACGGCCTCGATCCAGGTCGGTGCTATCGCCATTGCTATCGGGCTTGCCATGCGGGTCAACAGCATGTCGCAATGGGTGATGTGGGAAGTGTCGGCGCTGTTTGAAAATATCGGCACGGTCTATGACGGCATGGAGATGATGACCAAGCCGCATGACATTACCGACAAGCCCGATGCCAAGCCGCTGACCGTGCCGAAGGGTGAGATTGTCTATGACAAGGTCCGCTTCCACTATGGAAAGACGCGCGGCGTGATCGACGATTTCTCGCTGACGATAAAGGCTGGCGAAAAGGTTGGGCTGGTTGGCCGCTCCGGGGCTGGCAAGACGACGCTGATGAACCTGCTGCTGCGGTTCTACGATGTCGAAAAGGGCCACGTCACCATCGACGGGCAGGATATCGGGGCGGTGACCCAGGATAGCCTGCGCGGCCAGATCGGCGTCGTCACGCAGGATACCTCGCTGCTGCACCGCTCGATCCGCGACAACATTGCCTATGGCCGCCCGGATGCCAGCGATGCCGAAGTGGTCGAGGCTGCAAAACGCGCCAATGCCTGGGACTTTATCGAGAACCTCGTCGATATGCAGGGCAGGGTCGGACTGGATGCGCAGGTGGGTGAGCGCGGCGTGAAACTATCCGGCGGCCAGCGCCAGCGGATTGCCATCGCCCGGGTCTTCCTGAAAAACGCACCGATCTTGGTGCTGGACGAGGCGACCTCGGCGCTTGACTCAGAGGTAGAGGCCGCCATTCAGGAGAGCCTGTTTGCCCTGATGGAGGGCAAGACGGTGATCGCCATCGCCCATCGGTTATCGACACTGACCGAAATGGACCGTCTGGTGGTGCTGGACAACGGCCGGATCATCGAGACCGGCACCCATCACCAGCTCGCCAGCCAGAGCGGCGTCTATGCCGATCTGTGGAACCGCCAGTCGGGCGGGTTTTTGGCCGACGAGGCCAACGAGGCGCAGGAAACGGCGGCGGAGTAATCCGTTGCCATTGTTTGCTGGCGCACGTTCCCATTTTCGTCGTCATGCTCGGCCTTGTGCCGAGCATCTGATACGGCTGACTGTCTTGAATGAAGGTGATGACATGGATCTGGCGGCAGATCCTGGTTGAAAAGCTATACGGGCCTATAACGGCTTTCGGAAGAAGACGACGCGCTGTGTCTCCTCAAAGCCCAAAGCGGTATGGAGCGCATGGCTGGCTGAATTGTCTAGCGGCGGGTCAGAGCCAAATTCAACACATCCAAGCGACTTTCCCCATTCGGCAACGGCATTGCAAAGCAATCCTGCAATCCCTTGTCGCCTGTCAGCGGGCCGGACGTAAATCCCTTCGAGGAATAGAACGGGCGAACTGCTCTGCATCCATTCACATAATCATGTCGCAAGCTGGCCTCAGCAAAGCCGACCGCTTCATTCGCGCTGTTTCGGGCGATGAACGCGATGGCCTTTCCACTTTCCGAGAGAAACGTTCGGACCAGTTCAGCGCGATGATCTTCAATCATGTGATGCGGCCAGAGCGCGGCACGAAGCTGCACCCACGGCTCTACGTCTTTTATCGTCCCAATCTCAACAATCGATTTCATATTGGGGTTCCCTTCAGGGCGCTTTCAGCTCGGCGTTCGGGTGACACGGCAATCAGGGTGTTACCATCCTGATCACGCAAATATAACCAGCCAATCGACATCAGCACCTTTGTCCCGGTCGGCAATAGCCCTAGTTTGAGAGAGAACCGACTCGTCCCGTTCGGCTCATCCGAGGTCCCGCTCCATGCTGATTTCCGCCATCATCCGCCTGTTCGAACGCTGGGTCGATCCTTTTACCGAGCGTGCGGATCTTTGCCCGCCGGGGGGCACCACGGCTTTCGTGTGGTTTTACGTGCGCCAGGCCAAGTGGGCATTTTTTGCCATGGCGCTGTTTGGCGGCGCGGTGGCGGTGATGGAAGCCAGCATGTTCTGGTTTGTCGGGCGGCTGGTGGATCTGATCGATACCGTTCCCAAGGCTGCGGGCTGGCAGGGGCTGTTGGGTGCGCATGGGCTTGAATTGCTGGGCATTGCCGCCGTTGTCGTCTTCGTTCGGTTTGCGGTGATCACGCTGAGCGCGTTGGTCGAAGAACAGGTCGTGGTGTTGAATTTCCTCAATCTGGTGCGCTGGCAAAGCCATGTGCATGTTGCGCGCCAATCGCTGAGCTTCTTCCATAATGATTTTGCCGGGCGGATTGCCACCAAGGTCTGGGCAGGCGGCCAGGCGACGGGCGATCTCCTGACCTCGCTGTTGCAGGTCGCCTGGTTCATGGTGATTTACACGATTTCCACCATGGCGCTTTTGGCGCAACTGGACTGGGTGCTGGCGGCAATCATTGCCGTCTGGGTGCTGGTTTTCGCGGTGCTGGCCCGCTATTTCGTGCCGCGCATCCGCCGCCATGCCCGTGACACAGCCGAAGCTGGCTCGGCGCTAACCGGCAGGCTGGTGGATAGCTATGCCAATATCCAGACCCTGAAACTGTTTGCCCGCGAGCGGCAGAACGACCATTACATCCGCGCCGGTTTTGAGCGTTTCCAGGCAGCGCAAGCGCCCTTTACCCGGCTGATCACAGGCGTGCGTGCCTCGCTGGCACTGCTGTCAGGCGGTATGATCCTGATGATTGCCGCCGTCTGCATCGACCGCTGGTTTTCAGGCGCGATGACGGCGGGTGGCATGGCGTTTACGCTTGGCCTCGTGCTGCGCCTCAGCATGCTGCTAAACCGGATGATGACCCAGTTGAACGGCATGATGCGCAATATCGGCACGATCCAGAACGCCGCGGAGATGATTTCCCAGCCTATCGGTCTGAAGGACCGACCCGATGCCAAGGTACTCACTGTCACCGGCCCGGAAATCCGCTTCGACGATGTGTCCTTCCACTATGGCAAGCAGAAGGGGGCCATCGATCATCTGTCGCTGACCATCAAGCCTGGCGAGAAGGTCGGCATTGTTGGGCGCTCCGGGGCTGGCAAGACGACGCTGGTCAACCTTCTGTTGCGGTTCTACGATGTCGAGGGCGGGGGCATCCGGATTGACGGACAGGATTTGCGCGAAGTGACGCAGGAAAGCCTGCGAGGCAAGATCGGCATGGTGACGCAGGATACCGCCCTGCTGCACCGCTCGATCCGTGACAACATCCTGTTTGGCCGCGATGAGGCGAGCGAAGAGCAGTTGCGCGCTGCCGCCGACCAGGCCGAGGCGCTGGGCTTTATCGAAAAACTGGTCGATCAGCGCGGACGAACCGGCTTTGACGTGCATGTCGGCGAACGCGGCGTGAAGCTTTCCGGCGGCCAGCGCCAGCGGATCGCCATCGCCCGGGTGATGCTGAAAGACGCGCCAATTCTGGTGCTGGACGAGGCAACCTCGGCGCTCGATTCGGAAGTGGAAGCGGCCATCCAGTCCAATCTGGAACAGCTGATGACCGGGAAAACCGTGCTGGCCATCGCCCACCGCCTCTCCACCATCGCCAGCCTCGACCGCCTCGTGGTGATCGACCAGGGCCGTATCATCGAAGAGGGCAGCCACGACGAACTGGTGGAGCGGGGCGGGCTCTACGCCGAGCTTTGGGCGCGCCAATCGGGGGGATTTATTGGCGGTGAGGAGGCGGATCGGGCGGCGGAATAATGATCATAAGCGTTGCATGCGAGCGGAATAATGAACTCCGACCCGGAAGGACGGCTCAGATTTTAGGTTCAGTAAATGGATTAGCAATGAACTTGCCGATCAGCATGCTCGCTGAGTGATTGTCCAGATGATAAGCGAATTCGAGAGCCCGCACGCAGAAGAGATCACTCATTCCAAGCGCCTTGAGAGAATAGATTAGTCTTTCTTCCTTTCGGAAAACGATCTTTAAAAAGGTAATCGCCAGCCTCCAGCGAAGCGTCCTCATTTTCGTGAAAGACCCCTTCGTTTTCGTTATCTCATACATGGACCAGCCTGATTCATTCGAGGTAATTTTTGTATTACGAACCCGCTATCTAACGCCCCCTGGACCTTCTTCCAGTGGCAATTCCCTTATCACAACATGCCCACTTTCTTTAGCCAGACGATTGCGAGATTAGGCCATTGTCCTACCGGTAAATCAGGCTTTCGCAGCGCAAACGCATGACCTCCCCTATCAAAAATATGGAGTTCGGTGGGCACGCCAGCTTTCTTGAGGCCATCCGCATAAACCTTGCTATTGCAGGGGTTATCGACGTCGTCGTCGCTTGCTTGAACGAGAAATGTCGGCGGCGCCGCTTTCGTGATCGCGAAATTTAAATGCCTAGGTTGGCCGGAATCGTAACACATATGCCCCGGATATGCAGCGATAGCAAAGTCCGGGTGGCTGCTCAACTTGTCTGCTTCATCCACGGACACGTAGTTGGGCTTCGAAATATTGCTTATTTCAGCAACCAAAAACCCGCCGGATGAAAATCCAATCACCCCAACTTTGTGAGGATCGACATTCAATGCCTGCGAGCGCGCTCTGACGAGGCGAACCGTGCGCTGTGCGTCTTGAAGGGCTCGGCGTATTTTTGGGATAACCCGGCAATGGCAGTCAGTGTCCCAATAATCGTCACTTCCTGGCACTCGATATTTGAGAAGAATACAGGTTATGCCGTTGCCTGTTATCCAATCGCAGATCTCGGTACCCTCCAGGTCCATTGCCAGAACACGGAACCCGCCGCCGGGAAACACCACGATTGCAGTGCCGCTGTTCTTACCTTTAGGCGGGTAAATAGTCATTGTTGGATGGGTTACGTTAAGGATCGTCTGTTTTCCCGGTTTCAAACTCTCTGGTGGGAGTGAAATAGTCTCCATGTCTGGCGCTTCATGGGGCCAGATTGGAATTTGCTGAATGCCGCCCGAAGGTTGCCAAACTTGATTGTCTTCTGCTTCAGCTTGCCAACTAGTGGCAAACACACCAATCAAAGTGAATATTACAAAGAAAAATATTTGCGCCATTTGGATAAGGCCTTTTTTGTCGGCGGCCAATTCTCTATGTCGATAATTAGGATTGAAAATGTCTGACTTTGGGCATTGGGTGCAAAATTATGGACGTGCAAGATAAATGCGGAAGAGTGCGGGTGCAATGTCTTCTGTGGCTGTCGTCCTTTCGATAATCTGGATGCGGACGGACGTGAGCTTCATCACCCCTTCGGCAGCAGCAGATCGGTGATCAGTCCATAATGGTTGGAGCCGAAATTCGAGGGAATGCGTGACAGCTTCGCCGCCATCAGCGGGCTGCGGATGAAAATATGGTCGATCGGCACGCCGAAGGCGCCGCCGATGATGGGCCAGGTGGCGGGTTCTAACCCGGTCGTGGTCATGCCGGTGATTTTCAGCAGTTTCTGCATGTCGGGTGCCAGCGTCGAGGCATTGAAATCACCGGCCAGCAGGAGAGGGCCATCGATGCCGCTCAAGACGTCGCCCAGCTCTCCCAGTTCCTCCATGTGGTAGCCGTCGAAATAGGGCTTGCTCAAATGGGCGGCTGCCAGATGCAAGGCGGTGCCGCCGACTTGGATTTTCGCCATGGCGAACCGGTCGCGCCTGAGGTCGCTGAGATTGCCGACATAGACCATGTCGAGCGGATATTTCGAGAGGATCATCAGGTCGCAGGTCGGCGTGTGCTCGCCGCAGCCGATTCGGTAGGGATAGGTCTTGGCGAGCCGGTCGAGATGCAGGGAAACGGGGGCAGCCTCCATCACATAGGCGACATCCGCCCCCGATTCGAGAATGTAATCGGTGATCGCACCGCCGTTTTCCAGGTTGTCACCCAGCACGTTGAAGGACAGAACCCTGAACGGCTGCATACGCGCCAGATCGATCGGGGGTGTTGGCGGCAGGGTGGCCCAGATCATCCAGACGGCATGACCAGCAATAAAAACTGTGGCGGCCAGAAGGGTCATGGTGAACAGGCCCGGGCGTAGCGCCAGGCAGAACAGCGCCATGAGCAGCATGGCCAGCCCGGCGTGAAGCTGGAGACTATAGATCACTCCCGCACCCCAGAAATTGGTGGCGTAACGCAGGGCAAACAGGCCAAGGGCAAGCACGAGCAGGGTTGCCATAATGTGCAGCAGCATCGATTTCATCTTCTTGCCTTTTGCGGAATTGCAGTGTCATGCAGCCTATAGGGTGTCGACTGCGTTTCTATAACGCTTTCTAATTGTTGCATGATTTATCTTTAAGCCGATTCTGGTTGCCAGCACCATGCATACGGCCTGTCAGATGGCTCAGAACGTGATTTCTGAAAAAGACGATATCCGGCAATCAAGCTTGCACCCTTGGGCTTTATAACGAGACTGCCAAAATCCCGAGGTCAACTCACAACGATTACACATGCAGATCACGAAAATTTTGCAGCGCAACAGTCATTTGCGCATTGCACAAGTCTTGACTTTTTTCAAATCAGGTTGGCAGCCAAAAGCGTGAAAAACAGGGCTCTTCTCGTGTCCTGGCTCTTGATAAAGCGCAAATCCCTGCAATTGCAGGGGAATTTTTATCCCTGGTTTTCCTAAAGTTTTCCGCGACATGTTGCCTCTCATGCGGTTGAACACTGGACAGATTTCACCAGCGCGCATAGAAATTGACTTGGAGGCGGAGAATCCATGGCGATTTTGTGGCGTCATGGATGCCGTCAGGGGGACCGCTGCCGTAGGACCTGCTCGTCGAACGGGTATTGCGGTGGATGAAAAGTGATCGAGCGTCCTTTGCGGGTGAGAGTGACCCATGGCGCTCCAACGGTTTGTCGCAGGCGATGCGAAGAGGATGGTTTGACCGTGAGCGAACACAATACACAGACTGAAACTGCGGGCGGAGGCATGGGCGCGGGCGAGCCGACGCGCCGCGACTTCCTTTATCTCGCCACCGGCATGGCGGGCGCAGTTGGCGTTGCGGCTGTGGCCTGGCCCTTTATCGACCAGATGCGGCCCGATGCCTCGACCCTGGCTTTGGCCTCTATCGAGGTGGATGTCTCGGCGCTTCAGCCGGGCATGTCGCTGACGGTCAAGTGGCGCGGCAAGCCGGTCTTCATCCGCAACCGCACCGACAAGGAAGTGGAAGAGGCCAAGGGCGTGCCGATTGCCCAGCTGAAGGACCCGGTGGCGCGCAACGCCAATGCCGGCGACGACGCCCAGGCGACGGATCTTGCCCGCTCGGCGGGGCAGGGCAAGGAAAACTGGATCGTGATGATCGGCTCCTGCACCCATCTCGGCTGCGTACCGCTCGGTCAGGCCGGGGAATATGGCGGGTGGTTCTGTCCCTGCCATGGCTCGGTCTACGATACGGCCGGCCGTATCCGCAAAGGTCCGGCGCCGGAAAACCTGCATATTCCAAATTATGGGTTCGTATCCAATACCGTGATCAAGATCGGCTGAGGGGGAGAGATTGATGAGTGGGCATTCCAGTTACCAGCCTTCGAGCGGGCTGACACGGTGGATCGATCAGCGGCTACCCTTGCCGCGCTTGGTCTATGACAGTTTCATTGCTTTTCCCGTGCCGCGCAATCTGAACTACGCCTATACATTCGGCGCCATGCTGGCGGTGATGCTGATCGTGCAGATCCTGACCGGCGTCGTGCTGGCCATGCATTATACCGCTGAAACCACGGTCGCCTTCAATTCCGTCGAAAAGATCATGCGCGACGTCAATCATGGTTGGCTGCTGCGCTATATGCATGCCAATGGCGCGTCCTTCTTCTTCATCGCCGTCTATCTGCATATCGCCCGTGGCCTTTACTACGGCTCCTACAAGGCACCTCGCGAAATCCTCTGGATTCTCGGCGTGGTGATCTTCCTTTTGATGATGGCAACTGCCTTCATGGGTTACGTTCTGCCCTGGGGCCAGATGTCCTTCTGGGGGGCGACTGTTATCACCGGCTTCTTCTCGGCCTTTCCTTATGTGGGCGAGTGGATCCAGACCTTCCTGCTTGGCGGCTTCGCCGTCGATCAGCCAACGCTGAACCGCTTCTTCTCGCTGCATTACCTGCTGCCCTTCATGATCGCAGGCGTGGTTATCCTGCATATCTGGGCACTGCATGTCACCGGACAGACCAATCCGACCGGGGTTGAGGTGAAGTCAAAGACCGACACGGTGCCGTTTACGCCCTATGCGACGCTGAAGGACGCCTTCGGCGTGTCGATCTTCCTGATCGCCTATGCCTGGTTCATCTTCTACATGCCGAACTTCCTTGGCCATCCCGACAACTACATTATGGCCGATCCGCTGAAGACCCCAGCGCATATCGTTCCTGAATGGTACTTCCTGCCATTCTACGCCATGCTGCGCGCCATCACCTTCAACGTGCTGTTCATCGATTCCAAGCTGGGTGGCGTGCTTGTCATGTTCGGGGCGATCATCGTCTTGTTCTTCCTGCCCTGGCTGGACACATCCAAGGTGCGTTCTGCCGTTTACCGGCCCTGGTACAAGCTGTTCTTCTGGATCTTTGTCGCTGATTGCATTCTGCTCGGCTGGCTCGGTTCACGTCAGCCGACGGATACATTCACCACCATGGCGCAGTTCGGTACGCTGTATTACTTCGGCTTTTTCCTGGTGATCATGCCTCTGCTTGGTCTGCTGGAAACGCCACGGCGGGTTCCGAACTCGATTACCGAGGCTGTTCTGGCCAAGAACGGCAAAACAGCCGAAGCGCATGTCTGAGACAGGCAGGGAGAGGATAAACTCAATGAAGAAGCTTGCCACAAGCCTCCTGTCGCTGGCATTCGCCACCGGTCTCGGCTTTTCCGCAGCGCTTGCGCAGGAACATGCGGAAGGCGAAACGCCCCATTACCCCATTCATAAGCCAGCCCCGGTGGAATGGAGTTTTTCCGGGCCTTTCGGCAAATATGACAAGGGGCAATTGCAGCGCGGACTGAAGATCTACAAGGAAGTCTGTTCCGCCTGCCATTCCATGAACCTGGTTTCCTTCCGCACGCTGGAAGACCTGGGCTATTCGGAAGCGCAGGTGAAGACCTTTGCCGCCGAATACGAAGTGCAGGACGGGCCGAACGCATCCGGCGAAATGTATACCCGCAAGGCCGTGCCTTCGGATCATTTCCCGTCGCCCTTCCCCAACCATGAAGCCGCCGCTGCCGCCAATAATGGCGCGGCTCCGCCCGACATGTCGCTGCTTGCCAAGGCACGCGGCATCGAGCGTGGTTTCCCGACCTTCATCTTCGACATCTTCACGCAATATCAGGAGGGCGGGCCGGATTATATCCACGCGCTGCTGACCGGCTATCAGGACCCACCAGCTGGCGTGACGGTGGCCGAAGGCACCCATTATAACCCGTATTTCTCTGCCGCCTCGGCACTTGCCATGGCGCCGCCGCTCAGCGAGGGGCAGGTGACCTATGACGATGGCGCGCCGCAGACGGTTGACCAATATGCCAAGGACGTCTCGGCTTTCCTGATGTGGGCTGCCGAACCGCATCTGGAAGAACGCAAGCGCACTGGCTTCATGGTCATGGTCTTCCTGCTGATCTTCTCCGGCCTGGTCTACCTCACCAAGAAATCGGTTTATGCCAACAAGGAACATTGATTTCTCCTTGGTATGACGCAAATTCGCACAAGGCGGCCTTCGGGCCGCCTTGTGCTGTTTTTGTGAATGTGTTGATCAAGATAGAGGGCTTGTCTGCGATCACATTGCCTCTGGACAGCGTCTTAAATCCATTTCGATTTCAGGAAGAATGCAGTAGGGTCCGGCGCAACTAGAAATTCCGTCAGCCGGGCAGACCATGACACAGATTTCCCAGGAACTTTCCGCCGCCATCCGCTCCATTCCGGACTATCCCAAGCCTGGCATCGTGTTTCGCGATATCACCACGCTGCTCGGCAATCCGCGCGCTTTTCGCCGCGCCGTCGATGAGCTGGTGCAACCCTATGCCGGGTTGAAGATCGACAAGATCGCCGGCATGGAGGCTCGCGGCTTCATTCTGGGCGGGGCGGTGGCGCATCAGCTGTCTGCTGGTTTCGTGCCGATCCGCAAGAAGGGCAAGCTGCCGCACACGACGGTGCGGATCGCCTATAGCCTGGAATATGGCGTGGACGAGATGGAAATGCATGTCGATGCCGTGCAGCCCGGCGAGAAGGTCATTCTGGTCGATGACCTGATCGCCACCGGTGGCACCGCCGTCGGCGCGGTGCAGCTACTGCGTCAGATCGGCGCCGACGTCGTCTCCGCCTGTTTCGTCATCGACCTGCCGGATCTCGGCGGCCGCAAGAAGCTGGAAGCGCTAGGCGTCGAGGTGCGCACGCTGGTGGAATTTTCCGGGCATTGATCGCTGAGCGGGCTTTGTTATCGCTCGGCGAGTGCCAGTCTAATACTCATCAACAGGAATGCAGCGGAAAAGCTCCTGTAGAGGCCCTTTACCGCTCTGGGCTTTGAGATGATGTGATCGCGCAGTCTGCTTGCCAGGCCGCCATAGATGGCGAAGACGACGAATGTCATCGCCATGAAAATGCTTGAGCAGAGGGCAAACTGCCTGACGGCGAACGGGTCGTTGCCGTGAACGAATTGCGGCAGAAATGCCAGGAAGAACAGAGATAGTTTTGGGTTCAGCAAGTTGATCAGGACTGCTTTTCCTATAATCCGCCCGGCACGGTCATGCCGGCGCGGCTCCTGGCTCATATTGATCTCGCTTACGCGCCAAAGGCCAATCGCCATGTACAGCAGATAGGCGACACCGGCGATCTTGACGGACTGGAATAGGGTTTCATTGGTCGCAAGGATTGCTGCGAGCCCAAGGCTGGCTGCTGCCATATGGGGCAGAATGCCGAGCGTGCAGCCGAAGGCGGCAATGGTTGCATCTCGCCATCCGCCGGACAGCGCCACACTCAGGGTGTAAAGCGCCCCGGTGCCGGGTGTTGCGACGATGATGAAGGATGTCAGATAAAAATCCAGGGGCATGATGGACGAGACCGGGTTGTGTTGATCCTTCCGCTTTTTTAGCTGTCGCCTGGGCTTTTGGTCTTGAATGGAATTGCAGAGGTTCTCAGGCGCGAAATGCGGCAGGCGTCAGCCCGTAGCGGCGTTTGAATTCCCGCGTCATGTGGCTTTGATCAGCATAGCCGCAGGCTGCGGCGATATCGGCCAGGCTGTTCCTGCTCGACAGGATCAGGCGGCGAGCCTGGTTGGCGCGCTGTTGTAGAATGAAGGCATGGGGAGTCAGGCCAGTCATTGCCTGGAATGCCCGTAGAGTTTGAAAACGGCTGGCATCGGCAACCTTGGCCAGATCATGCAGCGACGGGTTTGCCGTTGGATCGTCGAAGATCATTTGCCGTACCCGCTGCATCGAGGGGTGGTCTTTCGGTCGAGGCTGGTTGCTTCGCCAAGCGATCAGCGGTGCAAGCAAACACAGCAACGATTCTTCAAGGATCATTTCCGCCACGGGATCACTACCTACGCTCATGGCTTGAAAGGCGCGCTGAAAACGAACGGCCAAACCCGGATTGTCGAAGACGGGTTTCTCGAATTCGACCTGTCCGGTCTCCTGTAAATCCGCCTGCATCTCTTTGAGATACTCTGGCTCCATATAGATCATCAACCATTGCCTGCCATGCTCTCCGATCGGAGCGCCGTCATGCACTTCGCCAGGATTGACGGTGATGATATTCCCGGGTTCAGCCATGACCTGCCCCCGGCCTGAGGCCGAAACTTGTGCGCCCTTGACGATCAGCCCGATGCCGAATTCGTCATGCGTATGGCGGGGAAATTTGTGGCTACTATGGGCGCAAACGGCGCGAAGCCGTGGATTGGTGGGCCGGAATGCCTGAAAGTCCTGCATCCGGCCCATCCTTGTTAACCCTTCACCGCCTTAGCGATATCATCAGCAATTTCCTCCGGTTTGGTGATCGGCGCATAGCGGGCAATCGGCATGCCGTCGCGGCCGACCAGAAATTTGGTGAAATTCCATTTGATCGCTTCGGTGCCGAGAATGCCGCGCACTTCGTGGGTCAGGTATTTGTAGAGAGGATGGGCCTCGTTGCCTTTGACATCAATCTTGGCGAACATCGGGAAGCTGACATTGAAATTCAGGTCGCAGAAGCTGGCGATTTCGGCTTCTGATCCCGGTTCCTGACCACCAAACTGGTTGCAGGGAAAGCCGATGATGACGAGATCGTCCTTGAAACGCTTTTGCAGGGTCTCCAGGCCTTCATATTGCGGTGTGAAGCCGCATTTGCTGGCGGTGTTGACGATCAGGAGCAGTTTTCCGGCAAATTCGGCAAGCTTGCGCTCCCGACCGGTAATATCCTTGGCTGAAAAATCATGAACGTTCATTGTCATTCTCCTGTTCGAGCACGGTGCTGACGAAGCGCAGCACCGGCTCGCCCTGTTGGTTCATACCTTCGGCAACGCTGGCGTGGAGGTGCCAGCCGGGACGCGATCTGAGCGCGCGGCTGTTTTGTGCCGTCAGGCTATAGGTAATATCGTCCCCGGCATAGACCGGTTTCAGCCATTTCAGGTCTGTAAAGCCGGGCGAGGGGCCAAGCCGTGGCGGTGCCACGCCTTCGGCAATCGCTTTGGTATTGGCTTCGCCCATGAAGTCGAGAAAGGTTCGCATCCAGACTGAGCAGGTATGCCAGCCAGAGGCGCAGAGACCGCCGAAGACGTAGGACTTCGCCGCTTCCGCATCGACGTGGAAGGGTTGCGGATCGAATTTTGTGGCAAAGCGGATGATATCCTCCGCGTTGAAATGGCGGGTGCCGAGCACGACTTTTTGCTCGAAGGGGAACAGGTCAACCATTCTCATGCCACGTCTCCTGCCGCTTGGCGCTGGCGCATCATGGCCGCATTGCGCGCGACGATGACGGTTTCGCCCTTTTGGTTGACCAGTTCATGGCGGCTGGTGATGACACCGATTCCCGGGCGCGAGCGCAATGGCCGGGCCTCTTCAACCAGGGAAAAGCCACTCAGGGTATCACCCGCTAGGACCGGCGTTTTCCACTGCACGAAGTCGATGCCCGGCGCTCCCTCGGAATAGGAGCGCAGGATATAGCTGTCGATCATCATCCGCATCAAAAGTCCGCAGGTATGCCAGCCGGAGGCCGCCAAGCCGCCGAGAATGCTGGCCTCACCAGCTTCCGCATCGAGATGCATCGGCTGCGGATCGAACTCTGTGGCAAACTCGATAATGTCGTTTAAATCCACCGTAACGGGGCCAAGCGGCAGGCGTGTACCAACCGGAAAATCTTCAAAATATAATTTATCTGTCTGCATAATATCCTCTCTGGGCGTATCCGAACCCTAATAGCACAGATACAAGAATTACGGTGCCGGAGGCGTGCCTGGAGCGGTGCCCGGAATACTGAAAGCATTGCCGTTGACCTTGATCTGGCCGGTGCGATCCGTTTCCACGTGCCAAAGCAGTTGGCCGTCCTCCTGTGTCTTGGCAAAGCCTTTCGCCATCAGCAGGAAAAATGATGTCTGGCCCAACTCCGGCGTTTGCTTGGCATTGGCCTGGAGATAGGCAATGGTCTTGTCGAAATCGCGTGCTGTTACGGTCACGTCGACCAGCGGCTTATCGTTGCCGGTCAGGGCAAAGGTGGTTTTGCCGGTAACCGCGACGTCATAGAGCGAAGATGTCAGACGGGTGCCGTCATAGGTGATGGTGGCGATGCCATCAGGAAAGAAGCGACGGCTGATTTCGCTCTTCTGCGGCGGTGTCAGCGAATGGGTTGGATCGTAATCGACATTGTCCATCAGGTAATTGATACCATCCGCCGCGTTGACGGTGGGCACCTTCACTTTGATAGTCGAGGTCTGCGGAATGAGCGGCACATAGGCCGCTGGCACAAGGCCCGCTACCATCTGCGGCTCGACGAGATCAAGGCCGAAGCCGAACCGGGCCCCATTGCTGATGCCGTCGATCATGGTCTCTATGCCGAAACGCTTGGCGGTGAATGGGCCTTGCGGGGTCTCGACCTGCATATCGTGATAGACAACGGTCTGGGACATGGTTTTGAAAAGGGGAAAATTCGAGCGGAACAGCTGGATCAATATGCGCTTTTCAGCCTCATCCATTGGCGACTTGTCCCAGTTCTTGACCAGGATCGCGATCATTTTCTGAAGCGGCTGGAAGGCAACGCCTTCGATTTTCACGGAGCTTTCGCCTGAACCGGCGCGGAAACCGGCAGGGTCCGCTTTCGAAGCCCTGATGGCTTCAACGAGGTTGGTAAATGTGCTAGTGCTGGCAACAGTAATCGTCTTATCACCGTCCTTCGTCCCCTGGACTGTGGAATTGACCGTGTCCAGGCGTATGTCCGTCGAACTTTCACCCGTCTGCAATCGCAGCCGCATGTCCTCGGCCTTGTAGGTGCCGGACTGTAGATAGGTGATGGTCGGATCGTAGATCCCCGTCATGCTGTAGGAATCGACCGAAAAGAGAAAGTCGGTCTTGGTGTCTTTCTCTTTAGTCTGCCCTTTGACATCGATCCCACCGGCCTGGTCGAATTGCCACAGGCCACCGTCCAGCGGCCGAATGAGGGATACGATAGGGTTGAGACCCACGGCCTTGGTGAATTTGATCGCCTCCAGTCCGAAGAGCGCAATGGTATTGACCCGGACCTCATAGGCGCTGTTGCGCGCCCGCACAGTCATGGCGCTCGCGTCCTTGACCATGCCGTCTGGCAGGGTGGACAAAAGCTGCTGCTTGAGGTCCTTGGCACCTTTCGAGGTAATATCAGCGGCGTTTGCCTGCCCATGCATCAGGACAGCGGATAGAAACAACATAGGCACGGACATCGAACGCATGCTTACTCCCCTCGTTTCAGGAGGCGGTAACCCACACCGCTCCAATGCATTGATATTGCCCAGTTGACCGGCGTTTTAAAGGGCAAAATAAAAGCGGGATGCTTTTGAATGAGCATCCCGCTTGTGATTGACTGTTCGACCGTCGCAATATGGATCAGGTGTTGAAGCGGAAGTGGATGACGTCGCCGTCATTCACGACATATTCCTTACCTTCGTCGCGGCCCTTGCCAGCTTCCTTGGCGCCGACTTCGCCCTTGTAGGTGATGTAATCATCATAGGCGATGGTGAAGGCGCGGATGAAGCCGCGTTCGAAATCGGTATGGATCACGCCTGCGGCGGCGGGCGCCTTGGTGCCGCGCGGAATGGTCCAGGCGCGGGTTTCCTTGGGGCCAACGGTGAAATAGGTGATCAGGTCGAGCAGGTGATAGCCAGCGCGGATCAGCCGGTCCAGACCTGCTTCTTCCAGCCCGAGCGCCGACAGAAATTCGGCAGCTTCCTCGTCCGGCAATTGCGCCACTTCGGCTTCGATGGCCGCCGAAATGATTACGGTTTCCGCCCCTTGTGCCTTGGCCATGTCCTCGACGGCTTTGGTATGGGCATTGCCGGTTACGGCATCGGCTTCGGCGACATTGCAGACGTAGAGGACCGGATGCGAGGTCAGCAGGTTCAGGCTTTTCAGCACCTCGCGCTCTTCGGCATCAAGGCTTGCCAACAGCAGGCGGGCGGGCTTGCCCTCTTGCAGCAGCTTCAGAGCACCATCCATGACAGGCAGCAGTGTCATCGATTCCTTGTCCTTGGAGGCGGCGCGCTTGCGGGTCTGCTCGGTGCGGCGCTCCAGGCTTTCCAGATCGGCCAGCATCAGCTCGGTTTCGATGGTTTCGGCGTCGCCAACCGGATCGATCCGGCCTTCGACATGGGTGATGTCGTCATCTTCGAAGCAGCGCAGCACATGCACGACTGCATCGACTTCACGGATATTGGCAAGAAACTTGTTGCCCAGGCCTTCACCCTTGGAAGCGCCGCGCACCAGACCGGCAATGTCCACGAAGGAAATGCGGGTCGGGATGATTTCCTTGGAGCCGGCAACGGTTGCCAGCGTCTGCATGCGCGGATCGGGCACGGCCACTTCGCCGGTATTCGGCTCGATGGTGCAGAACGGATAGTTGGCCGCCTGGGCCGCCGCCGTCCTGGTCAGCGCGTTGAAAAGGGTGGACTTGCCGACATTCGGCAGTCCCACGATACCGCATTTGAAGCCCATGGGTGTTTTCCGTGCTCAGTAAAGGTTTTGTTGCCTTGCCTATGGGGGAATGGAGCGGCCCGGTCAAGGCTTTGCCGCTTCTTGGCGCCAATTGCTTGAAGCCGGAAGCTGTTCGCATTATGGTAACGCGAGCGTGTGCCGATGGGAGTTGCCAATGCCTCAAAAAGTCATTGTCGGGCAGCCAAAGGTGAAAACCAGGCCAAAGCTGGAGCAGCCCAGGCTCTACAAGGTCATCCTGACCAATGATGATTACACTCCGCGCGAATTCGTGACCATCGTGCTGAAAGCCGTGTTCCGGATGAGCGAGGAAACCGGCAACCGCGTGATGATGACCGCTCACCGTTTTGGCTCGGCGGTGGTGGTGGTCTGCACCCGCGACATCGCCGAGACCAAATCCACCGAGGCCAATGATCTCGCCAAGGAAGCAGGGTTTCCGCTGCTGTTTACCATTGAGCCGGAAGAATAGGCATCACGTACGGCGGATCTGATAGCCGGTCTTGTTCTGGAGAAAGCCGCAGGAACCGTAGAAGCGGTGGATGGCTTCGTCCGTTCGGCCTGTGAGCAGCATGGCTTTGTAGCAGCCTGCCTGCCAGGCTGCGTCAATGGCGTGAAGCACCACCGCCTTGCCATAGCCTTGGCCGCGATGACTGATGGCGCTGGCAACGTTTTCAATCAGGGCATAAGGTCTTCCACCACGGGTGAGGTTGGGGATGACGACAAGAGAGGTCGTCGCCACGGGCGTTTCCATATCGAGCGCCAAAAAAATTGTCAGACCGGGATGGGCGAGAATTGCCGCATATTTTTCGCGCACGAGATCGGGCTGCAACAGATCGTCATCGCTGTTCAATTCCTGATACAGCGACAGCAGGCTTTCCAAATCGTCTGGCTGGGCGGCGCGAATCTTGATGGCTGACTTGCTCATCTCAATCCTTCTTCGGACCAAACATCTTCTTCAACATCTCAGCCATCGGGCCGGTTTCCGGCAGTTTTTTCGGCTGCACGCCATTGCGAGCCTGATGAATGTGGGATTTGGCCGGTTTGGCGGGCTTGGGCTTTTCCTCGTCCGCTTTCGTCCCTGTCGCAAGCGCCAGTTTGTTCATCAACTGGCTGTCTTCACCGCGCACCAGCATGTCGGCGTTTTCGGCCAGCGTTTCCAGCAGAGGATCGAGCCATTCAGCGTCGAGCTTGCCGAAATCGCCCAGCACATGCGCCTGGACCCGGGATTTATCGCCGGGATGGCCGATACCGAGCCGCAGGCGGCGGTAGTTCAGGCCGCAATGGGCATCCAGCGATTTGATGCCATTATGGCCGCCATGGCCGCCGCCCAGCTTGATGCGGGCCTTGCCGGGCAGAAGATCCAGCTCGTCATAGATCGCCACCAGCTGTTCGGGGCCAAGCTTGTAGAAGCGCAGCGCCTCGCCGACCGATTCGCCTGACAGGTTCATGAAGGTCTGCGGCTTGATCAGCAGCACTTTTTCGCCCGCCAGCGTGCCATCGGCAATCTCGGCCTTGAATTTCTTCGACCAGGGCGAAAAGCTGTGGCGGCGATGGATGGCGTCGAGCACCATGAAGCCGATATTGTGGCGGTTGCCGGCATATTGGGAGCCGGGATTGCCAAGCCCTGCAAGAACGATCATCGCATTTTCCACGAACGTATTTCGGTTGGTCTTCACGACAGCGAAATGCGGGCCATGTCAACCCCGATTGCGCGTGCTATTGAGGCTGTAACAGGCCATATTCTCGCGAAATCCTGGCTTGCGTGCCGTCGGCAATCAGTCGATCAAGCGCTTGTTGCATTTGCACGATCAGGTCATCGGGCAGGGACTTGTTGCAGGCAATGGCGAATTTCTGCTCGGTCAGCACGAATTGCTGTTCCAGAGGATGACCTTCGGCCACCAGCTTGTGATAGAATTTCTCCGAGACCGGCATGAGATCGATCCGGTCGCTTTCCAGTTTCTTGATGGTTAGATCGAGGTTGGAGGCGAGGTCGATTCTGGGAAAACCATGCCGTTCCAGAAGGGCCTGAGTGTAGTCGTCGCGCTGGGTGCCGACAATATACTTGCGGGCGTCCTCGACATTGCGCACCTGAATGCCGGAGCCCTTGCGGCTCATGATGATATTCCGATCGATGGCCAGCGGCTCGACCCATTTGAAGCGGCCTTCGCGCTCAGGGATATGGGCTGCGGTAAACACGCAGGTCATCGGTTCGGTTTCGGCCATCGCGATGGCACGAGCCCAGGGCATCATCTCGATGGTATAGGGGATCGACAGATCCTTCATGATCATGACGACCTGCTCGTAGCCGACGCCCTTGTCCACCCCGTTTTCCCTGAAATTGTAAGGTGGGTAATCTTCCGTGGTAAAGACTATGCTGTTTTGCGCCATGGCTGTGGCGGTCATGAACACCAAGGAGGACAGGACGACAAGGCGGAATGCACTTCTTCGACAGCTCATCTTCGGCCTCCTTTAGATTGTGTTTGGTTGTGCTTGTCCTGCTGAAATGGCAGCCTGGGTTGTCTCGTCCTAAGCCGTTGTCCGATGTCCAATCCTGGCAATGGGCGTGGATTTCGGCGGTGTCGCGCTATTGTCTCCGAACCGGGCTTGCAGATCTTCGAAGGACAATGGCCGGTCGAACAGATAGCCCTGGCCGTAATCCACACCGATTGCCTGTAGCGCCCGCCATTGTTCCTTGGTCTCGATGCCCTCGGCCACCACGGTGCATTTCATCTTGTGCGAAATAGCGGCAATGCCTTCGATCAACATGCGGCTGCGCTCGCGCAGGTCCAGGGTATCGCCGGTCATGGAGCGGATGAAGGACTGGTCGATCTTGATGATATTGACCGGGAAGCGGCTGAGATAGCTGAGCGAGGAATATCCGGTGCCGAAATCGTCCAGCGCAATGCGGCAGCCAAAATCGCCGATTTTTTGGAGCACGGTCTGGATATGTGGGCTGTCGTGCAGCAACGTCGCTTCGGTGATCTCGATGATGATCCGCGATGGGTCGATGTTGAAAAGATGCACCGCGCTGGCCAGCCAGACCAGAAGGCTGGCATCGATCTGCGTTGGCGAGACATTCAGCGCCAGATAGGAGGTGGTGTCGCCACTGAGGGCGGAAAGCCTGGTGAAGTGATCGAGAGCCTTATCGAAAACCTGCTTGCCGATATCGTGAATGGTACCGGTTTCCTCGGCCAGACTGATGATTTCGGTCGGCGCCATGATGCCGTGGACGGGGTGGCGCAGACGCATCAAGGCCTCGTAGCCGACCGTCTTGCCGCTTTGCAGGTCGATGATTGGTTGCAAAAACGCATCGAGCCAGTCGTTGCTCAATGCCTGCTCGATCATCTGCTCGATCTCGGCGCGCCGGCGGGTGGTAGTGCCAATGCTGTCGTCGAAGATCTGGAAACCGTTCTTTCCGTCGCGCTTGCGATTATACATTGCCATGTCGGCCTTTTGCAGCAGTTCCGTGGCTGTCTCGGCGTGTTGCGGATACAGCGCGATGCCGATGCTGGCGCTCAGTC
Organism: Agrobacterium vitis; assembly: GCF_014926405.1. Classification (NCBI taxonomy): domain Bacteria; kingdom Pseudomonadati; phylum Pseudomonadota; class Alphaproteobacteria; order Hyphomicrobiales; family Rhizobiaceae; genus Gillisella; species Gillisella vitis. The sequence continues at coordinate 691,876 of NZ_JACXXJ020000005.1, forward strand.
TTGTGGCGGTCCCCTTGACGATGAAGGGAGTTTCGAAAATCCCGCAGATATCGTTGGCCACGGCGCGGGCGGCTGTTTCGCAATCGTTGGCACGCAGCAGGATGGCGAATTCGTCGCCGCCAATGCGGGCGGCCACCGAGTTTTCCGGCAGCAGGTGGACGATCATGTCCACCAGAATTTTCAGGGTCGTGTCGCCGGCATGATGGCCGAGATTGTCATTGATCCATTTGAACCGGTCGAGATCGACGAACAGGCAGGCAAGGGAACCGCCCTGGCGGTCGGTTGCCTCGATCTGCACATCCAGTTCGTTCTCGAAACCCTGACGGTTGAGAAGCCCGGTCAGATGATCGGTCATTGCCTGGCGCCGGTTGCGTGCCTCCGATTGTTTGAGGGCGGTGATGTCAGTCATGACGCTCAGCGAAAGGTTGGACTGCGCCATCGGTGTGGCATTGCCGGATTCGACGACCAGGACATCCATGATCCGTCCATCGGCACAGACGAATTTGGTGGTATATTGCTGTTGCAGGCCAGCCTCACCATTCTGTTTGACTTGGCGGTAGGCCTGACGGGCCTCAATTGTAATCAGGCTTTCAAAACTGAGACCGATGATATCTTCGCGGTGATAGCCTGTCACCGATGTCCAGTAGTCGCTGATGCCGGTAATCCGGTCATCGGCATCGACAGAAAACAGCATGGCGGGCGTCGCATGGTAGATGTCGGTTGCCAGCCGGTGCGCCTGTTTTAGCTCGATTTCTTCCTGCTGAAGCTTTGATTGCATGGCGTTGAAGCTCTGCGCCAGCCGGCCCATTTCATCGTTTGAATGCCAGTCGACCGAACGTCGCGAACCCAGACGTCGCGTGGCTTCGATGGCGGCGGTCAGCTGCGTCAGCGGTCTCATGACCATCATCCGGTTGCCGACGATGGCGGCCAGAATCACCACCAGCATGGACAGGATGAAGATGGCGATAAACACGCCTTCGGTCCGGCGAATGCTGGCAAACAGGCCATGCTTTTGAAAGGAAAGCGTAATGGTGCCAACGGTTTTCGGTCCGTCCTGATGCTGGTAGATGATGGTTTGCGATAGGGAGGAAAATGTCTTTGCCGGGACAAATGTTTGCGGCATGTCAATGCGTATATTGCCGGTCGGGTCGGAAACTTCGACCCTGATGACCTCGCCACCGGAGACCAGCGCTGCACTGATCTGGCGTACACTCTCAGCATCGAAATCCCAAAGTGGCTTGGCGAGTGCCTGGGCATTGGCAGCCAACAGGACAGCTATACTATTTTGCTGATCGGTTTCGGCCCGTTGTGACGACAGCCACAGAAACAGCAGAAACAGCGGCACAACGCAGACGAACACTGTTCCAGCCACCAGCGCAAGGAAACGCTGTTCCACGGACCGGGTCATGGATCGCATCCGACAGTGTGCAAACTCAGATAGCAACCAATAGATGTAATATTAAACATTTTTCCATCGTATTTGGTGAGCGGTGCTGAAAAATGAATAGGGATGAAACAATACAACCCCACGGCCCCTGGTTCTTCTCTTATTTGGGGGCAGGATTCCATGCGATACGTTAACGATGACTGAAGTCGTAAAGGAGATTTGCAACTTTACGCAAAGTTATTTGCGACTTTCGTGCAATGCTACCCGCTATGGACGAAAAGAACACGGTTCGATGGGCCGTCCCGATGTCATAGCTTTTGCCGTAAAGTTTTATCATGAGCCGGATATCTGAAGCCACAAAAAACCCGCCCGGTAAGGGGCGGGTTTATCGATCGCTCCAACGGAATGGAGCAATTATTCTTCGGTTGCTTCTTCTTCGTCAGCAACGTCAACGTCTGGAGCGACGAGAGTTGCAATCGTGAAGTCGCGGTCGGTGATCACAGGGGTCACACCAGAAGGCAGCTTCACGGCAGAGATATGCACGCTGTCGCCGATCTTCAGGCCTTCCAGATCGAAGGTGATGGCTTCTGGAATGTTGTTGGCCGGAACCTGCAACTCGACGTCGTGGCGTACGATGTTGAGGACAGCACCGGTCTTGACGGCGGACTTGTCTTCATTGACGAAACGGACAGGCACGGCAACCGTGACCTGGCTGTTTGCCGAAACGCGCAGGAAGTCGATATGCATGGTGAAGTCGCGGACTGGATCCAGCTGGTAGTCCTTGGGCAGGACGCGGATCTTTTCGCCGTTGACTTCAATGGTCGCCACCGTGGTCATGAAACCGCCAGCGTGAATACGCTTGGTGACTTCATTGGTGTTCAGGGTGATGGCAATGGGAGCCTGCTTGTCACCATAGATGACAGCGGGAATGAGACCGTTGCGGCGAAGTTCACGGGAGGACCCCTTACCAACCCGTTCGCGCGTTTCGGCCTTGAGCTCGTAAGATGCGTGGCTCATGGCATTTCCTTTCGATGTTACTGGAGAGTTTCAGCCGGTTTTTCTTGACATCATCCGGGCATGAAACTGGAAACGGTGCCGGTTTTTAAATCTGCCGCATCATTTCACTCCAACCTTTCAGGATTGAAGGAAACATATAGCAGCCGTCACAATTTCATCCGCATTGCCTCCAAGGGTGTCTGCGCGGACGGGGGCGCTATAGTATGAAAGTGCCGTGGATGCAAGCTTTCTCGGGCTTTTTTCGAGCATGGGATGGAACGGGGCCACCGGTTTTTGCGGCAAGGCGCGTCAATCCTGTCGATTGCCATCCTGCCCGCAAAGGTTCATGATAGTCCAGAGAGATGTGAATTTGCTTTGGGAGGAGCATATGAGCGTCGGTTATAGACATGCCGATACGGTCTATTCGACAGCGTTGCAGGGATCGAAGGCGGCCAGTTCACCGATTGCTGCTTCCTGGCGGCGTTGCCTCGATGTCCATGGGCTAGACCCTGAACAGGCAGGCACCCCGCGGATTTTGGACGAAACGGCCTTCCGTGAAGCGCGTGGCCGCATGGACCACCTGATCGCCGCCAGCGCCGAGGAACTGGACCGGCTGTTTTCGACAGTCGGGCGCTCCGGTTGCTGCCTGGTGCTGGCCGATAGCCATGGCGTGGTGCTTGAGCGGCGCAGTGCTGCGGGCGATGACGGTGATTTTCGCAGGCTTGGCCTTTGGCAGCAGACGGAATGGAGCGAGGCCAGCGTTGGCACCAATGGTATCGGCACGGCGCTGGCCGATGAGCGCCCGGTCATCATCCACCGCGACCAGCATTTTCTCTCCGCCAATATCGCACTGAGTTGCACCACGGCGCCAATCCGCGACCATCGCGGCCAGATTGCTGCCGCACTCGACATCTCCACCTGCCGCCATGATGTGACGGATCTGTCGATGACCATTCTCGCCCAGGCGGTGCGTGATGCAGCACTCCGCGTCGAGGTCAACCTGTTTCGCATGGCCTTTGCGGGCGCGCGCATCGTCATGATCCCCACGGTGGCCAATCCCACCGCACTTTTGGCCGTGGACGGTGACGATCTGGTGTTGGGCGCAACGCGGGCAGCGCGGTTGGCGTTGCAGATCGACGATCAGGCCATCGCCGCCGGTCTGCCCGCTGCCGATGCCTTGAAGGAAAAGCGCGGGGAAGAGGGGGATGATCTGCATGAAGCAGAGCGGGCTGCACTGCGTCGGGTTCTGTCTCGTACCAAAGGCAATGTCTCCCAGGCGGCACAATTGCTGGGCATCAGTCGCGCAACCCTGCATCGCAAGATGAAGCGTTTTAATATTCACTAATGCACGCAGCAGTGTCGCAGGGATGCGACACTGTGCGCTGCGGCATTGCGAAGCTTGGCTGGTATCCGGCCGCAGCGGGGTGCATCTTTCAACTACGGTTCTGGAGTTTGTCAGGGAAAAGTGGAGGACCGGTTTTCCCCAAAGACAAACATCACCAAGGGAACCTTCATCAGGGAGGATGAGAGATGAACATTCAGGTTCAAACCACGGCAAGCACCCCGTTCAAGCTGAAATACGGCAATTTCATCGGTGGCGACTGGCGTGAGCCGGTGGGTGGCCGGTATTTTGAAAACACCACCCCGGTCACCGGTGGGAAGTTGTGCGATATCGCCCGCTCCGACGAGCGCGACATCAATCTGGCGCTGGATGCCGCCCATGCCGCCAAGGACAAATGGGGCAAGACCCCCGTTGCCGAGCGCGCCAATATGCTCAACCGAATTGCTGACCGGATGGAAAGCAATCTGGAGCTCCTGGCCCGAGCCGAAACCTGGGACAACGGCAAGCCGCTGCGTGAAACCATGGCTGCCGATATTCCGCTGGCCGTCGATCATTTCCGCTATTTTGCCGCCTGCGTACGCGCTCAGGAAGGCTCGATCGGCGAAATCGACCACGATACGGTCGCCTATCATTTCCACGAGCCGCTTGGCGTCGTCGGCCAGATCATTCCCTGGAACTTCCCGATCCTGATGGCCGCCTGGAAGCTGGCGCCCGCTCTTGCCGCTGGCAATTGCGTTGTGCTGAAGCCAGCCGAGCAGACCCCCGCCTCGATTCTCGTCTGGGCCGAATTGATTGGCGACATCCTGCCACCCGGCGTGCTCAATATCGTCAACGGCTTTGGCCTGGAAGCCGGCAAGCCGCTGGCCTCCAGTCCGCGCATCGCCAAGATCGCCTTTACCGGTGAAACCTCGACGGGTCGGCTGATCATGCAATATGCCAGCCAGAACCTCATTCCGGTGACGCTGGAACTGGGCGGAAAATCGCCGAACATCTTCTTCGAGGACGTGCTGCGCGAAGATGACGATTATCTCGACAAGGCCCTGGAAGGCTTTGCAATGTTTGCTCTTAACCAGGGCGAAGTCTGCACCTGCCCAAGCCGGGCGCTCGTCCATGAAAAGATCTATGACCGTTTCATGGAAAAGGCCATCAAGCGCGTCGAGGCCATCGTTCAGGGCGATCCCTTGGACATGGGTACGATGATCGGGGCGCAGGCCTCCAGCGAGCAGCTTGAAAAAATCCTGTCCTATATGGATATCGGTCGTCAAGAAGGCGCCGAAATTCTGACCGGTGGCCATCGCAATACCCTGTCCGGCGATCTCTCCGGCGGCTATTACGTCAAGCCGACCGTGTTCAAGGGTCATAACAAGATGCGGGTATTCCAGGAGGAAATCTTCGGCCCGGTCGTCTCCGTCACCACCTTCAAGGACGAGGCCGAGGCGCTGGAAATCGCCAATGACACCCTCTATGGCCTGGGTGCCGGCGTCTGGAGCCGCGATGCCAATACCTGCTACCGCTTCGGTCGCAATATCCAGGCCGGGCGCGTTTGGACCAATTGCTACCATGCCTATCCCGCCCACGCGGCCTTTGGCGGTTACAAACAATCGGGCATTGGCCGCGAGACCCACAAGATGATGCTGGACCATTATCAGCAGACCAAGAACATGCTGGTGAGTTACAGCCCCAAAGCCCTCGGCTTCTTCTAAACCCGTTGTAAATCCGCCCCGCTGGGCTGCAAATGGTCATGTTCTGCGCTTCCGGTGCTCACGTACTTATGTACGCTCCGCTCCGGTTCTCGAACATAACCATTTTCGCCACCTCCAGCCGCGAATCTCGACGGGTTTAGCCGTCGAGTTCTTGGTTTTATGGGATTCGCGAAGGTTTGCGGTTCTTGCATTCTTCTCCCCAGCGGGGAGAAGGTGGCGGCAGCCGGATGAGGGGGGCGAAGCCAAGACGGACTTCTTTCATTTTGAAACGAGGCAGTTATGGACACGATTTTGGATGGTGAACCAAGGGTCGTCGCGACAGCGGCGGCCATCGATTTGATCGGCGAGATCCGCAGGGATTATCCGCAGATCCTGTTTCATCAGTCCGGGGGCTGTTGCGATGGGTCATCGCCGATGTGTTATCCTGTCGATGATTATATAGTCGGGGATACCGATGTGAAGCTCGGCGAGATTGATGGCGTGCCCTTCTATATCCATCAGAGCCAGTATGAAGTCTGGAAACACACCCAGTTGATTATCGATGTCGTTCCGGGGCGAGGGGGCATGTTTTCACTGGATAATGGCCGCGAAAAACGCTTTCTGACCCGCTCTAAGCTGTTTGGGGGTGAGGTCTGCGCCTTGCCTGCCCGCTAATAATTTAGCCGGAGCGTTGACATCTCGCTCTATAGCAAGCCGCATTTGGCGCAGGCGGTGTCGATAATCTCGAGCTTTACGGTTTGTGCCCTTTCATATTCTCGCCGGAATTGGTTGGAAACCCAGAGTTCCGAGCGCCCGCGCCGTCCTTTCCAGCCGATGGTCCCGACGTTTGCTGCATCCAGCAGTTTGCGGGTGAGGTGTGAGCGAGACAGGTGGAATGTCTCGGCCATGGTCTGGATCGATACGGTGCCGATTAAAATCTGCTCAGCGTCCGCATCGGTATCCTGGCTCTTGGCAATCAGCCAGTCGATAATGATATTGCCGTTGTTCAACCAGACGAAGGGATCAAAAATCTTCGGCTGCTCGCGCAGTTCAGGGGTCTGCATGAAGGCGGAGGCGACAAGCGGATGCAGCTTGCTCATGTCCCGGCCGTTGGCCTCGAAGTTTTGCAGCCGTGCGCCATCGTCAAACCCGTCCAGGCTTCGCAGATGGATTTCCATCCAGCCCGCCGCACTGCCGAGACTGGCCTCGCTCGGCACCAGCGGTCTGCTGCGCCGGTCGGTGGTGGTTGTTTCGCGGGCGATGCCATAGGTTTCCATTTCTTTCAGAAATGAGTCCGCCGTATTGCGGCTGGCCACGCCAGTGGCTTCGACAAAGTCGAAATAGCGGGCAGGTAGGATCTGGCCCGCCTCGAAATATTGCATCAAGGCAATCTGTCCGAGAAGCCAGCGCTGGTGACTGGCAAAAACCCTGGCGATCTGAGGATGCTCCTCAAACCGTTTCAAAAAGGCCTCCGCCTGCACGCGGATGATCGGATGAATCCGCGGATGGGATAGCATGGCGCTGGATGTGAAAGGCATGGCCTGGTGCTTTGTCGGCTGCGCTGGAATGTCGTCTTGAGCTTGCGTGCAGGTCATGGTGTCCGGGCCAGTTTTTCAATGCAAATAGAAGGGTATCCGAAGCTCAACCATTCATCAATGGAATAGCGGCCTGCAACCGTTCTGTTTTGACCGGATTGTTTCTGCTCTTCGTGGATCGCAGCAACGCTCTCGCTCTTTGTTTTTAAGCATTTCCGGTTGGTAAAACCGGTGTCCACCTTTCCTGGAAATGCTCAATAGATTTTTGGTGGAAATTTTTACACCGGATCGGTGCTGACGTCATGCCAGCCGGAAAAGCATGTGCGACGAATAGGGTATTTCCGTTTTGCATCGGAATGCGAAAAGCGCGGTCCGTCTCCCCGAAAAGACAAACGGCAGCAAACGGCGCTGTAACACGTTAAATTTGCCAGGTAATCCCTGAAACCGATTTCGGTTCAGGGATTTATGCAAGTGTGCCGTGACGATTAATCGAACAGGCTGGAAACTGAGGCTTCGGCGCTGGTGCGGTTGATGGCTTCGCCAAGCAGGGTGGCGGTGCTCAGCACCCGGATATTATGGGCCGATTGGACGGCGACGGTCGGCTGGATGGAATCGGTGATCACCAATTCGCGCAGCTTGGAGGAGGTGACGCGGGTAACGGCACCGCCCGAAAGCACGCCATGGGTAATATAGGCGGTAACGCTGGCTGCGCCCATGTTCAGCATCGCTTCAGCCGCGTTGCAGAGCGTGCCGCCGCTATCGACGATATCGTCGATCAGAATACAATCCTTGCCTTCGACATCGCCGATGATGTTCATCACTTCGGATTCGCCTGGACGATCGCGACGCTTGTCGACGATGGCCAGAAGACAGTCCAGACGCTTGGCAAGTGCACGCGCACGCACCACGCCGCCGACGTCAGGTGAAACGACCATGAGATTGGCAAGGTCGTAGTGTTCCTTGACGTCACGGGCGAGGACGGGTGCTGCAAAAAGGTTGTCGGTCGGGATGTCGAAAAAGCCTTGGATCTGGCCGGCATGCAGGTCCAGCGTCAGAACACGGTCGGCGCCCGCCTCGGTGATCAGGTTGGCAACCAGCTTGGCCGAGATCGGTGTGCGGCCAGAGGCGCGACGGTCCTGACGGGCATAGCCGAAATAGGGAATGACGGCTGTGATCCGCCGCGCCGAAGAACGGCGGAAGGCGTCGATCATGATCAGCAGTTCCATCAGGTGGTCATTGGTCGGAAACGACGTCGACTGGACGATGAAGATATCCTCGCCACGCACGTTTTCCTGAATTTCCACGAATATTTCCTGGTCCGCAAAGCGGCGAACGCTGGCTTTTCCAAGGGGAACATTGAGATATTTACAGACCGCTTCAGCAAGTTGCCGGTTCGAATTACCTGCGAAGACCTTCATTTGTGCCCGCCTGTTTGCATCCCGCTACGCGACCCCGTCTGGGCATCCCGCCTCGGATTAAAACTGTTACAACCGACCCCAGCACACTTGTTTCATGCGCGGCGCTGCAATGCGGGCTTTTTAGCGCCCTTGCCCCTGAATGCAAGTGGTTTGCGACAGTTCTCACGGAAATTCGTAAACGAAGCGATTTTCCCGCAGGTGGTGTTCCGAATCCATCTAGGTTCTGTGCGAAAAACAGCGGATTTAATGAACAGGGCGACTATGCGCCAAAAGCGGATGTCGATATCGTCTGGGTATCTGATGAGAGTTGGCCGGTGAAAAAGTAGGATGCCCTCAAGTATTGCCGATAGCGTCATCGACCTTTATCAGGAAAACGCCGTTGCCTGGACAAAACGGCGTGGACGAGACTTAGTCGAGCGTTCTTGGCTTGATATCTTCCTATCCACTATGACGCGGGACGGATCGGACGTCATCGACATCGGTTGTGGATCAGGTGAACCAATAGCGCGCTATCTGATTGATAACGGCTGCCGTGTCACCGGCGTGGATGGTGCTGCTGCGTTGATCGAAGTCGCGAAGACGAATTTCTTTGATCATCTATGGATTACTGCTGACATGCGTAACCTGCCCTCGCTAGGCAAGTTTCACGGTCTTATTGCCTGGCACAGTCTATTTCACCTGAAACCAGAAGATCAGCGTCCAATGTTCGCTACGTTCAGTCATCTCGCTCTTCCGGGTGCCGTTATGCTATTTACCAGTGGTACAACATATGGCGACGCGATTGGCACCTTTGAAGGCAAGCCTTTGTATCACGGGAGTTTGGATCGCGCCGAGTATGAAGAGTTGTTGCACACTAACGGCTTCGAAGTTGTACAGTATGTCGGGAACGATCCTTCATGCGGCGGTGCGACGATCTGGCTAGCACGAAAACGCCCCACCAAACGACCTTGATCGTTTTCCACCGTCACCCGGTATTTTTCGCACGCCAGTCAACATACTCCTCAAGCGTCTTGTTGGCGATGATCTGCATGACGGAGGCGGGGACGGCGGCCCAGGGGTCTTGGGCTTTGCCCGGCACGGTCTGCTGGCCCTGGATGCGGTGCAGGCGGTTGCCGCTGGCGTCGAGAACGTCCCAGACATAGACGACGGTGATCTTGCCGCCCTCGCCGTAGGCGGAGAAATAGCCTTTGAGGATATGGCGAGCCTGTTCGCCGCTTGAACTGCGCATCATCAGGCCTTTGGCGCGGGCCTCTGCCCCCAATTGACGCGAGAGCGGGGTCACTGCTTCGACCGGCGCGCCGATGATCGGCAGGAAGCGGATCGAGTCTGGTCCGGCATCGCCAGCCGGAGCAAGCGAGGCTTGCTGCGAGGGGGCGGGCGAGGCAGGAGCGGCGGCCTCCTCATCGGTTTGCGGCGCGAGAGCGGCCTGTTCTTCAGGCTCCGGTTGGCTGACCGATGATCCAGCATCGGCCTGCTCATGCATCCGGTTCTGTTGCCGCTCGGGCTGCTGCCAGCTTTGCTGGCGGCGGGGTTGGCCGTCCAGTGGTTCGGAGGCAACCGGATTATAGCCGTTTTGGAGAGCTTGCGCCTGGGCTTCAAGCGAATTTTGTGGCTGGGCCTGCTGTTGCGGATAGGGGGAGTAGGCCTGTTCCGGTGCTTGCTCACGCATCTGGCGATGCGGGCGGCGGGGAACATCCTCATTCTGGCGCATGGCCGTCTGCATGTCTTCACCGGTCAGCGGCTTGCTGATCGAGCCGCTGGTGCCGACATCAAGGGGGGGCGTCAGCGTGTCGGAGACGCTGCAACCGGCCAAACCGGCACTGGCCAAGCCAGCGCTGGCCAGACCACCAAGGGCCAGAACGAGCGCGGAGCCGATGCTGGAAGCGGGACGTCTCATTGGCTGCCTCCTTAACGGCTGCGTTCGTATGAGAATCCCGCGATTATCTTCCTAAAACGTTAAATTTTGCTTCAAACGCGACCTACATGTCGCCTTTTATCGCCAAAAATGCATCTTTGATACCAAGGTATCGAAGATGCTTACGCCTTGACGATCAGGTCCAGCGGATGGCGCGACAGCGCACGGGGTGCGCCTTCGGTGGTGAGATAGGTATGGCCGAGCGTCATCGCAGTCTCGCGTTCGGAATCCATGATGATCATGTGGATGAATAGTGACATGTTGGGCAGGATTTGCTGCGGATTGCCGATGTGGAACATCTGGTGTTCCATCCAGGACGGGGAGAAGCGGGCCCCCAGCGAATAGCCGCAGGCATTCAGCCGGTGGCGGGTCAGACCGCGTTCGTCCAGCACTCTTGCATGGGTCTCGAACACGTCCCCGAAGGTATGGCCGGGCCGCAGCACGGTTTCGATTTCCTGGATCGCCTCGCGGCAGGCGGCGTAAAGTTCACGGTGGCGGGGCGAGGGTTCGCCGACCAACACGGTGCGCATCATGGCGACATGGTAATGGGCAGAAGCGCCAGCCCATTCCAGCGTCAGCTGGTCATTGGCCGACAGTGTCCGGCGGCCCGCCTTGTAGCGGCACAGCAGCGCATCCTGGCCGGAACCGATAATGAATTCATTGGCCGGATAATCGCCGCCGCCAGCAAAAACAGCGCCCTGCATGGCCGCGAGAATGGCGGCTTCGTCTCCCCCGGCTGAAATCAGCGGCAGGGCTGCATCCAGCGCGTCATCGGCCAGACTGGCGGCCTTTTCGACATAGGCAATCTCTTCCGCGCTCTTGATCAGCCGCAATTCGCTGACCAGCATCGAGGCGTCGATCAATTCACCGAAGCTGAGCAATTGATTGTCCAGCAGCCGTGCGACCCGTCCGGTCATGCCATGGGTGTCGTATTCGATGCCAAGACGGCAGCCGAGCAGGTCGAGATCGTTGAGCAGATCCTTCAGGTCGCTGGTCGGATCGGCATTGGTACGGTCAACCCAGATCAGGATATTGTCGATGGTCGAGGTCTGGCGGGCCTGACGCAGATCCGCCGAGCGGGTCAGAAGCGTCATCGAGCCATCGGCCTTCACCACCAGCGTCTGAAAGAAGCAATAGCCGAACGTGTCATAGCCGGTGAGCCAATACATGCTTTCCTGGGCAAACAGCAGCATGGCATCCAGCTTCTGTTCGCGCATCCTGTCGGTCAGGCGTTCCAGCCGGGCGGTGTATTCGGCGTTTGAAAAATGCAAAGTCATGCGCGAGGCCCCTGAAGCATGATGGCGGAGATCTGGCGGCCGTAGTCCGGCTCGCTGGCGTGGGTGGTGCGGCGATAGGAGAAGAACTGATCCGGGTCGCCATAGGTGCAGAGGCCGAGCATGTCGGCGGCAATCCCGGCATCCGTCAGCCGCTTCACGGTCAGTCCCGGCAGGTCGAACATCGCGTGGCCGGGTTTGGTCGAAGGCGTGAAGAAGTGCTGATAGGCCGGATCATGGGCCAAAAACCGCTCGACGAATTCCGGGCCGACCTCATAAGCTTTGGCGCTGATCGATGGGCCAAGCGTGGCGACGATGCTGGCACGGTGAGCGCCAAGCGCGATCATTGCCTCGATGGTGTTTTCCAGTACGCCGGTCAGGGCGCCCTTCCATCCGGCATGGGCAGCCCCGATGATCCGGTTAACCGGATCGGCAAACAGGATCGGTCCGCAATCGGCGGCAAGCGCGCCAAGAATGAGACCGGGTTGGTTTGTGACCATGGCATCCACCTGTGGCCGATTCGAACCGAAAGGCGCGGTCACCGTCACCACATCGGGGGAATGGACTTGATGAACGGTAACAAGATCCGCTTCGGTGCCGCCAAACCAGCCAGCGACGCGGGCGCGGTTTTCATGCACATGCGCCGGATTGTCATTTGATCCGAGCCCGATATTCAGCCCGGCGTAAATGCCGGTGGAGACGCCGCCATGCCGGGTGAAAAAGCCGTGAACGATTCCGTCCGATCCGCAGGGAGCCAGAAGGGTACTCTGCAAGGGGGATGGTTTGGTTTCGGGTTGAAGGTGGGCCACATCGTGTGTCGAGGACGGCATCGGTGTCCCTTTCGCATGTCTTAATCCGAATCAATCGGCATTATGTCCAGGATTTTGCCCGCAGCGTGGTCAGATCCGGCGATTTGGCCGGATGTGACCATCACTGCGGTAATCTGTCAATCCAGGGTCAAAGCTCGGCCAGGGTCAAAGCTCGGCGTGAGCTAAAGATCCGCCTGGGGCAGGGGCCGGAACGGGGCGAGAGACAGGGTGGGGCTGGAGAGGGCAAGCACCTTGAACAATTCGCCCATCCGCCCGACCCCGGCACCGGCCAGACGGTTGACGGCCTCGGCCAGTTCAAGCTGGGTGACCTCGTCCTTGCCGCGTCCAAGAATTCCGGCTCGTTCCTTGATGCCAAGGCCGAGCAGGAAATCGCCCTGGCGCAGGCAACCGCTGGGCGTGACCCCGGCGGCAAGGGCGGTGCGGGCCAGATCCTCGAAATCGACATGGCTGGTCAGGTCGGCAATGCCGGGATTGGCCAGCGGCGGATCGTAATCATGGGCGCGCAAGGCTTGCAGCGTATCGCCGAAACCGGTGGAGATATGGCCGTAATCGATGATCAGTGCCGCCCCGCCTTCGGCCTTCAGCCGCTCGCACATGGCCGCCATCACGGCGCGGCGGGCAGGTGAAAACTCAAACACCGTACCGTCAGGCTGGGCGCTGGCGCCCGGCGGCAGAAGAGCCGGATCGAGTGTCGCAACCCCGGTCGAGAAGATCAGCTCGTCGTCTAAGCCGAGGCTGACCATGCGTTCGCGGTAATGCGGGCCGAGCTTGACGAACTGGCGGATGGGAATGGCGTCGAACAGCTCATTGGCCACCACCAGCACGAAGCCTTCCGGCACATCGCCAAAGCTGTCATGCCAGTCAATCTTTTCGATATGCGGTTCCAGGCTGTTGCGCTGGATCTGGCGCAGCCGGTCGCTGGTTTCCACCAGATGCACAGTGGAATCCCGGTAGAGATCAGGGGCAAGCCGGGCGATCACCCGCAGCATGTCGCTCATCATCGTGCCGCGTCCGGGGCCAACCTCGGCCAGCCGCACGGGGGCGGGCAGGCCATGGCGCTGCCAAGCATGGACAATGAAAACCCCGATCATCTCACCGAAGATCTGGCTGATTTCCGGCCCGGTGATAAAATCGCCCGAGGTGCCGAACGGCTCACGGGTCTTGTAATAGCCGAATTCCGGATCGGCGAGGCAGAGAGCAAAGTAATCCGTGACGCTCAACGGACCGTTCAACCGGATGAGCGCCTTGATCTTATCACCAAGCGTGGTGGTCATGGTCAGCGTTTCCCGATTCATCCCTTTAGTCCTGACGGCTCTTGGCTGCGCCCGGCACGTCTTGCCCGCCAGACGGCCCACAGCCCCAGCGCCAGCATCGGCAGAGAGAGTACCATGCCCATGGTTAACCAGCCACCTACCAGATAGCCGAGCTGCTCATCTGGTTCCCGGAAAAATTCGACAAAAATACGCGCCAACGCATAGCCGCAGATAAACACGCCGCTGATGACGCCAGAGGTTTTCAGCGCGTGGAACTGGCGGGCAAGCACTTGCAGCAGCACAAACAGCACAAGGCCTTCCAGTGCTGCTTCATAAAGCTGGCTCGGATGGCGAGTGAAGGGACCGCCGGTCGGGAACTGCATGGCCCAGGCGACATCGCTGATCCGGCCCCACAATTCGCCATTGATGAAATTGGCGATCCGCCCGAAGAAAAGACCGATGGGGGCGACACAGGCCACAAGGTCGAACAGCATCCATACGGGCAGACCGTTGCGGCGGGCAAAGACGATCATTGCCAGCGTAGCCCCGGTCAGGCCGCCATGGAAGGACATGCCGCCGCGCCAGATTTCCAGTGCCACGACAGGATTGTCCAGCACCGGTTGCAGGTCATAGAACAGGATATAGCCGATCCGCCCGCCCAGCACTATGCCGATCGCCGCCCAGACCAGAAAGTCATCCAGATGCTTTTCGGTGATCGGAGTGGCATTGCCGGGCCAGAGCGACAGATTGGCGATCATCCGGCGCGCCAGCCACCAACCGATGAGAATGCCCGTAACATAGGCCAGCCCATACCAGCGAATGGCAACGGGGCCGATGCTGAGGGCAATCGGGTCGATCTGCGGATAGGGCAGAATGGCGAAAAGGCTGGCTACTGTGTTCAAGGATATGCTTTCATTCGATTTCTCCGAAAAATGGCGGGCAGGCTTGCGCTGGTCAAGGTGAATCTGCCTGATGGATGTGATCCGCTCTGATTAAGGTGAAAATTGCACCGAGAGCTTAAAAAAAGACATGAGATCCGGAATGATCTGTGCAAAGGGCGGTCAGGTGCTTTTGAGCGATGTTTGGCACGTCCTGCCCTGTGTTGAGGCGGTGAATGCAAAGACCGATCATCCCCAGGGCGTTTTCTCTTGCATAGCCTGCCCCGAATCCCTACCTCCAGAGAATGCCGCGCCCCAGTCGGGCGCCTTGTGGTGGAGCGTAAGGAACACGATCATGAGCACCGGAACAAGCCGTATCATGGATGAATTCGCCAAGTTGATGACCGATGCCGCTGGCGCCGCCCAGGGTGTGCGCAAGGAAGCGGAAACCGCCTTGCATGCCCAGGCCGAGCGCTGGCTGAACAGCCTGGACGTGGTGCGCCGCGAGGAATTCGACGTGGTGCGCGAAATGGCCTTGAAGGCATTGGAAGAAAACGA
The DNA here is from genome assembly GCF_014926405.1 of Agrobacterium vitis. Lineage (NCBI taxonomy): Bacteria > Pseudomonadati > Pseudomonadota > Alphaproteobacteria > Hyphomicrobiales > Rhizobiaceae > Gillisella > Gillisella vitis. The sequence continues at coordinate 706,944 of NZ_JACXXJ020000005.1, forward strand.
AGCCCTCAAGGCCCGCATCGAAGCGCTGGAAGCGCAAGCCAGTGCGACTGCGATCCCTGATTCGACTCACTGATCACATATACGGAACAATCAGGCTTCGGCCTGTTTGCCCGTAGATAGACTTGCAAATCATCAATCACGCTATCCAGCGGTTGTGCTCGCGCGCAGCCGTTTTTTATGTGCGCTATGGGGGCATCGAAGCGTTAACCGGGCATTGTGGTTAATGATTGCTTACGTTTTTTTTCCACATGTGGATTGTTCCAAAAAAGGCAATTCCATGAGTCAGTTAAGCCTGTGCATCGGGGTGTTGATACACGCGCTGTCCACAGTGACGCTCGTGAAATCGGCGGGGAGGGGCTGGTTTGGGGCAGTGCCCGCTATACACTGATTTTAAATGATGATTCGAAACGAACCCGACCAGTTTCGGGCAGGGTGCCGCAAGCATTCTGGGGCTATCGGGTGTCATTCGAAGCGTATTTCCGGTCAGTGCGTTGTGGTTTGTCGATGGTGTCAGCGTGTCGTCATCACAAGGGCATTCCCGGTTTAGAAGGTGCGGCATGAGCCTAATGGAATTTCAATTTGAACGTCAGTCCAACCCGGTCGATACGATCGAGTATGTGGCCTCCAATAATGACTGGTCTTTCGAGCGGTCCGGCGAAGATGAAATCGCCATGACCGTGGATGGCCGCTGGGCTGCCTATCACGTCTCCTTCTCCTGGATGGAGGAATGCGAGGCGCTGCATCTGGCCTGCGCCTTCGATATCAGGGTGCCGGAACCCAGGGTCAACGAGATCATCCGGCTTCTGTCGCATATCAATGGTCAGGTGCTGATGGGCCATTTCGATCTGTGGCGCCAGGAAGACGTGGTGATCTTCCGCCAGTCGCTGCTGTTGGCCGGTGGTGCCGAGCCGACCAACCAGCAGGTTGAAGTGCTGTTGTCCAGCGCAGTCGAGGCCTGCGAGACCTATTTTCAGGCGTTCCAGTTCGTCGTCTGGTCGGGGCTCGATGCCAAGTCAGCCATGGATGCGGTGCTGTTCACCACGGTTGGCGAGGCCTGATCATGGGAAGTGCGCAGACCTCGGGTCCGATCGTTCTTGTCGGCGCCGGCAATATGGGCGGCGCCATGCTGTCCGGCTGGCTGAAGAACGGCGTCGATCCGTCGACGGTGATCGTCATCGATCCCGGCGCGAGTGATGCCGCCAAGGAGCGGTTTACCCAGGCTGGCGTGCGTCATCTCACGCAGGCACCGGACGATATCGTGGCTGGTCTGCTGTTTCTGGCCGTCAAGCCGCAGGTGATGGAGGCGGTACTTGCGCCGCTCAAGCCGCTGGTGGGTGCCGATACGGTTGTGGTGTCCGTGGCTGCCGGAAAGACCCTGTCTTTCATGGAAACCCATTTGGGGGTTGCGGCCATGGTCCGCGCCATGCCCAATACGCCTGCGATGGTTGGGCGCGGTGTGACCGGCGCTTATGCCAATAGCGAGGTCAGTGAAGATCAGCGGGCTCGGGTGACGGCGCTTTTGGCCGTTTCCGGTCCAGTGGAGTGGGTTGCTAGCGAAAGCGATATCGACGCGGTCACCGCCGTTTCGGGCAGCGGTCCGGCCTATGTGTTTTATCTCGTCGAGTGCATGGCTGAGGCAGGCCGTAAAGCCGGTCTGCCAGCGGACCTCGCCATGCGTCTTGCGCGGGAAACCGTCGCGGGGGCTGGTGAAATGTTGCACCAGTCCCCGGACGATGCCGCCACGCTGCGCAAGAATGTTACCTCGCCGGGCGGCACCACCGCCGCAGCCCTTGCAGTGTTGATGGCTGACCAGGGCATGCAGCCATTATTCGACACGGCGATAGCCGCCGCGAAACGCCGGGCCGAGGAGCTTGCCTCTTGAGCGGGACGGAAAAATCCTCCGACGAGATCACTTATGGCGATTTCGAAAAAGTCGATATCCGGGTCGGGACGATCATTGAGGCAGAGCCTTTTCCTGAGGCCCGCAAGCCAGCCTACAAGCTGCGGATTGATTTCGGGCCTGAGATCGGCATCAAGCGATCATCGGCGCAGATCACCGTACATTATACGCTGGAAAGCCTTGTTGGCCGCCAAGTGCTTGGCGTGGTCAATTTTCCGCCGCGCCAGATCGGGCCTGTGCGGTCCGAGGTTCTCACCCTCGGTTTTGAGGATGAGGCCGGAGCCATCGTGCTGGCTTCGGTGGAGCGCGGCGTGCCGAATGGGCGCAAAATGATGTAGTGTGCCGCGCTTGGGCGTTCCGTAACCGGCCTACGGTGTTAAACTGGAATACGGATCGTGGCGCGCAGGCCCCCCAGTGGGCTGTCGCCAAGCGTGACATTGCCGCCATGGCTGCGGGCGATGTCGCGGGCAATGGCAAGGCCAAGTCCGGTGCCTGACGCATCCTGGTTGCGGGCCTCGTCGAGCCGGAAAAACGGCTTGAACACATCGTCGCGGGATTGGGCGGGAATGCCGGGACCATCATCATCGAAGACGATGGTCAGCCATTTGGCCCCGTGGCGGGCTTCGACATGCATGGTATTGGCATAGCGGCGGCCATTGGCGGCAAGATTGCCCACCAGCCGCCAGAAGGCATTCGGACGCACCCGAATCTGCTCGTCCCCCTCAATCACATAGCTGAAGGTCTTGCCGTGCAGCCGGTAATCGGCGCTGATTTTCTCCAGCATGTCCTTCAGGCTGAAGGGGCCGAAATTCTCCTCGGCCTCACCCTTGGCAAAGGCCATATAGCCTTCCAGCATCGTTTGCATGGCCTCGACATCTTCATTCAACGGTTCAAGATCGGGATTGTCGCCTGCTAACGCCAATTGCAACTTGAACCGTGTGAGGATGGTGCGCAGGTCGTGACTGACGCCGGTCAGCATGGCGGTGCGCTGTTCCATCTGCCGCTCGATGCGCTCACGCATCAGAATGAAGGCGAGGCCTGCCCGGCGGATTTCATCGGCGCCACGCGGACTGAACTCTTTGGCGGGCTTCTGCCCCTTGCCAAAGCTTTCGGCGGCCTCGGCCAGCGACAGGATCGGGCGGATCTGGCCGCGCAGGAACAGTGTGGCGATAACGATCAGCACCAGCGACGTGCCGAACATCCACAACAGGAAGATATGGGTATTGGAGGCATAGGCCTGGTTGCGCCGGGCGAAAATCCGCAGCACCTCGCCATTCAACTGGATACGGATTTCGATCAGCGGCGAATCGCCAACGGTATCGATCCAGAAGGGCCGCTTGATCTGGTTGCGCAATTCATCGCTGAGCAATTGATCGAGAATCGAAAAGAATGGCTTGGGGCGAGGGGCGGGCAATTCGCCGTTCTTTTCCAGCGAGGCGACCAGACCCAGCTTGGAATTGGCAATTTTCAGCGTGTTGGCTGCGTCCTGGGGATAGGTTTCAAGCAAGACGATCACCGTGGCAATGTCACGGGTGACGGCGGCGGACAGGCGTTGCGTCACCATCTGCCAGTGGCGCTCCATGAACACGAACAGCAAGACGGTCTGGAGGATCAGCATCGGCAGGATGATGATCAGCAGGGCACGGGCAAACAGGCCGGTCGGAAACTGGCGGCGCAGCCAGCGGCTGAACCAGCGCAGGTCGATCCACGAAATGCGCCGGTATTTCAATCGGCTGAAGGCTTGCCTGAACGTCATGGTCGTTTCCGTTATGGTTGACCGCTGCTGGTCGGATGCAGCCTTTAGAGCATCAGAACGATGCTCTAAATTTTTGTTTGCGCATCGGATTCATCCGAAAACCGGTTCCCACTTTTCGGTCCGATGCTCTAATCCCGGCTGAGGCGATAACCGATGCCGCGCACGGTTTGCAGCCAGACCGGATTGGCCGGGTCGTCTTCGATCTTGCGGCGCAGCCGGTTGATCTGCACGTCGATGGTGCGTTCACCGACATCGGTATCCTCGCCCACCAGCTCGTGGCGCGGAATGGTATCACCGGCCCGGTTGGCAAACAGCAGCATGATATCCTGTTCGCGGTCGGTCAGATGAATGACCTCTGGCCCCTTTTTCAGCTCCTTGCGCAGGATGGAGAATGTATAGGGGCCGAACATTACCTGTTCGATTTTCGGCGTATCGGCGCCGGTGTTGCGCCGCAGGATATTGTTGATGCGCAGCACCAGTTCGCGCGGGTCGAAGGGCTTGGCCAGATAGTCGTCGGCGCCTGCCTCCAGCCCGGCGATACGCGAATCGGCTTCTGTGCGGGCCGTCAGAAGAATGATCGGCGCATTGATCTCGCCGCTCAGCGATTTTGTCAGCGACAAGCCGTTTTCGCCGGGCATCATCACATCAACGATCAGCAGGTCATAGGCCAAGCCCGCCAGCTTGCGGCGGGCTTCCTGCGCTTCAGCAGCGACAGTGACGCGAAAGCCCTGCTCGGTCAGGTAGCGATGCAAGAGATCGCGGATGCGTGTATCGTCATCGACAACAAGCAGGTGCGGGGCATCGTCGGTCAGGTCAATACGCTTCATACTGCTCAAGGCTCCTGATCTAGCGGGGTTGCCGCGCCATTCTCACTGCGCATGGCAGCCAGAAAAGTGCGAACGGCCTGTCTCTGTTCGCCTGAAAACCCTTCGAAGGCACGGGCAATCCGGCGCGATTGCGGGTCCGACAGAGCCAGCGCCAGTTCGCGTCCGGCCAGTGTCGGGTAGAGGCGGCGTTGGCGCCGGTCGGCGGGGCCGGTCATTTGTCGAATATAGCCCTCGTCGATCAATTCCTTCAGAACCCGGGCGAGGCTTTGCTTGGTGATGCGAAGCAACCCCAGAAGGTCGGCCACTGTCATGCCCGGCTGGCGGTTGACGAAATGCACCGCCCGGTGATGGGCGCGGCCATAGCCCAGCTTGGCCAAAATCTCGTCCGGATCGGAAATGAAATCACGATAGGCGAAGAAGAATGCCTCGATCGTTTCGAAATCGATGCTTTTATCGTCGATATGCGGCATGTCCGGCAGCTGTTTTTTCGCCGTTCTTACCGATGACGTTTTCTGCACGTGTTTCAATTCCTTTTTCTACCGGTCATGGCACCGCGGCGGTGCTTCGGCGTGGTCCATGCACTTGAAATTCGGTGCAAAACTATGACGAGTGCGATCAAAACGCTATTAAAAAAGCCGGTTTTCCAAAGATGCCGTCAAAAGAGGCTTTTCTGCCTGAGAAATATTTTCAAGGCCATGCAACCAAAGCTCCGCTCAAGGCTTTATGAGGACAATAGATGGGGAACGGGGTGGCGATTGTCGATGGAGACAGTCGCGATCCCTTCAAGGCGATGAGGATGCTTTGGCATTTTCATGCACTGGTAGAACAAGAGGCTGACTGCAATGTCATCAAATCTCGCGTCGGAGACCGTACCGGAATTCTCGTCCGACATTCCTGTCGCACAGGCCGTCGAAAACACCCTGAAGCCGGTGATGATCCTGGTTTTCACCTTAAAAATCGCCGTGGCAGCGCTTCTGGTCGGCAATGTAATGATGCCGAACCTTCATTCGGCCGAAGCCGAAATGGTCGCCGTACCCTGACCATCTTCGATGGTATGAGACGCTGCTTGATGCGAGATTACTATAAGCTTTTCCGCGAGACCGCTGTCCACTTTTCAGTTTGATGCTGTATATGACGTATCAAGGCCGCCATTGGTTCGCGGCACGCCGATCGTCAGAGGTTAAGTATGGGACAGCTTCAGGCCGGGATTATTCCCGTTACGCCATTTCAGCAGAATTGCACGGTTTTCTTCGATAGCGAGACAAAGGAAGGTGTGGTGGTCGATCCGGGCGGCGATGTCGAGGAGATCCTGCGCATGGTGCGGGAAAACGGCATTACCCTGAAGGAGATCTGGCTGACCCACGGCCATCTCGATCATGCCGGCGGCGCAGAAGACCTCAAGGACGCGCTCGGCATCCAGATTATCGGCCCGCATCGCGACGACAAGGTGCTGCTGGATGCGCTGGAGGGGCAGAGCGCCCGCTTCAATCTTCCCATCAAGCTGCGCAATGTGACGCCCGACCGCTTTCTGGAAGAGGGCGACGTCGTTGGCTTTTCCGGTCATGAATTTGAGGTGCTGCATTGCCCCGGCCATGCACCTGGTCATGTGGTGTTTTTCAATCGCGTCCAGAATTTCGCCCATCTGGGCGATGTGCTGTTCAACGGTTCCATTGGCCGCACAGATCTGCCGGGCGGCAATCATCAGCAATTGCTGGCTTCGATCCGAGACAAGGTCTTGCCATTGGGGGACGATGTCGGCTTCATTTGCGGTCACGGCCCCGGCAGTCGGATCGGCGACGAGCGCCGCAGCAATCCGTTTCTGAAAGGCCTTTGAAAAGGTCTTTGAAGGGTAGAAAAAACCCGGCAAAACTTGCCGGGCCGCTGGGCGAAATGAAATGTGTGAACGAGGGTCTCAGCCTGCGATTTGCAGATTGACGGCCTTTGGTCCCTTGCCGCGGCGGTCCGGTTCCGTATCGAAGCTTACTTTTTGATTTTCACTCAGCCCGTTCAGACCGGAAGCCTGAACGGCGGAGATGTGGACGAAAATATCCGCACCGCCATTGTCCGGCTTGATAAAGCCGAAGCCTTTGTCGTTGTTGAAGAATTTTACAATGCCAGTTTCGGCCATGCGTCAGGTCCTTTTGTCTCTGTCCGGGATCGGCGGACAGCATTGCTCAATCCCGCCCAGGGTCGAGGCAGGGGTCTAGGCGAGCAAGTTTAAATTGTGAGGAAAGGTCCCTGTTACCGCAGCCACAAGCTGTGAACGACGCCAGTCGTATCCCCTTATGGATGCCCGGAACTTCTGCGTCTCCGGTGCCAGTCGAAATTTAGATCTTTCCGCGCCTTTAAATTGCCCGAACCCTTCAAGAGTGCTTGGTTTGTGGGAAATTGGCAAGCAAAAGTTTTTTTACCAATCTATGATCTGGCATGGTTCAAGCCGGAGCAATTCGTGCCTTTCCGGGCCAAATCTGTGCTGATTTCGCCGAAAATTGCGGAAACTGCATCGTGGACGATGTAATTCATCCTCAATATGCCGGTTGCAGCGGTAAAGTTTTTCAAAGTTGTAAAATAAGGCGTGACTTAAAATTTATTGCCTGACAGCGCGCTGTTTGCCCCATTCAGGTACGATTTCCACTGCCAGCATGGCGAGAAACATCAGGGCACAGCCGAGATAGCCGATTGGCGCCAGGGATTCATGCAGGATGACAGCGCCCAGGAGCGCACCAAACAGCGCCTCCGACGACATGAAAATCGCCGCCTGAGACGAGGATGTGTAGCGCTGGCCAATGATTTGCAGGCTGAAGGCCAATCCGCTCGACAACAGGCCGCCATAAAGGATCTGCGTCATCGAATTCTCGATATCGGCAAAGCTGATCGGCTCCAGGCTGAGGGCGGCGAGCGTGCAGAGCAGGGCGGTGACGGCAAACTGGATGGCGGCAAGCGCCAAGGGCCGCGACAGGGTCTGGATAATCCGGCCTGTCAGCAGGATTTGCACCGCGAAAAACCCGGCGCACAGGATGGTCAGGCCGTCGCCGGTACTCAGTGCTGACAGGCTGCCGCCGCTGAGCAGAAGGATGCCGAGCAGGGCGGCCAAAGCCGCTGGCCAGATGATCCAATGGGGCCGGTGCCGAAGAAACACCACCGCCATGACTGGCACGATCACTACATAGAGGCCGGTGAGGAAGCTGGCATTGGTGACGGTGGTGGTTTTCAGGCCAAATTGCTGGGCGGTCTGGGCGGCAAACAGCAGGACGCCGATAATGACGAACATCCTCACGTCACCCACCGACAATCTGTCGCGGCTACGTCGGCTTTCGAGCACGGCAAAAGGCAGCAGAACGAGTGTTGCAATGCCAAATCGCAGGGCGTTGAACCAGTTGGCGCCCAGATGATCCATGGCGGTGGATTGCGCCACGAACCCACCGCCCCAGATGGCGGCAGCCAGAAGTAGAAGGAGATTGGCCTGAATACGGGTCACTGAAACATCCTGATCCTGCCCTGCGGCTGGTATTTTGGCTACGCAGGCAATGCGGTGCCTCTATCAGGCGTCATCAATGGCCGCAAGAACAGCGATGGCTGTTTTGGACCATCCCAGGGTTGTTTTCAGGTGTTTCAAAAAATACGAAACTTCCCTGCGGAAACGATCTACAGATCCTGATTGTTTTTTGGCGGTGCCCGGTTAAGCCAGACGACCAGCAGACCGAACAGGCTGAGCAGGGCAAGAACGCGGCGGTCGGCCAATACCGAGAGATAGCCCGGGACATGCACGGAGGAAACGGTGCCAGCCACGGCTCGGTCGACGCCGTTGTTGCGGGCAAGTGTATTGCTCAGCAGATCTTTCTGGGTGATCGGCAGGGCAATGCTGCCGGTTTCCATCGTATCGACGGATGGTTGGCCGGGCGTCGTGCTTGCCGCCACTGAAGGGGCCGATTGCCCGCTTGCCGGGGCTGCCGAAACCCATGCGGTCGGCAGGGTCAAAGCCGCCAGCGCAATCCAGGCCGCGAACATGGTTTTCCGGCTAAAATCCCAGGGTTTCGAGGGGGTATTTTCCGTCCTGTTCCGTCTCATCTCGCCGCTTCCTTCTGCCCAACCGCAGGATGATAAAAGCCGGTCGAAATCGTCGGCAAAGGGACCGAATTGCGGCACTGCACTGCAAAAATTGAGGCGATATTGTGGCGCGTTAACATTTGGCCATTCCGACCGGTTAACGGAGCTTTCTGTCGTCCTGGCCAGCATCCTTGGTGGTGGTTTTTGTGCGGTCCTGTCACGGTGACAAGAAAAGCATCGGCACTGGCCGTTTCCGCTTGATCCGGGCAGGCAGAATTGTCATACAGCTGTAACCTGAAGCCTTGGGCAAACCAAGGTTTGCAATCGATCAACAGCTTCAGGATAATTTCATGGCTTTTCTTGCCGACGCCCTTTCCCGTGTTAAGCCTTCCGCCACCATTGCCGTGTCGCAGAAAGCTCGTGAACTGAAAGCGAAAGGCCGTGACGTGATCGGCCTTGGCGCGGGCGAACCGGACTTCGATACGCCCGACAACATCAAGCAGGCCGCCATCGACGCCATCCATCGCGGCGAGACCAAGTACACGCCGATCTCGGGCATTCCGGAACTGCGCAAAGCGATTGCCGACAAATACAAGCGCGAGAACAATCTGGACTACAAGCCGGAGCAGACGATTGTCGGCACCGGTGGCAAGCAGATCCTGTTCAATGCCTTCATGGCGACGCTGAACGCCGGCGATGAAGTGATCATTCCGACGCCTTACTGGGTCTCCTATCCGGAAATGGTGGCGCTGTGCGGCGGCATGCCTGTCTTCGTTCCCACCACGCAGGAGAATAACTTCAAGCTGACGGCTGAAGATCTCGAAAAGGCGATCACGCCGAAGACCAAGTGGTTCCTGTTCAACTCGCCGTCCAACCCGTCGGGTGCTGCCTATACCGAGGCCGAGCTGAAGGCACTGACCGATGTGCTGTTGCGCCACGAGCAGGTCTGGGTCCTGACCGACGACATGTACGAGCACCTGGTCTATGGTGACTTCAAATTCACCACGCCAGCGGAAGTGGAGCCCAAGCTCTATGACCGCACGCTGACCATGAACGGCGTGTCCAAGGCCTATGCGATGACCGGCTGGCGGATCGGCTATGCCGCAGGCCCGCTGCCGTTGATCAAGGCGATGGACATGATCCAGGGTCAGCAGACGTCGGGCGCTTGCTCTATCGCTCAGTGGGCGGCTGTGGAAGCGTTGAACGGCACCCAGGACTTCATTCCGGAAAACAAGAAGATCTTCGAAGGTCGCCGTGATCTGGTGGTCTCGATGCTCAACCAGGCCAAGGGTATCGTATGCCCGTCGCCGGAAGGGGCTTTCTATGTCTATCCGTCCTGCGCAGGCCTGATGGGAAAGACCGCGCCGTCGGGCAAGGTTCTGGAAACCGATGAGGATTTCGTCACCGAACTGCTGGAAACCGAAGGCGTAGCCGTGGTGCATGGCAGCGCCTTTGGTCTTGGTCCGAATTTCCGCATTTCCTATGCGACCTCGGAAGCCCTGCTGGAAGAAGCCTGCAAGCGCATTCAGCGCTTCTGCGCCGCCTGCAAATAATCATTGTTGCAAGACATAAAAGGAAAGGGCGGGATGGTGATGCCATCCCGCCCTTTTTCTATTGATCTATCTGCAGCACCGGTCAGGCGTTCTGCATCTGCTTTCCTGCCGGGGCGGGAGCCGGAACCGGTTTTGGTTGCGGGGCCGGGGCAAAATGGATGTCGCGTTCGCGGTAAAGCGCTGGCAGAGCCAGAAGCGACACGCAGAACACGGCAATCGCGGTTTTCGACAGTTCCGAGAACGGTCCGATCCGGCCATCGATATAGCGCACCGCAAACACCACCAGAACATGCCAGAGATACACATGCAGGGAGTGACGGCCCAGCAATTGCAAGAAGCTGAGGCTGAAGACACTGTTGACCACGCTTGCGGTCTTGCGGACGATAGCGCTGTCATATTTCGGACCAGCAATCAGCAACCAGGCAACCAGACTGGCCATGGCGGCGAAATTCAGCAGATAGACCGGGCCGAAATCGGCGCGCACTTCCATCGTGCCGAACTTTTGCAGCACGACATCCGGCATCAGCCCGTGGGCGGTCATGATCCTGAGCGGCAGGAAGAAGATGAGGATGGCGAGGGCCGTCTTGGGGATCAGTGTCTTTTCCGGGCTGAACACCTTGCTCCAGTTGATATTGCCCGTCGCCGTCAGGCTTCCGGCAATCAGGCCACCGAAAAATACGATCTGCCAGCCCAGCAGGTTGAAGCTGGCGCGAATACCTTCCTTTTCGGCAGCACCCAGCCAGGCATCGAGCGGGTAGGTGATCAGGCGGTGCAGACCAAGCTGGCCTGCCATCCAGACGACCAATGAGCCGATAGCGACGCTGGCCCAGCGACCGGTAATGCAGAGCCAGATCAAGACCGGCGCAAACACCATGTAGATGATATATTGCGGCAGGATATCCATATAGGTCGGCTGGAACAGGAATGTGGCGATTGAGGCGAGGCGCAGTGGATCGCTGAGCGACACTTCGCCCAGCCAGTCGTGCCAGATCCCTACGGCACCCGGCAGCACGAATCGGGCCACGAGGACCAGCAGAATAATGCCCATGGCATAGCGATAAAGCTCCAGCGCTCGCGCCCAGATCCGCTCGCGTCCCGCTTCATAGCCGCTTTTCAGCATCTTGCGGCCATAGACCATGCCGACCAGCAGTCCGGACATGAACACAAAGCCCTGCGCATCCTCGACAAAGGTCAGGTTGCGGTGATTGACCTCTACCAGCAGATAGCCGCCCGTGAAGATCAGGTGGTTCAACATCATGAATACAAGGAAATATCCCCGCATTCCGTCTAGGACATCTAATCTTTTCAAGGTCCCGGCTCCCGGTTTGCGTCCTGCCCAGCAGGTCGGTTTTTGCCCTTCATCGTGGTGACAATGCGGCGGACCGGGTAACGACCCGATCACATAACCGCAACGAGTGTTTGCAAGAAAGGTTCCGGCATCAAAATCTTGTGACTGGATTTTGACCGGAAACCGCTGCCATCAAAGGCCCAGAGCAGACAGCATGATGAAGGTGGCAAACAGGATGAAATGGGTCATGCCCTCGATGGCATTGGTCTCGCCATCGTTGAGGTTGATGGCCGCCGCAACAAGGGTGATCAGCACCATCACCGTCTGCACCGGGGTCATCGCCATGATGAAGGGCTGGCCGGTGTAAAGGGCAATGGCCTCCATGACCGGCACTGTCAGGATAACGGTCGACAGCGATGCCCCCATGGCGATGTTGACGGTGGCCTGCATACGGTTGCGCAAAGCCGCCTTCAGGGCGGTCATAATTTCGGGGGCAGCCGAAATGGTGGCAACGACGATGGCCATGATTGTCGGCGGCGCGCCGGTATCGCGCAGACCCTCGGTCATCAGGGCGGACATGAATTCAGCGAGAATGCCGATCAGCACCACGCCAAACAGGATGACGGCGATGGAGGATGCAATGCTGCCTTCTTCCTCGTCATGGGCTTCGCTCTCATGCGGGGCCTGCTGTGGTTCTGCGGCGTTTGTGGTGGTGTCGATGCCAGAGGATGGGACCTTCGCGGTTTTGGGCGCGGCGCGCCCTGTATAGCTGTAGCTGAAGAAATAACTGTGCTGCCCGACCTGCATGCGCAAGAACAGCCCATAAAGCGCCAGCATGGCAAAGATGGTGAAGGTTGAATAATAGGTCCATTTATCGACGGGGATGAATTCGGGCACGATCATCGAGATGCCCATGGCCGTCAGGATCATCACACCATAGGTCTTGCCGCTATCGTCATTATAGGGCTGTTCGCCGTGTTTTAGCCCGCCCAGCAGGGCGGCAAGGCCTAGAATGCCGTTGATATCCAGCATCACAGCCGAATAGATCGTGTCGCGCACCAGGGTAGGAGAGCTTTCGCCCTGCATCATGATGGCAAGGATCAGCACTTCCACGGCCACGGCTGACAGGGTGAGGATCATTGTGCCATAGGGATCGCCAACCCGGCGAGCCAGGATTTCCGCGTGATGCGCGACCCGGATCGAGGCCACCAATATGCCGCCAATCAACACTGCCGCAGCGATGAGGCTGATGGTTGGCCCGGCCTCAATCAGGGAATGTTCGAGGAAGAACACGGCGATCGCCAAGGCGATGGGGATCAGCAGGGACTTTTCCCGGAGCAAAACTGTCACGTCTCTTCATCCTTTGAAACCGCAGGCGCGGCATTATTTGTCATTCAAGCAGGGTAGTCGGGCAAGCAAGAGCCATTCAGGGGCTGAGTATGGATTTCTGTATAGCGATATAGCGATTCGCCATTGCGGTGCGTCCATTCTCTTTCGCACCTGCAACGTGCTGAGGCAATTTGCAGTTCCGTCCTCAAGATGCGATAGTTACACCAACGGCATTGAAAATGGCCGTTGGTGTTCCTCTTTCGAATATCTCAAGCCGTTGACGCATTTGAGATATTCGAAACGCCTTCAAGGTGAGGATGCGGTAGCATCTTCGAGCCTTGGTATCAGATGACAGGGAGCTCATTCATTGCACAGGGAGAAGATACATCATGGTCAAGGTTACCTATGAAATCGTTCCGCATGATGAAGGCTGGGCCTATCGGCTGAATGGTGCCTATTCCGAACGCTTCGATACGCATGACCAGGCATTGGAAGCGGCGCGGATCGTCATGCAGGAAATCGCCCAGGCCGATGAGCCGGTGCGGATCGTCTATCAGGATGAGAGCGGCAAGTGGCGGGCGGAAATGAGCAATGGCGATGATCGGCCCGAGGTGGAAATCCTTGACCACTACGACCAATCCCGCACCGCCTGAACGACCGGCATCGCCTGAACGGCCCGCACTGGCTTAACAGGTTACGCAATCCAGGTTGGCTCGCGGACCAGGACTGCATTGCGCGTTCGCGGTCAATGTCATTCGCGCAGATAGGCCAATAATCCCTCGACCACGGCGTCGAACACCGTCCGGCAGCGGCGGCTTAGTTTCAGGTCCTCATGCATGACCACGAATGTGTCGAGCGCGATATTGAGGGCTCCGGGCAGGACTTCGATGAGATCCGCATGGCGGCGGGCGAGGCCGGGCTGACACATGCCGATCCCCAATCCGGCGCGGATGGCTGCAAATTGTGCCAGGTTGCTGTCACTGCGAAACTGAAAATGCAGGGCATGCAGATCCGGGCGGGTTTTCAGCAGGTCCCTGATATAGGCCAATTGCCGGTCGAAACCGATGAGGCGATGATCCGCAAGCTGCGCCAGACTTGATGGCGTACCATGACGCTCGAGATAGCGCCGATGGGCATAAAAGCCGATGCCAATCGCCCCGATATGGCGGCTAATCAGGGCGAGTTGGGTTGGCGCTACCATACGCACGGCAATATCCACTTCCCGGTGGAGCAGATCCTCCATCTGGTCGGTGGCCGATAGCTCGATTTCCAGCCCGGGAAACTGCTCCTGCAAACGGGTGAACATTGGGGGAAGCACTTCCACGGCGATCATTTCGCTGGCGCTGATCCGCACCGGTCCGCGCAATTCTCCTGCCTCTCCCTGCTCCCCGGCTGCGATGCGCGCCAGCGATGTGCTGGTGGCGGCCATCAGGGCAGCGTGGCCCCGCATGGCAAGGGCGGTTTCCGTTGGCAGCAAGCCGCGCTGGCTGCGCAGGAACAAGGGCGTGCCAAAAGCCTGCTCCAGCATCTCGATATGGCGACCGACTGTCGGTTGGGTCAGGCCGAGCTGACGCGCTGCGGCAGACAGTGAACCCTCCGTGATTACGGCGAGAAGACTGCGATAGAGATCCCAACTCAGTTGATCTGCGTTCATGCATTTTTGTATAGCATGGATAAGAAAATATACAATTTCGAATACATCAGTCATGAGGGATGATCGGCAATCGAAACAGCACACGCCTGGAGATTGCTATGACAGAGATCGACAATATCATTGGTTCTGTTCCGCAGCCCGGCCCGATTGCTCTCGTGCTTGGTGCAACGGGAGGTGTCGGGGGTGCCGTCGCACGGGCGCTGGCCGGTCGGGGATACCATGTGCGGGCTTTGCACCGCGATGCGGCCCGAATGGTGGCAAAACATAAGGAAGGGCAGTCAGCACTGGAATGGGTGCAGGGCGATGCGATGAATCGCGACGATGTCATCCACGCGGCCAAAGACGCCTCAGTTATCCTGCATGGCGTCAATCCGCCCGGCTATCGCAACTGGGGGACACTGGTGCTACCGATGATCGACAACACTATTGCCGCCGCCCGTGCCAGCGGTGCCTGTATCCTGATGCCGGGTACGATCTATAACTACGGCCCGGATGCCTTCCCACTGCTCAGCGAGGCGAGCCCGCAACATCCGCGGACGGTCAAGGGCGAGATCCGGGTAGAGTTGGAGCGGCGGCTGGAACAGGCGGCAGGCGAGGGGGTGCGGGTCATTGTTGTCCGGGCTGGTGATTTCTTCGGGCCTGAGGCGGGAAACAACTGGTTTGCTCAAGGGCTGATTACCCCCGGCAAGCCCGTGACCCGGGTTAACCTGCCGGGCAGGCCGGGCGTCAGCCATAGCTGGGCCTATCTGCCTGATGTCGCGGAAACCTTTATCCGGCTACTGGAACGCGTGCCTGATATGCCAGCCTTCGCCCGTTTTCACATGCAGGGCCATGTCGATACGGACGGATATGCAATGGCACTGGCGATCCGGCGAGCAAGCGGCAGCGATTCTGTCCGGTTCAAGCGCTTTGCCTGGTGGATGGTGCCGCTGTTGTCACCCATCCTGCCTGTGTTCAGGGAATTGCTGGAAATGCGCTACCTGTGGCGCGAACCCATTGCGCTGGATAACCGACGTCTTGTCGAGGTGCTTGGCGAAGAACCTAGGACGAAGCTGGACGTGGCGGTTGCCACGACCTTGAAGAGCCTGAAGTGCTTGCAAACCTCTGCGGTTCACCCTGACGGAAGCCGTTCGATGGCATCTGAAACCGCGCCGCAATAATGCAAAAAGACCCCGCCGGATGGCGGCGGGGTCTATATTAAGGTCTACGATCAGTCGTCGAGTGTCGGATAGTCGATATAGCCCTTTTCTCCGCCGCCGTAGAATGTGCTCTGGTCGGCTTCGTTCAATGGTGCGTCTTCCTTCAGGCGGCGCACCAGATCCGGGTTGGCGATGAAGGGCTTGCCAAAGGCGACCATGTCGACCTTGCCGGATGCAATGTCATCCATGGCCATCTGCCGGTCATAGCCGTTATTGCCGATCCAGACAGCCTTGCCGCCCGCATTGCTGTAGGCGCCTTTGAAGGCATCCCAGTCGAAGGGCTTGTCGCCCTGGCTGAAATCACGCGGGCCGCCGGTCGCACCCTCGATCACGTGAATATACGCTAGATCGAAGGCCGCCAGCTTTTCCACCAGCGTGGTATAGACCGACTGCGGATCGGGATCTGAAACGTCATTGGCGGGCGTGACCGGCGATAGGCGGATGCCGGTGCGGCCGCTGCCGATTTCACGGGTCACGGCCTGGACGACCTCAATCGTCAGGCGGATACGGTTTTCAATCGAGCCACCATAGGCATCGCTGCGCTGATTGCTGCTCAGCCGCATGAACTGTTCCAGCAGATAACCGTTGGCGGCATGGATTTCGACGCCGTCAAAACCGGCATCAATGGCGGCGCGCGCCGCCTTGCGGTAATCCTCGATCAGGCCGGGGATTTCCGAGAGTTCCAGGGCGCGGGGCTCGGAAGTGTCGACAAACGCACCGCTGCCATCCGGATTGATCACATAGGTCTTGCCCTTGGCGGTGATCGCCGAAGGTGCAACCGGCTTGCCGCCATTTGGCTGAAGCGACGTATGGGAAATGCGCCCGACATGCCAGAGCTGGGTGACGATCTTGCCTCCCGCCTCATGCACCGCCTTGGTGACGGCCTTCCAGCCTTCAAGGGCTTCAGGCGTATAGAGGCCCGGAACATCGGCATAACCCTGGCCCTGATGAGAAATAGCCGTGGCTTCGGTGATCAGCAGACCGGCGGTAGCGCGCTGCTGGTAATAGGTGGCGGTGATTGGCTTTGGAACGGCATTAGGGGAGCGGTTGCGCGTCAGCGGCGCCATGGCGATGCGGTTTGCAACAGCGATATCGCCGACTTGCAAGGGGTCAAAAAGAGTGGCCATTGAAATGTCCTTCTTGGGGTCATGATGAGAGTGTGATGGGGGAGGTCAGAGTTCCAACGACAGCCGGGATAGAAAAGCCGCAATGGCTGCCTCGTCCCGCTTGTAGAAAATCCATTGTCCGACCTTGTGTGAGGTGATCAGTCCGGCCTTGTGAAGGCTCGCGAGATGGGCCGATACGGTGGATTGCGACAGGCCGCAGCGCTCGAACTGCCCCGCGCAAATGCCCATTTCCAGCGGATGAGCCTGATCGCTGAAATGCTTTTCCGGTTCGCGCAGCCATTGCAAGATCTCACGCCGAACAGGATGCGACAGCGCTTTCAGCGCGTCATCCATGTCCGGCTTGCCAAGGTCTTCCAGCGTGTCAGAGTTCGTATCGTCCATGAACGATATATGGATCGTAAAAATCCGATATCAAGAGAGGTGACCTCTGTTTTTGGAGCGGCCAAAAAAAAGCACCCGCGAACGGATGCTTCAAGTGTGAAGGTCGTCAAACCTCCAGAGGGGAACAGCTACAAAAAACTACCAATGATAGTTTCTTCGCAACTATACAATTATATAGATTAATCCTTAGAACTTTCAAGGGTGCGTGCAAAAGTTTGCTCCCCGTAAAAACGAGGACCCAAAAAGAAAAAAGCCAAAAAAAAGGGGCCACCGGATTACTCCAGGGCCCTTAAAGTGTGAAGGTTAAAAACCTCCAGAGGGGAACAGCTGGTGCGGTGGGAACTGGGAGGAAGCCACCGTGTGCATCAGCTATGAGCGATATGGTGGTTTTTTGTGCAGTGAACAATGCTTTTTTGTGCATAGGAGGCATGCAAATGTCGCATGTCTGCTATTTGCGTCGCAATTGAAAAACGATTTGACGATGATTCGCGACCTTGCTGCGACTGCTCAGTAAGGCCTATGCATAGATGCGCATAAGACGATCTGACGGATTCAAAAATTCCAGTTGCGCGCCTTGCTAACGATGAAGTCGCGGAAAACTTTTAGCTTGGCCGCATTTTTCATCTCGTCCGGATAGCAGAAATAGGTATCGAAGGACGGAACTTCGGCATTGATCGGCAACTGAATCAGTCCCGGATCGCGTCCGACAATGTAATCGGGCATGCAGGCGACCCCTATGCCCAGCAGGCAGGCGCGCTTGATCGAGGTTTGGCTGTTGATTTGCAGATGGGGAATGCGGCGATTGTCGGAGGAGCGCCCGGCCACTTCCAGCCAGTTAACGTCAAGCAGGTAATTGGGCGCTGGTTCGCCAAAGCTGATGATCCGGTGGTTATCGAGATCCTCGATGGTCTGCGGCTCCCCATAGCGATTGATATAGGAGGGCGCGGCATAGACATGCATATGCACGGTAAACAGCTTGCGCTGGATCAGGTCCGATTGCTGCGGCTGGCGCAACCGAATGGCGCAATCGGCGTGGCGCATGTTGACGTCCAGTTCCTCGTTGTCGAGGATCAGCTGGATCGACATATCAGGGTAAAGTTGCAGGAATTCCTGCACTTTGTCGGTCAACCAGCCCTGGCCAAGCCCGACCGTGGTGGTGACGCGCAGCTTGCCGCTCGGCTTTTCGGTGGTCTCAGTCAGCTGCATTTTCACTGTTTCCAGCTTCAGCAGCACGTCATGGGCGGTGCGATAGAGCAATTCGCCCTGTTCGGTCAGAATCAGGCCGCGGGCGTGGCGGTGAAACAGCTTCACCCCCACATCCTGCTCCAGCGCGCTCACCTGTCGGCTGATTGCCGATTGCGAGAGATGCAGCTTATCTGCCGCATGGGTAAAGGACCCGGCTTCGGCTGCGGCATGGAAAATCCGCAGTTTGTCCCAATCCAGCGGTATATTGCTGCTGCCTCGCATCATGCCCTCACCCCGCGGCCTGAGCCGGGATAATCTCCGCGGCAAGATAACGTTCTGCCTCAAGGGCGGCCATACAGCCCATGCCGGCAGCAGTAATAGCCTGGCGGTAGATATCATCCGTCACGTCGCCGGCGGCAAAAATGCCGGGCACGTCGGTCGCGGTCGAATCCGGGGCGGTCCACAGATAGCCATTTGGCTTCAATTTCAGCTTGCCCGTGAACAGTTCCACCGCCGGCGCATGGCCGATGGCGACGAAAACGCCGTCGATGGGAGTATCGGTAACGATGCCGCTGTCGAGGTTCTTCAGCCGCACGCCGGTGACGGAGGGCGGCATAGGCGGCTTGGCCGGGATGCCGGTGACTTCATCAATAACGGTGTTCCAGAGGACCTTGACATTATCCTTGGCAAACAGCCGCTCCTGCAAAATCTTCTCCGAGCGGAAACTGTCGCGGCGATGCACGACGGTGACGGTCTTGGCGATATGCGACAGGTAGAGGGATTCCTCGACCGCCGAATTGCCGCCGCCGACCACGATCACATCCTTGTTGCGATAGAAAAACCCATCGCAGGTGGCGCAGGCCGAAACCCCGAAGCCCTGGAAATGCTGTTCGCTCTCAATGCCCAGCCATTTCGCCTTGGCGCCAGTGCAGATGATCAGCGTATCAGCGGTCCAGACGGTGCCGGAATCGGTCTTGACGGTGAAGGGGCGGCGGGTGGTTTCCACCTCGGTCACCAGGTCGTTGACGATTTCCGTACCGACATGGGTGGCCTGTTTCAGCATCTCACCCATCAGCCAGGGGCCCTGGATCGGATCGGCAAAGCCGGGATAGTTTTCCACATCGGTGGTGATCATCAGCTGGCCACCCTGTTCCATGCCGGCGATCAACACCGGTTTCAGCATGGCGCGGGCTGCATAAATGGCGGCGGTATAACCGGCGGGACCAGAGCCGATAATCAGCACTTTGGTATGGCGGGCGGACATGGTCTTTCCTTTCCGTGGCGAGGGACGTGTGGTGTGCGGCATATAGGATGCCTGCCTCGCCTTTTCTTCATTTCATTTATGAAGGCTCCATGCATTTATTCAAGGGCAGCTCTGCGTTTATAACAGGGCAATTCCATCCACCGTAATTTTACTGCGGCAAACGGACATTTTCTTGCGTTGGAACCCGGTCAGGGTCATAAGCGCGCATGGAGTTTGATAAAAGGGTGACCGCGTGTTTCGCGCTGATTTGGATGCCATCGACATCAAAATTCTAAGAGAGCTGCAACGCGACGGTCGGATGACCAATGTCGAGCTTTCGGAGCGCGTCGGTATTTCCGCACCGCCCTGCCTCCGCCGGGTGCGCAAGCTGGAAGATTCTGGCATTATTCAAGGCTATCATGCGGCTTTAAGCGGCCCCAAACTGGGCTTCGATCTGGTTGCCTTCTGCATGGTAGGCCTGAAACATCAGTCGGAAGCCAATCTGAAGAGCTTCGCCGCTGCCACCGAACAATGGCCGCTCGTGCGCCAGGCCTGGATGGTGAATGGCGAAAGCGATTTCCTGCTGCACTGCGTGGCCGAAAACCTCACCAGTTTCCAGGATTTCGTCATCGAGACGCTGACGGCCAATAGCCATGTCGATACGGTGAAAACCCTGTTGACGATCCGGCAGATCAAGCGGCTGGGTCTGGTGGATATTTGATGCTGGTGGATATTTGATTGCGCCTTGCCGCAAAATCATCGTCCATGATTCGCGTTGTTATCTCTCAAGACTTGATGTGGGCTTGAGCAGGCCAATGATCTGGTCGATCAGCGCATCGACCGAGTAGAGCGCCATGACATGCGGCGAGATTTCGACGAAGGGCGCCTTGCAGAAATCCTCTATTCCTTCCAGGCCCTGTGGGCGGTTTGAATGCTCACCGAGAATGAAGACATTGTCTGGATGATAAAATTCCTCGTCGCGCACAGACCGATTGTTGGTCATGAGCTTGCGTCCGTAGAGAGCGGCTTCCAGCGGTCGCAGCGTTAAGCCCTTCTGGCCGTCCTGGACGATATCAATGATGCAGCGTGCGGCAAGATTTTCGGCGAGATAGGCGGGATAGGGCTTATTGACCGGTTTCTTGGCGAGACGTTCGGTCAGTGTCTTGCGGTGTTTTTTCACCTCGGTGAAGCGGATAGACGTGCTAAAGCCCTTTTGTGTCAACTGATCGCTGAGTGTCTCTATCAGATCCTTGCGTCCCTTGTCCTTGCCCAGAAAGGCGAAGTCGTAGACTGGAGTGACCGAGCGGACACCGTCTACCGCGGCGATAAATTGCCTGTAGAATTCAAAGCCGTAGCGCTCGCAATCGGCCTGGTCGAAGGACAGAACCGGATAGCCGGCGGCATGAAGATCGCGCAGCAGAGGTCCCATGCCGTTCTTTGTGGCAATTGGATTGCGCACGACCACGGCAATAGAGGCCCTGGGGCGCGTGCGGTGAAGATAATCCACGATCTCCTCGCGCTCGTTGACGATGAACAAGGCGTCGGGATGGCGGGCAATATGATCCGTGAGTATCCTCTCGTAAACGTATTTCCGGCAGAAGCGCGGCAGGACCTTGAAGATCAGCTGACGGCGCGCTTGCTGTTTGACGTTGACGACTTCGACATTAAAGCGCGTGGTATCGGCCTTGGTCCAGAAATAGTCTTCATAATCTGCCCAGAAGCCAATGCATACGACTTTCAGTCGCGCGTGGTGTAAGGGGGCAGATATCACGTTTGGCTCCTCGAAATCCGACGCTGTTCTGCTTACGGTCAGCGCCCTGATTTTATCTCAAACAGATTTTCTACGAAGAGTCATTGAAAATGATCGCGTCTATCATTTTTGCAAATATCTCAAGCGATGCAAGCGTTTGAGATATTTGCATGCCTTCACGGCGAGGACGCGGCTCACATTTTCGGGAGTGGGTATCAGGAGCCGAATGTATAGTTGAACACGCGGATTTCCTCCTGGAAATGGGCCTCAACAAAGGCTCTGGTTTCCTCATCGAAATAGCGGGTATAATTGCCGCGTTTCGAGCTGTTTTTCTTCGGCACCGGGCTGGTCAGACGCAGTCTTTCCATCAAGGTCGGCTTCAATCCGATCCGTTTGCGGATATGGCGGAAATCCGAATTGATGTTTTCGATCTTTCCGATGAAGTCGCAGCCGGATAACCAGAATAGCTGCGAGCGGCGTTGAAGAGGGGGCAGGATTTCATCCGGCCAATGTTCGTCATGCCGCGAATAATATTCATCTTCAAGCAGCCAGGCTTTGAAGCCGATATCGCGAATATGCTGTTGATAATCGGGGCACTCATAGGCTTGTAGCCGTTTCTGGCAAAGAAACGAGTAAAGGGATACCATTCGGTCCCATGGGTTTCGAACGAAGCCGAAGCTGAAACGCTTGTCGATGCCGAAATTGGCGAGCTTCGTGTACGGCGTATGGGTCGGAACCCCTTGCGTCTCGCCACCCAGCACCCTGGTGATGGATCTCCCGGCGGATTTCGGAACATGTACAAAGACAAAGTTTGGCGCAACGACCGTCATGGTCCCCCCTTTTGAAGTGATAGCGCTGTCCCAGCGCCTCAACATCCATACATTTTCTCAAATGCATGATGCTGTAATGTTCCCAATCTGCTGCGCGATTCCTGATGCCGTATACCGGCACAACAATCCCGCATCGATAGAGGGATCAAGTTCATCTTGATCCCAACATCTGACGTTATCCGCTTTGCGCCAGATGCGGCGCTTGGAGGATAGAATGCTCTGATATTGTAGTAACCAATAAGTTACTGATTCGCGCCAGGGTTTTTTAAAAAAATCACAAGTTCGTCCGGGGCTGGGAAGGCCTGTTCAAAAATACGGGTGTATCCGCGTTTCTTTTCAGGGAAAACTGGGAGAAATCGCGGTTGTCCAGTGAATACAAACACGAATTGATTGGTCCCGTGACAATCACGGGTTTATGATCAGTAGTTTGGAATCCCGGTACTTTACAGCCTGGAGATTGCCGTGTGACGGGCAAGAGGACACCGAAATGCAGGTATCTGATGCGATAAACGTCAATGTGTTTCGGGCAACCAAGAAGGAATTCCCCTTCGAGGCCTTTGCGAAACATTCTCATCCGTCTCTTCGCGTGTCGCTCGTGGAGGACGCGAGCTATAAACCCTGCGACGTCGCCGTGATCTTCGGATCTTTCGGACGTGACTCGACGCCGGTCCATGCCTTGCGCACCGCTATTGCCGTTCAGCATAAGGGGCCGTTGCTGACGGTCGAAGTCGGCTTCTGGGGGCGTGAGACCAGCAAGCGATCGTTTAACTGGTATCATACCCTGCTTGGACATCGCCGCAGCCTGTATAAATTCAAGCATAATTTCTACCGGATCGCCCTTGACGGTTCCCTGCCCGGCGAGGGTGATTTCTGTAATGCCAATAGCCCGCCGGACCGCTGGGAACAGCAAAGTGCTGCGCTGAATATTCGGCTGAAGCCCTATCGCAGTGCTGGTGAGCATGTGTTGATCATCGGGCAGATTCCCGGAGACGCGGCCATGCGTGGCATGGATGTTCGGCAGTGGTTGGTGGCAACCGCTCGCCACGTGCGCAGGCTGACGGATCGGCCCATCATCGTGCGGCCACATCCGGGCATGAAAAACGAGGATTTCGCGGCGCTGGAGGCAGAGCTTGCGACAGTTTCCGGCCTGCACCTTTCCGGGCTATCGTCCCTCACCGTTGTCGATGAGCTGGCGCGGGCGCATTGCACCATATGCTATTCCTCGTCTTTTTCGCTGGATTCCCTGCTGCAAGGCGTGCCGGTCATCACGCTATCACGCTTCAATATCGCCGCGCCGATTTGCTCCAAACAGATCGAGGATGTGGTCGATCCGCCTTTGCCGGAACGCGAGCAACTTTTCTATGATATCGCTTATGCCCACTGGACGCTGGACGAAATCCGCGCCGGAGATGTGTTGAAACGGTTTGCACCTATTCTCGCCATGCGGTGCGCCAACATTAGCCGTCAGGCGCGCCATAGTCTTGCCCATTCCGTTCTGCCTGGTTTTCAGCTACAGGGACTGTGACGCGCCTTGTTGCGCTTTGTGTGGCTGCCCCGCATCAGGCTGCCGCGACCTTCGTGACAGGATAGGGCATGTTCGGCAAGAAAACCCGACCTCGCAAGAAAACCCGGCTTGAGCGGTTCTTTTCCCTTAACCAGCATCGCAAGCGCTGGGGCGCGGCGCGCTATGCTGAGGGGGATCTGGATTACCAGGCACTCAAACATCAAATGGTCGAAGGTGACACTGCGCAGCAGACGCGCGGCTCGGAAAAATCGCTCGATCTGCATCTGGAAAACCTGCGGAGGGAGTTTGCGGGCCAGCCGGAACTGCTCTGGCATCATGCCCGGCTGATCGTGCTGCTGCGCCGGGAATTCCAGGTGGAGCAGACATTTGTGCAATTGCAGGCACTGTGGGAGGCGGAGGCTGATTTCCTCTGCGAAAACCTCAATCTGCGTTGGCTGGTTTCGGCTGCTGACAGTTTTGTCGATCATCACCCGGATGCCGGGGAGCGGGCAAGAGCCATGCTGGTGTCGCTGCTGGTCAATACGGTGAAAATCTATGAGACCGAGCGGGTGCTGGCGACAGCTTCGGCACCGGCCGACGCGCAGAAGCTGGAGCGGCTGCAATCCGAGCTGATTCCGCTGTTTTCCGGCCTGTCCTGCTTTACCATCGGCACTGACGATACCCTGCGCAACATGCGCTGGCGGCTGGACGGATTGATGGCGCAAGGCCCTGTTGGACTGATGCTGAAAACCGTCTTCGACCGGTTGCAGGTGGAAGATACCGCCTTTTCCCGCCTCAAGGCGCAGCACCACCGGGGGCGGACGGGCTGGTGGTCTGAGTGACCGCCAAGCTCTTCAGATAGTCGAAATCCTCGCGCCGGACCGGCACCTGCCGCCGCTGCGCATTCTGGCTGTGGCAAAGCTGACGCAGGCCCATTCGCAACTGGGCCTTGATTCGCCTGAGCCGAAAGGCGAGAGCAGGGCGCTGCTTTTCTGATTGAGCGGGGGAAATCGAAGACTGCGTTTCGATTGGTTCGGGCAGGCCATAGGGCGCGCAGCGGTCCAGTTGCACGGCCAGAGCCGGATCGGCCTGGAAAGAGGCAAGCTCATAGGCCGCGCAGATCACCGCATCGGCAATGGCGCCGTGGCGCGAGCTGCGCTGGAGAAGCTTGGCGGCTCCCGTTGGCCAGAGAATATAGGCCGCAGCCCCGGAACGATCCTGATAGAGCCGGCGCAGTGACAGATCGGAGAAGTTGGCGCGAGCGACAAGTTTTTTGCGGCTGCGCGTTTCCAGCGTCACATGGTCGAGATCGGTTCGATGGCGCAGTGCTTCCAGAAGAGCAGGCACCTTATCGGACAGAACCGCATCGTCTTCCAGCACCAACACGGGGTTTGCGCCTGCGACAATGGTCTCCCAGATCTGGCGATGGCTGAGCAGGCAGGCCCGTTCCGCAGGGCGAATCGGTCTTTCCCAACCGCTCCAATAGGCCTCGTCCAGCTCGGGAAGATGGTCGGCATCCAAGGCTGCTATGCGGGTGAAGGCTAGCCCAAGTGCCTGCATCTGCGCTTGCTGGAAGGCTAGCCGCTCACGGGCACGGTCGAGATTGATGATCATCACCTGCATGGCGTCGGCTTTACGGTTGGGGCTTTGGCGGCGCGATGACCGGCCTGCCGAGCAGCTGACTATAGACTGCCTCCAGCCCTGCCGCTTCTCTGGCAAGCGCAAAATTTTCCCGCACATGGGCAACGGCAGCCTTGCCATGCAGGCAGGCGCGACCGGGATCGGCCAGATAAGGCTCGATTGCGTCACGCAGCGGTGCATAGGCATCAGCGGCAACCACGGCGCCAGTTGCGCCTTCGGCAATCAGTTCCGCATAGGCCCCGGCATCCGAGGCGACCACAACGGTTTCGGACGCCATGGCTTCCAGCGGCGTTAGTCCAAAACCTTCATTGCGCGAGGGCGCGACATAAAGCGTCAGCCGCCGATACCATGGCTTGATATCCTCGACTTCGCCCAGAAAAACGATCCGCTCCGTCAGACCGGCAGCGGCGATTTGCGCCTTAAGGCCTTCGGCAAAACTCTTGTGTTCTGGCGTGACGCGGCCGGAGACCACGGCTGTCCAACCGGGATAGCGGGGTAGAAGTTCGATCATTGCCTTGACGAACAGATCGGTACCCTTCTGATGGCGCACCCGACCGAAGCAGCCAATCAGATAATCGCCCGGCAGGTTGGTGGCTGGCATCCTGTCCTCGGCACCTTGCGGCGGATGAAACAGCTCAGTGTCGATACCGTGGCGGATGACGCTATGCGGCACCTGCAAAAACGAGCCGGAGCGGGCGCTGGTGGCAACCACGGCATCCATTTTCGAGATCAGCCAACGGGTATAGCGGCTGTGGTGACGCTGGGCCGCCGAGGTAAACAGCAGTTTCAGCGGCATGCGCAGCACATCGCGCAACACCACGCCTGCCAGCATTTCCAGATTGCGCCGGGCATGCCAGACGCGATGGGAAGCGCCGCGCGGCTTTTTCCACAAGGCTGGCATTTGTGCGAAGGTGAGGGCGGGCATGGTCTCCGGCAGGCCGGGACCAAGTGTGGCAATGGCCAGCCCACGGCGGCGCTGCTGCGGGATCAATTGCACCACGGTGGAGGTTACGCCCGAGAGTCGCCGCTTGAAATGAGGAGCCACCACAAGGATTGAAGCAGGATCAAGCACGCACAGGGTACCTTTCGCCATCATGGCTACATTTGATGTTACGCACTCACAGAAAAAAGACGCACCTGCAAGGCGCGCCTTTTTTCAATAGCAGAGGCTGTAGATCAACCCCAGTTGACCGCGATAATTTCGTAAGCCTTTGATCCCCCGGGAGCAACGACTTCGATACTGTCGCCGGCTTCCTTGCCAATCATGGCGCGGGCAATCGGCGAGGAAATCGAGATACGCCCAGCCTTCACATCGGCTTCCTGATCGCCGACGATCTGGTAGATTTTTTCCTCGTCGGTATCTTCATCGATCAGCTTGACGGTGGCGCCGAACTTGATTTTCGAGCCGGACATTTTCGACAGATCGATGACTTCCGCGCGCGCAGTCAGATCTTCGAGTTCGGAGACCCGGCCTTCATTATGGCTCTGGGCTTCCTTGGCGGCATGATATTCGGCATTTTCCGAAAGGTCGCCATGGGCGCGCGCTTCGGCAATGGCCTCAATGATCCGAGGACGTTCTTCTTGTTGACGCCAGCGCAGTTCCTCCTGAAGCTTGGAGAAGCCGTTCTGCGTCATCGGTACCTTATCAACCATGTCCTCTTCCTTCACCTTTCATGCCCGCATGGCGTGGCCATGAAAATAAAACAGGTTCCGAAGCAAAGCTACGGAACCAGCCACATATCCAACTCGTGACATTATAGCAGACTGTAACAGTCAATTTCCAGAGATTTCGAATGGACGTATTTTCAATCTGTCCATCAGGCACAACTGCCCAGGCGCAACCCATGTCACTGCGCTGATATAAGGTTCCAGATGTCGTTAACAAGGGCAATGGCGACAAGCCACATCGCAATTGAAATCGCAAAGACCAGAAGCAGGTATTTCATCCTTGGGGTCATTATCTCTGCCGTCTATCGCCGGTTCTACGCTCAACTCTATGCGATGATTCGGCCTGCGTGGATGTTAACCTTCGATCAAGGATGATTTTTTGTAAATGCGAAGGCGGGGCTGTCTCGTTTTGGTTCATGGAGCGCTCTGCCGGTCAATCTTCAATCGGCTTGGTAGACCAAGGCTCGATTGAGTAATCGCCGGGCGGCGGCATATTGGGTGGCCTGTAGGGGGTCGTCCTCGATGGGTGGTCCAGCCGGTCGATGACGGATTGATGGATGACGCTGCCTTTTTCGATAGAGCGAGGGTCGCAGAGCGGCAGATACCAGCCCTTGGGAGGCCGGCAGCGCCAGGAGGAAAAGGGTACGCGACGCGGCACGATCTCGAACGGCAGCCAGGACCAGGTCATGGAATCATGGATCGGGGCCAGGGGATCGAGCTTCACATGGTCGTTGTCGTCATCTTCGCCATAGACGATGTCATGGACGGTGTCTTCGTCATAATGCAGCCCGAATGGCCTGCTTTCGGCGATCATCCAGGCCAGCGGAATCTTGGCCGTCGCGCTCTGCGCCTCGCTATAGCCGCCGCCGACATCGCCATGGGAGCCAGCAAACCAGACCTGCTTGAAATCCTGAGGCTTGATCATATGCGGGTCCTCCGGCTTGAACGGGCTGCCCCAGAATGGCTGGCCGGACTTCCAATAGACCGGTCGAAACATTGTGCGCCGTTCATCAATGGCCAGGGCCTGGCGGACAGCGGCTACGCTCGGATTGCGGGTCGTGAAGGGAAAGGTCTGGAACGTGAGACCTCTCTGTGTCTGGTTGATCACCGTCGATACGGTGTCGAACAGGCCGAGAAAGGCAATCGCCGGACGGTAGCCGCGCAATGTCCGCTCATAAAGTCGCATGGCGGCAAAGGCGGAGGGTGCCGAGTGGCTGACGATGTCAGCCGTTTCGCCATGCCGCTCGCTTATGGGAATGGTTTTATAGGTCCGGTAGGCGTAGTCCACAAGATTGAGAAAATTCGGCGTAATAATGCCCAGGCTGTTGATGAAGCCGGCCAGAACCCTGGCGCTATAGGCGCCGCGGCTGAAACCGAGGATGTAGATCCTGTCGTCCTCGCCAATTGTGTTGCCGGCGTCGTCCCTCGGTGCGGCCCGATAGTTCTCAACAAGAAACCGGTAGGCGCGCTTGACATTGCGGTCGAGACCCCAGCCCGTTGCCAGGCCCCAGACTTCGGCGGATTGGCGTGCAAGTCGCAACCAGGCGTCGTCTGCACCGAACGTGCCGACGCCCGGCTCATAATAGACCAATTGCTCGTCGCTACGGGTCAGGCAGCCAAGCAGTCTGACGATATTGGTTCGGCTGGCTGAAATTTCATTCGACGTGCCGTCAAACAGGATGACGATGTTTTTGCCCACGCTGTCCCCTTGCCAGATAAGAGGCTTTTCATAGCATTATCAGCGGGGTACGGCATCCCTGGCTTTTGAAGGGTCAGGCGGAAAGCCTCACCCTTCGGTCGCATTCGCTCACAGTCTGTTCAAGAACGGCCATGTGCTGACGGACAGCGTCGATTATTGGGCGGGCTGTCAGAAATAGCTTTGCAGCGGACGAACTTCCAACTGGCCCTTTTTCAGCGCCTCAATGGCTTCGGCAGCGGCAAGCGCACCGGCCATCGTGGTGTAATAAGGCACTTTCTGCATCAGGGCCGCGCGGCGCAGCGATTTGGAGTCCGAGATCGCCTTGTTGCTATCGGTGGTGTTGATCACCAGCTGGACCTGCCGGTTGCGGATGGCGTCCTCGATATGCGGACGGCCTTCCAGAACCTTGTTGATCTTGACCGCCTCGATGCCCTGTTCGGCGAGGAAGCGTTGCGTGCCACCGGTGGCCAGAACCTTGAAGCCGATGGAGGTCAACAGCTTGATGGCGGGCAGAATGCGGACCTTGTCCTCATCACGCACCGACACAAACACCGCGCCGTCGCGGGGAAGCTCGACGCTGGCACCAAGCTGGCTTTTGGCGAAGGCCAGCGCAAAGCTGGTATCTAGGCCGATCACTTCGCCGGTTGAGCGCATTTCCGGGCCGAGCAGCGTATCGACGCCGGGGAAGCGGGCAAACGGGAACACCGCTTCCTTGACGGCAATGTGCTTCAAATTGCGCGGATCGGGCTTGGCGCCGTAAGCGGCAATTGCCGCATCCAGCTTTTCACCGGCCATGATCCGGGCAGCGATCTTGGCAATCGGCGCGCCGATGGTCTTTGCCACGAACGGCACGGTACGCGAGGCGCGCGGATTGACTTCGAGAACGTAGATAACCCCATCCTTGATGGCATATTGCACATTCATCAACCCGCCAACATGCAGCGCCTTGGCCATGGCGGCTGTCTGGCGCTCCAGCTCGTCAAGGACTTCGGTGCTCAGCGAGCGCGATGGCAGCGAGCAGGCGCTGTCGCCGGAATGGATGCCAGCCTCTTCGATATGCTCCATGATACCGGAGACGAACACGCTTTCGCCATCGCACAGCGCATCGACATCCACCTCAATTGCGTTGGTGAGGTAGCTATCGAACAGCAGCGGGTTCTTGCTGAGAAGGGTGTTGATCTGGCCCGTCTTGTCATTTGGATACCGCTGCTTGATGGCTTCCGGCACCAGGCCCGGCACGGTATCCAGCAGGTAGCTCTGCAACATGCTCTCACTATGGATGATCTGCATGGCCCGGCCACCCAGCACGTAGGATGGGCGCACCACCAGCGGGAAGCCGATTTCAGACGCGACAAGGCGCGCCTGCTCGACCGAATAGGCAATGCCATTGTTGGGCTGGTTGAGGTCCAGCTTCATCAACAGCTTCTGGAACCGGTCGCGGTCTTCGGCCAGATCGATCATGTCAGGCGCGGTGCCGAGGATCGGGATACCATTCTTTTCCAGGGCCTCGGCCAGCTTCAGCGGGGTCTGGCCGCCAAACTGCACGATAACGCCGACCACTTCGCCCTTTTCCTGTTCGGCGCGCAGGATTTCGATGACGTCTTCCGCCGTCAGGGGCTCGAAATACAGGCGGTCGGAGGTGTCATAGTCGGTGGAGACGGTTTCCGGGTTGCAGTTGATCATGATCGCTTCAAAACCTGCATCCTTCAGGGCAAAGGCGGCGTGGCAGCAGCAATAGTCGAACTCGATGCCCTGGCCGATGCGGTTCGGGCCACCGCCGAGGATGACGATTTTCTTGCGATCCGACACGTGCGCTTCCGAGCGCAGCGCGCCGACGAACGGTGTCTCATAGGTCGAATACATGTAAGCCGTCGGTGACGCAAATTCGGCCGCGCAGGTATCGATGCGCTTGAAGACCGGGCGGACATTGAGGCCGTTGCGCAGCTCGGCCACTTCCTTCGGACGCTTGCCCGACAGGCTGGCAAGACGGGCATCGGAAAAGCCCTTGGCTTTCAGCATCCGCAGGTTTTCAGCGTCTTCGGGCAGGCCATGCTCACGGATGCGGGCTTCCAGATCGGTGATTGCCTTCAACTGGGCGATGAACCACGGATCGATCTTGCAGCCTTCATGCACTTCGGCTTCCGACATGCCGAGCCGCAATGCCTGGGCCACCATGCGCAGCCGGTCCGGGGTCGGCGTGCCGATGGCGGCGCGGATGGCGTTCTTGTCGTCGCCCTGGCCAAGGCCGGGGATCTCAATTTCGTCGAGGCCGGTCAGGCCAGTTTCCAGGCCACGTAGCGCCTTTTGCAAGGATTCGGCGAAAGTGCGGCCAATCGCCATGACTTCGCCCACCGACTTCATCGCAGTGGTCAGCGTCGGTTCGGCACCGGGGAATTTTTCAAAGGCAAAGCGCGGGATTTTGGTGACGACGTAATCAATCGATGGTTCGAATGAGGCAGGCGTCGCGCCACCGGTAATGTCGTTGTCCAACTCGTCCAGCGTATAGCCAACCGCAAGCTTGGCGGCGATCTTGGCAATCGGGAAGCCGGTCGCCTTGGAGGCCAGCGCCGACGAGCGCGACACGCGCGGGTTCATCTCGATGACGACGAGGCGGCCGTCCTTGGGGTTGACCGCAAACTGCACGTTGGAGCCGCCGGTCTCAACACCAATTTCGCGCAGCACCGCAATCGAAGCGTTGCGCATCATCTGGTATTCCTTGTCCGTCAGCGTCAGAGCCGGGGCAACGGTGATGCTGTCGCCGGTATGGACGCCCATCGGATCGATATTTTCGATGGAGCAGATGATGATGCAATTGTCCGCCTTGTCGCGGACAACTTCCATTTCATATTCTTTCCAACCCAGCACCGATTCCTCGATCAGCACTTCGGTCGTCGGCGATGCATCAAGGCCGGAGCCGATGATCTCGAAGAATTCCGAGCGGTTATAGGCAATGCCGCCGCCGGTGCCGCCCATGGTAAAGGACGGGCGGATGATGGTGGGCAGGCCGACAACATCAAGCGCCTGGGCTGCAACCGCCATCGCATGGTTCATATAGCGCTGCTTGCGGTCGGTTTCGCCGAGGTTCCACTGGTTTTCCAGCTCATCCAGCGCCTTGTCGAGCGCGTCGCCGGAAAGCCGTGCCTTTACTTCGTTGCGGGCAATCTCATGGGTCTTGCGGTCAGCATCCTTGATCTCGGTGGCATTGGCCAGCATGGATTTCGGCGTCTCAAGGCCAATGCGGGCCATGGCTTCCCGAAACAGGGCGCGGTCCTCGGCCATGTCGATGGCGGCAGGCTTGGCGCCGATCATTTCGACATTATAGCGGTCCAGCACGCCCATCCGCTTCAGGGAGAGCGCGGTGTTCAGTGCCGTCTGCCCGCCCATGGTCGGCAGGAGCGCATCCGGGCGTTCCTTGGCGATGATCTTGGCGACCACTTCCGGGGTGATCGGCTCGACATAGGTTGCGTCGGCCAGGCCCGGATCGGTCATGATGGTCGCCGGGTTGGAATTGACCAGGATGACCCGGTAGCCTTCTTCCTTCAGCGCCTTGCAGGCCTGGGTGCCGGAATAATCGAATTCACATGCCTGGCCGATGACAATCGGTCCAGCGCCGATGATAAGGATGGATTTAATGTCTTGGCGCTTTGGCATGTCTCTATCCGATCTCTTCACCTGCGCGAAAAACCGGCCAAGGTGAGGGGCATCACCGGTCGGGCGCAGATCCATGGTATTTCAGGCTAGAAGCGGCTTATAGGGAATTGTGGCGATCAGCGGAACCCCCGTTTTCGCTTTTTCTACGGATAAGTGAAGGGCAGGCGCGGCGGGGATGTGGTCCGGCAATTTCCCCTGGGATATTACCGTGAAAAATGGACCCGTTTGTCACATGCCATTTGCGCAGGCGCTGTAGAAAACCTGTTCGGTTTCAAAGGAGATGGCCCTCATGCCGCAGACGCAACTGTCGTGCGACCTCATTCGTTTCTCTGCGGCTGGCCGCCCTGGACCATCGAAACATCTCGGCATCCGTTTCGATGCTGAAGGCAATTTCCTACCCGAACCGGGCAACACCATTGTTTGTCATCTTCGCCCGGGAAGTGAAAGCCAGAAGGCGATTGTCGCCTTGCAGGAGCGCTACAAGCAAATGCCGGAGGCTGACCACCTGGCCGTTACCCCTGCCTCCAGCCTGCATATGACCCTGTTTCAGGGCATTATCGAATATCGGCGCACCGCCGCTTTCTGGCCAAAGGATCTGCCGCTGGATGCGCCAATCGACGACATGACGGAAATCCTCGCGCAGCGGCTGACATATTTTGCGCCCGGGCCAGATTTTCGCATGAAGATTGCCCGGATGCTCCCGACGGGGCTTCGGTTGGAGCCAGTGGGTGAGGCGGATCGCCGGGCATTGGCCCAGTGGCGTGACAGGTTGGCGGATCTGTTCGGCTATCGCCATCCAGACCATGAGACTTACGAATTTCATATCACCTTTGCCTATGTCATCAGGCCATTTTCCGAGGCGGCCCTTTTTCAGTGGCAGGCCATGCTGGAGACGGCGCGAGAAGAATTCCTGGAGCAATTTGAGGATATCGCCCTTGATCCTCCGGCTTTCTGTGCCTTTAACGACATGAAACATTTCGAAGAACTGATCGTATTGCAGGATAATATCGAGTGAAAAAAACGACTGTTAAGCAATACGATATTGTACCGTTTTCGCGTCGCAGGTATCTAAAACCCTGTTGGCTTTTCCAGATCGATGCCATGGGGTTTTTATGCTTTTCGCAAACAGAGTCTGCCGCCGTTTTGCGACATTCCTATGCTTCTCTGGCCTCGGTTTTTTTTAGAAATTCTCAACAAGACGACTGTTTAACTATTTGATCCCACGGGAATTTATGGGAAACGGACGCCGTCCTCGACCATTTCCCCTAGCTGCCCCTTTTTAGTGGCGCCTTCAAGGCGAATGGCATTTTTTAATGCACTGTCAGGGTTGCAAAATTGGATATCGACTTGCCAGGGCAAGGGGTGCAGCCTGATTTTCGTCATGTCCCGTGCCTGTTCTGGCAAATGCCAGGGGCATGACAGCAGATTTTAAAAATCCAAGGTATTTTCATGAGACATTTTTTCAATCATCACCTTTGCGGACGTAAAACCGTTTCACACTTATCCTGGAAATGCTCTGGCTGCGGCCTATCTGCCCAGGCAACCGATATAAGCCAGGAGACCTGCCGATGATTACCGTCCATTATCTGGAGCATTCCAGGGCGCACCGCATTCTCTGGCTGCTGGAAGAGCTGGGATTGTCTTATGAGGTGAAAACCTACAAGCGCGGTGCTGATATGCATGCCCCGGCGGCATTGAAGGCCGTGCATCCGCTGGGAAAATCACCTGTCATCGAAGACGAGGGCCGGATCTTCGCCGAAAGCGGTGCCATTATCGAATATTTGATCGACACTTATGGCGCTGATACCAATGACAAGACGGTTTTGCGTCCGGCACCGGGCAGCGACGCTTTCCTGCGCTACCGTTACTGGCTGCATTATGCCGAAGGCTCGGCCATGCCCCTGCTGGTGATGAAGCTGGTATTCTCCCGGTTGTCCAAGCAGATGCCGTTTTTGTTGCGCGGTGTGGCCCAGCGGATCTCCGATGGCGTTTGCGGCAAGATGATCGATCCGCAGATCGGCGAACATCTGGCCTTCTGGCAGACGGAATTACGCAAGGACGGCTATTTTGCCGGGCCGGACTTTACCGCCGCCGATATCGCCATGAGCTTCCCGGTGGAATCGGTGCTGTCGATTTCCGGCGATACGGGCGATGTTACAGTCCTTCGTTCCTATCTTTCCACAATCCGCGCCAGGCCGGCCTATCAGCGCGCCCTGGAACGTGGGGGTGCCTATATGTTCGCCAAGACCTGACCGGTTTTTTCTTCAAACCCAGTGTTTGGAACACTGTTGAGCTTAAGAGTGTTTGGAACACTGTTGGCCCCAATCCGTTACCAGCCTGCCGCCGTTGCTGTTGCACGGCGGCAGTTTTTGCTGAACATAAGCGTTCTGCATATGCGGCCGGGGAGAGAACCGATGGAATTGGATGGGCGTCGTCAGTCCGAAAATGTCGAGGATGTCAGGGGTGCATCAGGCGGCGGCGGCTTTGGCCGGCGGGGCATCCGGCTGCCGATTGGCAGCCGCGGGCGTGGTTTGAGTTTTTCAACCATCATCGTTCTGGTGCTGATCTATTTCGGTCTTCGCCTGATGGGCATCGATATGTTGCAATTGCTGGAGGAGGGCAGTGGGTCCGCGCCATCCTCCTCGCAGCAGCAGGTCAGTGACACGCCAGAACAGGCGGACATGAAAGTATTCGTGAGCCGCGTGCTGGCGTCTACCGAGGATGTCTGGACCACCGCATTTCAAGAGCGCGACGCAACCTATGAAATGCCGAAGCTGCGGCTGTTTTCCGGTCAATATCCCTCTGCCTGTGGCGCAGCCTCTGCTGCGACCGGGCCGTTCTACTGCCCTGGAGATCGCCGTATCTATCTCGATACCGCGTTTTTCACGGAGCTTTCCAAACGGTTCCAGGCATCAGGCGATTTTGCTCAGGCCTATGTGATTGCCCATGAAGTCGGCCATCACGTGCAGAACCTGACCGGGATTCTGCCGAAATTCAACGAGATGCGCGCCTCGATAAGCGCTGCCGACGCCAACCGGATGTCGGTCCGTGTCGAATTGCAGGCCGATTGTTTTGCCGGGATCTGGGGCCGGAAGGCCGACCAGCAGGGATTGTTATCCGCTGGTGATCTTCAGGAAGCGATGAATGCAGCTCAGCAGATTGGCGACGATACGATTCAGAAGCGTTCCCAGGGCTATGTCGTGCCTGAGAGTTTCAACCATGGCTCCGCCGCACAGCGGATGAAATGGTTCAAAAAGGGCTATGACCAGGGCCGGATGGATGCCTGCGACACCTTTTCCGGCCCGATTTGATGGTGGCTACTTCTCGCTGTCCAGATGCGCCATCTGCGCCTCTGCATAGCGGGAACCGGCGGCGCTGCCTTTGGGGACTGCCGCCTCGAGGGCGGCGATATCCTCCTGTGACAGGGTAAAGTCGAGCGCGCCAAGCGATTCCTTCAACCGGTCGCGGCGGCGAGCACCAATCAAAGGTACGATATCCTCGCCCTTGGCCAGCACCCAGGCAATGGCGGCTTGCGCTGTTGTCATGCCTTTTGATGTCGCGACCTGCGTCAGGGCTTCGACGAGCGCCAGATTGTGGTCGGCATTCTCGCCCTGGAAGCGTGGGCCTTGGCTACGGAAATCCGTTGGCGCCGTCGGTGCGGTCCAGTGGCCGCTGATCAGACCGCGCGACAGAACCCCATAGGCGGTAACACCGATGCCGAGTTCACGGCAGGTCGGCAGGATCTGATCTTCGATGCCGCGGGATATCAGCGAATATTCGATTTGCAGGTCAACGATCGGATGAACGGCTGCTGCCCGACGGATGGTATCTGCGCCGACTTCCGACAGGCCGATATGCCTGACATAGCCGGCCTGGACCATCTCTGCGATGGCGCCGATGGTTTCCTCGATCGGCACATTGGGATCGAGCCGGGCCGGGCGGTAGATATCGATATGGTCGGTGCCCAGCCGTTGCAGCGTGTAGGCCAGCGCCGTCTTCATCGCTGATGGGCGTGCGTCGTACCCGATCCAGCCGCCGGCCGGGTCGCGCTGAGCGCCAAATTTGACGCTGATTTGCACTTTGTCGCGCAGGCCGCCCTTCAACCCTTCACCAATCAACATTTCGTTGTGGCCCATGCCGTAGAAATCGCCGGTATCGATCAGCGTTACCCCGGCATCTATGGCGGCGTGCAGGGTAGCGAGGCTTTCCGTGCGGTCGGAAGGCCCATACATGCCTGACATGCCCATGCAGCCTAATCCAAGGCGCGAGGTCTGAGGGCCGGATTTTCCAAGTTTTACCGTTTGCATATCCAGTTTCCTTTTCTGCTGTCTGTCTGAAAACAGGTTTACGCTGTTTGGTTTTGTGCGATAATCCTGTTTATTCCGCATGCGTTGTTTGGAATTATGCACAATGAGTGATCTACCGCTGGCCGATCTCGATGCTTTCGCCACCATTGCCCGGTTGAGAAACTTCCGGGCAGCCGGAAAGTTGCGCGGTGTTTCGGCCTCGTCATTGAGCGAGGCGATGCGGCGGCTGGAGGCGCGGGTTGGCGTGCGGCTGCTGAACCGCACCACCCGCAGCGTGACCCTGACCGATGCCGGAGCGCGGCTGTTGGAACGGTTGTCGCCGACGCTGGCCGATATCGAGCTGGCACTTGACGATATCAACCAGTTTCGCGAGCGCCCCTTCGGACGGTTACGGCTTAACGTGCCGGGTATCGTCGCCCGCTGTGTGCTGCCGCCGATTGTGACCGGCTTTCTGGCTGCCTATCCAGACATTTTGCTGGAGGTGACGGTCAATGATGCGCTGATTGACGTGCTGGCTGAAGGCTGCGATGCGGGCATTCGCTATGAAGAGGCGCTGCATCAGGACATGATCGCGGTTCCCATTGGCCCGCGCCGCCAGCGCTATGTTTGCGTGGCAGCCCCGTCTTATCTTGCCCAGTATGGCCGACCGGAACATCCGCGAGACCTGATCCATCACCGCTCCATTTTGCATCGTTTCAACAGTGGCCGGGTGAATGAATGGCATTTCGAACGCGAGGGTGAGGCGATCAATGTCTCCCCGCCACCCCGGCTGATCGCCGAGACAGTCGATTTGGAACTGGCCGCGGTGCGGGCTGGACTAGGCATGATGGGCACATTCGAGGACTTCGTGATCGAGGATTTGAATGCCGGACGGCTGGAGCGGGTGCTGACCGATTGGGAAGACGAGTTTTCCGGTCCTTTTCTCTATTATCACAGCCGTCGCCACATGCCCGTACCCTTGCGGGTTTTCGTCGATTATATCCGCCAGCATGGCGATCCCGGTTGATCGCCCATCAACAACTGTGATGAGACGACGAGTTTTTCTGAAGCATCTGCTTGTGTCTTGAAAACGTCACGGCTTTGACGTACCGAGGCAATTGCATATTATTTCCTCACGCCGCCGTCGGTTGAGCAGAAAAACGTCGGTTGAGAAGAAAATATGCATTGCAGCTGACCTGTATGCGCCATGTCCGGTATACGATGCTGAAATCCCGCCGCTCGTCCAGCCTGACTGGAAGCGGCTTTTTTTCGTTTTGGAAGTTCTCATGACTTATGCCTCGTCCCAGCGCATTGACGCGCCCATTGAAAGTTGGCTTAGCCATGTTCGCGCCACGCTGGCGCTGGGCATTCCCCTGGCGGGTGCGCAACTGGCGCAGCTGGCAATCCACACGACCGATGTGGTGATTGTCGGCCGTCTCGGAGCCGAGTCGCTGGCGGCTTTGGTGCTGGCCGGGCAATTCTTCTTCACGGTGTTCATTTTCGGTTCTGGTTTCTCTATCGCGGTCATGCCGATGGTGGCCAATGCCTATGGCAAGGGCGATGTGCGGCTGGCACGCCGCTCCATTCGCATGGGTCTGTGGGTGTCGCTTGCCTATAGCGTGGTGACGTGGCCGCTCTTCCATTACTCGCGTGATGTGCTGCTGGCCCTGGGGCAGGTGCCGCAGGTGGTCGAGCTTGCCTCAAGCTATATTCGCATCATGTGGCTGAGCCTGCCAGTGGCGCTGATGTTTGCGGTGATGCGGGCGCTGGTCAGCGCTATAGGGCGGGCGCAGATCGTCCTCTATATCACCATCGCCACGTTGGTGCTGAATGCCGCCCTGGCCTACTGCATTGTGCTGGGCCATTTCGGCTTTCCGGCTTTCGGCATTCTGGGGGCTGCCTGGGTGGCGGTTTCGGTCAACGTCTTCGCCATGATCACCATGGGTCTCTATCTGCATTTCAACAGTGTCACCCGGAAATACGAATTGTTCGTGCGCTTCTGGCGGCCCGATTGGGATGCGTTGCGCGATGTGATCAAGCTTGGCCTGCCGATTGGAGTGACGGTGTTGGCCGAAGTCAGCCTGTTTACGGCTGCCTCCCTGTTGATGGGCAGCATTGGCACGATTGAACTGGCTGCACATGGCATTGCCCTGCAATTGGCCTCCATCGCTTTCATGATCCCGCTGGGGCTGGCGCAGGCCGCCACCGTGCGGATCGGCGTTGCCCATGGGCGCGGCGATTTTACCGATGTGGTGCGGGCCTCTATTACGGTTGTCTGCATGGCAGCCCTGATCTCGGTGATCGGCGGGTTGCTGTTCTTCTTTTTCTCCAATGAATTGAGCGGAATGTTCCTCGATCGGGGCCGCGGCGATGCGGCGGCGGTGCTGGATTATGCAGCGCCGCTGGTGGTGGTCGCCGGTATCTTCCAGCTGGTGGATGGCATGCAGGCGGTTGCCACCGGGCTGCTGCGTGGCCTGAAGGATGCCAGCGTGCCGATGGTCCTGGCGCTGATTTCCTATTGGCCAATTGGCTTTGGCCTGGCCTGGTTCATGGCGTTTCCCTTGGGGATGGGCGGCCTTGGCGTCTGGTTCGGTTTCCTGATCGGGCTTTCCAGCGCCGCCGTCATGATGGGGCTGCGGTTCTGGCTGCGCCTGCGCCACGAGATGAGGATGATGAGCCGGTAAAGCTTTCTGGTCTTGTCATAAGGCTCTGCATGAGAATCAAATAAGCCGACCAAGTGATTGGTCGGCTTATGTTTTTTATGGGCTATTATCTGTGGTTCAGCGTTCAGCCAAAGCCGGTTCGCCCTTCTTCTCGCGCACCATGTTGATGAAGCGGCGGAACAGGTAGTGGCTGTCTTGCGGGCCGGGCGATGCTTCCGGGTGATGCTGGACAGAAAACACCGGCTTGCCGGTCAGGCGCAGGCCGCAATTGGTGTTGTCGAACAGCGAAATATGAGTCTCTTCAACGCCTTCCGGCAGGGACTTCGAATCCACCGCGAAGCCGTGGTTCATCGATACGATCTCCACCTTGCCGGTGGTGAAATCCTTGACCGGATGGTTGGCGCCGTGATGGCCCTGATGCATCTTTTCTGTCTTGGCGCCCAGCGCCAGACCTAGCATCTGATGGCCAAGGCAAATACCGAACAACGGGATGTCGGTGTTGATCAATTCCTTGATGACCGGCACGGCGTATTCGCCGGTTGCCGCCGGATCGCCGGGGCCGTTGGAGAGGAAAATGCCATCCGGCGACAGCGCTAGGATATCTTCGGCGCTGGTATTGGCGGGCACAACGGTGACCTTGCATTTCAGGCCGGTAAACAGCCGCAGGATATTGCGCTTCACGCCGAAATCCACGCAGACGACGTGATAATCGGCATCCTTGTCAGCCAGTTCGGAAAAGCCTTCGTTCCAGACCCAGGGCTTTTCACCCCAGGTCGAGGACTGGCCGGAGGAGGCGACCTTGGCAAGGTCGAGACCTTCCAGCCCGCTCCAGGCCTTGGCCTTGGCCTTCAGCGCTTCGATGTCGAAATTGCCGTTCGGGTCATGGGCGATGACGGCGTTCGGCGCGCCGTTTTCGCGAATCCAGGCGGTCAGTGCCCGCGTATCGACACCTGACAGGCCGATCATGCCGCGTGCCTTCAACCAGGCATCGAGATGCTTGGTGGCGCGGAAATTGGATGGTTCGGTAATGTCGGCCTTGAAGATCACCCCGACCGCGCCGTGGCGGGCGGCGGGCGTCAGGTCTTCAATGTCTTCCTCATTGGTACCGACATTGCCGATATGGGGAAAGGTGAAGGTAACGATCTGGCCGAGATAGGAGGGATCGGTGAGGATTTCCTCATAGCCGGTCAGCGCGGTGTTGAAGCACACCTCGGCCTGAACATCGCCGGTGGCGCCGACGCCCTGACCTTCGATGACGGTGCCGTCAGCCAGAACCAGAAGCGCTGTCGGCTTGGTTGTTGTCCAGGCTGCGGTGGGCAATGGCGATGTTGCGGTCATATCCGTTCCTTTTCCAGCCGCTTGCCCCGGCCGATGCAAACCGGCGGCGCGTGGCTATCTGTGTGTGCCAGTATCTAAGTGTGCCAAGGCTCCTCGCGCAGCAAAAGATGCGCGTGCGGGAACCTGATGTCGATGTCTGTGCAGGCGATGGTACATAGACGAGAAGCGTGGGCCGGGTCAATTGTTCCTCAGGTAAAAGAGGTGTTTTCCCTTGAAGTCTTGAAAGACCCCCGCATTGCGCGGAACCTCCGGGAGGGGTATCACCACGCCTGAAGCGAGCCGCGATGCCGTTTGAACGGCGGCCAGGGGCTCCACAGTCACCCAAGGAGATGAAGACATGCTACGCGAGGATCTGACGACTGCGCTGAAGGAAGCGATGAAAGCCAAGGATAGCCGCCGGCTTTCCACCATCCGCCTGGTGCAATCGGCCATCAAGGACCGCGATATCGCCAATCGCGGCGAGGGCAAGGATGAGGCCAGCGACGACGACATCCTCCAGCTGATGGCCAAGCTGGTGAAGCAGCGTGAGGAATCGGCGAAGATTTACGAAGACAATGCCCGCCCCGAGCTTGCCGCCCAGGAGCGCGAGGAAGTGGCGATCATCAAGGGTTTCATGCCCGAGCAGATGGATGACGATAAAGTCCGCGAAGCGATTTCCGGCATTATCACCGAAATCAGCGCCGAAGGCGTGCGCGACATGGGCAAGGTGATGGCCGCTTTGAAAGAACGCTATGCCGGTCAGATGGATTTCGCCAAGGCGTCCGGCTTGGTGAAGGAGTTGCTGACGAAGTAAGGCTGAAGCCTCCGCATACAGCGTTGTGCGCCATAGATGGCGCACAACGGGTCGCTACTGCGCTTTATATCTATAGCGGCTTCCCCTTTTCTTTATTCTGCGGCGAGTGGCACAGCCTCGTGTGGCAATGGGCCGATGGCGGCAAACAGCGCCTCGTCCTCACCTATTCCGGCATTGGGCGTGGTTAGCAGCGTATCACCGTAGAAGACTGAATTGGCACCGGAGACCAGGCAGAGGATTTGCGCTTCCCGATTTAATGTCGAACGCCCAGCCGACAGGCGAACCGTGGATCTCGGCATGACGATCCTCGCCGTCGCCACCATGCGCACCAGCTCCAGCGGATCGATCCGCGGCATGGCGGCAAGCGGCGTCCCCTCCACAGGCACCAGCGCGTTGATCGGTACGCTTTCGGGATGCGGGTGCATGGATGCCAGCACCTGGAGCATGGAGGCGCGATCGCGGATGGTTTCGCCCATGCCGATAATGCCGCCGCAACAGAGGTCGATGCCGAAAGAGCGGACGATGGACAGGGTTTCCAGCCGGTCTGCATAGCTGCGGGTGGTGATGATCTCACCGTAAAATTCGGGACTGGTGTCCAGATTATGGTTGTAAGCCGTCAATCCGGCCTCGGCCAGTTTCTCAGCCTGATGCTTTTCCAGCATGCCAAGTGTCACGCAGGCTTCCATGCCGAGATCGCGGACGCCGCGCACCATGGTCAGTACCGCGTCAAACTCCTTGCCATCGCGCACCTGCCGCCATGCGGCTCCCATGCAGAAGCGCTCGGCACCGGCATCCCTTGCTCGCTTTGCAAGCGCCAGCACGCTCTCCGGCTGCATGAGGCGATCCTTTGTCAGCTTCACCTCCCGGTGATGGGCCGATTGCGGGCAATAGGCGCAGTCTTCCGGGCAACCGCCGGTCTTGATCGACAGCAGGCTTGCCTTCTGCACGGCATTCGGGTCGTGGTGGCGGCCATGGACAGCGTTGGCATGGCCGATCAATTCCAGAAGGGGCAGATTGTGAAGGGTGACGATCTCTTCCACGCTCCAGTCATGGCGAATTTCGCTCGCCGCCCCACT
The DNA here is from genome assembly GCF_014926405.1 of Agrobacterium vitis. Classification (NCBI taxonomy): domain Bacteria; kingdom Pseudomonadati; phylum Pseudomonadota; class Alphaproteobacteria; order Hyphomicrobiales; family Rhizobiaceae; genus Gillisella; species Gillisella vitis. Next base: position 749,332 of record NZ_JACXXJ020000005.1, read on the forward strand.
CATTGCTCCGTCTCCTGCTGGCGTTTTGCCTTTGGTGGCCACTGGCTGGCGATCAGCGCCGCAAGCACACATTTCACCACGTCGCCGCCCAGAAAGGGCAGGAGGCCAACGGTCAGCAGTGTTGCGGCAGGAACGAAGAAGACAAGCCATGCGAGACCTGCCGCATAGACCAATGCCAGACCAGCAAAACTGGCAACAAGGTGCATCGCCAGCCCGCGTCCATGGCCGATCAAACCGGTTAGCCACGCCGCAAGCCAGTATCCGGCAAGATAGCCACCGGTTGGCCCCATCATATAGGCAAGGCCGATGCCGCGTTCCGGAGAGCCGGAAAACACGGGCGCACCAACAGCACCGACGGCCAGGTAGGTGGTGAAGATGGTCAGCGACATCTGCGGCCCAAGCATCAGCGCGAACGCCATCACCGCAAAGGTATGCAGTGTCATTGGGACCGGCCAGAAGGGGATTTGCACTTTGGCAGCCAAGGTCATCAGCAGCACACCGGCTGACACAACTATTATTTTATCGATAAAAATTGAAAATTTATTCTTATTGGTTCGAGAAAGAAGAGAAATGTCCATGTCGTCTCCAATTTTTTGTCTATTTTAAAAAATTATCGATAAAATATCGGGCGTGGGCTTAATGTCAATCCCGACACTCGCTCATCCGGAGCCGTTGTCTCTTTTTGAGGCCCGGTGATTTCCCTCATTGTCGACTGGGATGTGCCCTTATGATGGGCGAAAGGCCGGAAAGGGATTGGAGACGCTGGAGCTTGGAAGGCGCAAAGGGGGAAGCGCATGTGAATAGCGGGTACATTCCATGAAAGCCGTGGCGCTTGTCTTTCATACCTCCTATATAACCAGATCATTCCTCAAGGTTGCCCAATGCGCTTTTCAAACGACTTTCTCGACGAGATCCGCGACCGCGTGCCGATTTCGGCCGTGATTGGCGCGCGTGTGCCGTGGGATCGCAAGAAAACCAACGTGTCGCGCGGCGATTACTGGGCCTGCTGCCCGTTTCACGGCGAAAAAAGCCCGAGCTTTCACTGTGAGGATCGCAAGGGCCGTTACCATTGCTTCGGCTGCGGGGTGTCCGGCGATCATTTTCGCTTTCTGACCGATCTGGAAGGCTTGAGCTTTCCAGAGGCGGTCGAGCGGATTGCCGACATGGCCGGTATCGCCATGCCCAAGGTGGATGTGCGCGACATAGAGCGTGAGCGCGAGCGCACCAGCCTTCAGGACGTCATGGAAATGGCCACGCTGTTTTTCCAGGACCAGCTGCAAGCAGCCCAGGGCGCCAAGGCCCGGGCCTACCTGCGGGAGCGCGGGCTTTCGGGCCGCACCATCGAGACCTTCCGGCTGGGCTATGCGCCGGAAAGCCGCAACGCGCTGAAGGAACATCTGGCTGGCAAAGGCGTGCCGAAGGAGCAGATCGAGGCTTGTGGGCTGGTGGTGCATGGGCCGGATATTCCGGTCTCCTATGACCGTTTCCGCGACCGGATCATGTTTCCGATTCTGTCTTCCCGCGACAAGGTGATTGCCTTTGGCGGTCGGGCGATGTCGCCGGATGCGCCAGCCAAATATCTCAATTCCAACGAGACGGAACTGTTTCACAAGGGCAATGTCCTCTATAATTTCTCCCGCGCCAGGCGGACGCTTCAGGGTGCCGATGGGGCAGAGACGATCATTGCCGTCGAAGGCTATATGGATGTGATCGCGCTTTATCAGGCGGGCGTCGAAAATGCCGTTGCGCCACTCGGCACGGCGCTGACCGAAAACCAGCTGGAGCTGATGTGGAAAATGACGCCGCAGCCGGTCCTGTGTTTCGATGGCGACGGTGCCGGGCAACGCGCAGCGTTTCGCGCCGTCGATCTCGCCCTGCCGCATCTGAAGCCCGGCAAGAGCGTCCGCTTTGCCATGCTTCCGGATGGCAAGGACCCTGACGATCTGGTCAAGCAGGATGGTCGCGCGCCTTTTGACCGGGTATTGGCCGAGGCCCGCTCGCTGGATGAGATGGTCTGGGTACGCGAAACAGGCCAAGGCCGGTTCGATACGCCAGAGCAGCGTGCCGAGTTGGAGGCGCGGTTAAAGCAGATCGTCAATATCATTGCCGATGAGAATGTGCGCCGCCACTATCAGCAGAATGTCCGTGACCGGCTCTATGGGTTCTTCCAGGGGCAGGGGACGGCTCGCGCCGGGCGCGGCAATTTCGAGCGGGGTGGTGGTGGCTTTGCCGGCAACCGGCCCGGCGCTGGCCGTTTTCAAAACGGGGCGGGCGGTCGCGGCGCGCCGGGTGGCCAGCGTCCCGGCAGTACGGTGGCCTCCGACCGGCTGACGCGGTCGGGCATGGTCAGCCGCAGCCATGACCAGCCAAGCCTACGCGAAAGCGTGCTGGCGCTTACCATCGTCAATCATCCGCAATTGTTGCAGGAGGATTATGACGAGATTTCCTGCATCGATTTCGACAGTCGCGATCTGCAAAGGCTTTGGCCTGCGGTGCTGACGGCGGTTGCGCAAACCGGGGCGCAGCTAACCCGCGAAGATCTGTCCGAACGGCTGACGGCAAGTGGTTTCGATACGCTGTTGAAGGCATTGGACCAGCAGATCCGCAATGCCAGGCTGTGGACGGCAACCACGGTGGCGGCGCTGGAAGATGCCCGCGAGGGCTATACCCAGGCACTGTCCCTGCATAAGCGCGCCAAGGCGCTGCGCCGCCAGCGCATCGAGTTGGAACGCGAGATTGCCGAGGCGACCGAAGCCGATGACGCCGGGCGGATTGATGGGCTGATGTCGGTTTTGCAGGAAGTGCAGCTGGAAATCGTTCGGATGGAGAACCAGGAAGCGATCATCGATGGCTTTGGCGTGATGTCGGGCCGCGTCAAGGGACCGGCTTATGGTCACAATTCATAACGGTTTTGCAAGCTTTGTTATGGCAGATACCAACCGCGCCCCTTGTATCGGCGGCGTGAGTGCCTAGATTTCAGTTCAAACCGGGTGAAGTTCCTGAGATCGAGGCCGTGCCTGTCCCGAAAGGATGTTCCCAAAGGACAGGTTAATGACGTGACGATTGAATGGCTCCCTGCCGCTTGAGGCGCGTGTGGAGGCGTTTGGATAAGGAGCGTAGAGCGAGATGAATGGTTTTTTCGCGATATCAACAGGCACAATCGCTTTAAAAGGCTTGACGTATCGATAAATTGTGGGAATCACGGTCAAACGAAAAAACAAGGTGACGCAGGTTGCGCCGGGTCTATGCTGGCGGGCTTCGTCGCCTGTTTGTGTAGTTATACCGCAATCGACGGGAACCGTGGTGGTCAACCGGGAATTAGACATTGCTTGGTCAACGTGCCATTTCCTTCAGGAAAGCACCAAGGCTGACGGAATGTTTCGCATCTAAGGCATGGTTTTTCTTCGGCCTCATCTGGTTTGAGAAGTTGTGCTGCACATTTAAGGTTTTACAGCGTGTTTCGTGCGTATGGTCCGCGCATGGCGCTGTAGGTCATAACCAGTGATTCGTAGTGGTCGGTGCAAGGCTATGCCCCATCTGGCGCGTGACAGCACTGCGGAAAATTGAAGCGTCAGGGAAAGCGACGAGATACATGGCAACCAAGGTCAAGGAAAACGAAGAAGCCGAGAACGAGCGCGATGGCGCGACCGACGGTCCGCTTCTCGATCTTTCGGATGACGCGGTCAAGAAAATGATCAAGGCCGCCAAGAAGCGCGGCTACGTCACTATGGATGAGTTGAATTCGGTTCTGCCGTCTGAGGAAGTGACCTCGGAGCAGATCGAAGACACCATGGCGATGCTTTCCGACATGGGCATCAACGTCGTCGAGGACGAGGACGCTGAAGATCCGGCGGCCGAAGAAAGCGATAACGACGAAGAAGCCGAAAGCGAAGGCGGCGAACTGGCGCCTGCTGGCAATACCGCTGTTGCCACAGCCAAGAAGAAAGAGCCGACCGACCGCACGGACGACCCGGTTCGCATGTATCTGCGCGAAATGGGCTCGGTGGAGCTGTTGTCGCGCGAAGGCGAAATCGCCATTGCCAAGCGCATCGAGGCTGGCCGCGAAACGATGATCGCCGGTCTCTGTGAGAGCCCGCTGACCTTCCAGGCGCTGATTATCTGGCGTGACGAGCTGAACGAAGGCACGACGCTGCTGCGCGAGATCATCGATCTCGAGACCACCTATTCCGGTCCCGAGGCCAAGGCCGCGCCGCAATTCCAGAGCCCGGAAAAAATCGAGGCGGACCGCAAGGCTGCCGAGGAAAAGGAAAAGACCCGCCGGGTCCGCTCCAGCGAAGATGACATCACCAATGTCGGCGGCGACATGCCCATGCCGGAAGAAGAGGAAGAGGACGAAGACGAGTCCAATCTTTCGCTGGCCGCCATGGAAGCCGAGCTGCGCCCCCAGGTCATGGAAACCCTCGACCTGATCGCCGATACCTACAAGAAGCTGCGAAAGTTGCAGGACCAGCAGGTGGAAGCGCGCCTGGCCTGTGCCGGCACGCTGTCATCAGGCCAGGAGCGGCGCTACAAGGAGCTGAAGGATCAGCTGATCACGGCAGTCAAATCGCTGTCGCTGAACCAGAACCGGATCGACAGCCTTGTCGAGCAGCTCTACGACATTTCCAAGCGCCTGATGCAGAACGAAGGTCGACTGTTGCGGCTGGCTGAAAGCTACGGCGTCAAGCGCGACAGCTTCCTGGAGCAATATCAGGGTGCGGAACTTGATCCCAACTGGATGAAGTCGGTCGGCAATCTGGCTGCCCGCGGCTGGAAGGATTTCGCCCGCGAGGAAAACAACACGATCCGGGAAATCCGTCAGGAAATCCAGAATCTGGCGACCGAAACCGGCATTTCCATCGCCGAGTTCCGCCGTATCGTCTCCATGGTGCAGAAAGGCGAACGCGAAGCCCGGATCGCCAAGAAGGAAATGGTCGAGGCCAATCTGCGTCTGGTTATTTCGATTGCCAAGAAATACACCAATCGCGGCCTGCAATTCCTCGACCTGATCCAGGAAGGCAATATCGGCCTGATGAAAGCGGTCGATAAGTTCGAATACCGGCGCGGCTACAAGTTCTCCACCTATGCGACGTGGTGGATCCGGCAGGCAATCACCCGTTCGATTGCCGACCAGGCCCGCACGATCCGTATTCCGGTGCATATGATCGAAACGATCAACAAGATCGTTCGGACCTCGCGCCAGATGCTGCACGAAATTGGCCGCGAACCGACCCCGGAAGAACTGGCTGAAAAGCTGGCCATGCCGCTCGAAAAAGTCCGCAAGGTGCTGAAAATCGCCAAGGAGCCGATCTCGCTCGAAACCCCTGTGGGCGACGAGGAAGATTCGCATCTCGGCGACTTCATCGAGGACAAGAACGCGCTGCTGCCCATCGATGCCGCCATCCAGGCCAACCTGCGCGAAACCACCACCCGCGTGCTGGCCTCGCTGACACCCCGTGAAGAGCGTGTCCTGCGCATGCGCTTCGGCATCGGCATGAACACCGACCACACGCTGGAAGAAGTCGGCCAGCAGTTCTCGGTTACCCGCGAACGTATCCGCCAGATCGAAGCCAAGGCCCTGCGCAAGCTCAAGCATCCAAGCCGGAGCCGCAAACTGCGCAGCTTCCTGGATAGCTAAGTTTAATGAAGAGACAAGAGTAGAAAACCCGGCGGAAACGCCGGGTTTTTGCGTTTAAGGGTGGGGAAGGATGATTGCTGATGGAGCGGGGTTTACCCCCCTCTGTCCTGCCGGACATCTCCCCCTCAAGGGGGGAGGTCGACGTGGAGCAGGCCTCTCATGCGCATGACAATCGATTCTATTTCGCAATAGGCTTGATGGGGAAACGGGTATGCACCACCATCCGATCTCCCCCCTTGAGGGGGAGATGCCTGGCAAGGCAGAGGGGGTAAGCGGCATATTAAAACGTTTGCTCCGTGTCCTGTGGTTCAATCTGAACCTGACAAAGTCTAGCGAAGAGACAAGAGTTGAAAACCCGGCGGAAATGCCGGTTTTTTGTGGCCAGAATTATCAGTGTCTCTTCTCCCGGATTAGGACTTTCGCGTCACATTATCACTGCCAACGCATCGGCAATCACGCTCTATCGGGAACCATAAGAGGCTATGCCTATCCGATCTCCCCCCCTTGAGGGGGAGATGCCTGGCAAGGCAGAGGGGGGTAAGCGGCATATCAAAACGTCTGCATCGTATCTGTCGTTCAATATGAACCTGCAAACTCTCGCTGCCGAGTGCTCACGTATCGCGGACGGATAGGGCGGCAATGGTAGACGGAATGCTGGCGGCAGACGAGGTGGCCACAGTGGGTTTTGCAATGGGCGGCGCGGGGTTCGCGGCAATCAAATATCCCGTCCGGGAGGGGGCTGGTGGGATGCTGGCTGCTATGGCGGATGCAGATGTCATTTTGTTCTCCTGACCGGCCTTTTCCGTATCATGTGGCATCGTCCGGTTGACAGCGAGGCCGTCATCGCCCCGCCAGAATAACCGGGCTTGCCCGGCGCACGACAATTTCCTGTACATCCGTAAGTAAATTCTAATTTTAAAAAGGATAATTTTATCGATTGTGCATAATGCAGCGCAAAAATTGCTGCTATGGCGAAATTCTCGCTCTCCTTGTGTGATTTCTCAAAAAAGCGTGCCGCAAGCCCGCGCGGTAAGGGGCTGATCTTGCTGCATCAACGCCCTCGTCCCTGCCCAATAAAATCCCATCTGCCCCACTTCCAATCCCCACCCTTTATGCGCTAAACATTGGGTGAGATCGGTTGTAACGCGCCGATCTTGGGGCGTGGAAACCCCTTACACAACGGCCTGTGTCGGTCGTTATAAAGACACCCCTCAGCCATAGGTTTGTGGCTGAGGCGGTGAACTGTATCTATACGGTTCGCTCTCTACCATTCTCTATGGTCGGGGAGGCCTCGGCGTATGTCCAGAGCTTCGGCTTAAAGGTCGGGGCGGTCGTCTTGTGTACGGCTTTCCAACTCCCCGATCACCAGAGGGCAAGACCCTCCGGTGATCGCTCGTGTTGTTCACAGGGAGCGCCTCAATGGAGACTTACGATATCTGGGCTGACCTTCTCGCTACCTTCCGCGCCTCACCGGATGCGATCAAGGCCCTCTGGCTGCTGATCCCGCCGGGCATGTTTCTGGCCGTCCTGGCACTGCTGCTCCGCTACCGCCTGCGACGCAGAGAAACAGACAAAAACACCGAACTGACCTACACCGTCATCCGCCAGGACGACCAGACCGTGCAAATCTACAGCCACGGCCCCGGCAACCCCCACACCGACCCAATTTTCCTACCCGTAACAAGAGCCGACAGCGGCAAATTGCTGGAATACTGGGAGCGGTCCGAGCATTCTTAGTGGTGCAGTGTGGTTGGTTCCGGGGCGAAACCACCGTTGCATTTGCTTTATGGTGGAAAACGGAGAGCGAATGATGGTTGGAGCAACTTTGCCTTGTTGGTTAGGGCTCGGTTGTGCATGTTGATGTCGGGGCTAAGGGCAGGGGTGTTTATGGCAGATCAGGTGCCGACGATTGATGAGATTGATAATGTGGATAAGCTTGACGCGTATCTGAGGGGAAGGCCTGTCGAAGAGGCGCAAGTAATTGCGTTTCGAGCGGCATTGCGAGTTATGCCTTTGCTTTCCTCAAGCCTGAACTCCAAGCGAGATGTAAAAAATAAAATTACTAATGAAGCGATTATGCGAGTTTTCCGTGCAAGCGTCGTGTCATGGATTTCGGTTGCTTTTGCAAATACAGAAATAAATGCCTCTCCTGCTGCACTTGAAGTTAAAAGTGCCAAGCCTTTAAATTATGCTAAAGCTATGGCTGGCATTAGCAGAAGAGGATTAGTTAAGATATCCACCAGATCAGCAGCGATGGCTGCTTTTGCCGGCAACAAAAAATCAGCTATAAGGTTAACCTGCCGTTCGGTTTCTATGGCGGAAAGAGCTATTAGCTCTACTGGTATCAACTCTGAAACTATCTGGCATGCTGTTCGATACGATCTTACTGGTATGATAAATAGCGCTGTTCGGAGTACTTTTTATTCAGCGTTGTGGTTGGATGTCGCAACATTATATCAATTTGATATATTGGAAACTGAATTTAAGGATTATCTTTTCGAAACTGGTGATGACTGGTTTTATGTTATCTGGAGTTGGTACTCATCTTTTCGATTAGGAGTGCTGCCTTACTCACATTTGGAACATAGGCTTGAGACTGTTATAAGTCAGGTTGCTAAAGAATTAGATGATTTCTGGGAGCGCGATCCTGATGCGGTGATGCTGGATATCTCTGGAAAACTGCATTTCACAGAATTACAACCAAAAAACATTGACTGTACCGCAATCGAACAAATCGCGGACCAGCTTGTCCAAACTCCGGCGGACTTTCGGTTTTCCAGTCATGACAATCAGCCAATTGATGCGGTGCCGTTCAAGGATGCAGCAAGCAATAGGGCGTTTGCCGAAACAACACTTATTGATGCCGTCGAGAAGGCGCAGGAGTTCCGTGAAGGACTGGAGAAGGCGAATGCTGACCCGAGTGTAAAGCGGTCGGTTGATCGTTTGCTTGCCGTGTTGCCTCCGCACCTTGACGCTCTCAATCCTGCACTTATGCGTTCTAAAACGCGCAGTTTGGAGGCGAGTGCTCTTGCCTATGCCTCGGCAGGAGCGGAAGCTGAGTTGTTTCCTAATGCGGTGGCCGAGCTGCTTGACTTGGTTGGTACCCTCAAAGACCTGCAAGGCTGTTTTCCGCAGATTGCCGAGGTGGAACGCAATACGGTTGCGATTGAAATCGCTGGTCGTGAACAGGAAGTTGAAACCGCCCTGTCTGCCATTACGGCATCCGCTAGGGCGTTGAGCGCGAATTATCCAGGCATTATCACGGCATCAGCGGTGGAGGCAGTCGCAATATTGGATGACGATATTGCTGATGCATCAAATCAGAAGGTCAAACGTAATCTTCTTGCTGGGTCAGCGCTTATCAAGCACAATTATCTGAGCGCGGTCTATCGAAGAGTCCTGTCTCCGATTGGCGTTGAAGCGGTGAGAGTTGGAAAATTATATTATAAAAATACTGTAGACGGCTCCGTCGTCGGTGTGAAAACAGCCGCTGAAAAAGCTTTTCCGGCTTTCGTGGCTTACCAAATAGGCGGGACGCTTGCTGCGGCCGCTGTTTTTCTTCCAGATCTTTTTAAAATCTTGAAGCAGGCCAATGAATTTGCAGAGGATTTGGCGAAAGACAATGAAAATGAGCCAAACGCACAGTGATCTTCCGACGCCGCTTCTTGATGTGGAAGTGGGTGAATGCCGAACATTCCACCACCTCCAGGGCTTGCTCAAAGACAAAACCAACGGTCGCGCTCTCTCTATCGAAGAGATCAACGAAGCCATCATTGACGGTTGCCTCGCGGCCAATCACCCCAATCTCCCCCGCACCACCCGCATAAACACCCTCGCCCCAACCTCAATCAACGCATCTGGAAAGTCATAATCCGGGTTGTGCAGGGCCGGGTGTGTCTCGCCTGCGCCGAGGAAGAACATGGCGGCCGGGGAGGTGGTGCGGAAGCGGCCGAAGTCTTCGGAGGCGCGCATTGGTAGGGCGCGGGCGTCGTGGGTTATGCCTTCGGCATCGAGAGCGGTGGTGAGGGCGGTGACGGCTTGCGTGGCGTTTTCGCAGTGCAGGAAGATGTCGTGATAGGTGAGGGTCAGGCCAAGGCCGTGCTGCTCTGCGGTTGACTGGGCGAGGGCTTCGGCTTGGCTGCGAAGCCCGTCCATGCCCTCATCGGTCAAGGTTCTCAGCGTCACCCAGATTTCGCCGTCGCCGGGCGCGATGCCGAAGGCCGGTTCGCCAAGTTTTGCGTGGGTCACGGTGGCGAGGCGGAAGTCTGTGGCGGGCGGGGCGCTGTGGGAGAGGGCGGTCAGGGCTGGCATCAGGCTGCTGATCGCCTGCATCGGCGACAGGCCGGTTTCGGGCTGCGAGGCATGGGCGGTCTTGCCGGTGAGCGTGATTTTCAACCCGCGTGAGGCGCAATTGACCGGGCCTGCCTTCAGCGCCACATGGCCGAGCGGAATGCCCGGCAGATTGTGCAGGGAAAAGGCCAGATCCGGCGCAATCTCAGCAAAGCGCGGATCGGCCAGCACAGCGGCGGCACCCGCGCCATTTTCCTCGGCAGGCTGAAACAGCAGCACAACACGGCCCGTGGCAGGCGGCTGGCGCGACAGGCCAAGCGCCAGCGCCAGCAGAATGGTCGAATGGCCGTCATGGCCGCAGAGATGGCCTTTTCCCGGAATTGTCGATCCATAGGGCAGGCCGGTTTTTTCCGTAATCGGCAGGGCGTCGAGTTCGGAGCGAAACAGCAGGGTCGGACCGGGTGCCGCGCCCGAAAACACCGCTGCCACACCATGGCCGCCAAGCCCGGTCAGGATGCGGGTGGGGTTGAGCGGTGTCAGTGCCTCGACGATCCGCCGGGCTGTCTCTTGTTCCTCACCGGAGACTTCAGGATAGCGATGAAGCTCGTGGCGGATGGCGGTGAGAGCGTGCAGATCGGTAGGGCTGAGGAACATGGTGGCTCCGCAATGGCGTGGCTGACATGCGTCTGTTAGCACGCCCTTGTGTCGGTCTGAAAGTATTGTGTCGGGCTGAAAGTGTCGAAACGCGGCTTGCGGGTTTGCGGCGGGCATCAGCCCCGTGTATGGATCGTGCAATGCAGGAAAAGCCGCAACCGATGCATAAACGCTTTGTCTGGGGCGTCGCCGCCTCGGTGCTGCTGCATGGGTTTTTGGTTCTGGCATTCCTGGCCCATTGGCCCACCCCGGCGCCGGATGCACCGGAGGAAGAGGTCGTATCGGTTTCCATTGAACCGCCACCAGAGGAAAAACCTCAACCTGATAAGCCAAAACCGGAACAGCAATTGCAGCTGGAGCTGAAGCCGGAGGCCAAGCCGAAGGAAGAACCGGCGGCACCAGCCCCCAAAGCCCCCGCACCGAAAGCAGAAGAGAAGAAGCCCGAGGAAAAGCAGGAAGCCAAACCGCCTGCACCCGCACCACCGGAGCCGCCAAAGCCTGCCGAGGATAAGCCCCAGGCCTTCGAATCCGCGCCGAAGGACGAGGAGGCCCCGAAGGAGGATGCGCCGCCCGTGCCACCGCCTGCCGAGGAACCGGCAGCGCAAACCCAGTCACCACCTCCCGATGCCCCGAAAGCCGGGCCGGACAAGTCTGCTGCAGGCGATCCGCAAAAACCCGATCCGCCACAACCGCCCGCGCTGCCTAAAGATGTGACGCCGCCGGATGCCGGGCTGGCTGGACAATTGCCGACGCCGGACAAGGTGGAAAAGCCGGGCGGCGGGCTGGTGACGGAGCAACGCTTTGCGCTGGATGAGGAGAGTGCCACGCAGCCACAACAAAAGCGCGAGGCGTCGCCTTCGCCTGTTCTGGCGGACAAGAAAGCCGGACCGGTTGCGGCGTTGAAGCCTGCCAAGCGGATTTATTCCAAGGCAACGCTGTCCGATCCGCGGGTACGCCAAGCCCTCGGCACACTGCCGCCGGAACGCCGGATCGTGCAGATTTGCAGCATCGAAATGCTCGAACAGATCCGTCGCGCCGTGCCCGGTGCCGTGCCGGATGTGATCGCGGGATCTCCGACGACACGACAGACCGTTACGGCTCGGTTGATGGATGTGTCGGGCGCTGCCTTCCGCAGCCGGGGCCAATGGTATGATATCGGCTATCATTGCGAAACGGATGCCAAGACCCAGGCAATCACCAGTTTCAGCTATTCACTCGGTGCCGCCGTGCCGAAAAGCCAGTGGCAGGCGCGGCGGTTTCCGGTGAACTGACGCTTACGAATGCCGGAGCAGCCCGATGGCGATCCAGGCCATGACCACGGCGATGATCGCATCCAGAATGCGCCAGGAGATGGGCCGGGCAAAGACCGGCACCAGCAACCGTGCACCATAGCCGAGCGAGAAGAAAAACAGGAAGGAAGCTGAAACCGCGCCAAGGCCGAAGGCTGTCTTGTGATCCGCAAAGCGGCTGGAAATGGAGCCGATCAGCAGCACTGTATCCAGATAGACATGCGGATTGAGAAAGGTGAGGGCGAGGCAGGTGGCAAGGCTGGCGGTGAGCGTGCTGGTCTTTGCCTCGCCGGGTGTCAAGCCGTTCTCGGGTTTCAATGCGGCCAGCGCATGCCGGGCGCTATAGGCCAGAAGAAACGCCGCGCCACCATAGCGCAGCACCGGCTCAAAAGCGGGCAGAAGTGCGGTTACTGTCGCCAGCGCGGAAATGCCAAGCACGATCAGCAAGGCATCGGAGGCGGCACAGGTCAGGCAGAGGACAAAGACATGCTCGCGCCGCAAGCCCTGGCGCAGCAGGAAGGCGTTTTGCGCACCAATGGCGACGATCAGGCTCAGGCCGAGAAACAGGCCGGAAAAATAGGCGGTTTGCATAGGCGGCTCCAGGTTGGGAGCCTTTGACTAATGCAAATGAATTCATTAGAAAAATTAACAAATATAACCAGGCATAAGAATTTCTAATGGCATTTGATGGTGAGCATTTATCGGCGCTGGTGGCTGTGCTGCGCAGCGGCAGTTTTGAAAAAGCCGCCCGTCAGTTGGGGGTAACGCAATCGGCGATCTCGCAGCGGATCAAGCTGCTGGAGGAGCGATCCGGCACGGCGCTGATCATTCGTGGGCAACCTTGCTTGCCGACTTCGGCGGGGGCGCGGCTGTGCCGCCATGCCGAGGAAGTGGCCCTGCTGGAGCGCGAGGTGATCGGTGATCTCGGTCTTGCGCAAGCGGCCCAGGTGACGGTGCGGCTGGCAATCAATGCCGATAGTCTCGCGACATGGTTCGTGCCAGCCATGGCTGCGGTAGAGGGCCTGTTGTTCGATCTGGTGCTGGATGATCAGGACCACAGCGCCGATTGGCTGCGGCGCGGTGAGGTGCGGGCGGCGGTGACCTCGCTTGCCGCGCCCGTTCAGGGCTGCGATTGCCGACCGCTTGGTTTGCTGACCTACCGCGCCACGGCCAGCCCGGATTTCGCGGCGCGATGGTTTCCCCAGGGCGTCACCGCTGAGGCTCTGGCTGTCGCCCCTTGCCTTACTTTCAACGCTAAGGATGGATTGCAAACCGCCTGGATGGAGCAGGTGGCCGGATGTCCATTGTCACCCCCTTGCCATTGGCTGCCCTCCAGCCAGGCTTTTATCGACGCGTCGCGTCTGGGGCTGGGCTGGGGCATGAACCCGGCGGTCGCGGTGGCGCCTTTGATTGCCGAGGGCGCGCTGGTGGATCTGATGCCGGATCAACCGCTTGCCGTGCCGCTTTATTGGCATTGGAGCAGGGCGCTGGGCCGGGCGCTCGATCCGCTAACGGCAAGCGTCCTTGCCGCAGCACGCCAATGCTTGCTGCCCATGGCGCGTAAACTTCCATCAATGCGGTAAGACTGCATTCACCACAAAGTATATTTGGGTCGTAGAGATGGATGGTACAACGCTTTGTTGTTAAGTTTTCCCTCATATTGTTGCCTCGCGTCGATAGCTGGGAGGCATTGGGATAGACTATGAAAGGGATGGTTTTTACGGAAATGCTCGAATTCGTCGCCGCGACCTGGAATGAAGACATGGCCGACGACATTATCGAAGCCTCTCTGCTGACCAATGGGCTTGCCAGTGGCGGAGCCTATACCAGCGTCGGCACCTATGACCATCGTGAAATGATGGCGCTGCTGGCTGCGCTTTCGCAACGCTCCGGCCTTGGCGTCGATGCATTGATGCAGGCGTTCGGACTGCATCTTGCGGGACGTTTCGCCGTGTTGTTTCCAGGCTTTTTCGACCGCAGCGGCGGTCTCTTCGGCTTTCTCGCCAGCATTGACGCCCATATTCATGTCGAGGTGAAAAAGCTCTATCCCGACGCGGAATTGCCTTCCTTTGAAATTCTCAGCCAGAACGGTACGTCCCTGTCCATGCTCTATCGGTCCGGGCGGAAAATGGAGGCCCTGGCTGAAGGCCTGATCCAAGGGGCTGCCCGGCATTTTGGAAGCATTGTTACGGTCGAACGCAGCGCGCGCGACGATGGGGCTACTCTGTTTGTGATCGCCGAGAGCGCATCGTGATGGTAAATCAGCCACTTGAGGTTTCCGAGCCTGATCGGATCGACCGGCTGACCCGCCGTCTGGAGCGCGAGCGCGCGGCCCGCCGCCAAGCCGAGACATTGCTGGAAGCGCGTGCGCGTGAGCTTTATATGGCCAATTGCCAATTGGCACGACAGGCGGAAGATCTCGAACAGCGGGTCATGCAGCGCACGGAGGAGCTGGTTCAGGAGCGCGAACGTGCCATTGCGCTGGCCCAGCAGGACCAATTGACCGGGCTTGCCAATCGCCGCAGCTTTACCGCGGTTTTGACCGACGCTTGCCAGAAGAGCCGCCTTCGAGGCGACCGTGTTACGGTTGTTCTTGTTGATATGGATAGGTTCAAGGCGATCAACGACGCTTATGGTCATGAGGCGGGGGATGCGGTGCTGCGGGAATTTGCCCGCCGGCTGATGGTTGCGGCTGGACCTGGAACGGTGGCACGGCTGGGTGGTGACGAATTTGCATTGATTCTCGACCATCTGTCGGATGTGACGGCCGATCATGCCTTTGTCTCGAGTTTTCGCGCCAGTTTGCAGGAGCCAGTTCTCTTCAACGGCAAGCGTCTGGAGGTCTCGGCGTCCATCGGATATGCGAGCCTGCCGGATCATGCCGCATCGTCCACCGAATTGCTGCGGCATGCCGATATGGCGCTTTACGTTTCCAAGAAAGCTGGGCTGTCGCTGGCGACCGCTTTTGACGACGACCTTTGGGCCGAGGCCAACGAGCGACGCTTGCTGGAACTGGAACTGGTGCTGGCCATGGACCGCCATGAAATCATGCCCTGGTACCAGCCGATCGTTGATGGAGCCAGCAAGCGGATACTGGGGGTGGAAGTGCTGGCACGCTGGCAGCATCCCTATCGCGGTCTGGTGCTGCCGGGTGTATTTCTGCCACTGGCGGAAGAGCGCAACCTTCTGGATCGGTTGTTTGCGCAGGTCGCCCGCGCCGCCTGTGCGCAAACAGCGCCGCTGGTCAAGGCCGGCAAGCTCAACTACGTGTCGGTCAATATTTCTCCAAGCCAGTTCAAGTCCGGTAATCTGGCGATGGTCATCGCGTCCATCCTGGAACAGACCGGTTTTCCAGCCACGGCATTGGTGGTGGAGATTACCGAGGACCTGATCATGTCGGACCTGCTGCGGGCCGGGCGCGAGCTTTCCGAACTTTCGCGGCTCGGCGTTCGGGTCGCGCTCGATGATTTCGGCACCGGCTATTCGAATATTTCCTCTCTCAGCAGCCTGCCGATCCAGTGGTTGAAGCTGGACCGTAGCCTGATCAGCCGGGTTGGGGACGACCGGGTTGGGCAGGTTATCGTTCAGGCCGTGCTGCAAATGGCCCAGGCGCTCGGCATTGATGTTGTCGCGGAAGGTATCGAAACGGAGGTGCAGGCACGCTGGCTTGTGGAAGCCGGATGCCGCAAACATCAGGGTTTTCTCTATGGCCGCCCGGCTCCTCTGGAAGACTTGCTGTGTTTCTCCCAACCGGAACGTCTAAGCCTTGCAGCTGGAAAGAGCCCTTGACGCAGGCGTTCTATGGGCCATTTCCTTGACGGAGCGCAATTCGAGGACCATGCCATGCCGCAAACCAGCCTGTCGATTTCCACGCGTGGCCAGGGTCTGTACGAATTTACCGATCAGGTCGGTGATTTTGTCAGGCATGCGGGCGCCCAGGAAGGACTATTGACTGTTTTCGTGCGCCATACGTCCTGCTCGCTGATCATCCAGGAAAATGCCGATCCGGATGTGAAGCGTGATCTCAAAGTGTTTTTTCAGCGCCTGGTCCCGCCGTGTAACGATTCGTCCATGGCATGGATCACCCATCGCCAGGAAGGGCCCGATGATATGCCGGCCCATATAAAAGCGGCGCTGACGCAGGTGTCGATTGGTATTCCGGTGGCCAATGGACGGCTTTTGCTTGGAACCTGGCAGGGTATTTACCTGTTCGAACATCGCGACCAACCCCATACGCGCCAGGTAGTAATGCATCTAAGCTCTTGAACCACAAGCTGAAATTAATGAACCGAGACTGAATGGGCGCTTCTGATGGCGTTCAGTATTGCGGCGTTAATCTCTCAATCAATCGCTTACGGAAACGGGCTGTCCGACGCGAGATCTTGGTTGGCTTTTCTGCGTCGGTGTTCTGCGCAGATCAATCAAACCCATGATTAGATAAGGGTTTTCGGGGCGGTGAGCCGGTTTTTCAAAGAGAAACCCATGCCGTCCTTCGAGGAGAAAAACAATGCGAAGCATTTTTGCGAAAACAGCTCTGGCCGGACTGGCCTTGATCGGCGCGGTGGTTGCCACGGTTGGCCCGGCCGCGGCCCAGCCGGACGTTCGCCTGGGCGTCTATATCGGCGGCGATGCGCCGCAACTGGTGCAGTCCTGGGACGGTGACGGTTATCGCCGTCCACCACCGCCACCGCCGCCGTGGGGTGGTCCGCCGCCTCCGCCATGGGGTGGCCCACCGCCTCCGCCGCCACGGCGTTGGGATGGTCCCGATCCGCGTTACGGTGGCGTTTGCTCGCCCGGTGATGCGATCCGTCAGGCCCGCCGTGATGGCTTGCGCCGGCCGAATATCGAACGTGTCACGCCGCGCCGCGTGATTGTCGGTGGTATCCGCTACGGCGAATACGATCGCGTCGTTCTCGCAAACCGCCCCGGCTGCCCCTTCGCGAATTGACTGTGAAGCCGGTCTTGAATTGAAGAGTTATTTTAAATGATTGGCGGCGCGCGTCCCGACAGGAGGCGCGCCGTATCTACGTTTGTCTGGTGATCGCACATTTGTAATCGCGCTGGACTTATTGTTTTATTCGTCTGACTATGGATACGGATCAGATCAAAAGGCGCTGTCGTATCGATACGAGAGGCAATGGCGATGTCATAGAGTGTGTCGCTTGGTCTGATCGAAGCATTTCAGAGCCTACTGCATCATGTGTGTTTTTATAAACCGGACACAGGATGCGAGTAACATTCACATTAATATTTATATTTAGTAATTTTTAAAATTCGTTGCTGGAGACATGTCTCAATGGACAGGCTTTCTTCTGAAAACACCGCAGATTCCATTTCTGAAATAACCGATATGACTGTCAGCGCGCTTCACGCGCTTGCCTATCCAATCGATACCCATCTGGATTCGCTGTTTCTATCGCGACTGGCCGGATATGATTTCTGGAAGGGAGACTGGAAGGCGCATCGGCGCTCCCTTGTGGTCTGGCTGATTCGCAAAACCTCACCCAGAGGGCGCAACAGGCCATTGTCCGAACATGTCAGCGGGCCTGATTTTCTGGAAGGCGGTTATGGTGGGGCCTGTTTCAGCGCCCATGCCCTGTGGGAAAACCTTATCCCGGCTCCCTTCCTCGACCCCTGGAAAAACTGGGTGGATCATCACCGCTATGTGGAAGAGGTTATCAGGCGGAGCCAGGGCCGGATGCGGCTGGCGCGCAACGCCCACGAGGTCCGCGCCGCCAAGGCGGAGGGTGCGCGATGCGCGATCCTGTCCATGGAAGGCGCACATATGCTGGGGCCGGGCGGTGCGAAAAGCCAGGCCCTGCGGCTGGACAGGTTGGGAGAGATTGCCAGGGCCGGTGCCGCCTATCTGACCCTCAACCATTTCAGCCATACCGATATCTCCGAGGCCGGTTATGCGCCGGTCAATCCGTGGGGCAAGATCGATGGTGGCGGGTTGTCTGCCTTCGGCAGGCAGGTGGTTGAGCGCTGCGTCGATGTCGGACTGCTGGTGGATGTCACCCACACATCCACGCAGGGGATTCTCGATGCTTGTGAGATTTGTGTTCGCCGCCATGTTCCAGTCTTGGCCTCGCACGGCGCATCGCGCACGGTGACACGGGGCGGGGAGGAGAGACCTTCACGTCATCTCGATCGGGCCTTCAGCGATGAAGCCATCCGTGCCATTGTCCGGACCGGCGGCTGTATCAGCGTTATCCTAGCACCGTATTTCCTTCAGAACCGCTATCTTGCGGATGGCAAGCCGGACATGGACGCCGACATTGCCTTCGTGATCGCCTATTATGAAGCGTTCGCGCAGCTCATCGCCAGTATGGACATTGTCGAGGATCCCTGGAAGCACCTGTCCTTTGGCAGCGATTTCGATGGTGGCATTTCCAGCCTGCCGACCGGCATGCAGAGCGGCGCCGATCTACCGAAACTGACCGAAGCCATGGTGGCCGCCGGTTGGCCGGCGCAACGGATCATCGATGTCTATAGCGGCAATTTCCTGCGTGTCTGGGAACAGGTTAGGCCCTGAGGCCGCCGATTTTGTCTTCGGCAGAAAATAGAGCAGCGCCGTCCGCAAGATTTGGCGGGCGGCGCTGTAGCGCTTTATATGTGCCGCATAATTTTCTCCTTAAATCGATGCCGGTTTAAGAAATTATGCAGTGTCTTCGAGCCGTGGTGTCAGTCTTCCATGCCGGTCCAAAGCCGCTTGTCGGGAAGCAAGGGTGTGTGCCTGTTCCACTTGGCAAGCTTTTCCCGGTAGCGCTGCCGATAGGTGTGATCGTCCTCGAAATCGATATTCTCCATGGCGAATTCGACACCGATCTCGTAATAGGCTTCCATATTGAGCAGCTCGGGCTTGGGTGTTTCCCCCCGCTCGCATTCGCCTTGCATCTGCCAGAACAATTCTTCGAGCCGGCGGGCGAGGCCGGGCATGTCACGCAGGGCGCTGGTTTCGAATTGTCGGCTCAGGCTTTCCTTGACGGCCATAAGGCTCTGGCGATCCTGGGCGAAGGCGATGGCGCGCCGCACATAGTCATCTGGAGATTGGCAGATCAGCTCCGGCGCTCCCGCTGATGCCACGACGCTGGCGCAGAAACGCGATGCGAAGCTTTTGCCGGGGAAGGTCAGGACCGGCAAGCCCATATTGATGGCGTCGGCCGCGGTGGAATGCGCACCGTAAGGGAAAGTGTCGAGAAAAAGATCGGCAACAGCGATGCGGGCAAGATGCTGCGCATTACCGGCCTTGGCCGCAAACAGCAGCCGAGCCGAATCGACGCCGCACCGGGTTGCCGTATCGCGCAGACGCTGATTGACCTCTTCGTTGCCGGACAACAACCAGAGCACACTGCCGGGTGTCGCCTGCAGGATGGTCATCCAGCGGGTAAAGCCGCTTTGCGTAATCTTCTGCATCCCGTTGAAGCAGGCAAAGACAAAGGCGTCTTCGGGTAGGCCCACTTCGGCGCGTGTCGGGCGCGGCGCCACCTTCCGCTTGCGATCGACCGGCTGGTTGCAGGCGATCCGCAATACTTTTTCCGAGTAATAGATCTCGTGTTCAGGCGGAACAATATGATTATCCGCAATCATATATTGATGGAAGGGGCTCGCCATTGAGCCGGGATAGCCGCAGAAATTGACGATAACAGGCGCGGGCCGATAGGCAAAAATCCGGGTTCTTGCATGTTTCGTATAGCCGTTAACATCGATCAGCACGTCGATTTCATCGGCTGCGATCAGCCGGGCGGCATCGACATCACTCAGCGCAAAAATATCGCGCCAGCCATCGACCGCCTGTTTGATACGTTGCTGGGTTTCGTCGAGTGCTATCGGTTCGCCACAATAATAGGCGAACACTTCGATACTGGTCTTGTCATGTAACTCCAGAACTTCGCGCAGCGCAAAGCCGACCGCATGGTCGCGAAGGTCGGATGACAGATAACCGACACGTAACCGCTGGCCGGTTCCGGTCTTTTGGCGTGGCGACTGGCGTGGTACGGCGCTGAGATCCGGACGGCCGATCATTGTTTTGTTGCAGCGATAGGCCTTGGCCAGATGAAACAGCGGATCGTCTGAGTAGCAAGAGATCGTCAAGGGCGACACCGCATCCAGCAATTGGCGCATGGTGACATAGGGAGATTCTTGAAGGACAGGCCATTTGCATTGACGCAACCGTATGGCCGACCAATGCTGACCGGCCTCAGTCTTGTCGGGCCGCAGCTCGATTGCTTTCCACAGGGAGGCTTCAGCCTCTTCCATCAGACCGGCATTTTCCAGCACGCGACCAATATGCTCCAGCACCATGATGCGATTGGCAAGCCGGTCAGGCGAAATATCCGTGGTCATTTCGGCAAAGCTGCGCCATTGTTGCAGGGCATCGTTGAGCAGCCCGCTGTCTTCCAGAGACCGGCCCAGATTGACATGGGCTGCGCCGAATTCCGGATCAATCTTCAGGCAGGCGCGCAGGGCATTGATCGCCCCTGCCATATCGCCAAGCTGTCTCAAGGTGACGGAATAGTTGAAATAGACCATGTGCACCAGCGGATGGGCGCTGTTATAGGCAATCCAGGCCTTGTAAAGTTCCATGGCCTGATCGACCCGACCTGCTCTGGCGAATTGCTCGGCGGTCTCGAACAACTTTGTCAGCGAGAGCTGTTGAGTGCGTGCCTGCTCCACGAAGTCGGCAGCAGGTGTTGCGATAGTCGATGTTACAATGCCAGTGTCCATATCCACCCCAGGAACAGTCGGCCGCAAGGCCGGGTAACGACAGCAGGCCTATGCCGATGGGCATGAGGCATGACGCATAACACTTTTCCACGGTAAAACTGGATCGCAATGTCATGCTTGGCCTTGGTAGCGGCATTAGCTTGCATCGGGCTTGACGAAGGGTTGCCAGCAAAAAACACGGGCAAAACATTGCATTTGGGCGGAATGGAGCCTGTAAAAGCAAATGCGGCGCCTGTATGAGGCGCCGCATCTGGTCTTTGTATCGAAGGTTTTGCAAGCGCGGCCTAAGCCGCGCCTGTCAGCAGTTAGATGCTTTGATATGCCAGGATGATGGCCTCAACCTGCGACGAACTGAAAGCCTGGACCTGCGAAGTGGTTAGAGACTGCAACTGGTCGCTGGTCAGGACGCCGATATCCTGGGTGGTCAAGCCGCTGATCGATTTGACGTTGATTGCAGCAATGTCGCCGGTGGAGAAGGTGACGATATCGGCGGTTTCGATCGCAGAAATCTGCTTGGAGCTCAGGTTGGCGACTTGGCTGGTTGTCAGAGCTTCCGCTTGAGCGGTCGTCAGGGCCGCAATCTGGCTTGTCGACAGGCCGCCGATTGACTTGGTGGAGATCGATGCGACCTGGTCTGTCGACAGGCTGGCTACGGTATCGGTGGTCAGAACCCCAACCTGGGCTGAAGACAGGGTTGCGACCTGGGTTGTCGACAAGGCAACGACCTGGTCGGAAGACAGGGCCTTGACCTGTGTAGTGGACAATGCGGCGATCTGTGCCGTTGTCAGGGCAGCTCCATCTGCAGTTTCCAGTGCAGCCACCTGGCTGGTGGTCAGGCCGCTGATGGATTTGGCGCTGATTGCAGCAACCTGGGTGCTGGAAAGGGCAGCAATAGCGTCGGTGGTCAGGGCGGCGATTTGCTTTGCGCCGAGGGTAGCGATCTGGCCGGACGACAGCGCGCTGACCTGATCGGTGGACAAGGACCCGATCTGCGTGGTCGTCAGGCCGACAATGGTCTTGGTGCTGATGGCAGCGAGATCGGCGCTGTCGAGCGTTGCCACATCAGCTGTGTCGAGGCTGCCCAGCTGAGCCGAAGAGAAGCCGGAAATCTGCGTGGACGACAAGGCCGAGACCTGGTCGGAAGACAGGGCTTTGACCTGTGCAGTGGACAATGCGGCGATCTGTGTCGACGTCAGGGCGGCTTCATCCGCGGTCTCCAGCGCAGCTATCTGGCTTGTGCTCAGGCCGCTGATGGACTTGGCGCTGATTGCAGCAACTTGGGTGCTGGAGAGGGCGGCAACTGCATCGGTGGTCAGGCCAGCGAGCTGCTTGGCGCTGAGAGCGGAGATCTGGCCGGTTGACAGCTGAGTGACCTGGTCTGTGGACAAGGCTCCGAGCTGCGACGAGGTCAGGCCGGTGATAGCCTTGGTGCTGATTGCCTGGATCTGGTCGGAGGACATCACGGCGATATCATCGGTGCCGAGTGCAGCGACTTGTGTCGCGGACAGAACCGAGACTTGCGATGACAACAGATTGGCTGTTTGCGTCGTGCCGAAATTGCCGATCTGGGACGCCGTCAGTGCTGCCACAGCCTTGGTGCTCAAGGCGGCTTCCTGACCCGAGCTCAACGCGGTCAGCTGGCTGAGCGTCAGGCCGACAACGCCGGTAACGGAAATCGCGCCCATCTGGTTGGAGTCCAGCACAGCCAGGTCTACCGTTTCGATCGCGGCGATCTGCTTGGAAGACAATGCGGCAACCTGAGTGGTCGATAGTGCAGCTGCATCTTCGGTATTCAGTGATGCGATCGCTGTGGTCGACAGCGCCTTGATTTGTGTGATGGATAACGACGAAACAATAGAAGTCATTGAGATGTGCCCCTTGGGTTAACGGAATGCCAACATCACCCTCCCACCATGGATTCTAACGGGTCACGACACGTCGCACCGTCGAATCAAATCGCGTCAGAAGAGAAAATGCTACTCAGGACATGGCTCGGATGAGCCGGCACGTTAGGAGCGCATCATGCATAAGAGCTCACAGAAGCTCTGATCCTACGTCAATTGGCGATAACGTGTTGCAAAGGTGCATGTCGTTTCGCCAAAATTTGCCTTTAACATAGTCCACCTCCGTTCTGCACGAGAGATCGACTTATGCGATCATATGTACCCGAGGAATTACTAATTTTCATTTAATGGGCGGCGGTAGAGCGATGGTGCAACTTCTGTTGTTAGAAACGTTATTTGATCCCTGATGTCTCTCGTGGCGCAATTCTCAAAAAACATTGCATTTGTTGAATGTGTTGCTCTGGAAATAGATTATTGACAATAGCAAATTCCAGAAACCCGCGTTATCTGGTGGAGATGTAGATCTCTTGTTGATCTCGGCCTTCTTATCGCAAACACAATGATTTACCATTCGCCTTGAACAGCAATGGGGAATCGGGGTTGATGAAAGAAATTGCAATTGTCGGCGCAGGACTTTCAGGAGCGGTCATCGCTCGCGAACTCGCCGCAGCGGGGCACAAGGTCTCCGTATTCGAGGCGCGCGACCATATCGCCGGCAATTGCCACACGGCGCGCGACCCTGAAACAGGTGTCATGGTGCATGTCTACGGGCCGCATATTTTTCATACCGATAATGAGACTGTCTGGAACTACATTACGGGATTCGATACTTTCCAACCCTATACCAACCGGGTGAAGGCCATAACCGAAGGTCGGGTCTTTTCTCTGCCGATCAACCTTCACACGATCAACCAGTATTTCGGTAAGACCTTCAACCCGACTGAGGCCCGCGCCTTTATCGAATCGAAGGGCCTGAAAATGGATCAGGAGCCGCAATCCTTTGAAGAACAGGCGCTGAAATTTATCGGCAAGGAGCTCTATGAAGCATTCTTCAAGGGGTACACGATCAAGCAGTGGGGTGTGCAACCGGACCAGTTGCCGGCCAGTATTTTGAAACGGCTTCCGGTCCGGTTCAATTACGATGATAACTACTTCAATCATCGTTTCCAGGGCATGCCAAAGCATGGTTATACACAGATCGTCGAGCGGATACTGGATATCGATGGCGTTGAAGTTCACCTGAACAGGCCCTTTTCTCCGGCAGAAAAGGATGATTTCGACCATGTTTTCTATAGTGGTCCGCTGGATGCCTGGTTTGATTATCGCGAAGGCAGGCTTCCTTATCGCACGCTGGACTTCGAAATCCTGCGGGGGGAGGGCGATTTTCAGGGAAATGCAGTGGTGAATTATTGCGGCTCTGACGTGCCCTATACCCGGATTACTGAACATAAGCATTTCTCGCCCTGGGAAACGCATGAGAAAACCATCTGCTACAAGGAATATAGCCGCTCCTGCACGGAGAAGGACATTCCCTATTACCCGGTACACCTCACCGGTCTGTCGGATAACCTCACCCGGTACCAAGAACTGGCTGCAGCTGAGAAAAATGTAACCTTCGTCGGCCGGCTCGGCACTTTCCGATATCTCGACATGGATGTCTCCATCGCCGAAGCGCTTGATTGCGCAAAGAAATTTGTGTCTGGTTGAGAAAGGGTAAACTCAGAGGTGAGGCAGAACTCTTGAGTTCATTGAGGTCTTCAGGTCTCTATAGCTGCGGTGGGAGAAGGACAATGCCAAGCTGAAGCAGATCGTCACCGATCTGTCTTTGGATAAGGCTATGTTGCAGGCCAGTTCTGTCGGCTATGACGAGTGCCGCGATAATTTTTGCGACGTCACCCAGGTCGAAGCGGTGTTGAAGACCTATTTTAAAACCGGAAGAAGCAATCAATTCTGCCAATTAGCTTTCTATCTCTGTGTTGGTGGTTGATCGACAGGGGATCACGCTATAAAAGTCTGGCGCGGAGTCAAACGGCTACGGGAATTCAAGAGGAAATGTCATGCCTACTGGTACTGTGAAATTTTTTAACGACGACAAGGGTTTTGGTTTTATCACGCCCGAGAATGGTGGAACGGATGTATTCGTTCACGTGTCTTCCCTGCAGCGCGGTGACTCGCTCAGAGAAGGTGACAAGGTCAGCTTCGAAATCGGGCAGGACCGTAAGACCGGGAAGTCGAAGGCTGAAAACGTCAGCGTGCTTTAACAACGGACTCGCGTTCACTGCACAGCGATGCGCGCAAACGTATTGCGTGGTTTGAACCCGAATTTGTCGACATGCTCGAGTAGAAGGCGAGAAGATATTCTGATCGCCTATTCTAGCTCGATCTGTTCCTAAAGAATCAGACCGAAAAGTGGTTACCACTTTTCGGTCTGATCGTTTAGCCTGTGCTAACAGCGATGGCTCGTGTTTTCCCGGTCGTTAAGCGCGCGGCCTTTCTTCCCATACATCTGGATTGACGACAAATGCCATCTGTCCGCAGCGAGGCAATTGCATTGTCGTGTGTTGCGTCTTGGTTTTAGTATTGCCAGCACCAACAACTTGTAATGCCGTCTTCGGCGTTAGCCCTAAGGGCTTCTACATCCGCAGTTCATCGACATCCTGAAGTTCCAGATCACCAGCCGCCGCGAATTCGAGCGTCTGAAGGCCTGTGATCCGGCAACGCTGACCGATCTGGAACGGGCGGCGCGTTTCATCTATCTCCAGAAGCTCGCCTTCGGCGGCAAGGTCGCAGGCCAGACCTTCGGCGTCCAGCACGAGGGCAGCGCCCGGTTCAACCTGACCCGCCTCGCGCCGCTCCTGGAAGATGTCCACGAGCGCCTCTCTGGCGTCGTCATCGAGAACCTGGACTGGCTGGCCTTCATCAACCGCTATGACCGGCCGGGCGTGCTCTTCTATTGTCAATCGGCGCGGAAAGTTGACCCCATATCGGCGTCCAATGTTGACCCCCGTGTTGACGATCAGCACCTGGATCGCCCGGCGCTGGCCGGGGTTGCAGAGGGCGAAACAGGTGCGGGTGATGGGGCTCTTCGGCTTTAGCTTTGAGAGCGGTTTTTGAAGCGCCAGGACTCGTTGCCGGTTTCGACGATCTCGCAGTGATGGGTGAGCCTGTCGAGGAGCGCGGTGGTCATCTTGGCGTCGCCGAAGACGGTTGGCCATTCGCCGAATGCCAGGTTGGTGGTGACTATGATGGATGTGCGCTCGTAGAGCCTGCTGATCAGGTGGAACAGAAGCTGGCCGCCGGCCTGGGCGAATGGCAGGTATCCGAGTTCGTCGAGGATGATGAAGTCGAGGCGGTTGAGATAGTCCGCCGTCCGGCCCTGCTTGCCGCTGCGCGTCTCCGTCTCCAGCCGATTGACCAAGTCGACGACATTGTAGAAGCGCCCGCGTGTGCCGTTGCGGATGAGCGCGCGGGCGATCGCGATGGCCAGGTGGCTCTTGCCGGTGCCCGTGCCTCCGACGAGAACAACATTGCGCTGATCGGCAACAAAGGCTCCGGTGGCCAGGTCGCGGACAAGGCCTTCATTGACGGGCGTGTTGGTGAAGTCGAAGTCGTCGATATCCTTGGCGAGCGGCAGCTTTGCGCCAGAACCGGTCATTGCTGCTAGTGCAAATTCCAATAAGGGGATTATGAATGGCAGGTCACAGTCCAAGCCGTGTAAGAGTGATCCTTCTGTCTCCGCTTGAGCGGCTTCTGCTTATCCGGTATCGCAATACTGATCGATCTGGCGTCGACAACCCCTGTTGGACAACAACGGGTGGCGGAATCGAACCGGGAGAGACCATCATCGAGGCTGCATTACGCGAAATCACCGAAGAAACCGGTCTTGTAGATGTTCGATTCGGCCCTGTCGTTTGGTATGGAGAGGACAGCCGACGCAGTGGTGATTGGGGTATAACGTTCAAGGAGCATTTTATCGTTGCTCATTCAACGAGCGAGTCTCTTAGTAACGTCCAATGGACTCGCCATGAGCATAACCAAATATTGGAAATGCGATGGTGGAGTATTCAAGAAATTGAGAATAGTAGCGATGTTATTTACCCTATAGACCTTCATCGTTTTATGAAGCCTATATTTGATGGAGATTATCCAATAAAATTATTTGAAATTCCGTCTATCTAAAGACTGGCTCCTTCTTGGAGGCCGCACAACGCGGTTCAGCATGAACTTATAAGAAGGATATCCTGTGCGGGTGGCGGCTTCAATGCACAGTTAGGAGAGCTACGTGACATTGGTTTGATATCCGCTTCGGGCCGAAAGCCGCCATGGCCGGTTCGCGCCAGAAGAAGACGTGTTCCCTTTCGCAACGCTTGACCTTGAGGCCAAGCAAGCAAATTATTCTCGGTCTCAGGAGGCGGATTAACCGCTGATGTCGGAGGTCACGAGGTGATTATCGTATTCATTGTTTTTCTTGTCTTGGCTTGCGGTGTCGTCGGTGCGACGATGCCGCCTCGTAGATTGGGGTCTGGGTTCACCAAGCTCGATTACTCCCAAGCATATGAAAACTTCCAGAAGCCGATTTCTCGTAAAACGGCATTCTGGATGAAAATACGGCTTCTTCTTTTGCTTGTCGCGTTGATTGGATTGATCGGATTTCTCTGTATAGTTCTGTAGGGTTTTGTCCCCGATGCACCGTAACCGGTGTGCTGCCCCCACATTGTGCGCTGTCGCCTGATCTGTGATCGACGTTCCATGGACAAGCGATAAGGAGTTTCTCCATGGAGTCTACATTGGAGTTTCTCACGACGCGGCGAGGTCGACGTGAGATGCATCGCCACTGGCCTGATGAGATGAAGGCGCGGATCGTTTCGGAGAGCTTGCGTCCGGGCGTTACGGTGAACGAAGTGGCGGACCGCTACGGGATGAAGGCTAACCACCTGTCGAGTTGGCGCACGCTGGCGCGGCAAGGCAAGCTGCTCTTGCCACAGCCGGAAGACGTGGTCGAATTCGCAGCCATGATTGTCGAGCCGCCCGCGCCAATTTACGCGCCGGAGCGCCCATCTGCCAAATCAGTCTCCCGCGCGGAGATCGTGTTGGGTCCGGTCACGATCCGTCTTGAGGAAGGTGCGTCGGCTGCTCGGATCGCCGCTATTGCGCGTGCCTTGGCGTCCACGGCATGATCTTTCCGTCGAACCGCGTGCGGATCATGGTGGCGACCAAGCCGGTAGACTTCCTTAAAGGTCACGACGGATTGGCGGCGCTGGTAAAGAACGAGCTGCACAAAGACCCGTTTACCGGAACGGTCTTCGTGTTCCGGTCTCGTAAGGCAGATCGGCTGAAGCTGATCTATTGGGATGGCTCCGGGATCGTCCTGGCCTACAAGAGGCTGGAAGAGCACACCTTCACCTGGCCCGGTATCAAGGATGGCCTGATGACGCTGACACACGCCCAGTTCGAAGCGCTGTTTGCGGGCCTCGATTGGCGGCGGGTTCATGCCGTCAAGACGAGAACGCCAGAGACCATCGAATAGCTGCGGCACGATGACTCAGGACTGTAGATTCCAAAGGCAAATCGGCGCGGTATTTGGTAGATTCCGGCCATGCTTGATACCGCCGACCTTCCTGATGATGTCGCTGCCCTGAAGGCGATGCTGATCGCGGCGCAGGCACGCGAGGCAGGCAAAGATGCCCAGATTGCCCGCAAAGATGAGCGGATAGTACGGCTTGAGAAGCTGGTCGCGGCCTTCAAGCAGGCCGCCTTTGGCCGCAAGTCCGAGAGGACCGATCCCGACCAATTCGATCTGGCACTAGAAGACCTGGAAACAGCCATGGCAGCGATCCGTGCCGAGGATGAGGCGGACGCTCCTGCTGGAAACAGGATTAGCAAGCCACGTGCGATCAATCGTGGCTCCCTTCCAAAGCATCTTCCCCGTATCGAAGAGGTGATCGAGCCGGAAAGCCTGATCTGCGCCTGCGGAGGTTGCCTGCATTGCATCGGCGAGGATGTCTCCGAGCGTTTGGACGTCGTCCCGGCGCAGTTCCGCGTCCTCGTCACCCGCCGTCCCAAATATGCATGCCGTGCTTGCACCGACGGCGTCGTCCAGGCCCCAGCTCCAGCACGGCTGATCCAGGCAGGCCTGCCGACGGAAGCGACCGTCGCCCATGTGCTGGTTTCCAAATATGCCGATCACCTTCCGCTTTATCGACAGGCCCAGATCATCGGCCGCCAGGGCATCGATCTCGACCGCTCTACCCTTGCCGATTGGGTCGGCAGGGCAGCGTTCGAATTACGTCCCGTCTTCGATGCACTGATTGCCGACCTGAAGCGGTCAACCAAGCTGTTCATGGACGAGACCCGTGCTCCGGTGCTTGATCCCGGCTCGCGCAAAACCAAGACCGGATACTTCTGGGCGTTGGCACGGGATGATCGTGCATGGAATGGTGGTGCTCCGCCGGGCGTCGCCTTCACCTATGCTCCCGGTCGAGGAGGCATTCATGCCGAACGGATACTGCAGGGCTTCTCCGGCATCCTGCAGGTCGATGGGTATGCCGGATACAACAGACTGATCGCATCTGACCGTATCGATGCAGAAATTCGGCTTGCCTATTGCTGGGCACACGCACGTCGCAAGCTGGTCGAGATCACTCGAACCGGAGCAGCACCCATCGCCGAGGACGGCGTCAAACGGATCGGTGAACTGTATCGGATCGAGGGCGAATTGCGTGGCCTCGATCCTGAGGCTCGCCTCGCCGGGCGACAGGAACGGTCTGCGCCCCTGGTCGCCGACATGCATGCCTGGCTCGTCCATCACCGTGCCCGTATCGCGGTCAAGTCCCCAATCGGCGAGGCTCTGGCCTACATCGCCAAATACTGGGATGGCCTGAAGCTCTTCCTGTCTGACGGACGCATCGAGATTGACAACAATACCGTCGAGCGAACCATCCGGCCGATTGCTCTCAATCGCAAGAATGCACTTTTTGCCGGACATGACGCCGGGGCTGAGAACTGGGCGACTATCGCCTCGCTCATTGAGACCTGCAAGCTCAATGCAGTCGATCTGTTGGCCTATCTCACCACTACGCTTACTGCCATAGTCAACGACCACAGGCAAAGCCGGGTCGATGAGTTGCTGCCATGGAACCATCCGACCACGAACCTTAGTGATCGCCGATAACGTAGCAACGCTCATCCGTTCCTTCTCAAAATGTCGTCCAAGACCTCCTCACCGAGGACGTCTTCGTTTCCGACAAAGCGAGATATCTCAATGTGGTCGTCGTCAAACACGGAGATTTCTACGCGCTCTCCGACAATCGTGGCCGTGATATCAATCGTGTCAGGGCGATACCGGCCGATAAAATAGTGAATCTTCGCATCATCGAGGCGACTCAAAACTTCGAATACCTTGGACATCGATTAGAAGCTCCTCACACCACGTAACGGAACGACTTTAGCTGCTCAGAAGATTATCTCAACGAGTTTGCTGCCAATGTGGGAGCGGAACATCGCTTACGATGCACCACGTCAACACCCGAGGTAAATGGCCATTTGAGCGGCCTTCAAACTATGTTCGAATCAACGTTTGGATATGCGATCCGGAATTTTCATTTTTCCGGTTCTGCGTTGTTGTCAGTCAGGCAGATGTGGAATTGGCGGGAATTTGCGAAATTTCATGGGAACAGGTGGGAGTGGTTGTTTCAAAAAGATATTTTGCCAATCGAACTGCGTCATTGCCTGGGTAAAATAAGCGGGATGGGCGTGTGATCTGGGCGTAAGCGTAGTTTATGACCAAACTTAACGTGTGCCTTCAAAAACCCTTCAGAGCAGGTGTGACGTTTTTCAACGGATTGATATTGCAGGAACATTGCACCAGCGTAGGTCGCTACGCCTCGCCACATTTGCCGTTAAACTCAGACAGTAAAAATTTCGCGCCGGAATTATCCTTTGCGAGCCAAAAATGCATGGAAATGAATGACTTGTTCGATGCTGGCCATTGGAAGAAAATTTCACGGCGGACCTTCGGCTCCAGGCTATACTGAAGCGCCGCTTAGGTTCCATATTTGCATCTTATCTGACAATCAGGCTCAAAATGGCGTCCATTGCCACGCCAGAAAGACGATGCGATCGCGTCTGCGGCTGGGTTATTCGTCGTCAGAGGTTGTGAAGGCGCCAAGATGGAGTTCTCTGTTTGCGCTTCGACCAAGGACCTCGAAATGAACGGTGGTTTTAACGCGCTTGTAGGAGCAAACCGGCCTTCCGCCATCCTCAAGCGATCGCGCCATCATATAGTGGCCAAGACTTCGAAATGGCATGTCACGGTAAGTGCCAGGCTTGACTGGCACGATACCGCCTCCGAAATAACCGACCGGGATGCCATCGTAAGAAAAGATCTGGTTTGCGTTATCATCGAACGGCAGTTTTTCCATCTGACGTAAGCTAGTGGAGCGACAACGCACTTCAATGCTTCTGATAGCGGGGTGATCTGACCTTATTTGGGGGTACCAGTCTCGCTAGTGCTCCGAGGACCTGAGAATCAGTGCCAGAACAACAGCAGACCAATCCCGACGACAACAGGCACAATCCACCCGTAATTCTTGATGCGTTTTTCGATCTTGGTTTTTGCCGGCGCCGCCCCGAACAGGCTGCCGATGATCATTTCGATGAATGTGCCCATGCTGACCAATTTAGCAGCGACGCATCCTTGATCAAGGCGAAGGGAGTTTGAGACGTGTTTTAAAGGGAGATTAAGTGAGTGGTCATGACGTTGTGCCGCTATGCCGGTTCAAATTTCGACCTTATCTAATGTCGGAGCCGATTTAGAAAGTATTCCATATTGGACTATTGTCTTATTTTGAAGCCGGTTTTCGTGGGCCAGCTGCTTCGGCAGGGGCATCATGTCTTCGACATCGGAAGTGTTGGCCTAGAAGAGGCCATGAAGAGTGTTCGCGATATCAAGGAGACCCCGGTCCTGCCGCCGGTAATCAGCATCAACTGCCCCCTTCGAATATCAGTTCGCCAAGGTTGCCCAAATCGGTCATTTCTGTATAGGGATTTCCATCACCGAGTGGAGCGCGGGCCGACCAGCCGCGGCTATTCCTCGATATGGTTACAATCAGATATGATAAGTCGCTTTACTATGCCGTTTGACGACTCGACTTTTCTGGCCTCGATCTCGAGTTTCTTCTTTGTGTCGAGATTGCTTCCGTGAAGGGACCAGCTTAGCAACCCTCGCTTTCCCTCGGGGAAATCGATGCTACGCTTGAACGGAACGATTATACCGAACGAGTCGATGAACGCTCGACCGTTAGGAGATACGGAATTGAAGCGTGTGATATTTCCGGTGAAAATCTGGGGAAATGCGTCCGTAGACCGCGTATTGACCCAAAGACTTGTCTCCTGATCAAACTCGACAAGCTGTTCCCCCCGAGGTCTTTGAACAGATACTTCAGTTACTCCGCCTTCGGATATTACGCGGTGAGCTCTCTGTAAGCTGCCTTCCAGATGTTCAGCCAAGTCATCGAAAAAGGGCTTATCCGGACCAATCAAGCTGTCGACATATGCAGTCTTGGGCGCGGTAGGCGTCCGGCCTACTGCCTGATTGAAAGCAAATGTAATAAAATCATAGAAAGTTGGGGCGTTGACCGTTACGCCTTTGGGTTTCCGAGTAATGACTGTCGTGAAGTCAGCTATAAAACTGCCCTGCCGTGCTGGCCGCATATAGACTTTTGCGTTCTTCAGTGCCGTCGAGTAGTTTGTGATATCCTGGTTGATATAGGCATTCGTCGCAATTTGAAGCGCCTGTGCAAAGCCATGTAAAGACGTAGATCCGTCATATGCATCAAGCATATGATGATTCGCGTCACCGCCGCTAAAGTGTAAACGCAGACTAAAACTTTCTTCAGTCATCCCCAACCCCTTGCTAATAACAACCAGGACGGTAATAAACCTATTTGGAAAAATCAACTCACGCGGCAATCGAATGATTGAATTCATTAGAAAATCTTTTGTGTCTGCATCCGAACTCATAAAACCTGAACCGAAGTTCGGAAGCTACTGGATCAACCTTCTTTTCGACTGGCAAACGCTTGCAGCCGCCATTTTGGCCGGCGTCCCAGCAACCGTAGGCGCTTACCTATTGTGGAGACAAATCGAGATTCAGCGGCTTGAGCTCGGACGTGTCCGACGGAAAGAAGAAATGAGCGCCCGTATCCAATTAATTCCGGTGCTGGCTTTACTAACGAGATATTACAAAAGCTGCATCACTCCGATTATGGATGGCTCTTACGTACTGGTGGATGTTCCGGATCAATCGCTGGCAGTGCTTATGTTGTCTGCGCCTACG
Organism: Agrobacterium vitis; assembly: GCF_014926405.1. Lineage (NCBI taxonomy): Bacteria > Pseudomonadati > Pseudomonadota > Alphaproteobacteria > Hyphomicrobiales > Rhizobiaceae > Gillisella > Gillisella vitis. Next base: position 782,110 of record NZ_JACXXJ020000005.1, read on the forward strand.
TTGGACGACAAGGTGTTTCGACACATTCAAAGTCTGATTGTGGAATTTCACATTTTTACGTCTCGGTATCATTCAACCTCTGGACCACTTGCCAACGGCTTGCAAGAGATCATCCTAGTTGACCTTGGGCGACTTCACTCTGCAACTAACGCTCTATATCCGTACGCGCGCTTCGAAACCGATACCGTTGAGCCAGCAGCATCGACGAAAAATACTATTCGCGATGCCATCAAGAACCTGATCTCTGTCACGAACCGTCCGGTCAGCGAAAATGACATCAAACTGATCGGGCGAGCTCTTGACGTCCGATTTCCTCCCAAAACGTCTTCAATGATACCCAATGTTGAGGCTTGAATCGGCGACGGCTATCGCCTTCCCAGCTTTGGTTTTTGCTGGTGCCGCTGCGGACAGGTTACCTTTTATCATGTCAATGAATGTCATCCCGACTACTTTGCAGCGACGCATGCTTAATCTAGACAAGCGAATTTGAGAAGCATTCGAAAGCCGTCCTTTTTGCGGCTGTACATCGCCGCGTGCGCAACCGATAGTTTACGTTTAGGTGGTAGTGGTCGATACGACTTATAAACAAGAGATCACCATGTCATTTGAACGCTCCCGCTTATTTTCCGAATCGTTTTTGCAGGACCGCCCCGGAATAGATTCCAATGAGCAGGAACGTTTTAAAGGATATTTTTTGGCAATGAGGGCGCGAGTCGAGCCCCTTGTCGCTCGAGTGCTCCGGGATATGCCCGAATACACCGTTCACGATATAACCCATCTTGACGCATTATGGGAAACTGCAAGTTTGGTTGCCGCTGATGATCTTTGGCTAAATCCGGCTGAAGCGTTTGTATTTGGCGGCGCTATTCTTCTTCATGACGCATCGATGACGATTGCTGCTTATCCGGGTGGCATAGATGATTTAAAGATGTTGCTCGAATGGCGGGATTTTGCTGCGCTGTTTAAAGCGCAAAACGGATACGTTCCTGACGACAAGTTTGTGCTGACGAATGTTCTAAGAATACTTCATGCAAGGCATGCAGAGGAGTTAGCAGGTCAATCTTGGCCAAGCCCGAGTGGCGGTGCGAGGGAGTATTTGATTGAGACAAGTGAAATAAGACAATACTACGGACCGACAATTGGCAAAATAGCCTACAGCCACTGGTGGCCCATTTCTCAAGTTCAAGCAAAATTAAGCGGTCACCTTGGGCCTATGCCGCCGTTCACTCAATATAGCGTCGACAGACTGAAGTTGGCTAGTCTTCTGCGGGTTGCGGACGCAATACATTTAGATAGGCGTAGAGCGCCACCATTCGTCCGGGCGTTAGATCGTCCAAAGGGATATTCTGACCTGCATTGGATTTTCCAAAGCAGGTTGGGGTTTCCTCGTGTCGAGGGAGACGCCCTGCAGTTCTCTGCGGGCGAAGCCTGCCCTGTAGAAGAGTCTGAGAGTTGGTGGCTTGGATATGATGCGCTGACTCTAGCTGACCGGGAATTAAGAGAAACAGATTTACTTTTAAAAGATGCGGGGCATTCGGGGCTTAGGGTTCGCAGAGTGAAAGGTGTTCAAAATCCCTCTGATCTTGCTCATGATGTCCCTGTTGTCGGCTGGAAGCCCGTAAACTCGCCTTTTCATATTTCTGATGTTCCACGGATAATTTCTATATTCGGGGGAGAGAAGCTCTACGGGAGTGAGTGGTACGCCCCGCTTCGAGAACTTATTCAAAATGCCGCTGATGCCATCCAAGCTCGAAGACTGTTGCAATCTCTCGATGGCATTGGTGTCATAGACGTCACATTGGAAGATCGCGACGACGGTAGTTGGCTAATTGTAGAAGATGATGGCGTCGGCATGTCAGAAACTGTGCTGACGCAAAATCTTGTCGATTTCGGAAGCTCGTTATGGCGGACAACCGCAGTTAATGGAGAATTCCCCGGACTCGCGGCGAACGGTATGAATGCTGTAGGCCGGTTTGGCATCGGGTTCTTTTCAGTTTTTATGATCGCCAAAGACGTAAACGTTGTTACGCGTCGATATGATCAAGCCTCTTCCAGCGCGCTCAAGTTATCGTTCAATAATGGCTTCAACTCGCGTCCAATTTTAATGGTAGCCGGAAATGTGGAAACGCCAAAAAACGGTGGAACGCGTATCGAACTTAAATTACTAGGGAATCCTCAAGGCGAAGACAAATTTAAATTCGTAGTTGATGGTAATATTCGTAACAGTGAAAAATCTTCTGGGTCTATTTTTGAATATAATATGGCTCCCTCTGATCTTTGTCAGCTTATAAAGGAGATTGCTCCTTGTAGTGAAAGCCGCATTCGCGTCACAGTAAAAAATCAGACAGACATTGTGGTTGAGGCAAATGATTGGCTCACGATTGATCCTCTGTCGCTCTATGGGCGGATTTCTGATGATATACCAACTCATCTTTCCAAAAATATTAACAAACTTATGAGGCCTATTCGAGATACATCAGGTAATGTTATTGGTAGGGCGGCGATATGGCCATCTATTGGATATAGCAAGCAATCTGGTGTTTTGGTCTCAGGAGGGTTCCGCATTCAGAGCGTATCACATTTAGCGGGTGTGCTACTTGGTGAGGTTCAAACTGCAGCACGGAGCAGTGGTACTGCAATAATCGATAATGCTGAGATAAAGGAATGGGCGGCCGAGCAGTCTAATTTGATTTTAAAATGTGACATCTCTGATGAGAGACGTGCATTGATGGCTGAGGTGATATTAGAGCTCGGAGGAGACATCAACCGTCTGCCAATTGTTCAGCGTGATGGAAAATGGTATAATGAAATACAACTCGCTAAATTATTTAGGAGTTTGGATGAAGTTACTTTTCATTTGGGGGATGTGATTTATGATGATGATGACGATACATCCAGTTCAGCATTTGAAAACAATTTTGAGATTGACGACCAGGTTTTTTTCATACCGACTTTATCTAATAATTTTGGCGTTAGTCGGAGTAGAGTGGGCAGAAATCGGCGATCACAACTTGAATCAATATTCGTAAAAACGTTGGCTAAATCCTGGAAAATCGAAGCGACAGTTTCAGAAGATTGGACAGTTGTAGGTAAAGTCGGTTATACTGATATTTTGCGCCACACAACTACTTTTGCAAAGTGACATGAGTTTGGCGGCGGTAAAGCCCGTAATCATCTCTGTTAGATTTAGTTATAACGCCAATCACGGTGGATGCCCCACAAAAATCACCCGTCCAACAACTGCCAGATCCTCAACCCGGTTCGCGTCGAACGTCTCCACCGGATACTTCCCGGCCGTGTTGTCTGAGATCAGGTCTAGTCTTCCGTCCATTCGCCAGTTTGCGCGTTTGACCAGGACGGCGTTGCCGACGCTGAAGACGTAGATGCGGCCGTGGTCGACGGTGGTTTGGCTGGCGTCGACGATGAGGAGGGCGTTGTCGGGGATGGTGGGCAGCATGCTGTCGCCGGTGGACCACATGAGGAAGCAGTGGTCAGGGGCGCCGCCGAGATCTCGGAGGAATTTTCGCTCGAATGCTGTTTCGCTGGTTGGCATCTGGTTGACAGGGAGGAGGCCAGTTCCGGCTGAAGCGCAGACATCGTATTGGGGCATCATGACGAAGTCGGGTTTAACGACCTCGGGCAGCTCAATTTGTGAGGTGTTGGCAAACATGGCGCCATTGCCGGTGATCAGCCAGCTCAGATTGACCCCAAACAGGTCGTTGTAAGCGCTTAAGAGCGTCATATTGGGTTCGCTCACGCCGCGCTCGTAAGTTCCCAAGGTATCGGCAGGAATCCCAAGAAGCTCCGCGAAGCTCTTCCTATTGTCATGCCCTATCGCTTTCCGGACATCCGTAAGCCTTTGGCCGAGCGGTGTTTTTATGTTTTCTGGACGCGCCATGCCATTAAACGAAGAAATATCGTTTACAAAACGATGAAACTTCGTTATCCTCTCTATAAATACAGATCAAATCACCCATGAAAAAGGAGGCCAGTCAGGGCCTCCCCGTTCACAACGAGGAACTATTATGCACCGTGCCCGTGTTACGGACAAGGCAGCGAAACTGCGCCTTGATGAGATAAATCGCATAAAAGCCAGGCTCAATGTGGCCGGTCTCACGCTGCTGGCGATCGACCGGGAATATGGCTTGCCGCGCGGCACGGCCGGGAACACGTTGCAGCAGGCCAATCTGGCCGGAGAACGGGCGATTGCCGCTGCCTTGAAGACCCGCCCGCATCTGTTGTGGCGCAGCCGGTATCATCCTGATGGTCAACGCCGCGCACCGCAGCCGCCTGAAAACTATCAGCGCCCGCCCAACATGGAAAAGCGCCGCCTTGAAAGCTCCGGCACCCGCAAGGCTGCCTGAATTGGTGCGGATCGCTTGCTGTTCTAGCCTTTGGCATCCGGGTTTTCACCGGCAGAGCAAAAGCACGCCCTCTCAGAAGTTCCTTCGTTCCGGCTGTCCAGTCCAGCGATCCACGCCACACGCAAACATTCACCCAGAACATCGAGACGAACAATGACAAATCGACACGCTCAAATTGTCACCGAAAACCCTTCCATCGCGGAGGATGCTGCTGATGCCGTCCTTCGGAAGCTGATTGGTGCAGCCGGTGAAGATGAAACCGCCGCCCGGCTTGTTGAGCTTGCCCTTGAAGCTTTGCTTTACAAGCAAGATGAGGCCATCGCCTCGCAGCTTCTTTCCTCAATCCTTCTTCACGACAATCTCGCGGAGGCGCTCAATGGCCGCCTCTGAAAATTCCCGTCGCAATAACGCCGAAGCATTGGTTTCCGTAACCTCCGGATGTGCAATCAGGCTTTCGATCGTCACTGGCTTGCCGTCTTCAAGAAGGTCTACGGTCGCGTCTGCCAAGGGATGCCGCCATAGCAGCGGGTCGAGCGCACGTGCGCGTTTCATCGTGGCCGTGATGCGCTCTTCTATCGTTCTCTTCATTCGGATCGTCTCCTCGTATCCTCGTTGCGGGGTGATGACAGGTCTCGGCGCTGCGTTCGGGCAGCTCCGAGACCGCTATGCTCCCCTGATTCGCCCTGACCAAAACAGCCGGTTGGGTTACCGGATGTTTCGCCGAGTAGGGGGCGTCCCATGCTGAACCTCCACTCCCAGGCGTCGCTGCATGACGGGGCGTTTCATGCCTGCGTGATGGCTGTGCATGAGGGTTTTCCGCATCTCACAGTCCAGGCCATCATCGATCCGCCGCATGAATGGTTCGATGCGGCACTGGCCCGGCAGGTGGTTATTCACCTGATGGTTCGGGTGTTTCTGATCCCCAAACGACGGGTGGTGGAGCATCAGGAAAGATCCCGCGAGGCCGTGAACCGGGCGCTTCGAACGATCGACCGCCGCCTGCTGACCCCACGATTTGAACAGCATTATTGCAGGATGGCGGCTGCGGCTCGCGCCTCACTGACTGCCCGCATGGAGGACGCCGCCTGATGGCCGAGTTCAAAACCATCCCTATCGACCAGATTGTGGTTCCGGAGCGCCTGCGGGCGGTCGAGGAAGATCATGCACTGGCGATTGCCCAGAGCATTGTCGAACATGGGCTGCTCAACCCGATCACCGTGCGTAGCACCCGGGCTGCCAAGGGCGGAAACTATACGCTTGTCGCCGGCGCTCATCGCCTGCGGGCCATGGTGCTGAATGACGAAAGTGAAATCGAGGCCATGGTGGTCGAGGCCGACAAGGCCGAGGCGCAATTGCTTGAGATCACCGAGAACCTGTTTCGCAACGAGCTTTCGGTGATTGACCGGGCGATTTTTGTGCAGAGCTACCGCGATGTGTGGGAGCAGAAGTATGGGAAAATTGACCCCGCGAACAACCTCAAGCAGTCGAAGGGCCAAGTTGGCCCTTCGGTAGGACACCGAGCAAATTTGGTGCAATTGTTTGAGGACGAGGCCGAGCGTGGGTTTTCTGCGCACGTTGCCCAACGTATGGGGCTTTCGAAGCGGTCCGTAAAACGGCTTAATCAGATAGCCCAGAGCCTTTCCCCCGCACTTCGTACCGCGCTTCGCGGCACCCCTGCCGCCGACAACCAATCGCTTCTGCTCAAGCTCGCTAAAGCTGGTCCGAGCAAGCAGGCCGGGATTGTTGCCGGGCTGGAGAAGGAACCGGATATCAAAAAGGTTCTGGCCTGGGCGAAAGATCCAGCACCTCCGATCTCGGAGGCCGACAAACAGGCGATCGCGCTTCACCAGCTAAAGACGGCCTGGAAGGGAGCCGACGAGGCGACACGCCAGCGCTTCCTGCAATCCATCGGTTTGCTGGATGATGTTCAAGAGGCTGCCCAATGAGCAAGCCCGATCCTTCCCAGCTCGACTTTTTCGCCCAGCCGGTGTTCCCGGTGCGCGATGGCGCAAAGCAGGTCGATATCGATCGCTACCGCGCCAAGATCAAACGGGCGATGGCCCGCGCCATTCGTGAATGCGACTATGACCGGCCCACCATTGCCGCCCGCATGGCGCACTATCTCGGCCTGCCGAATGTCAGCAAAGCCACGCTGGACGCCTATACCGCCGAAAGCCGCAATGGTCACGATGTAACGCTGATCCGCTTCACGGCCTTTGTTCATGCCACGGGCGCGCTCTGGCTTTGGGATGAGGTTGCCTCTGTTCAGGGCGTGACCGTGTTGATCGGTGACGAGGCACGGCTGGCCGAAATCTCCAGGCTGCGGCAGGAGCGCAAGCGCATCGAGGCGGAAATCCGCCGCCAAAGCGCGCGCCCCGTGACGCTGGTTTCCAGGGGGCGGTCATGAAGGAGTGGTTTTCGCTGGCCGAGCTTGCGGAGCTGAAGCTGCCGGATCTGCCGCACAATGTTGCGAGCCTGCATCGGCTTGCCACCAGCCAATATTGGAGGGGCCATGACGGCCTGGCGCGGCAGGTCGCAGGCACGACCAAAAAGGTCTGGGAATATCATGTCTCCCTTCTGCCGCACGCTGCGCAGACACGGCTGACGATTGCTGAGGGATCGCAAACGCCTGAGAAATGGCAGGCGATCATGGCGCGTAAGAACCGGATTTGGGCGCGGTTTGAACGGCTTTCAAACGAACATCGAGAGATCTGCAAAAGCCGGCTGGATGTGCTTTGCCGGGTGGAAGTAATGGCTGCCCAGCCGGGTGTGACCCGCGCCGCTGCGATTGCCATTGCCACCGCCGATGCCGGTGTCCAGAAGTCGGCCTATTATGCCTGGAAGGCGCTGACGAAGGATCTGAGCCGCGAAGACTGGCTGGCGGCTTTGGCTCCGTCTCTGTCGCCCAGCTTCGAGATCATGCCTGAAATGGCTGACATCCATCCCGAAGCATGGGTGTTCCTGAAATCCGATTATCTGCGGCCGGAAAAGCCTGCCTTTGCAGCCTGCTATCGCCGAATGATGAAGGTCGCCAAGCGCGAACATTGGTCGCCGATACCCTCCGAGCGGTCGCTGCGCCGCCGTTTTGACCGCGAAGTCGGCAAGGCCGTGACACTGTTGAAGCGCGAGGGCAGGGACAAGGCAAAGGCACTCTATCCGGCCCAACGCCGCAGCCGCGCCCACCTGCATGCGATGCAGATGGTCAATATGGACGGCCACAAGATCGACGTGTTCGTTTCGGTTCCCTGGTCGAAAAAGCCGGTGCGCTTCTTCATCATCGGCATTCAGGATCTCTTCTCCGGCAAGATCGTCGCATGGCGGCTGTCGGAAGCCGAAACATGGGAAGCGGTGCGGCTGGTGATCGGCGACATGGTCGAGGCTTTCGGCATCCCGGAAGACATTTACATCGACAATGGCAGGGCCTTTGCCAGCAAATGGATCACTGGCGGCACGGTCAATCGTTTCCGTTTCAAGGTGAAGCCGGAAGACCCGCGCGGCCTGCTGACCACGCTTGGCGTTGAGGTACATTGGACCCGGCCTTATTCCGGCCAGTCCAAACCGATCGAGCGCGCCTGGCGCGATCTGGCGGAAAACATCTCCAAGCACCCGTTCTGCGCCGGGGCCTATACCGGTAACAAGCCGGACGCCAAGCCGGAAAACTATATGGAGCGGGCCATTCCGCTCGATGATTTTCGCGCCCATGTGGCGGCGCAGATTGTCGAGCATAATGCACAAGAGGGACGCCGGGCCGAGAACTGCAAAGGTCGCAGTTTCGATGAGACCTTTGCCGCCTCGATGGCCGCGCCGACCACGATTGTTCGGGTTCCATCCAAGGCACAGTCCTCGCTTTGGATGTTGGCGTCTGAGGCGATCAGGACCCAGAAGTCGAATGGCGGGATTCATTTCCAGGGGAACCGCTATTTTGATCCGGCCCTGAACGAATGGGCTGGAAAGCAGGTCATCATCCGGTTTGACCCCGATGCCCTTCATAAGCCGATCAGGGTTTATGACTTGAAGAACCGGTTGATCTGCGAAGCCGGCTGCATGGATGATGCGGGCTTCAGCAGCAGGGACGATGCGCGTGCGCATTCCCGTCTTGCCAGCACTCACAAGAAAGCCGTCCGCCTCAAGGCGGATGCGGAAGCAGCCCTCAGCGCCCAGCAGCTTGGCGAGATCTATTACAAGGGATCCAAGCCCAAGCCGGTGGAGGCACCAGAGCCGATCCGGCCAGCCGTGACGCGGTTGATCACCCGCAGCCAGCAGGTGGAAGCCCCGGTCGAGGCGATTTCCGATCAGCATTTCGAAGACAGTTTTTCCCGCGCGCTGGGCCTGGTTCAGGGCGGCGGGGTCATTGAATTCCCGCGAGGGAATAGCCCGGTGTCGCGTGTTTCGGACGCCGGGAACAACGAGCCGAAGAGTAATGCGTACGGTTCCGGAAAAAAGAAGGGCAGTCCTAAGACTGCCCGATAACAGGCCCGAATGGGCTATTTCACGGAGCTATAATTAGATGAACAAACATGCTTTCACAAGCCCCCCGACCGGTCAGTTGAATGGCGGATCGTGGGAGCGGCCATTGCAGGCCCCGGAAGTCTCGGCCAACAAGAGCGAGGCCGATATCGAAAAATGGTGGGAGCTGGTCGACCGGGTGATTGCCGTTGCCCGCCAGTTTCGCTGGACAAAGGCCGAGGTCACTCGCCGTTCAGGCATGAAGGACGCAACGTTCAGCCAGTGGTTTTCCGGGCGTTACGAAGGGCGGCTGGATAACCACAACGCGATGATCGAACAATGGCTGGATGCACTGCAGGCCGCCGCCAGCGTGGCCGCGATGATCCCGCAGGCACCCTCATTCATGCAATTGCGCGGGTCGGCCGAAGTGCTGGAAACCCTGACCTGGGCGCAGATCTGCCCGGATCTGGTGATGATCACGCTGGGCGCTGGGATGGGCAAGACGGCAACCTGCGAATATTTCACCAACACGCGCCCGCATGTCTATCACGCCACGGTCTCGGAAAGCACCAAGACGGTGCATGGCATGTTGACCGAGCTGGCCGAGCAATTGGGCGTTCAGGAGAACAATCCCGCTCGACTGGCGCGCGCCATCGGCGGCAAGCTGAAACGTACCGGCGACGGCACTCTGTTGATTGTCGATGAGGGCCAGCATCTGAATGACGAAGCGCTCAACCAGTTGCGCCATTTCGTTGACGTCTACAGATGCGGGGTGGCGGTTGTCGGCAATTCCGAGGTTTACAGCCGTTTTACCCGCGGCAGGCAGGGGCCATCCTATGCCCAGCTGAAAAGCCGGATCGGCAAGCGTCTTCAACGGGTGCAGCCATACCCCGAGGATCTGCAAACCTATATTGCCGCCTGGAGCGTGACCGATCCGGCCTGCATCAAGTTTCTGATGGGCATTGGCATGAAGGGCGGGGCGTTCCGCCAGATCGAAAAGACCATGCGCATGGCCCGGATGGTGGCAACCGGTGAGGGGACCGAGGTCAGCCTCAAGTTCATCCAGGCTGCCTGGAAGAACCGCGACGTGGAGGACATGGCATGATCAGCCTCCACAAGGAAATTCACGCTGTCGCCGGTCGCATTCGCCGTCTGGCAGACCGGCCAACGATCCAGACCACCGAACTGCTGCTGGAAGCTGATTTTCTCGACGGCCTGACCAGGCTTGCCCGAAACATGGAGCAGGAACTTGCCGTCCATCGGCTGACGGAGGCGGGCAAAGCAGGGCGACAGATTGTCGATGAACTGGCCAGCGAACAGTTCGCCGGTCTGGCCAAGGACGCCGATGCCAAGGTCATCCGCCCGGATTTCGGAGGCCGCTCATGAATTGCGCTCCACGTCCTTCGGATCTGATCCACTCGATCTGCCAGCGCTTGCGCGAATTCGAACAGACCGGCCTTCAACTGGCGCCTGATCATGTCACCAAGCTTTTGACCAATCTCAGGACGGTTCGAGAATTGTCGCGGGATATGGAAGAGGAGATGCGCATCCTCGAGCATCGCCTTCAGATGGCCGGTGAGGGGGGATCTGACCGGCGCAAATCCGGCCCGATGATCGATATCTCGGCCGGTAACGTTGTGCGCTTTCCAACCCGGGTTCGTGTCATCGATCCCTGCGGCAGCGGGCCATATGACGGTGGAGACGCCGCATGAAAAAGCTCGTCGTTCCCGTGGAGATCCCTGTCGATCAGTTGGCCGATGCCGTCGGTCCGCTGGTGATCAAGGCCCTGCGGGCGGCAGAGCGCGAGGACGAGGCGGCCGTTCTGCGCCGCCCTCCTATCCAGGCATTGATCCAGGCGGGCCGCACACTCTGGCACGCTCTCAACCGGTACGAAGCCAGCGAAGGCACACGCGATGAAAGACGCGCGCTGAACGCCCTCCTGGCGGCTTCAAAAGGCGTTCGAAACGCCGTCAAAACCATCAGGGATTAGCAACATGGAAGCGATTATTCTCGAAGAAACCAGCGATGACGGGATCACGATCATCAACGGTCGGCCGTTCATGGAAGATGCCAAGGGCAATCTTCTGCCCACGGCCAATATCAAGCCGGAAGACAAATTACAGGACGAGACCGTCCGCAAGATCATGAAATACGCCATTGAGCTTTCAGCCCGGATTGCCCGGTTTCGAGGGCATACGGTGGCCGATCTCGGCGCGTTCGATGCGCTGCTAGCCCAGGAATACGGTGCCAAGATTGGTGGGCAGAAGGGCAACCGGACCTACCAGACTGTCGACGGAAAGATGAAAGTCGTGGTGCAGGTTTCCGACCAGATCAGCTTTGGTCCGCAGCTTCAGATCGCCAAGGGCCTGATCGACGAATGCCTGACTGAATGGTCGGCGGAAAGCCGGCCTGAAATCCAGGCCATCGTGACGCGCGCCTTCAACACGGACAAGGAAGGCCAGATCAACAAGTCCGAACTGTTCATGCTGCTGCGCCTCGACATTGAAGATCAGCGCTGGAAGCGGGCGATGGAGGCGATCCGCAACTCGATCACGGTGACAGGCTCCAAGGAATATGTGCGGTTTTACACGCGCCAGAGTGCGGCCGATGGCTGGCAGGCGGTGACGATCGATCTGGCGAAGGTGTGAGGAGAATGGTGATGATGGCTCTTTATACAAAGCTGAAGGCTGAAAAAACCTGCCCGGTCTGCGGGCAGCCCGCCATGCCTGTCACCGAACAGCAGGAGCGCATGCTGTTGGTACGCTATGAATGCGGTGCGACCTTCGGGGTGAGCGGCATCCTGAATGTTATCAACGCCAACGAGCCATGCCCGACACCGTCGCAGGTGGCGGCGGCTCATTTGATGGTGGAAGCGGATTTAGCGGGGGCGGCATGACCTCCTCCATCGCCGCCATTCACGTCGCAAAGAAGCAGCTCGGCCTGGATGAGGATACCTACCGGGCCAAACTCAAAAACATTACCGGCAAGCCATCCGCCAAAGACATGACCGAGGCCGAGCGTCAGAAGGTCCTGAAGGTGTTTCGGGGTGAAGGTTTTGCTCCGGCTCCGGCCGCAGCAGGCAGGCGCAAGCCGCTTGCCGGCCGATACGCAAAGAAGCTCCAGGCGTTGTGGATCGCCGGCTGGAACCTCGGTGTTGTCGAGAACCGTGACGACAAAGCGCTGATCGCCTTCGTGACCCGGCAGACCGGATTGGATCATGTTCGGTTCCTGCATCATGCCGACGATGCGAAATCCGCCATCGAAGGCCTGAAACGTTGGCTCTCCCGTGAAGCCGGCGTCGGTTTCGGGAATACCAATGGATATGATTGGCTGGCCAGCGACGGGGCAAAGATCGCCTGGGCGCAGTGGAAGATCCTGCATCGCGGCTGTAGCCTGATGGTTCGCCAGGGCTTTGATGCCGAGGTTATCGCCCTTGCCGGTGAACAGGTGAGCTGGATCGGCGATCTCAAGGCAAGCCATTGGCAGATGGTGATGAATGCGCTCGGCGAGCGCATCCGGCATCGAGGAGACCAGGTCCGTGGCTGAGATCCGCGTCCCCGCCCATATCCAGCCCTATGTGACGGCGATCGGCATCGAAAGGACCGTCCAGTTCCTGTTGGCTTTTGGCGGGTCCTACGTCTATCTCTCGGAAAACCCGCAGGATCGTTCGCCGGTGGCGCGGGCGATCGGCAAGGTGGCGGCAACTGAACTTGCCCGACACGTCGGTCCCGGTGGGTTCCGCTGCCCGACCGGAAAGCCCTTTATTGCCGCCCATTTAAAGTATAATAAGGGCTTCACCACCAATGACATCGCTCGGGAACTTCACACCACAGATGTCACCATTCGCAACTGGCTTAAAGCCGGCGAAAGCTCTCAACTCGACCTTTTCGGCCTCTGACCCGCAAACCCTTGCGGCTGTTTTGATGCGCCCATAACGATCAGAATCGTCCTCAGCAAAGCCGGTCTTGCCCGGCTGTTTTCTTATGCTGGGAACGATCATGACCAATTGGCCTCAACAGTCTGCCGCTGCCGATTTCTACGGCAAGAACCTCAAAATCTCCAAAGGCGTTGCCGGACCTGATCCGGCCTGGGAAAGGGCAAACCTCGTCCTTGTTGCGATCCCGTGGAAGGCAGTAGCGGCCTGGGACAAAACCATCCCGCTTAAATCGTTCCGCGTCCACACCAGGGTCGCTGGCAGTCTTGGTCGCGTTCTTGGCAATATCTGGGATGTGTTCGGCAAGTCCCAGAAGGCCATTGAAGCCAAGAACCTGCATCTGATCGGTGGTGGCTATAACTGGCGGCTGATGCGGGGCAAGGCGGCTCTGTCCATGCATGCCTATGGCTGCGCCGTCGATATGGACCCGACGCACAATGCGCTTGGCGATCCGACACCGGACATGGACCCGCGCGTTGTCGAAGCCTTTGAAGCCGAGGACTGGATCTGGGGCGGCCGCTGGTCGCCGCAGCGCCGTGACGGCATGCATTTTCAGGCGGCGATCGTATGAAGATCAGCCTCAAACGCAAGATCGGGATCACGGCGTTTTTTGTCGCGGTCTACCTGTTTGTGTCCGTCGCTTCAGGCTGGGTCATTGGTACCGGCTTTCTGCACGCGGTTGCCTGCGGTTTGCTGGCCATCCCCTTCGCCTGGATGGTCAACCAGACATGGAGTGACGACTGATGCAAAAGCCGTCCTACACCACATCAAAGCAATGGCTCTGGTGTTCCGGTGCCTTGGCCTGGACTGTCATTCTGGCGCTCACTATCGCCGCTTGCCTTGGCTCTGAACAGGCTGTGGCGTTCGGCACCATTGCTGTCCCGAGCATGGTCGGCCTGATCGTTGCGCTGCTGGGTGTGCATCGCGCCTTCGGCTCTCTTGATATGCGGGCAATGACGCGGGGCGCAAAACCGGATCCGCCATGTGTTGAGCCTCCCGCCGGAGGTCAGTCATGAGCCGTTACGTTATCGCCGGTCTGGCTGCTCTTGCGGTTCTCGCCGCCATCATCTGGGGCGGAGTGGCCGGGATCAGCAAAATCAAGACCATGGTGGACACAGCCGCCAAAACGGCCCGGAGCGAGCGCGATGCTTACTGGAAAGGCGAGATCGAAAAATCGAACGCGCAGGCCCAGGCCAAGATTGCCGAGACCCTCAAGCAAACCATGGCAGCGCAGGACGCCGCCCGTGATCAGATCGAGGCCGCCAATCAGCGCGCCGATGCACTGGAGAAACAGAATGCGTCTCTGCCGGATGATGGCACTGGTGGCATTGGCCGCGACCGCGTCCGGCTGCTCAACCAACGCTGAGAGCCCGCCCGTGGTCAAGACTGTTTATGTCGAGCGTGAAGTTCCCGCCGCCGCCAAGGTGCAATGCGCCCCTCCCGTGCCACTGCCGGATCGAAGGCTGAACGAGCGGGAAACCCAGACCTATTGGGGCAAGGACAGGACGGCTCTGAGGACCTGCGAAGCGCGCCGGGCTGCCGCTGTTTCGGGGGTGATCCATGCTCAGTAACCTTCATTTCGAGTTGGCCGAGGTGCGGGTCGAACAAGAGCGTGACGCCAAGGTGGCAGCGGCCCGCGCCGACCTGAAGAAGGCCGGGGCAACGGAATGCCTGGATTGCGGCCGAGCCATTCCGCAGGCGCGCCGGTTTGCCTATCCATCGGCCATCCGGTGCTTCGACTGTCAGGTATCGATCGAGCGCGAGGTCTACTGCCGATGATTCTGGATATGACAGCCATCGGCGTTCTGATCTCGTTGGCGCTCAACAGCATCAACCTGCTCACGCAGTTTCGCACCATGATGTCGACCGGCGAAAAGAAGCTCGAAGAACGCATGGTGAAGGCGGAAGCCAAGCTGGTTGAATACGACCGGCGTATCCAGTCGCTCGAAAGCGAGCTGAAACACCTTCCCGATCGCGGCACGACCCACCGTCTTGAACTGTCGATGGCGGAAATCGCCGGACGTCTCAACACGATCGAAGTCGCACAAGCAGGCCGATTTTCGGCCATGGAGCAAAAACTAGCCCCCATCCAGGCCATGGGCGAGCGGTTGAACGAAGTCCTTTTGGAGCAAGCAAAGAATGAGCAGCATCGCGGTTGATTATGAAAAGTTGACCAGGGAGAAAGCCCGCCTGGTCATTCTCCAGGAGCTGGCAAAGCAGCAAAGCGAAAGCCTTTCGTCTGCCTTGCTGGCTCCGGCACTGCGGCTCAATGCGATCTATCAGGATCGGCCCTGGCTCAACCAGCAGATCGAATATCTGCGGAACCTCGGCGCGCTGACCGTCATCGATATCGATGAAGACATCAAGCTCGCGGCCTTGTCCGATCATGGCAAGCGGCACCTGGATCGTGAAATCACCATTGAGGGCGTTGCACGCCCGCGTCGGCCGGGGATCTGATCATGGGGCGCGGACGCTTAAGTGGCATCGAACTGTTGCCGGAAGAATGCGGACCGATCGTTGCCTGGGCATCCGAGGCCCTGCAGGACCGCGACCGGACGCAGACCGACCTTTATAAGGAGTTCGTCGCCAAGCTTCAGGCGCTCGATCGGGAATATCGCGGCGAGCTGGAGATCTCTATCCCGTCCTTCAGCGCCTTCAACCGCTACTCCGTGCGCCTGGCATCGATGACCCGGCGGCTGGATGAAACCCGTGAGATCGCAACGGCGATCGCTGGCAAGTTCGACGCTCAATCCAGCGACGATCTGACGTTGATCGCGGCTGAAGCCATCAAGACGCTGATTTTTGAACTGCTCACCAGCAAGGGTGAAAGCGGCATTGATCCGAAGGGCGCGATGGCTCTGGCCAATGCGCTGCGCGCCTCCACCCAGGCGCAAACTGTGTCTACGGAT
Organism: Agrobacterium vitis; assembly: GCF_014926405.1. Classification (NCBI taxonomy): domain Bacteria; kingdom Pseudomonadati; phylum Pseudomonadota; class Alphaproteobacteria; order Hyphomicrobiales; family Rhizobiaceae; genus Gillisella; species Gillisella vitis. Next base: position 797,763 of record NZ_JACXXJ020000005.1, read on the forward strand.
CGCAGGCGCAAGGTCGAGGCTGATTTCGCCGAGAAGGCGAAAGCGGCCGTTGCAAATGTCGCCAAGGCGAGGGGCCTGACCTCCGACACGACGGACGCGATCCTGTCGCAGATCCTGGGCGTGGAAAAGGATCGGCCATGAGCGGTCCGATTACCAAGGAGGAATGGGCGAACGCCCGCCGCCTTTCCACCGACGAAATGCAGAACGTCATTTCCTTGGTCGGATTGCCGAAGGCGCTCCTTGGATACCAGCAGCGCGTGGTCTCGCTGTTGGAGAGTGCTGGCGTCGAGGTTCTGTTTGTCGAAAAGTCTCGCCGTATTGGCCTGACATGGGGCTTTGCCGCCTATGCCGTGCTGCGGGCCGCTCGCGAGAAAAAAGCGGGCGGCATGGATGTCATGTACATCTCCTATGCCCAGGACATGACACGCGAATTTGTTGATGCCTGCGCCATGTGGGCTCGGGCCTTTTCGCACGCCGCCATGGAGGTGGAAGAAACCTTTTTCGAAGACAAGTCGCCTGATGGTGACAAGTCGATCCAGGCATTCCGGATACGGTTTGCCTCGGGCTTTGAGATCATGGCGCTGTCGTCGGCGCCACGCACTCTTCGCGGCAAGCAGGGCGTGGTGATGATCGATGAGGCCGCCTTTGTCGATAAACTTGCCGAGCTGCTGAAGGCGGCGATGGCCTTTCTGATGTGGGGCGGCCAGGTCGTCGTCTGCTCGACCCACAATGGGTTTGAAAACGAGTTCAACACCCAGATCCAGGATATCCATGCGGGCAAGCTGCCCTATGAGCATATCAAGATTGATCTCGATACGGCGCTGAAGGAAGGGCTTTACGAGCGCATCTGCTTTGTCACGCGAAAGACCTGGTCGCCGGAGGCCGAGGCCGAATGGCGCGAAAAGATCATCAAGTTCTATGCGGCCGGCGCTGACGAGGAATTGTTCTGCATTCCGTCCCAGTCAGCCGGTGCCTACCTGTCGCGTGCGCTGATCGAGGCTCGGATGAACCCGGCCGTGCCGATCATCCGCTGGATGCCGCCGAAGGGCTTTGTCGATTGGCCGGAGCATGTGCGCAAAGCCGAGGCACTTGCCTTCTGCCAGGAACACCTGAAACCCGTTCTGGATCAGGTCGAACGCTCGTTTCGCTCCTGCCTCGGCCAGGACTTCGCGCGCAACGGCGACCTGTCCGTCGTGCATCCGATGCTGGTGACCACCAACCTGCAACGCCTGACACCGTTTATTCTGGAAATGCGGGATGTGCCGTTCGAGACCCAGAAGGAGATCCTGTTCTTCATCATCGACGGATTACCTCGGTTTTTCCATGCCGCGCTCGATGCGGGCGGCAATGGTGCCTATCTGGCGGAAGCCGCGCGCCAGAAGCTCGGTCCGTCCCTGGTGTCGGAAATCAAGTTCAGCCTGGACTGGTACATGCTGAACATGCCCAAGCTGAAGGACGCCTTCGAGAACGGCTACATCGAGTTGCCACGCGACGATGACACCATGGGCGATTATCGCCTGATTCAGATGACGCGCGGCGTGGCGAAGGTTCCCGACAATGTCCACACGGTCGGCTCGGATGGCCATAAGCGCCACGGCGACAGCGCGATTGCAGGCGCTCTCGCCTACTTCGCATCCAACCAGGACACCGGGCCGATCGGTGGCGAGGCGGTTGGCGGCAACAAGGACAGTACCCACCAATTGGCTGACTTCGTCAAAGCGATGACTGGAGCCTCCCTGGGTGAGAGCCTGACCAATTTTTTGAGGATGTGAGATGGCCAAGCCTGACGTCGCGGAAATCGCAACCATACAGTCGGATCCGTTCGTTCCGATCTATCAGACGACCATGCAGCCGACCGATGAAGTGCTTGTCTCACGAGGTGGCGCGTCGGCTTATAAGGTCTATGATGAGATCCGACGTGACCCGCATGCTTTCGCCGTTCTGCAGAAGCGAAAGCTGGAAGTCGTCAGCCGGGAGTGGGACGTGTTTCCGGTCTCGGAGCGACGCATCGACAAGAAGATCGCGGACGAGGTCAAGCAGTGGTCGAAGGCGATCAACTTTGACCGGCTGACCAAGGGGCTGATGGGCGCGGTGCTGAAGGGGTTCGCGGTCGGCGAAACGATCTGGACGAACGATGGCGGTCGATGGACGCCAGCCGCGATCAAGATCAAGAAGCAGCGCCGGTTCCGGTTCGACATGGACAGTCAGTTGCGGATGTTGACCCGCTCGGCTCCGGCCGATGGCGTGGAGGTGCCTGATCGCAAGTTCATCGTGCATCGGCATTCTGTCGATGACGACGATGACGATCCCTATGGCATCGGCATCGGGTCCGTGCTGTTCTGGCCTGCCTGGTTCAAGCGGCAGGTTCTTGCCAACTGGCTCCAGGCTACCCGCAAACATGCAGCGCCGACCACACTCGGGCAGTATCAGGGCGCTTTCGACAAGACCAAACAAGACCAGCTTGCAGCGGTCTTTTCTGCCATGCAAGGGTCTGACAGCCTGGTCTTTCCCGAGAACGTGAAAGTCGAGCTGCTTGAGGCAAAAAGCACCGGCGACCCGTTCAGCAGCATTGCCCGCTATCTGGATGAGTTGATGAGTGAGGCCGTGCTTGGCGAGACACTCAGCACCAATTCCGGCGAGCGCGGCGCTCGTTCACTTGGGGATATTCATAACGAAGTCCGCGTTGCGATCGCCAAGGCTGACGCTGATCTTGTGTGCCAGACCTACAGGGATAGCGTGGTTTCCTGGTACGTTGGCATCAACTATCCCGGTGAAGCCGTACCGGATATCTGGCGCGATTTTTCAGAAGCTGAGGATTTGAACGAGAAGGTTGGTCGGGACAAGTCGATTTATGACATGGGCTATAAGCCAGCGTCCGTCGATTACATCAATGAGACCTATGGCGGCGAGTGGGTTGAGCGGCAAGTGCAGTCGGCCGATCCGGAAAAGCCGGAGCCAAAGCCTGGTGCAACGGCGGGGCTGGCATTCACCGATCCGGTCCGGCCGCAAACGCAGGCAGAACAGACAGTCGGCGCCCTATCGCAGCAGATGGGCGAGCTTGGCCGACCGGTCATCGACGCGATGATCGAGGATGTCAGGGCGGCGTTTGCCGAGGCGATGTCTTACGACGATTTGATGGAGCGCCTGGCGCGACTGTCCGGCGATCTTTCGGTGGACGAGCTGGCACAACTGATGGCCCAGGGAAACCTGCTTGCCAATCTCGAAGGGCGGGCCAGCGCCGATGGCTGACCAGCTCCCGTTCCAGGAGGCGATCGACTTCCTGAAAGGCAAGGTCAATCTGCCGACCAGGCGCTATGACGATGTGATGCGTCAGGGGCAGGTTCGAGGCTTTACCGTTGCCGGTGTGACGCGCGACGACATGCTGTCGGATTTCATGGCAGCGGTGCTGAAGGCCAGATCGCAAGGCACGGGCTTCAACGAGTTTCGTAAGGATTTCGACGCCATCGTCGATCGCACCGGCTGGGCGTTCAACGCCAAGGGCGCAACGGAGGAAGAGCGGCGCGATTGGCGGGCGCGGATCATCTATACGACCAATATGCGCACCTCCTATATGGCCGGGCGCTGGGCGCAGCTCACAGATCCGGACGTTTTGAAATACCGGCCCTATTTGCAATATGTGCATTCCGGCGCCCTGCATCCGCGTCGCCAGCATCTGGCCTGGGATGGGTTGGTGTTGGCCACGGAAGATCCGGCCTGGAAGATCATGTATCCCCCAAACGGCTGGGGCTGGGGCTGTGGCTGTGACGTAAAGGCCCTTTCAAAGCGCGATTTAAGCCGGCTTGGAAAGGATGGTCCGGACCCGGCTCCCGATCTCAATCCCTATGAGAGTGTCGATCCGCGCACGGGCGTTCCAGAGGTGCGTTATCCCGGCATCGATCGTGGCTGGGATTATAACGTCGGTGAGGAATGGCAGACCGGCATTGTGCCGACGGAGCTGCGCAAACCACTGCCAGCCGTTGGCGCGACGATCCATGAAAACTTGCCTCCCTTGCCAGCCCCGGCACGGGCAAAGCCTGACGACATACTTCCCGCCGATCTGGAACCCCAGGCTTACGTTAATGCGTTTCTCACGCGGTTCGGGCTGCAGGGGAATGAGGCAGGTTATTACCGCGACGCTTCGGGTGGCCTTATCGTTATCGACAAGGCGATGTTCGAGCAGCGCATGCCTGATGGTACGGTTGTCGGTCTGAAGAGCGGCAAGCGCGGACGCGGCCAATATGCCGGGCTGCTGGCCGATGCCATCCAGTCACCGGACGAGATCTGGGTCGATTGGGCCGCTGTCAAATCCGGTATCGTGCTGCGGCGTGCCTATCTGAAGCGCGTCTTGCTGCCAGACGGCAAGAGCCTGTTCGTTCGATTCGAATGGACCAAGATGGGGTGGACGGCGATCACCGGTTTCGATTCAACGGATGCCTATATCGAGGGCTATCGCCGGGGTGCTTTGCTCTACCGGAAAAAGTAAAGGCGCGCATTCCGGTGCGCGCCTTGGCAGGTCGGCCGATCTACGGAGGGGTCCGGAAACCCTCGATCAGTCAAGACCTATAATACCACGCGGAAGCGCCCAAAACAACGGAGAGCCAGATGGTTGCCACGACGATCACGATCAATGCCACGCAGGTCGAGGATGCGCTTGAACGCTTTCTGGCCGCTGCCGCCGATCTGGCGCCGGTGTTCAAGAATATCGGTGAATACGAGGCGCAAGCGACCAAGCAACGGTTCCGGGATGAGAAAGACCCCGATGGCAATGCCTGGGCGGCTCTCAATCCGCTTTACAAAGAGACCAAAAAAGGGCCGCGGATCCTGACGGGCCAAACCGGCGACCTGTCGCGCATCATCTGGCAATTGGCATCCTCGACCTCGGTCGATATCGGCTCTGACATGATCTATGCCCGCATCCATAACGAGGGCGGAACCATCGTTCCCAAGAGTGCAGCGGCACTGATGTTTTCGATGGGCGGCAAGAGCTTTGCGGTCAAAAGCGTGAAAATGCCGAAGCGGCAATTTCTTGGGATCAACAATGAGGATCGGGTGCGGATCGAGGAAATCATCGAAGACCATTTTCTCGACGCTATCGAACAAGCCGGCGCTTAAAATTAAAGCTCAGGGAGCGCCTTCAGACCCCAAAGACGATCAGTTGTCGCACTGGGCGCGCAAAACGCGCCTAAGGGCTTCAAATCGGGTTTGAATTCGATGCCTTGTCCTTGTGGTCGGCTGTGATATGTAAACCAGGTGCCGATCATACCTATCGGCCATCTCCCACAAACCGTTGCGGCTGTTTTGGGAGCCTGCTTTGAGCGATTCTGCTCGGCATGAAACCGATCAATATTTTCCGTTCTGGCACCCATACCGACAGCCGAGGCAGGCAGTTTGCTTTCTCGGATGCCGATCTGCAGGCTGTTGCCTCCCAATATGATCCGGCGCTGCACCATGCGCCGATCGTCGTCGGCCATCCCAGGGATGATCATCCGGCCTATGGCTGGGTCAAGTCGATCTCGTTCCAGGACGGCCAGCTGGTTGCCGAGCCTGAGGATATCGAACCTCAGTTTGCCGAACTGGTCAAAGCGCGCCGGTATCGCAAGGTGTCCGCCAGCTTCTATTCGCCTGACCATCCCAACAATCCGGTTCCCGGAAAATACTATCTTCGCCATGTCGGCTTTCTCGGGGCAGCTGCGCCGGCCGTCAAAGGCCTGAAGGCGGTCGAATTTGCCGACGACGAGGATGTGATCGCATTCGATGATGTCGTTGCACCGACGCGGGCAACCTCAGGCTTCGACATGGTCTTGAAGGCCATTCGAGGCATGCGGGATTTCATCGTCGCCGAAAAGGGCGCCGATTTTGCCGATGGCCTGATCCCGTCCTTGCAGATCGATTCCATCACCGAGACGGCCGACCCATTGCGCATGGCGGACGATATCGCGCCTGCGCCTGACGCCACCAACTACTCAGCCAAAAAAGAGGACGACATGGACAAGGAACAGGAAGCCGCCCTGAAGGCGCGCGAAGAAGCGTTGGCCAAACAGGAGGCGGACTTTGCCGAAAAGGTAAAGACTGATGTCGAGGAACGGCGCAAAACGCGCGCGGTGGAAGATGCCGCCTTCGTTGAGCAGCTGTCTGCTGCCGGAAGGCTGCCGGTTGGCCTCAAGCCGCTGGCCACTGTACTGTTTGCTGACCTGAGCGATGGCACGATCTCGTTTTCCGAAGACGGAACCGAGAAGTCGATTTCTCCGCGCCAGGGCCTGCGGGATCTGTTGAGCAAGCTGCCTTTGCCGGTCGCAACCGGAGAACTGGCCACCGGCGACGGTCCGGATTTCTCCGATCCGCTTCACGTCAAGGACGCCATCAATGTCGAAATCGCGGCGGCAAAGGAGCGTGGCGAACACTTGTCGGCCGCAGAAGCCGCCATGCGTCTCACCAAGCGCTGAGGCCGGAAAGGGTCAACCATGAACAAGCTTATCAAGTCCTTCATCGCCTCGACGGCGATCGGTCATCAAGTGCAGGTCAAGGCTGGAGCCAATGATGGCGAAGTGACGCTGGCGACGGCATCCACAGACACCATCATCGGCGTGACCGATTACCCGGGCGGAGCCGCCATCGGTGAGCGGATCGACGTGGTCCTGCTCGGCGAAACCGAAATCCAGGTCGGCGGCACGATCGCGTTCGGTGCGTTTTTCACAGCCGACGCCAACGGCAAGGCCGTCGCGGCCGCACCTGCTGCCGGCGTCAATGCCCGAACCGGAGGCATTCTAACGGTCAATGCCGTCCTGGGCGACATTGCCCGCGTCCTCGTCACCCCGAACCGGATCCAGGGCTGATCGCCCTAAAGCCCAAGGAGAGCACCTATGAGCGGCACGCCGTTCCCTATCGATCCGGTCCTGACCGGCATTATCATCGCCTACAAGAACAATACGCTGATCGCCGATCAGGTCTTGCCGCGCCTGACGCCAAACCTTCCCAAGAAGAAGTTCACCTGGTGGCAGTTCGACTTCGGGCAGTTCATCACCGTGCCTGACACGAAGGTCGGCCGCAAATCCACGCCGAACGAGGTTGAGTTCCAGGCTGAAGAGGTCGAGGACAAGACCGAAGACTACGGTCTCGATGACGTGATCCCGCTCGATGACATCAACAATGCACCGCCCGGCTATGATCCACGTGCCTTCTCGGCGCAAAAGCTGATCGACCTCGTGCTGCTCGATCGGGAGGTCCGTGTCGCCAGCAAGGTCTTCAACAGTGCGACCTATGACGCGGCAAACAAGGAGACCCTGACTGGAACGGACAAATGGTCCAATGCTGCAAGCGATCCGATCGCACAATTTTCTCAGGCGGCCGACAACATGATCATTCGTCCGAACAACCTGGTTATCGGCCGGGTCGAATGGACGGCGCTGCGCACCAACGCGAACGTGCTCAAGGCTCTGAATATCTCCGGATCCGATAAGGGCATGGCGCGAAAGGACGCGGTCGCGGATTTGTTGGAGCTGGATGACATCATCATCGGCGAAGGCTGGATCAATCGGGCAAAGAAGGGCCAGCCCGTGACCCGCCAGCGTGCCTGGGGCGACAAGGCGCTGCTGATCCACAAGGCGCCGCTCGCCAGCTCCATCGATGCAACGCCGACATTCGGCTGGACCGCTCAGCATGGCGACCGCATCGCCGGTTCGATCGACGAGCCGAAGGTCGGTCTGAAGGGTTCAGTGCGCGTCCGCTCCGGCGAAAGCGTCAAGGAAGTCATCTCTTCCAGGCAGCTCGGCTACCTGTTCGAAGGCGTCATCTGACGGTCCTCAATGTGATGACGGCCTCCAGCGGCATCTGTGCCGCAGGAGGTTCTTTTCCCAAGCATCGCCAGGCGTCGTCGTTTTGGCAAGCAACCTCAGGAGACCATCATGGCTACGAAGAATACCGAAGCGACCGGCTCGGCCGAACCGAAAACCGAAGTCGTGCTGATCAAGCCGGCGCGCATCGATGGCGTCAAGTGCATGCCGGGCAAGATGGTTTCCGTCGACGCGACTGTGCTTGAGCAACTCCGCGATAATGGTGCGGTCGTCAAGCCGGACGAGGACGCCAATGCAAAGCCGACCGGGAACGCCGAATGACCATCTATGCAACGCTGTCCGATATCATTGAGAGGGCCGGGGAGGACGAGATCCTTCAGGTCGCCGATCGTGACCGCGACGGCGTTGCAGATCCAGATGTGATCGCGGCGGCAATCGCAACTGCCGGCAGTGAGATCGATGGCTATATCAGCGTTCGCTATCGCTTGCCGCTTCCAGCCGTGCCGAACCTCATCAAGACATGGGCGGTGTCGATCGCGCGCTACCACCTGCATATCAACGGCGCGCCGGATCATGTCGTGCGCGATTGGAAGGCGGCGATGGATGGCCTCAGGGACGTTGCACGTTCGGTTATCAACCTGCCTGTCGATGAAGCCGGCAGCCAGCCGGTCGATGGTGCCGGCCGGGTCATCCTGGTGAGGCCGACGAAAGATTTCGGAGGCTTTCTATGATCGGCCAAATCATCGTGCGGCTGAAGGCCAAGACCTCGATCACCGACATTCGGCCGGCCGAGGATCTGGAAGCCCTTTCCAACGGCGTGTTGCCGCCCAATCGCACGGTCTTCGTTTTACCGTTTCGAGAGGCAGGAAACCCGAACCAGTTTGCGACGGGCGGGTTTCGCCAGTCGGTCGATGTCTGGTTCATCGTCGCCTTTTTCATTCGCCGCTATGACGACGCCAAGGGCGGCAGCCGGGTGACCGAATTCGAGCAAATCCGACAGGAGATCGAAACTGCGCTCGCCGGCTGGGCGTGGGATGAGCACGAGGACTTGTTCGAGCTTGTCTCCAGCCAAGCCAGCGCGTTCGGCAAAGGCACAACGATCTTTGCCCAGACCTGGAAAACCACCAGAACCCTGGAGGCATCATGACCAACCCGCAGACGGGCGGCAGCTATCGCCGCAATCCGGACGGCAGCCTGACCCTGATCGAGGCCGACGCGCCAGCCCCAATCGATCAGGAAATGACTGCGGCCGAGCCAAGAACCGAAACCCAAGACGCGGCAGACGAGAGCAGCGGCAAGAAGGGAAAGGCCTGAGCCATGACGAAATACGCACGCAACAAGGCCCTGCTGGTCAAGATCGAAGGCGCCTATGGCACCGATGCCGCACCGACCGGGGCCGCCAATGCCATTCAGGCCAGCAATTTCAATTTCGAACCGCTGCTGGGAACCGATGTCAGCCGCGATCTGATCCTGCCCTATATGGGTCACCAGGGCGTGATCCTGACCGGCAACTATGCGCGGGTCGGATTCGATGTCGAGGTTGCCGGTTCAGGCGCGGCCGGGACAGCGCCGGCCTGGGGCGTGCCGATGCGCGCCTGCGGCATGGCCGAAGTGATCACGGCGGGAGCCGACGTCAAATATACGCCGATCTCCAACGGGTTCGAATCCGCCTCGATCTATTTCGTGCAAGACGGCACCAGGCATGTCCTGCTTGGCGCGCGCGGTACGTGGAAACTCTCGATGCAGCCGAGCCAGATTGCCCGCTACAGCTACACGCTGACCGGTTTGCTTGGCACGATCACCGATGCCGCCAATCCAGCCATTGATCTGACCAAGTTCATCAAACCGGTCCCGGTTTCCAAAGCCAACACGACATTTTCTTTGCTCGGCTATGCCGGTGACTGCGAAGCGTTTTCGTTCGATCTGGGCGGAGACATTCAAACACGCTTGCTGATCAACGCTGAGAGCGTCGAATTTACCGATCGGCAGATGACGGGCGAAGCAACGATGTCGGCGACGACGCTTGCAACCGTCAACTGGTTTGCCAAAGCCCAGGCGCACGAGACCGGCGTGATGGCCGCCCAACACGGCACGGTCGCCGGCAATATCGTCCAGTTTGATGCCGCCCGTGTGCAGATCGGCCGCACGACCTACGAGGAAAACCAGAAGATCCTCAACAACAAGATGCCGCTGATGGTCCTGCCGACCATTGGCAACGACGAATTCACCATCACCGTCAAGTAAGCCCCAAGGGCGTTTCAAAGAGGCTTTGAAGCATGTTCAAACTCGTTCCAACCCTGACTGCCTGGTGGCCGGTTTCCGTGCTGGAACCGGACAATGACCATCCTGGCACGCTGAAGGAGAGCACGTTCGACGTTGAGCTGGTGATCCGGGGCAAGGACGAACTGAAACCCTATGACGACAAACGGGCCGAGCTGGTCAAGCAGCTGCCGACCGCCGAAGAGTTCGCAGCCGATTACAAGGCCGCGTCGGCAAAGGCGGATGATATCCGCAAGCAGATCGAGGCGCATGACCAGAGCATGTTCCATCTGATGGTCAGCAATTGGCGGGGTGTGATTGACGCCAACGATCAGCCGCTGCCGTTCTCGGCCGACAATCTGGATATGGCGCTCGGCTTGGACCGGATCCGCGTCGGCCTCAACCGGGCTTACGAAGAAGCGGTGTCAAACGACAAGGCACGCTTGGGAAACTCCAAAGCCTTGCACTGAGCTGGGCATGTCATCGGACAGGCAAGACAGACCGAACCAAGCCGCAGCAAATGACGGACACTGTCCGCGACGAGTTCGCGGCCTTCGGTCTTCAGATCGAAGCGGATGACGATGGAGGCGATGAGGGCTTCGATCCTGTCGCCGCCTGCAATTGGAACAGCCTCATGGCGTTCCTTGCCTGCGACACGCAGTGGCGCGTCGTCGGTGTCGGCCGTGGCGGCATGATCTGGATCGGCCTCGATTACACCGCCTGCGATGTGGTGTTTCGCAGGGGCAGATACGGCGATCCGGTATGGGATGATTTGCGGGTGATGGAAGAGGCGGCACTGCCCGTCCTCAACAGTGGAGACGAATGATGGCCACCCCTTTGAAACTTGCCGCCACCGTCACGCTCGATGCCAGCCAGGTGCCGGCTGGCGCACAGGCGACCAAGCAGGCGATTGCCGGTATCGGCACTGAGGCATCGACCAGCACCACCAAACTCCAGCAGATGATTGCCGCACAGACCGGTTTGGGATCTCCTGCCGCCAATCAGAATGTCCGCGAGTGGACTGGCGCTCTGGCAATGCAGGGGCGTTCGCTTGACGAGTTGCGGGCCAAATACAATCCGTTGTTTGCGACCATTAATCAGTACAAGGCGTCGCTGACCGAGATCCGCACCCTTCATGCTCAGGGCGTGCTGTCCACCGACGAAATGACGGCTGCGATCTCGCGCAATCGGCAGGCGACGCTTGCCTCGATCGATGCGATCAAGGGCCGTAATTCGGCGATGAATGGCGATCGGGAAAGTCAATTCCGCCGCCAGAACCTGACCTATCAGGTCTTCGATATCGGGCAGTCGGCGGCACTTGGCATGCCGCTCAGCATGGTGGCCATGCAGCAAGGCCCGCAAATCATCCAGATGTATGCCGGCCAGGGCGGCGTGAATTCGGCCCTGAAGGATCTCGGCACCATTGCGTCTGGGGCAGGGCGGTTGATCACGCCGCTCACGGTTTCAATCGGTGGCCTCACGGCCGCTGCACTGGTCGGTGCCAGCGCCTGGAACGGCTATCTCACATCCACCAAAGAGGTTTCGACGGCAGCCAATGGCCTGGGCCGCGCCGTTGCCGGAACGGCCACGCAAATGGAAGCGGCTGCTCAAGCCGGAGCGGCCAGCGCCGGCGTCTCGGTCAAGTCGGCGCGCTCGATGGAAGCGGCCTTCTTACGCACCGGACGGATCGGCAATGAGAATTTCGAAGGCTTGATTTCGATCAGCAAGGATTTTGCCGCAACGATTGGCACGGATGCCGCCTCGGCCGGCCAGGCGCTGGCTGATTTGTTTGCCGATCCGGCCAAGGCTGCCCAGGTTCTCTACCAGCAATATGGGCTGATCGATGCGGCCACGGCCAAGCAGGCGACCAATCTGGCCGCGCAGAACCGGCAGTCCGAGGCGCAAGCCGTGTTGCTGAAGGCGCTTCCCCCGCAGCTGGCGTCAGCTACGCAAGCGACAACCGCCCTGGGTCGGGCTTGGGAAGGGGTTAGCACGGCGTCCAGCAATGCCTTCGATTGGATCGGAAAAACAATCGATAAGGGAGCAGGCATCAAGACCCTGGCAGAACGGATTGCCGGGCTTCGAAACCAGCTCTCTGTCGGTGGACCGACCGGGCGCGGCGCGCGCGGGTCTGATAAAATCCAGGCTGAACTCGACGCCTTGCTGGCGCAGCAGGCCAGTGAACAGGCTGCCGAGGCTGAACGCCAGCGCAAGGCCGCCGAGATCCGCAAGAGCCAAGCCGCCTTGAGTGCGGCCGACGCCGTGCCTGCCAATGCAGATGCCGCCAAGCGCCAAAGCTTGACCAACAGCATTGCGGCCATGCAATCGGGCCTGACCATCCAGTCACTCAGCCCCGAGGATCGTGCCAAGCTGACCGCTGGCATCGAGGCGCAGACGAGGGCGCTCGATGCGCTCAACAATCGCCAGGCCCGCGCAGCGGAAATGGACCGGCTGGATATCCAGATCCAGAACGAGCGCAATCCTTTGGTTCGTGCCGATCTGGAAGCACGCCGTACCCGGCTGCAAATGGCCGACCAGGAATTGAGTGCCGAGCAGGTCTCGGCCGAGGCCGCTCGCGCCCGCAATCGGGTTATTCAGGAGACGATTGCATCGTCGCAGGCGCAGGCGGCGGATATGCAAGCGGAAGCGTCGATCCGGGAAAAACTCAATGCCCAGGTCGCGGCTGGCACGCTGACCAGCGAACAGGCGCAGACCCGTCTTGAAGCCGAATTGCAACTGCGTCCGCTGATCGCTGCTGCGGCCCTGGCTGAAGGGGATGCAAAGACCAAGCTGCTCGACACCATCAACCAGCTGCGGGCCGGTTATGAGGGACTTGCCGCCTCGCAGCGCGATGCCAGTGCGGCCTCCTATCTCCAAAGCCAGACCGCCACGGTTGATCGGCTGCGCTACCAGACCTCGATTGCCACGAGGCCGGCCTCCGATCAGTCCGCTTTGCTGGCGCAGTATGACGCCGAAGTCAAAATCCGCGAGTTAGGCACCGACCCGACATCGAAGCGGGCCGACGATATCCGCCGCGTCGCCCGCGAAACCGCTGCCTGGAATACCCAGCTCGCCAAAACCACGGAAGCCTGGAATTCAGTCCAGCAATCGGCCGGCAACACGATCGACAGCATTGTCGACGGCCTGTCGTCCGGCAATATCAAGGATGCGGCCAAAAACATTGTCAGCGACATCAACAAGACCTTCCTGGAACTGGCGGTCAAGAACCCGTTGAAGAATGCCCTGCTTGGCACATCCTCGGGAACCCTGAGCGATGTCGGCGGGATCAGCGGCATCCTGTCACGGTTGTTTGGCGGTGGATCGGATACGGCTTCGATTACCAGCAAGGCGTTGGGACAATCGGTCGGCTCGATGCAGGTGACGGCTGGTACCGTCATGTTGAATGGCGGAGTAACCAGTGGATTAACCGGCCTGCTCGGCGGCTCGCAATCGGCTGCCAACAGCAATTCGAACATCCTGGATTTGTCGGCGTATCGCAAAGCCATCAGCTCGATTGAAAGCGGCGGCAATTACTCGGCGCTTGGTCCGGTGACGGCCTCCGGCGACCGTGCTTACGGTGCGTATCAGGTGATGGGGTCTAATATTCCTTCCTGGACCAAATCAGCGCTTGGCACCTCGATGACGCCGAACGAATATCTGGGCAGCTCGCAGGCGCAGGACGCGGTGTTTAACAAGTATTTTGGCGCGTCGGTTTCTAAATACGGCAATGCCCAGGACGCGGCCTCTGTCTGGTTTTCCGGCAAGCCGATGGCCAGCGCCGGCAATGCCACGGACGTTTTGGGGACCACCAGCACAGCCTATGTCGATAAATTCAACTCGGCCCTGGGCAATGTCACGGGTTCCACCAACAGTGCGGCCTCCGGACTTGGCGGCTTGAACAGCGCAACCGGCGTTGCCGCCAAAGGCCTCGACGGTCTCGGTTCCGGCATGGGCAAGTTCGGCCAGGTGCTGGCCCAGGCGCAGGCATCGGGCAATGGCGGACTGGCCTCCTTGCTTGGCGGCCTGACTTCGTACGGTCAGTCGGTCTTTAACTCATCAAGCCAGTTCCAATCGGCGATCCTGAGCGGCGGGATCGGTCTTTATTCGGGAGGTGGCTATACCGGCGCCGGCGGCGTCTATGAACCGGCCGGCGTGGTCCATAAGGGTGAGATCGTCTGGAGCCAGTCCGATATTGCCCGTGCCGGTGGTCCGCACACGGTTGAAGCCATGCGGCTTGGCAAACGCGGTTACGCCGATGGCGGCGTGGTGGACAGCTATCCGACACCGAAGCGGCTCTGGTCTGCGGCCAACGGCAATGACCAGCCGGGGGCAGGGGTATCGGCGCCGCGCAGTGCCACCATCACCCTCAACATGGCCGGAGCCTATGGCAAGGATGAGATGCGGGCCGAAGCCTATGCCGGCATGCAGCAGGCGCTCGATGAATATGACCGGGCGATGCCGGACCGCATGCAGACGATCAGCGCGCATCCGAGGTGGCGATAATGGCGGCTCTTGCCCTATCCGAGGTCTTTGACTTGTTAGCAATCTCGTCAGTGACCTGGAGCATCCAGCGCAATGACGAATTCGACAGCCTTGGTTCTGGCGATGTCTGGCAGGCAGAGCTTGCCGCACCGCTCTGGACGGCCGAGGTGACGCTCGGCACATCCCGAAACGATCAGCTGACACAAGTCGCCGCCGTGATCCGCAGCCTGGATGGTGTTCGCATCGCCTTCCTGATCTGCGACCTGATCCGTCAATATCCGTTGCTCGATCCCAAAGGCACAGCGATCGCGGGCCGCAACATCACGGTTCGGGAAATCGGCGCTGACCGCGTGACAGCGAGAATGACCGGGTTTCCGGCAGGCTATCAGCTATCGCCGGGCGACAAGCTACAAATCACCTATGGCGACCAGATTGCTTTTGCCGAGGTGTCGCGCCCAGCAGCGGCCGATGCGAACGGCAATCTCGATGCACCGATTTTCCCGCGCCTTCCTTTGGCCGTTGCGAGCGGCATGGCGGTCATATTGATCCGCCCGGCCTGTCCGGTGGTCATCGTTCCCGAAAGCCATAACCCCGGCGAAGCCAAAAGGACGGTCACGTCGGGAGCCGGCTTCAAAGTCATTCAAAAGCGGAGGGTCTGATGCGAGACATTGACAGTGCCACGCTGGCCGCGCTGGAGCGCGCACCGATCGACAGCTTTGCTCCGAGAACGCTCGCCTGGTTCACCGCAAAGGAAAGATCCACCGGCCATACCGTGGGACGCGGTTTCTGGTCCGGCGACGAGGATCTCAACCTCACAGTCTTTAGCGGCCTGGACGGGTCGCTGGTCAGCCGTTCCTATATCGCTGCTGGCAATTTGTTGAAGGTCAGCGATATCCCGCAGACCTCCGACTTCACCGTTCAGACGATCACCATCGACATTTCCCAGATTGCCGATGCTGCCCGTCAGCTCGTGCGCGAATATGATCTGCGGCTCGGCAAGGTCGAAATCCACGAGCTGCTGATCGACCCGAAAACCGGCGAGCAGATCGCGCCGGGCATGATCATCTTCATGGGCGAGATCGACGGTGCACCGATCAAGACGCCGCGTTCGGGCGGCACGGGATCCGCTTCGATCAAGGCGGTCTCGGACGTCATGTCGATGCTGACCCGCTCCAACCCCGTGAAAAGCTCCTATGAGGGCCAGAAGGCCCGCAGCAACGATCAATGGGGTAAGGACACGGCCGTCATCGCCACCTGGAAGATCGCCTGGGGCCAGAAATCCACCTGACCGGCGTAACCGGCAATCTTGCTGTCTCGCCATTGTGTGCTATGTCTTCGAAGAGTGTTTGAAGCGGGTTTGAAAGCCCGCTAACGCCGCCCCCACAAGTCCTTGCGGCTGTTTTGACGGGCTGCCTTGAGCCACTTTGCTCGGCATGAACCCGACCCCAAAAGACCATCAGTTTCTGCCGTTCAGCGATCCCGCGAGGTCGCGCTGATGCAGACGCTTGTGCGCTTGAAAGACTGGCGATCGCGTTTCGAGGTGGCGATAGACGAGATCAAGGCCAAACCCTTCGAATGGTATGTGCATGATTGCGGACCAGGCCTTGCCGGCCGGCTTGTCCAGGCGCTGACAGGCGTCGATCTGGCAACTGACATCATCGCCAATCCCTATCATGACGAGGAAAGCGCTGCCACGATCGTTCGGGCGGCCGGGTTCGAGACGCTCGGTGCGCTGGTCGCGTCCTTGCTGCCGGAAATCCATCCCAGCCAAGCGCAAATCGGTGATATCGCCGCCATCGCTCATGACGGTCCTGTCGGTCATGCGCTGGGCGTGGTGAATGGTGAGCGGATCTTCGTGCTGCGACCGCAGGGCCTGGGGACTGTCAGCCTGCTTCATGCCACCATGGCCTTCAGGGTGGGTTAAATGGCGGTCAAAGCCCTCTTAATCCTGGTTTACCTGTTGCTCTCGGCCAATGCGGCCCACGCCGGACCGGTTGCTGGCGCGGTTGCCGCTATTGGTTCGTTTTTTGCGACGGGCATTGGCAGTGTGGTCGCGCGTGTTGCGGTCGGCTTTGGCTTTTCCCTGCTGCAAAAGGCATTGACCGGCAAAACCAAGACGGCGGCTTCCGGCCAGGTGCTGGAAATCAAGATGGGTGAAGACCAGCCGATGAGCTTTATCATCGGCTCGCGGGCCGTCGGTGGCCGGCGCAAATATATCGGCACCTGGGGCAGCGATGGCAGCACACCCAATGCTTATCTGACCGACGTCATCGAGCTTGCCAACCTGCCGTCCTATGCCGGACCCCAGGGGCTGAACAGCGTCTGGATCGATGACAAGAAATGCACGGTCGACTGGTCAAAGCCGCATGCGGATGGACGTGGTTATCCCGTGACCGAGTTTCGCAAGAGCGGCAAGGATTACCTCTGGATCAAATATTACGACGGCACCCAGACCGCAGCCGACAGCTTCCTGGTGGCGAAGTTTGGCGGCAATGCCGATCGACCCTACGGATCGGACCGCATCGGGCGTGGCGTTCAATATATCATTCTGACGGCCCGCTATAATTCCGATCTGTTTTCCGGGATGCCAACCGGCATCTATGAGCCGAAACCGACGCCGTTCTACGATCCGCGCAAGGATAGCACCAATGGCGGCAGCGGGACGCATCGCTGGAATGATCCTGCGACCTATGAGGCCACGCTCAATCCGATCACCGCCGCCTATAACATCGCCCGTGGCATCTACTACGGTGGCGACTGGTTTTACGGCGGCCAGAATGTTTCCGCGCACCGCCTGCCCAATGCCTCATGGTTTGCCGCCGCCAATGAATGCGACCGAACCATCAAGAATGCGCCACAGTTCCGCTGCGGCCTGGAAGTCACGCTCGATACCGAACCGCTGGACGTGCTTGAGGATCTGCGCATCGCCTGCGCCGGGCGCTTTGCCGAGGTAGGTGGTTTCATCAAGCCGCTGGTCGGCGCGCCTGGCTCTGCCGTTTATTCCTTTGACGATGACGGCATCGTCATCACCAAGGATCAGGATTTCGAGCCATTCCCGTCGCTAAAATCGACCCATAACCGCGTGACCGGCACCTATCCGGAGCCGGCCGAGAAATGGGCGACGAAAGACGCCCCGGAAAACCGCAATCTGACGCTGGAGGCAGAAGACGGCAGTCGTTCGCTGCCGGTTTCCGTTTCCTTTGCTGCCGTTCCCTATTCGGCGCAGGTCCAGTCGCTGATCGAAACCATGGTGAAGGAGCAGCGCCGGTTTCGAACCCATGTCGTCACCTTGCCCCCTTTGGCAGCAGCCCTGGAGCCGAATGACGTTGTCGCCTGGACCTCAGCGCGCAATGCCTATTCGAACAAGAAGTTTCTGGTGACGGGAAACACCGGTCAGTCCGGCATGTTGCGGCAGGTGGCGCTAACGGAGATCGATCCGTCCGATTACGATCCTCCGGAAACCATCGTGGCGCCGGTGATCGGCTGGACAGGACCGGTCGCGGCTCCGGTGCAAGCGATGACCGGCTTCCAGGTTTCGGCGGGTTCGGTCACCGATAGTGCCAGCCAGCAGCGCCGTCCGGCCATTGTGATCTCCTGCGCCAGCGATCTCGATGACGTTGCCCGTGTGTGGGTCAAAGTCCGTGTCAAGGCGACCGGTGTGATTGTTCTGGACAGCGACGCCAATCCCTATGGTGCGCCCGCCAGTTGGACGCTGTCGGGGAGTTGGTGCCTGGCGCTGACGGAATACGAGGTGCAGGGCAAACTGGTGCCGGTCAGCGCACGTCAAACGGAGGCTTCCGCGTGGATCGCGGTGACCACGCTGAACCTGTCGGAATCGTCTGACGTTCTTGACGGCTCGATTGTGTCGTCGAAAATTGCCGACGCTGCGGTGACGGCGTCCAAGATCATGGACGAGGCGGTCACCAATCTGAAGCTGGCGGATGCGGCGGTCGGCACGTCCAAGCTCCAGGTCGAGGCGGTGACGCAGGAGATCCTGGCGGCAAAGTCTGTCATTGCCGACAAGCTTGCCGATGCAGCGGTGACGGGTGCAAAGCTTGCTGCCCAGGCGGTCGATGAGACCAAGTTTGCCGCCAGTATTGAACCGGTGCACGTTGTCAGCGCCCTGCCGACCAGCCGCGTTTCTGCCTATGTCACCTTCAATGGCGAGGCTTATCGCTGGAACGGTGCGGCCTATGTGAAGACGGTGGCCACGGCTGAACTGACCGGGCAATTGATCGGTTCGCAAATCGCTGACCTTGCCATTGTCGCCTCCAAGATTGCTGACGGGATTATCACCGGGACCAAGGTCGCCGCCGACACCATCGGTGCCAATAACCTGGCGGCGAACTCGGTCACCGCCAAACAGTTGGTGCTGACAGACTTTACCAATCTGGTGCCTGACAACCAGATGCAGAATCCCGGCAGCTCTTGGGTTGGGTCCGGCTGGTCGTCCTGGACGGACCCCTATCTTGGCGGCATGGCATCCCGGTCGCAGATGAAGTTCACCTATGTGGCAGGCACCACGGGATACGGCAACGAGCTGCTCGGCAAGGCGTTTCCGGTCCAGGCCGGTGCGCAATACCGTGTGACCGGATCGGCCTATTCGAACGGCAATCAATCGCCGCTCTTGCGGATAAAATGGCTGGATCGAACCGGCGCCCTGATCAACTACATCGATTTCCTCCTCGGGGATCGCGGGGCCGGGCCGGTCACGGCAACGGTCAATCTGACGGCCCCGACAGGTGCCACGCAGGCGGTGATGGCCGCATATGTCTGGCGCACGACGACCAACAGCGATGTCTATGTCGGCGGTTTTGTTGTCCAGAAACGCAATGCGGCCGAGCTGATCATTGATGGCACGATCCTCACCAACATGCTGACGGCAGGCTCCGTGACCACGGACAAGCTGGCAGCCAATTCTGTCATCGCCGGCAAGATTGCTGCCGGCGCTGTCAATACCGACCAACTGGTTGCCGGTGCAGTGACGACGGCAAAGGTCGCCGCTGGCGCCATCACCACCACTCTGCTGGCGGTCGGTCAGGGCGCGAACTTCATCAAGAACTCGGACTTCTCGGCCGGGATCACCGGCTGGGGTGTGGAATATGCCAATGCCGATCTCGGCAAGTGGACCATGACCCTTCGGACCGACACCTTCGCTCCCGTACCCGGCGCCCTGGAAATCCGCCAGGTCAATGGGACGCAAGGGCTTGAGATCGGCGCTACCTATAAAAAAGACGGCTCCAACTACGACTATATCTCTGTGGAGGGCGGCAAATGGTATGAGCTATCGACCTATTACCTCGGGCATCGCTGCAACGGCATCCAGCCTTACATCGCCTTTGCCAATGCGGCCGGCAATGTCCTGGCCTTTGCCAATGCTGGCGTGTTTCCCGCAAACCAGAACATCGATCCGGGCAAGCAGCTGTCAAATTATCAGCGCGCCTGGTTCAAAGCCCAGGCACCGGCTGGCTCGGTCTATGCCTGGATTTTCTTCCGTCACAAGGGAACGATCAACGGGCAGAACGATAGCTATCTCTGGATCCACAAGCCGTTCTTCGGGGAGGCGACCGCCAATCAGAGCGAACCGACGCCGTGGTCTGCGGCCGGCGTCACGCTGATCCAGAACGGCAATATCGTTGCGGGATCGGTGCAGGCCGATAGCCTGGCTGTCAATTCGGTCATTGCCTCCAAAATCTCGGCCGGTGCGATCACCACGCCTGCCATTGCGGCCGGTGCTGTCGTTGGCACCAGCATTGCTGCATTGACGATCACCGGGACGAACATTGCAGCCGACACTATCGGTACAGACAAGCTGGCGGCCAATTCCGTGACAGCCAAACAGCTTGTTCTCACCGATTTTTCCAATCTGGTGCCTGACAATCAAATGCAGGACTTCGGAAACTCCTGGTCAGGCGCTGGCTGGTATCCTTGGACGGATCCGTATGTTGGCGGAATGGCGTCCCGCTCCCAGGCGAGGTACCCCTATGTTGCGGGCGCGACCGGCTATAGCGCTGAACTGGCGGGGAAGCTTTTCCCCGTGCAAGGCAGCACGCAGTACCGGGTGACGGGAACAGCTCTTGGCATCGCCAATCAATCTCCTCTTTTGCGGATCATTTGGTACGACGCAGCCGGCAACCTCATCTCCTTTATCGACTATCTCGCTGGGGATTCGGGGCCTGGGTTTCGCACGGCAACCGTCAATGTAACATCGCCCGCAAATGCCCGGCAGGCCCGGATGACGGCTTATGTCATGCGGACAACAACAACCGGGGACGTCTATGTCGGCGGCTTCGTCGTCAACAAGCGCAACGCCGCCGAGTTGATCGTTGACGGCGCGATCACCGCCAACCAGCTCTCGGTCAACAGCCTCTCCGCCATCACCGCAAATCTTGGCACCGTGACAGCCGGCGAGATCCGCAGCTCGAACGGCAAGATGATCATTTCCCTCAACGCCGGCACGATCCTGATCACCGATTAAATGGACTGGAGATTTCTATGAGCAACAGACTGTCCATCACACCGGGCCGGATGATCGTTACCAAAGCGGGATACGATGCGGCCGATCTGTCCGTTGCCGATCAAAACAAGGTCTTTGACAGCAATTGGGGCTTTACCGGCCTGATCATCGCGCGGGGTCAGATCACCGACCCCGCGCCCGCCAACGGCTCCGGGTCTGAGGCGTATTTTACAACGACCAGCACGCCGCTTGTCATCACGTTTCCGACGATTGGTTATGTGCCTGCGGCCTATGTGCTGAATGACTACACCCCTAACGCCAACAGTTTTCAGTCGCAGGGTGGCGTTGGCATGATGTGTACGGAGCCGGTCGGCAACAAGTTTGCCAGCACCCCGCCAACCATTGCCGATGGCTCGATCACTATTCCCAGACGAAACCACAACAATGGGAATTATGAGCGCTTCACCGGCGTCATCCGATACATCGTGTTTGCGATCTCCCAATGACCAACAGAATTCACATTGGCAGCCTGAACGGCGAAGTCGGTATCTTCATCAGTCAGCCCGGCGATGATGTCTATGCACCCACCAAGAGCCGCTTGCTCGATACGCGATTTGAGACGCTGGACCTGCACGTCAAGGGCAGCGTCAATATGCAGAACACCTATTACAACACCTCGACGCTGACAGCGACGATCTACTACAGCGAGATCACCTTCCCGGATCTGGGCTATACGCCGATCTTTCATGCCTCATTTTACAATCGTCTGAGCGGGCTTTCCGATCTGCCGGTCGGCAGTTGCTTTTACCCGACCACCTGGGGGCAGAACGACCGGCGCAGCAACATGGCGAACGCACTCAGCGCCAGCGACGGGCAGAGCAATATTCTCCGCTATACCGGGGCCTGGCTCGCCAACAACACGACGCTGCGGGCCAAGGTGGTCATTCTCGATACGTCGACCGACACCAACAGGTTTCAGTTCTGTTACATGATTTTCAAAAACCGGGGCGCGTGATGACCAACAGGATCTTCATCGGCCAGAACGGCAACAGCTATCAGATCCGGGTGTCGAAAGCGGGCTATGACGTGACTACTGTCACCGACCCCACGCAGCTCGCGTTCTATGAGACGCTTTCCGGCCTCGTACCCTTCGAGCAGGGGCTTGTGACGGTTGGATCAGGGGCGACAGTCAGCGTCACCCTGACCGGCACCTATACCTATTACCCGTTCATCGTGCTGCGCAACAACCTCAATCAGGTGCCGGGCAATTGGTATTACGCCCGCCTGACCCTCTCCACCAAATCACTCACCTTCAAGAACAATTACAGCGCCAGCATGGTGATCAAATACTGCGTGTTTCGAGAACTCGACTGGTAACGAAAGGAAATCCGACATGTACAATATCAGCAGCATGTATGAGGCCATGGTCGATGGCGTTATCGTCGAGGTCACGGCCGGCCGCTCCAGCCGCTGGGCAGCCATGGCCGCCTGGTGGCTTGGTCGCCAGCAGATCCTCAATGCTCGCACCTTCTGGTACGGCGTCGCGGCCCACATGACCAATGGCCTGACTTCGGAAGAGCAGACCGCTATCCAAGATCAGCTATTGAGTGATGAGCGGGCCTATCTCTCTGCTGTCACCGAACTGCCGGCCATTCCCGACTTCGTTGCCAGCACGGTGGACGGCTGGGTCAACGTGCCGATCTCCGACGAGACGTTGAAGGCGCGCTATCAGCTGGCCATTCAGCAGTTCATGAACGCCAAGGCGCGTGAGCGGGGCTATGACAGCCTGACCACCGCCGTCACCTATGTGGGCGACAAGCACGCGACCTTCGCGGCCGAGGCCGCAGCGCTCAAAGACTGGCGCTCCGATGTCTGGGTTTATTCCCTTGCCGAGCTGGAGAAGGTCATCGCCAAACAGCGGCCGATCCCGACGGTCGCGGATTTCCTCGCCGAGTTGCCGGCCTTCACTTGGCCCGAAACCCAAAGCGCGGAGGCTTGATCCATGAGCATTCTCGAAACGGCGTTGCGTGAGCGCAACAAGATGCTGGAGCAGCAGGCCGATCAATATGCGGGTGCAGTGGACAGCCTGTCGAACAGGTTGGCCGAGGCACTGCGGCGGCTGGCTCCGCACGATCCTGATTATGTCAGGGGCGAAGCGCCGGACCTGGTTCCGGTTGCCAGCGATCCGCCGACATCGGACGACGCTTCCTGATTTCGATTTGGGCTTGCGGCCTCTTTGGTCGCAAGCCGGATGCCGGGCGTTAATTCGCCCGCGACGGGCCTAAGATTGGCGTCCAAACCCGTCCGACAGCACTCTACGATAACCGTCGCACCCGTACCCTGCAGGGCGGGGCCTGTGTGACTGAGTCGTGAGATTTTTGAAATGGTGAATCATGAAGCCTTCCGGCCCGTCCCCAACACTCAGCCGCCGGCCGCCTGGATCGGTGGCAAGCGCAGCCTGGCACCGCGCCTGGTCAAGATGATTGAGGCGATACCGCACCAGACCTATGCCGAGCCGTTTGTCGGCATGGGCGGTGTGTTCTTTCGGCGGCGGAATGCGCCCAGGACCGAGGTGATCAACGACCGCAGTGGCGAGGTTGTGAACCTGTTCCGCATTCTTCAACGGCACTATCCGCAGTTCATGGATACGCTCAAATTCCAGATCACCAGCCGGCGCGAGTTCGAGCGGCTGAAGGCATGCGATCCTGCAACGCTCACCGATCTGGAGCGGGCCGCTCGTTTCATCTACCTCCAGAAGCTCGCCTTTGGTGGCAAGGTCGCAGGCCAGACCTTTGGCGTCCAGCACGAGGGCAGCGCCCGGTTCAATCTAACCCGGCTTGCTCCGCTCCTGGAAGATGTCCACGAGCGCCTATCCGGTGTCGTCATCGAGAACCTGGACTGGTTGGCCTTCATCAACCGCTATGATCGGCCGAGCGTGCTGTTCTATCTCGATCCGCCGTATTTCGGATGCGAGGACGATTACGGGAAGGCGCTGTTTGGACGCGATCAGTTTGAGGTTCTTGCAGGGCGTTTAAAGACCCTTCAAGGGCAATTTATCCTGTCCATAAATGACCGTCCGGAGGTCCGTGAGATATTCGTGGGCTTCAAGGCTGAAGGCGCAGAACTGACATATTCCGTTTCTGGCGGTAATGGGACCGAGGCGCGAGAGTTGATCTACTATGGCGGGCTGGAAGCAATTCATGATGGCTTTGCAGCTTGATGGTTGAGCGCGAGTCAGATTTACTCTCGGAACGCTAAAAAGGTTGGGGGGCTCTGCGTGTCAAATTCTATCGTGTCTGCAGTCGTTCATGATTTGAAACGTGACGATACAGGTTTCTCAATCAAGTTGGCCGAAAAACCTCTCGAAATCGGGAGTACTGCGCAGCGCGTGATTGATACGCTTTACGAGCTTTATGGACGTAGAGGATCCAAATCACACGGACGTTTTTCTGAGAATGAAGACAACTTCCCTACGTCTAAGCATCTGCGCAGTTATGTTGAAGATGACGCGATAGATTTTGCCGAGCTTACCGCCTCAATGATGGAAACTTTGCGTAAAGAGGCTAGTAGCCGACCTGCCGCGCAGCCTGGACACGTCTTTTTCGCTCATTTTACTCGGGCGGATTTGCATTACCTTCTTGTGGCTATCATTACCGACAAGTTGGGTGCCGCCTTGACGAATGATTTTGGCGTAATGGACGTGGAGCATTTGGATATCGAAGGTTTCCGGTTTGCGGGGCGAATCGGAATCTCCGCGTGGCTCGCCAATGAGCCTCGCTACATCAGCTTTCTCAAGGGCAAGGGGAATGTCGCCGATTATTTTCGCGATTTCCTCGGTTGTGACGCGTATGTCCAAGAACGCGAAGATACAAGGCGTTTGATTGGAGCTCTTAAGAAATTTGCCACCGATAAGGGTATGTCTCCTACGGAAAGGGATGAATTCTTCAAGCGGACGAAAGAAGTCTGCCAGCGGTACGCACGAAAGAGGGAAGAAATTTCGCTCGCGGCTCTTGCAAACGAGTTATATCCAACCGATCCCGGACCTTTAACTGACGCATTGTCTGATACGGACCTCGGGCTAAACGACAACTTTGTTCCAAACTCTCAGGCACTCAGTGCTCTAACTCGAATTAAAGCGTCTACGAAAAACTGGACGCTTGATTTTGACAGAGATGCTCTTGCTACTGGCCAGATCGTCTATGATAAGGATGCTCGCTCGCTACTGATCACCAACCTCCCCGACGCGACGGTCCAAGATTTAGAGGACGAGTTCAACGATGGAACGGGTCACCTTTGATCAGCTTCTCGAGCTTTATCGAAATACCGAATTTCTGTCCGTTGGTCGGGAAGGACTGCTGTCTGTTTCGACAGAAGAAATTCGAGGAATTTTGGGTCGGATAGATGCTGACCCTCGGGAAGCGGATCGTATTGGGTTTGCTTTTCAGGACGATATAAGTTCATGCGAAGTTGGCGACAAAATAAATGTGGAAGTAGGTAGTCCACGTCCTGGAATCGGCATATTGGTCGACAAGTTTGATGACCTTCTCCGCTCACCAGAGGCGTGTTTTTCTGAGCCTCAAAATTACTTTGTTATTGAATATAAAATTCACCGCAAAACTTCGCCGCCACACCGCCTTCAAACGATCTATCGTCAAGTCTTGGCTGTAATTTCAATTATTGCCGAGGCCGCCACATTCGCCGACCGGACTCGTCGGGAGTTGGTATTTATTGGAGATGGCAGAACGGTCATTCCTGCACTGTTTCAAAAGGCTGAGCTTGACGTTGTCGATCTAGGACAATGTTCAAAATTTTTGTCCTTGTTTGACAGTGTAACCCACAGGGATCAGAAGCTGGGCATTCTTAATGCTACGATCGTTAGAATGGTTCAGTCACTTCCGCGAGAAAGCAGATTACACCACCTTCTTTCGAACTTGGATGTTATCAACGATGACATTCAAAACGGTTACCGGCTTTTTGCATCCAGCTTCTCGTACTCAAAGGTGCGAAGCGAGCTTGCTGCCGCTAAACTTGAGTTCACCGGAAAGATTCATAAAACGATTGTCGACATCCAGGGGCAATTGCTCGGAATTCCCGCTGCCACGATCATTGTTGCGACTCAGATGAAAGAGCCCGGCTCTTGTCTTCAGTCATGGACGAACACGGCTATAATAGTTGGAGCATGGCTATTTGTGGTGCTTCTCCTCTTGTCGCTCATTAATCAATGGCTGACGTTGGCAGCCATTTCGGCTGAAATAAGCCGTCAAAAGCAAAAACTAGAGACGGATTATGCTGATCTTGGCAGCGAGTTGACCTCTACGTTTAACGGGGTAGCGGATCGGATTTGCTGGCACCGGATCGCCCTCGTGATAATTGGCTTAGTTAGTTGCGGCGGGGCGATGATTGCAAGTGCGGCGTATATTTACATCAAGCCTCTCTCGAACATCTGTTCTTGAATTAGGCTAGCGAAGTTGGGCGAATTATTTCGAGCAGTTTCTACGAATTCATTTTTCCGGTTCTGCGTGTCAAAATTCCGGAACTTCGCGGCGAGCTACACCGGAAGTGCGCGGCGAGCTACATTAATTTTTCCAGATCTTGGTGTCAAAATTCCGGAGGTGCGCGGCGAGCTACACCGGTGATATAAGAATGGTGGGCCTGGAGAGACTCGAACTCCCAACCAAGCGGTTATGAGCCGCCGGCTCTAACCATTGAGCTACAGGCCCGGCCTGGCGCGAGGGCCGGCGGTGGGGTTGGCAATGGTTCCAACGTCCATGGTGACGCTCTAGCGGAAAACGTTGGGTGCGACAAGTGTTTGCCGCAATGGTTTCGCAATAGGTTGTTTAGAGAGCGATTGAGCAATCAGAAAGCGGAGCCTGGGAGACGAGATGGTGAATTTGGGTGCGGTTTTGGGCCTTGGACGGTTTGGTTTTATGTTGGCGTCTCTGGCTTTTGTTTCTCCGGCTATGGCGCAGGAGGCCTCACGGCAGGAGGCGGTCATCAATGTGTCGGGTGAAGGAGAGGTCAGTCTGGCGCCGGATATGGCTTTGATGCAATTGGGTGTCGTGACTGAGGCTGCCGAGGCGGCCCAGGCGTTGAAGGACAATAACGAGGCTTTGGCCAAGGTGTTGAAATCTCTCAAGGACAAGGGATTGGCGGATCGCGATCTGCAGACATCCGGCTTTCAGATTACGCCGCGCTATCGGCAGGAGCCGGAAGACAAGGCCGATAGCCGCCCGCCGGTGATTGAGGGCTATTCCGTCAGCAATGGGCTGACGATTCGGGTGCGTGATCTGTCCAAGCTGGGCGGGGTAATCGATACGTCTGTTGGGCTTGGCGTCAACCAGGGTGGAGAGATCCGCTTCACCAATGACAAGCCGGAAACGGCCATTGATGAGGCCCGCAAATCAGCCATGGCGGATGCCTTGGCCAAGGCGAAAGTGCTGACGCAAGCGGCTGGCGTTAAGCTTGGCCGAATCATTTCCATCAATGAAAATTCAGCGCGGCCCTTCGAGCAGGGCATGATGATGAAAGCCAGCATGGCCCGGGATATGGCGCCCGCCCCAACGCCGATGGCGGCGGGTGAGAATACCTATCGCATCACTGTGAATGTCAGCTTTGCATTGGAGCAATAGTCAGCAATCACAAAAACAGCCCCGGTCGTTAAGCCGGGGCTGATGTCTGAGGCAGTCTATCAGAATTTGATGCCGATGCCGAGATTGACGACATTCTGCTTGCTGTCGAAATCGATGCCGCTAATATTCTTGGTGCCGTAATCGTTGTAGCGATATTCGAGGCGGGTAAAGATGCGATTGGTAATCGCATAATCGACACCAGCGCCGATGGTCCAGCCGTTCAGGGTCTTGTTGAAATCGCCGGACGAAGATTTGATATAGGTTCTGTCTGCCGTCCAGCCGCCAGCCACAAACAGCAGGGCGCGGTCAATGGCGTAACCGGCGCGGGCGCGGGCAGAGCCGGAGACATCCATGCCTACCTTGACGCCGGAATAGTTGTTTTCGTTCCAGTCGTAGTTCACATCGGCTTCTACGCCGAGAATCACGTTGTGGCCGACATCGAAGTTCCAGCCGCCAAAGCCGCCAATGCGGCCGCCATCGAAATTATCCGAGAGCGATGCGCCGCCCTGTGACAGTGTGGCATCCAGCCAGCCGTAACCACCGTAAACGCCGATATAGCCGCCTGCCCATGAAAACGCCGCAGGGGTTTCAACAGCAGCAGGAGCTGTCGGAACCTGGTCGACTGCATCGGCGGCCATGGCAATGCCTGTCGATACGAAGAGGGTTGCAGCGGTTGCAAGGAGGGTCAGTTTGTTCATAGTCGTCTCCACTCGTTTAATGAGTGAGTGAGATATAATCTATTCATTTGCGTGTATGTAGCAAAAATATCACGGTTTATGCAATTATGAGCTTTAAATTCCGCAAATGAGGCCAGTGCGCAGCTTATTCGTGTGTTTTCCTGTCAAATTTTCCGGGTTTTTGCTGTTTCTTTCCCTTCGATAGGGCGGGGAAAAGCCTGTGCATTTTGCTTTTGTGATGAATTTTTAGTTATTGGGGGCAGGGAAAGCCAAGGGCGCTCAGCGCCTTGGTATTTCCTGGCCGGTGTTTTGGTGAAGGCTATAGTGTAGCCCTTCTGGCACCAGTGACGCAGGCTACGATGGCAAGGGTGGTGACCAGCATGGAGGCGCTGACGGTTTCGTGGAGAAGGGCGGCGGCGAGCGCCAGGCCGAAAAACGGTTGCAGCAATTGCAATTGACCGATGGCGGCAATGCCGCCTTGGGCAAGGCCGCGATACCAGAAGATGAAGCCGATCAACATGCTGAACAGCGAGACATAGCCAAGGCCGAGCCAGGCACCAGCCGTGACACCACTGAGCGTTGATGGCAGGGTGAAGGCGGCGGCCACGACGCTGATAGGCAAGGCCAACGTCAGCGCCCAGCAGATCACCTGCCAACCACCCAACCGCCGCGATAGTCTCGCGCCTTCGGCATAGCCAAGGCCGCAGATTAGGATGGCGAGGATCATCAGCATGTCGCCGTAGGATGCGGTGGCGGCCCCTTGAGACAGGGCAAAGCCGATAACCAGCGCACTGCCGAGGCTGGAAAACAGCCAGAAGATCGGCCGCGGACGCTCACCGCCGCGCAGAACGGCAAACAGAGCGGTGGAAAGCGGCAACAACGCGATGAAAACCAGCGAACGGGCCGAGGGTATATGTTGCAAGGCGTAGGCCGTCAGCAAGGGAAAGCCAATCACCACGCAGAGTGAGACCATGGCGAGCGCTGCGATCTCCGCGAGGTTGGGTTTTGCCGGTCGAAACACCAGAAGCAGGCCGCAGCCGAGCAAGCCGGCGATGCTGGCGCGGGCGACGGTTAGAAAAACCGGATCGAAACTGCCGATCGCAGCCCGGGTTGCCGGGAGCGAGCCGCTAAAGATCAGCATGCCCAGAAAACCATTGATCAGCCCGCTCGTCGTCTTGTTCATGTGATGCTCCTGTTTTTGTTGTTCTTGCGCCGAGGTGATGGTTATGCCAGAGACGGTACAATACAATTTTGCCAAACTGTTATGGGTGTTTGAGCAATACAGAGGCGATGGTGAGCGATTTGGACGCGCAGGGAACAAGCCGGATCGAGACGGTAATGGCGGCTATCCGCACGCGTATTTCCTCCCGAAGTCTGGCGACGGGCGCGCGACTGCCCTCTGTGCGCGGCTTTGCCAAGACCATGCAGGTTTCGGTATCCACAGTGGTGGAGGCTTACGAACGGTTGGCGGCGGAAGGGTTGATCCGCTCGCGGCCGGGTTCCGGGTTTTTCGTGGCAGCCCCCTTGGCACCGCTGTCCTTGACCAATCTCGGACCTCGGCTGGAGCGGGAGATCGATCCGTTCTGGGTTTCTCGCCAATCGTTAGAGGCCGGTGGCGATCTGCTGAAACCGGGATGCGGCTGGCTGCCGCCTGATTGGTTGCCGCAGGCAGCTCTTCGCCGCGCCATGCGTATCCTTGGCCGTGCCGATGGTGCGGTGCTAACGGATTATGGTTCTCCGTTGGGTCTGCCGGGGCTTCGGCAATTGCTATCGCGGCGGATGGCCGATCATGGGCTGACGGTTGCGGCGGATGCGATCATGCTGACGGAATCGGGGACCCATGCCATTGATCTGGTCTGCCGGTTTTTTCTGGAGCCGGGCGATTGCGTTCTGGTCGATGATCCCTGCTATTTCAACTTTCATGCTCTACTGCGGGCGCACCGCGCCACCATCGTCAGCGTGCCTTATCTGGCGGATGGGCCGGATCTGGAGGCCTTCGCAGCCATTGTTGAGGCGCATAGGCCGCGGCTTTATATTACCAATTCGGGCGTGCATAATCCCACCGGCGCAAGCCTTTCGGCGGTGAATGCCCATCGTTTGCTGACACTTGCCGACCGGGCCGACCTGACCATCGTCGAAGATGATATTTTTGCCGATTTCGAAGATGTCCCCTCGGCGCGGCTATCGGCTTTCGATGGATTGAACCGGGTGGTGCAGATCGGCAGTTTTTCTAAGACATTATCGGCTTCGGTGCGCTGCGGTTATATCGCCGCCCGGCGTGATTGGATCGAGGGTCTGACCGACTTGAAGATCGCCACGAGTTTTGGTGGCGGGCGGCTTTCCGCCGAGCTGGTGCTGGCCGTGCTGACGGATGGTGGCTATCGCAAACATCTTGAAGGGCTGAAAACCCGGCTGGCCGGAGCGCGCAGCTCCGTGGCGGCGGAGTTGTCGTCGCTTGGCTTCACGCCCTGGCTCCAGCCGAAGGCAGGCCTTTTTCTGTGGTGTCGAATGCCTGACGGGATCGAATCAGGCGCTCTGGCCCGCCATTGCCTTGACGATGGTGTCATCCTGGCACCCGGTAATGTCTTCAGCCTGTCGCAGAATGCGGGCCGGTTCATGCGTTTCAATGTGGCGCAAACCATGGATGCGAGGGTTCTTGGCTCATTAAAGGCGGGTTTGCAGCAATTCCGGTGAAGGGTACGGCGCGTTCAGAGCGCTGTCAGCAATGATCATCATAGGTGGTGTCAGAAGAAACCCAATCAGGAGTTTACATCATGATGTTCAAGACCGGTCTTTACGCAGCCCTTATTGCAACGAGCCTGACGGCATCGGTGGCTTTCGCGGCTGAAACCCAGATCAAGGTCACCGAAACCGGTGAGGGTGGTGGCGCCATGGGGCTGAAGATGGAGCCTGCAACGGTTGCCGCTGGTCCGGCGGTGTTCCACGTTCATAACGATGCCATGTCGGAAGACCATGAGATGATCGTGGTAAAGCTGGCGACGCCGGATGCCAAGATCCCGCTCGATACAGCCAAGCACCGCGTTGACGAAAAGAAGTTGAAGAGCCTTGGTGAAGTGTCGGATTTGAAGCCCGGCGCCGATGGCAAGCTTAAGGTGACGCTGAAGCCAGGCAGCTATCTGGTGTTTTGCAATATCAAGGGCCATTACGAGGCCGGTATGCAGGGCACCCTGACCGTTACGCCCTGATCGGCATCCGATAATTTGATTGCCTCTTAATGATAAGCCCGCAGCGCTGCGGGCTTTTTCATGTCTGTGTCCTGGGCCGGTGCAGGGGCATGCTGTTTCATTTTGGAAGAGCTTTTCCCTTGAAGGCGCCAACCTTTTAGAAACTCTTAACGACGATAATGCCGCCATTCGATAAGGAGTTAAACATGGCGGCTAGAAAAGCAGCGGGAGGGGCAAGGCGCGGGGGCGCAAACAAACGCCGGTCATCCGGTGGGACGAGAGCAAAACGGACCGGGTCGGGCGGCAGCCTTTGGCCATGGTTTGGTGCGCTTGTCGTGGTGGTGGCCGGTGTTTCGGCCTATGACCACCGCAAGGAATTGCCGGGACTGATCGACAAGACGTTCGGAACAGGTGGCAAATATATCGCGCAATTGCAGGGCCATGCACCCCGCGAGACCAGTAGCCGCAGCGAGACTGGCCCGGTTCCGCCCGCAAGCGTTCCAACGCCGATGGCCCGCAGGCTTGATCCGACGCCACTGCCACCTGCCACGACGATGATACCGACAGCATCGATGATGCCGCGTTCAAGAGATGACAGTCCCTTGCCGCCCGCTACCACGCTGGTACCGGGACAGGTCGTTGCCTCGCTACAGCCGCGCGGGGTCGATAAGCAGCGGGTGTCCGGCAAGTTCTACTATTGCGGCACGAGTGGGCTCGACAATTGCGTTGTCGATGGCGACACATTCTGGGTCAACAAGACCAAGATCCGGGTTGCCGATATCGATGCGCCGGAAACCGAACAGGCGAAATGCAAATCCGAGCGCGACCGGGGCTTTGCCGCCAAGGTCCGGTTGCGTGATCTTCTCAGTGCCGGCAGTTTCGATCTTTCTCCCTTTGGCATGCGGGATGAAGACCAATATGGCCGGAAATTGCGCGTGGTGAGCCGCAATGGTCGTTCACTCGGTGCGATGATGGTCGATGAGGGATTGGTCAGACCCTGGACCGGCCATCGCCAGCCCTGGTGCTGAGAGAGTTTGCCTTAGGAAAAGTGGAACCCGGCTTTCCCGAAAAGACAAACGAAAAAAGCTAAGAGTGTGTCTGGTTCAATCTGAACCTGACACACTCCGGATGTTTTTTCTGTGCCGTTTTGAGGGATGCACGCCTATGTTGTGCCATTTCGTGTCGCACGCCTCCAAAACTTGCCAGTCTTGCCACTTTTGCGCCATCTGCACGACATCAGATCGTAACACCTTGGCTTTATGCTTTCCTCCATAAGCAGAGAATAAAAAACTTTTGGAACTCATGGAGCAAAATCCGGTTTGCGGCGTTCCTAATTGTTTGCTGACTTCAAAGAAGCCTAAGGCAAAGATTGCGCGGCACGCACAGCACGGACAAAGGGAGAAAAGACCAGTGACCTACGATATGACTGACCTGACCATGTCCGAAGTTCTCAAGGACCCAATGATCCGTCAGCTCTTGCGGGCAGACGGAGTATCCCTCAGTGCTTTTGCCGTCCTGCTGGACGATGCAGCCCGCCAGCGTAATCTGGCCTTGCGTTGCCGCAAAGCTGGCGTTCCGGCAGCCCATGTGATCGACAGTCTTTCCCATGTGCAGGGACCAGCCGACTGCCTGTAACGTTTGACGTAATCTGTGCCAGCAGCCCCATTTTCAATGGCCGCTGTTATTCTGCCGCGATGACCACGCAAGGCTCGCGGCAGTTTCGTCTTCTACCACGATTCATGGTCCGAAGTTGAGGCGAGCGTAAGGGTTGGCAATGAAGATAGCTCGGTTGTTTTTGGCGCTGTCCGTGGCTGCAATTGGTTCTGCGACAGTTGTCCATGCCGCAGGTGCCAAGGAAACGGCCCAGCCGCAGTTTGCGTCGGTCAAGGGGCGATGCCTGCGGGTTTCCATTGGCGATCAGGATCTGACCAAGGCCTGCTCTTCCGAAATTGGCCGCAGCCTGCATAGCGATGGCCGCTCCGGCCTTTATTTCTTCATGGGCACTACGCATATCATTACCTTTACCGGCGTCCCCTCCAAGGAAAAGCCGCGCGACAAGGGCCAGATTGAGACGCTCAAGCTGGACGAAGTCATCCTCAATGATGGAAGCACCAAGAGCGGCTTGCAGCGGATCGCTGCCAATGGCGCCTGCAATACCAGCCAGATCAATAATGATCGTTTCTTGGTGGCTTGCACCGGCACGCTGCAAAAAGGCACGAAATTCGCGGCCAGTTTTGAAATCGACAAATCGCTGAAATAGAGCATTTCCAGGAAAAGTGTGAAGCGGTTTTCCGTCCAGAAATGCGTAAATGTTTCAGATAACCCGCCTTCGGGTTGAAGGCGGGCTTGCAACAGGTGCTTGTCGCTCTTGAATTACACGTCCAGCGGATATTCCTGGATAACCTTGGTCAGGCTGCCTTCGGCTGGAAACAGCGGAATAAGGCAGGCTTGAAGGGCGTGATAGATGTCACCCTTGCCCGGAAACAGGCTGTTTGATGGCACAAGGTCTTCCGTCATTTCTTCGTGCCAGCCACCGAATTGCTTGTCGATGGTGTTGTTGGCGATGAAATTCCAGATCTTGCGGTAGTTTTCCTCGTTCAGGTCGCGGCCCTGGTGCTGGTTGAGGTAATGGGCAGCGCCTGCGGCCTCGCAAAGCGGCCACCACAGTTTGAAGGTTTTGGCGGGGACATTGTCCCAATCCAGCGTGTAGTAAAAGCCGCCTTTCTTGCGGTCCCAGCCCAGCAGCATCGATTGGTAGAACAAGCCGCTTGCCGCTTCCGGCATCCAGTCATGCTGCTTGCCGGTCAGCACCCAGAGCTGCAACACCAGGCGCGCCCATTCCAGCCAATGGCCGGGTGTGGTGCCAGCGGGGCGGAACATTTCATTAGGGTGATAGTAATTGCGGTCCACCACCCATTCCTCATCGAAATGTTCGGCAACGCGGAAGGCTTCTTCGCGGGCGCGGCGGTTGATGATCAGATCGGCGATCCGGGTGGCCTTGTCGAGATAATGCTGCTCGCCGGTCGCCTCGAAGGCGGCCATCAGCGCTTCGGTGAGATGCATGTTGGAATTCTGGCCGCGATAGCCGGCGACCGGCTGCCAGTCCTCCGAGAATTCCTCGGCAATGGCGCCGTGGCGCTCCTCCCAGAATTTGGTCTCCAGCACCTCGGTAATGTCTTCCAACATCCGGTCGGCCAGCGGATGGCCGACGGTTTTGGCCGAAGAGGCGGCCAGCAGCACGAAAGCATGGCCATAGCCCTGCTTGGAGCCATCGGCGACGCCATCGTCGTTCAATTGCCAGACATAGCCGCCGTTCTTTTCATCACGGTGTTTGCGCCACAGATAACGCATGCCGTGGTCCACCACATCGGCAGCGCCGGGACGGCCCAGCAGATCGCCGATCGCATAGCAATGCACCATGCGGGCGCTGGCGTGGATGCCGCGCACCGGATTGTCTGTCGTCAATGGTGTGCCGTCGCGGGCAAGATCGTAGAAGCCGCCCTTGGGGTTGATCGCAGCGGTTTGGAAAAAATCAAACAGGCCATCGGCCTGATCCAGCAGCCATTTGCGATGGTAAGGCCGTCCGCTCCATTGGTCAGCTAGCGGTTTTCCTTGATTGACGTTCGACATATCATCCTCCACGCGGTACAAAATCGCCCGTGTCTATACTGCATAATGGACGAAATCGAAATCGATTTAAGGAGAAAATTATCCAGCAGCCATAGAGTGTTACCGCTCCGTTCACCCTTTATGATAGACTGTGCCGCGATGCGTTTGGAAGGCACGGTGCCGGCTGAACGGCGCGATCTAATGGTGTGGTCGTATATTGACATAAACATATCTTTATGTGATTGGGTACGTAACCCTGGGAACGGAAGGAAGTCGCTCATGCTCGATCAATTGTTTGGACGTGAAGGGGCGAACCGCGACGGCGCAGAGATCCTCAAAGCTCTGCAACAGGCGGCGCGTGAGCGTATTCTGATCCTCGACGGTGCTATGGGCACGGAAATTCAGGGCCTTGGCCTGGATGAAGATGATTTTCGCGGCGAGCGTTTCATTGGTTGCGCCTGCCACCAGAAGGGCAATAATGACCTTCTTATCCTGACCCAGCCGGAAGCCATTGAAGACATCCATTTTCGCTACGCGATGGCGGGGGCGGATATTGTCGAGACCAACACCTTCTCATCGACCCGAATCGCGCAAGCAGATTATGAGATGGAAGGCGCTGTCTACGATCTCAACAAGCATGGCGCGCAGGTCGTGCGCCGCGCGCTTCTTCGTGCAGAGCGCGAAGATGGCAAGCGCCGTTTTGTGGCCGGTGCGATTGGCCCGACCAACCGCACGGCGTCCATTTCGCCCGACGTCAACAATCCCGGCTACCGCGCTGTGTCGTTTGATGATCTGCGCCTTGCCTATGGCGAGCAAATCGATGGCCTGATTGATGGCGGTGCCGATCTCATCCTGATTGAGACGATTTTCGACACGTTGAACGCCAAGGCGGCGATTTTTGCCTGCGAGGAGCGCTTCCTCGCCAAGGGCATTCGTCTGCCGGTGATGATATCAGGCACGATCACCGACCTTTCAGGCCGCACCCTATCTGGCCAGACGCCTTCGGCGTTCTGGAACTCGGTGCGCCATGCCAAGCCATTTACCATTGGCCTGAACTGCGCGCTGGGTGCTGATGCCATGCGTCCGCATTTGCAGGAACTGTCGGGCCTTGCTGATACCTTCGTTTCTGCTTACCCCAATGCCGGCCTGCCGAATGAGTTCGGCCAATATGACCAGAGCCCGGAATATATGGCAAAGCTGGTGGAAGGCTTTGCTGAGGAAGGCATCGTCAATGTGGTTGGCGGCTGCTGTGGGTCCACACCTGCGCATATCCAGGCCATTGCCGAAGCGGTAAAGGGAAAGACGCCACGCCAGCCGGTTGAGCACCGCCCGTTCATGTCGCTTTCGGGCCTTGAGCCTTTCGTGCTGACCAAGGATATTCCCTTCGTCAATGTCGGCGAGCGCACCAACGTCACTGGTTCGGCCAAATTCCGCAAGCTGATAACCGCTGGTGATTACAACGCCGCCCTCGTGGTGGCGCGTGATCAGGTCGAAAACGGCGCGCAGATCATCGACATCAACATGGATGAAGGTCTGATCGATTCAGAAAAGGCCATGGTTGAATTCCTCAACCTGATTGCCGCAGAACCGGACATTGCCCGCGTTCCTGTGATGATCGATTCATCCAAGTTCCAGATCATCGAATCTGGCCTGAAATGCGTGCAGGGCAAGCCGATCGTCAATTCCATCTCGCTGAAGGAAGGCGAGGAAAATTTTGTCGCCCAAGCCAAGCTGATCCGCAATTACGGTGCCGCTGTTGTTGTCATGGCTTTTGACGAGACAGGGCAGGCCGATACTTACGAGCGCAAGGTTGCGATCTGTGAGAGGGCCTACAAAATTCTCACCGAAGAAGCGGGCTTCTCACCGGAAGACATCATCTTCGACCCGAACGTGTTTGCCGTTGCCACCGGCATTGAAGAGCACAACAATTACGGGGTTGATTTCATTGAGGCGACCCGCACCATCCGTCAGCGTATGCCACTGGTGCATATTTCCGGCGGTGTCTCCAACCTGTCCTTCTCGTTTCGCGGCAACGAGCCGGTGCGCGAGGCCATGCATGCGGTGTTCCTCTACCACGCCATTCAGGCGGGTATGGACATGGGCATTGTCAACGCTGGCCAGTTGGCGGTGTATGAAAGCATTGATGCCGAGCTGCGCGAAGCCTGCGAAGATGTGGTGCTGAACCGCCGCCCTGATGGCACAGAACGCCTGCTGGAAATCGCCGAGCGCTATCGCGGCACGGGCGAGGCGAAAGCCCGCGTGCAGGATATGTCTTGGCGCGAACTCCCTGTGGAAAAGCGGCTGGAGCATGCGCTGGTCAACGGCATTACCGAATTTATCGATGCTGATACTGAGGAAGCGCGGCAGAATGCGGCGCGGCCTCTGCACGTCATCGAAGGTCCGCTGATGGCGGGCATGAATGTGGTGGGCGATCTGTTTGGCGCGGGCAAAATGTTCCTGCCGCAGGTGGTAAAATCCGCCCGCGTGATGAAGCAGGCCGTGGCTGTGCTGCTGCCTTACATGGAAGAAGAAAAGCGCGCCAATGGCGGCACGGGCGAGCGCGAAGCCGCAGGCAAAATCCTGATGGCCACCGTGAAGGGCGACGTGCATGACATTGGCAAAAACATTGTCGGCGTGGTTTTGGCCTGCAACAATTACGAGATCATCGACCTTGGCGTGATGGTGCCTGCGGCCAAAATTCTGGAAGTGGCGATCAAGGAAAATGTCGATATCATCGGTCTTTCCGGCCTGATCACCCCATCGCTGGATGAAATGGTGCATGTGGCCGCTGAAATGCAGCGCCAAGGCTTTAACGTGCCGCTGCTGATCGGTGGCGCCACCACCAGCCGGGTGCATACGGCGGTGAAAATCCATCCGCAATATCAGAAGGGCCAAGCGGTTTACGTGCTGGATGCCAGCCGCGCCGTGGGCGTAGTCTCGTCCTTGCTGTCGCCGGATACCCGCGACACGACGATTGAAACCTTGCGCACTGAATATGCCAAGGTGGCCGATGCCCACGCCCGCGCCGAGCTGGAAAAACAACGTCTGCCAATTGCCCGCGCCCGCGCCAACGCCGCCAAGGTGGATTGGACCAATTATAAGCCGAAAAAGCCAAGCTTCACCGGCATCAAGGTGTTTGACGATTACGACCTCAAGGAATTGGCACAGTACATCGACTGGACACCTTTCTTCCAGACATGGGAGCTGAAAGGCCGTTATCCCGCTATTCTGGAAGATGAAAAGCAGGGCGAAGCCGCCCGCGCGCTCTTTGCCGATGCGCAAGCCATGCTGACCAAGATTATTGACGAAACATGGTTTCGCCCCCGCGCCGTCATCGGCTTCTGGCCAGCCAACAGCGTTGGTGATGATATCCGCCTGTTCACGGACGATGCCCGCAGGCAAGACCTCGCCACCTTCTTCACGCTCCGCCAGCAGCTTTCCAAGCGCGATGGCCGCCCGAATGTCGCCCTGAGTGATTTCGTGGCCCCGGTTGATAGCGGCGTGGAAGATTACGTTGGCGGCTTTGTGGTCACGGCAGGTATCGAAGAAGTGGCGATCTCTGAGCGGTTCGAGCGTGCCAACGACGATTACTCCTCCATCATGGTCAAGGCCCTTGCCGACCGCTTCGCCGAAGCCTTCGCCGAGCGCATGCATGAGCGCGTGCGCAAGGAATTCTGGGGTTACGGTGCAGACGAAGCCTTTGCGCCAGAAGAGCTGATCGCAGAATCCTACGCCGGTATCCGCCCAGCCCCCGGCTATCCTGCCCAGCCTGACCACACCGAAAAGGTCACGCTGTTCAACCTGCTGGACGCCACGGCCACGACAGGCGTAACACTGACGGAAAGCTACGCCATGTGGCCCGGCTCCTCCGTCTCCGGCCTCTACATCGGCCATCCGGATAGCTATTATTTTGGCGTGGCCAAAGTGGAGCGCGATCAGGTGGAAGATTACGCGGCCCGCAAGGGGATGGAAGTGCGCGAGATTGAGCGTTGGCTTGGGCCAGTGCTGAATTACGTGCCGAAGGCAGCGGTGGATGAGGATGCTGCGGCGTAACGTCTCAAGGCGTATCGGTTGTTGTGCTGCATCAAAGCGATATGATTTGGCATAGCAACCTTTAGCCTTGGAGGTCACGATGACGCTGCTTGCAACGTATCTTCCAAACTATAGCTTCCGGGAAGTGCACTCCTGCGTGATTTCAGCATCGACGGATACGGTCATTAGCGCAGCGGCAGACTATTCACCGGAGGCTGACCCAATATTTCGAAAGATGATTGGTCTTCGGGAATTACCTACGCGCTTTGCCAGCTTTCTGAGAGGGAAGCAGTCGCAACTGCCGCCACCCTTCGGTATGCACAATTTTACGCTGCTGGAACGGCGCGATGGTGCCGAACTGACCTATGGTCTGGTTGGTCGGTTCTGGCGGCCTGATTTTGGTCTTGTTCCTATCAAAGATGGAAGCGCGTTTCTCCGTTTTGATACGCCGGGCGTGGCAAAGCTCGCCCTGGGTTTTTCGGCTGCTCGCCAAGCGGATGGCACGACCCGCCTTGTCACGGAAACCCGCGTATTCTGCCCGGATCGCGCCTGCTGGCTGAAATTCGCACCCTATTGGTATGTGATCCGTCCTGTGAGCGGCCTTATCCG
Organism: Agrobacterium vitis; assembly: GCF_014926405.1. Taxonomy (NCBI): domain Bacteria; kingdom Pseudomonadati; phylum Pseudomonadota; class Alphaproteobacteria; order Hyphomicrobiales; family Rhizobiaceae; genus Gillisella; species Gillisella vitis. The sequence continues at coordinate 837,492 of NZ_JACXXJ020000005.1, forward strand.
GGGTCGGATATTGGCTGCGATGAAGCGAGCGAGCGAAAGTGTCCCTCCATCCGTTATCGTCTAAGATTCTGATTTTGCGTATAAAATTCGCACAATGGCGTAGGTCGATGGGAGCCACATAGGCTGCTTATTGCGGCCTATGATATTTTCTCCCGCTCTATTTCCGTCTTCTTCATCCTATTGAAATTGCAGGTTCGGCTTGGTAGGCGCGGTGGAGCAGCTCCGTTAACGTGCTGGTCTCTGTGAAATTCGTAGTCTCTATGCTGCTGATCGCAATGCCGGGTGTCCATGAATTCATCAGGGCGGCGCTTGTCATGTTTTTAAGGTCTTCCAGCCTGACCTCCTGTTGCCGCTGAGGAATGCCCAGTTTTTCCAACTGACGGCGAATGATGCCCATTGTTACGCCATGCAACATATCGGCGCGGGGCCAGACAACGGCTTCACCATCCCAAAACACCAGATTCCAGATTGTTGCCTCACTCAGCCGACCTTTTGTATCCAGAAAAGCAGCATCGTCAAAGCCACGTTCAACGGCTTTGCGCAGGTAATATGTTTTGGTAGATTCGCCAACATGCTTAATCGAGGCGAGAGGGCGTTCATGAAGAACGACATCCAGTCGCAAAGGTCCTGCTGGGCCATTCGAGGGGCGGGCTGTGCGCACCAGAATGGCGAGATTGTCTGGTGCAGCAGGAACTGTGAATTCACCGCTGCGGGAGAATATCGTTGCGGTGAGTGACAGATCATTTGGCGCTCCATTGAGCACTGTGCGCAAATGGGCGCGGACCTGCTCATCGGGCAGTGCCATTCCGAACATTGCAAGAGATGCCAGACGCAGGCGTTCCAGATGCAGGTCAAGTCCTCGCACGCGCCCTTGCCGCACTTGCATGGCGGTGAAATGCGCAAAGCCTGAGAAGGCGAGTGGGGCGAGATCGTCCGCCGATACGGCGTGGCCATTGAGCGTGGTCTTGCAAGGAAAACAATCGGACATGGTGTTGCTCCTGTGTGGGTTCACATTGGTGAGCATTGGCTCTACACTGTGACAGCACTGTCAGGGTCAAGAGGATTTATGAGAATTGGCGAATTTGCCCGGCAGACGGGCACGAGCATACGCATGCTGCGTTATTACGAGGCGGAAGGGTTGTTGACACCCACACGAACGGCCAGCGGATATCGCGACTATGGGCAAGCGGAGAAAAATGTTATCGAGCGCATCAAGCTGCTTGGGGCTGCCGGCATGACGCTTCCTGTGATTTTGCAGTTTTTGCCATGCGCCCTTGATGCCCGCGCTGAGTTTGAGCCTTGCGACGAGCTTCGGTCAATCCTGCGCCAGCATGTTGCGCTTGTTGACCAGCGTGTCGATAAGCTGGTGCAAAGCCGTACATTGCTCTCGGAGCTTTTGACCACGCTGGATGAGCAGGACCCAAATCTGGTTGAAACCCAAGCTTGATTTGATCTTGCCGTATGGTTGCAGCTTGGCTCCAAAGGTAGAAGCAGTATTGTTGTGTCCCTGTGATATTTGGAGAACAGTTGACAATGTTAATCAGACCTTCGACCTCTCTTGATGCACAAGGGATGAGCGATGCCCTGAACGAGATTTTTGCAGCAGGCTTGCGCAAAAGTGCTGGTGATCCGCAATTGGTGCTGGCGAACTATATTGAGCACAAGGACCGTATCGAGTGCTCAGTCGCGCAGGATGATGAGGGCCGTATTTTCGGCTTTCAGTCACTACGATTTGCGACTGTGGATAATCCTTATGGCACGCCAGTGGGGTGGGGCATTATCGGTACGCATATCAGTCCGCTTGCGGCCAGAAGAGGCATTGGTTCGGCCCTGTTCCGCGCAACATTGCAGGCCGCAAAGAGTTTTTCGCTGGATAATATTGAAGCCGCGATCGGTGCCGATAACGAAGCAGGCTTGGCTTACTATGAGGCAATGGGTTTTCGGACCTATCGCTCTTCAGAAGTGACGATTTGCAAGGTGTATCGTATCGAGGCTGATGCGCATAAGCCTGTTTGAGGGTGCATTTCTGCGATGGGGTGGATCGCAGAAATGCTTTTATGTCACGCTGATCGTGTAACGGCAGCAGCCTGTGGCAAAACTTCCTTCTCTTCACCCTTCTGGGCCGTAAAGCTGAATTTCTTCCTTAGCCGCAGGATCGGTTTTTCAATGAAATGCCACGACCCCATGGCAATTACGGTTGCGATGGGAAGGGATATGGCAAAGTGCAGCCATGGGGATGTCAGCTTCGGAAACAGGTTCACCAGGGCCTGCTGAAAGGGATATCCATAGAGATAGATCCCGTAGGAATAATCTCCCCGATGGTAGATCGGGATGGGTGGAATGCGCACCATTCCGACATAGACGGTGAGATAGACCAGCATTGGCGCAAAAATGGTGCAGAGCGTGCTGCCGCTGACGTCAGGAAGCGCGAAAGAGGTGGCAATCGGAACGATGCAGGAGATAACTGCCAGCAGCCAGTGCTTCGGAATGAAGCGGCGGAACAGGAAGAACACCGATCCCAGCATGAAATTGACATAGAGCATCAGGCCGCGCAGGCCGATAAAGTGGTTAAGCAGGGTGTAGCCGGAGCTTTCGGGTGCAAAAAGACCGCCCATGCTCGAGGGGCTGATGTTTTCGACCTTCAGGGCGATGATGATCACGGCGACACATGCCGTCGCCACCAGTGCCATCATAGGGCGCTTTAGAAAGCCAAAAATGATCAGCGCAGACATGATGGCATAGCAACCGATCTCATAGGGAACGGTCCAGAGAGAGCCATTCACGGTGGCCGGAAAGGGATTGTGCTCGAAGACGCCCGGTAGGACATAATGGATAACGCCAAATATATTGGCGAAATAGGCCCAGAATTCATAGGACTGAAAATAGGTCGGCAGGCTGACCGTGGTAAACAGTGGACCGAGGATCAGGGCAGCAAACACAATGTCGACCGCAAGAGCGGGCACGATCCTGATGCCGCGATTGAGCAGGAAGTCCTTCAGGCGCAGGCGGATGGCGCTGCCGGTAATCAGAAAGCCGCTCAGCGCAAAAAACATCGGCAGGATAGCAGCCTGCAAGACCGTGATTCCGGGCTGCGAAAACTGATATTTTTCACCTTCGGCAATCAGGAACGAATGGTCGAGTAAAACCATGACTGCCAAGAAAATTCGCAGAAAATCAAATCCCGGACCGATGCCTCGATGCTCATCCAAGACAGAACCAATCGACTTCATCTGAAATACCTCGATTACAAAAGACTAGAATTAGTTATATTGTAAAACTGATATGAACTAATTCGTTATTTGATCAATTAATTTCCATATTCAGGAAAATACTGTTCAAATTTTGATCGATATATTTAGTTGAAGTTTTTGATACTGCAATTTCGTGGGAAGGGGGCTGCTTTGCCCAAGCGATGGACCAGAAAATGTACGGTGCTCAGGCCTCGGCGCTGCCATCAAATGCCGGGACTAAACAGTTAGGCCTGGTATTTTACCGGCTTAAGGAGCTTGGAGGTGCGCGGACTTTGCCGCCGTGCCGGCCTAGCTCTAACGGGCAGATGCAATCTGCTCGATAATGGAAATAATGATTTTGCGTGTATTGGAGTTTTTAATGCTGGCGAAACATGTGTTGAGTTCAAGCGCGTCTGAACGCGATGTCGCTTTCACCAGATCTGTCAGCTCGCTTGTGGTATCCTTGGGCGGTGCCACGGCACTATCGGCTGTATAGAAAAAATCGGGGTCCATTCCCAAGAGAGTGGCTGCAGCGGCAAGTCTGCTGGCGCTCATGCCGTTGATGCCCTTTTCATATTTATGCAGCTGTTGGAATGTCACCCCCAGTTCTCTTGCAACGTCGGCTTGGCTCATCCCCTTATTCTTGCGGGCGCTTTTCAAACGTTCACCCGCCAGAATGTTATAATCGTGCACGTCTGGTGTTTTTTTGAGCAATGTCATTGGCTATCTCAATACATTACAGCGGAAATTATCTCATGTTTCGATCTGTGTTTTACAATATGATCGATGGTCAAAAAATGAGAGAATATTGTCGGCTGTCCGTCCTATTTTAAGACGTAATATTGTAAATTGTGTTTATTTTTTGAGCTTGCTAATCAATTATCGGGATTTTATGTGTTGAAAACCTTAGGTAGAATTTTTTAATCAGCGTTTTAATCATTTGAACGGTTGATTTTGGCGTAAGTATTGAAAATTTTAAATAATACAAAAAATTTGAAATCCGCGTAGTAGAGGAAAAGCCACCTTGACAGATTTCAGCATATCAATTTTTGCCGGAAGGCTTCTGCAATGGCGTGTGATCTGCTGACGGCGCCGAGTTTCATCATGATATTGCCAACATGCTTGGTCACGGCCTTTTCGGAGACTCCGAAAATCACGCTGATTTCCCAATCCGTCTTGCCATTGGCAATCCAGCCGATGACTTCCCTTTCCCTCGGGGTCAGTCGAGTGGTCTGTTTCTGGTTTGCGCCATATAGTTCTAGCGCGCGTGCGAAGACGAGGCTTGCGATCAGCGCCATGCCGGTTCTTGCCTGGGGTGAATCATCGATGTCGCTGCCGGCGAATGTGACACCAGCGCAGCGTCCGTCCAGGGATAGGATGGGGAGAGTGAAGCCATTGCTGACAAAAAACTCCTTGGCCTGATCCATCAGCCATTTTTCGTCACGGCTTATAGGTAATGTTTTGGAAAAATCCGACCAGACAAAGGAGGGTTCCGAGTTGACGATGTGTCGGATGGCAGGGTCTTGAAATGCAAGGTTGTCGCGAAAATAAAGATGCGACCATTCGTCAGGCCAGTCTGCAAGTAAAATACCCTGCATTTGCTGGCTGGGTAGCATTCCGATTTCTGGTGGAAATCCTATAACGATATTTTTAACACCGTATCGGCTTGTCGCATGTTTTGTTAAATCTACAAGATTTTTGACTGTGTCTGTTTGCTTTATTTGAGATAGAAATGATAGGGTTTTATCAAGGTTTGGCGATGTCATGTCTTCAGTCATGGCTACCCCCATTTTTTAATGGGTTTATATTACTTGTTTTGTGTGAAAATTATATAAGACATACTATCAAAAAAAGTCAAACCCCGCGAGAGAGGATCATTTTGGCTTAAGCTTTTGGGTTGTGAGCGCAGTCGCCATTGAACCTGGTGAATAGTGTTTTTCTTGCGGCATTCGAACCGGCGGCAATGCCGAAAGCGGTATGATGCATCAGCATCTCCGGTGCCTTGGCATCAATCTCCGCCTGAGATATCAAAAATGAAAATTGATTGCCGCCGCACTCTATTCTTCCTTCTATCCGTGGAGAATTTCCATGAGCAGATTCTGGAGCCCGATCGTTCGATCCCTGATGCCTTATGTGGCGGGCGAACAACCCGCCATCAGCGATCTGGTCAAGCTGAACACCAATGAAAGCCCTTACGGTCCTTCGCCGCATGCGATTACCGCGATGCGACAGGCAGTGGATGACACGCTTCGGCTTTACCCCGATCCGACTGGCCTGCCGCTTCGCCATGCGATTGCCAAGAGCCACAATCTCGACCCGGGCGAGGTGTTTGTCGGTAATGGTTCCGATGAGGTCTTGGCGCATACGTTTCAGGCCCTGTTGAATCACGATAAGCCGCTGCTGTTTCCGGATGTCAGCTATAGTTTCTACCCAACCTATTGTCGGCTCTATGGTATCGATTTCCGGGAGGTTGCCTTGGACGATGCCATGCGAGTGCGGATTGAGGATTACCGGCAGCCGTGTGGGGCGATCATCCTGCCCAATCCCAATGCACCGACGGGTATTGCCCTGTCGCTTTCGGAGATTGAAACTCTCGTGCGTGACCATCCCGATCAGGTGGTGGTGATTGATGAGGCCTATGTGGATTTCGGTGCGGACAGCGCCATTCCACTGGTCAAAACCTATCCGAACCTGTTGGTGGTTCAGACCTTTTCGAAATCGCGGGGCCTTGCCGGATTGCGGGTTGGCTTTGCTGTTGGGCAACGGGCGCTGATCGAGGCCTTGGAGCGGGTCAAGGACAGTTTCAATTCCTATCCGCTCGACCGGCTGGCGCTTGCTGGGGCCGTTGCCTCCTGGGAAGACCGGGAATGGTTCGAGCGTCACCGCGATCTGGTTGTCGCCAGCCGGGAGCGTCTCTCCCTCGGTCTTCAGGAGTTGGGTTTCGAGGTCCCGCCATCCTCAGCCAATTTTGTGTTTGCCCGGCATTCGGACCGGAGTGGTGCGGATCTTACATTGGCGCTGCGACAAAAATCCGTGCTGGTGCGCAATTTTCAAAAGCCACGGATCGGTGATTTTCTACGCATCAGCATCGGCACGGATGCCGAATGCGACCGGCTACTGGGGGCTCTAAGAGAGATATTCGGCTAAGCTTAACGATCGATCCGGCAGAGGATCGCCGTCGTGTCGCCACTTTGCTTGAAGCGCGGAAATTGTAGCCCGTCTGGATCGACCTCGCGTTCCAGATGTCGCAATTCGGTGACCAGGGCCTTCAATCCGGCGGTAGCGGCGCGTTTGACCAGACCGGCAGGATCATAGGCCTGGTATAGGCTGACGAGATCGGCCAGCCCATCCGAGCAGATTAGCGCGGTGGCGCCCGTCTCGATGGTCAGGGCTGTACGAACCAGATGATCGGCGGCATCCGGCACCAGGCCAAGCGACCATATCCAGCCGTCCGATGTGTTTTGCTTTTCTCTGGTGCGGCGGAGTTCTTCCAAAGTTTGCGGATCATTGGCGGCCATGCCGCTTGCGCCGATGCCGCCCAGCCGCTCCACATGGGCGCGGGCGGCTTGCTGTTCACGCTCGAATGCATCCGGCAGGGCCATATGAGTTTCCACCCGGCCATCATCATGCAGAAGGTAGAGCACGCTATCGCCAAGGCCAATGAATTGCGCACCATCAGGCGTTACCCGCAAGGCGGCAAGAGCCGCCAGCGGCCAGGCGTAGCGGGGCTGGTCACCTGCGGCTGCGGTAAAAAGCTCATGGGCGTCGAAAGCGATGGCGCGGATCACCTCGGTGACATTGGTGTCGCAGGTTAGTTCCGTGGTCAGCCGCTTTGCCGCAAACTGGGCGATCCAGGCAGCGTCGGAACCGTAACCGTCCATGAACTGGTCATCGCCCAGCCCGGTTGCGCCGTCGAGCACGAAGGCGGCCTGCTCGTTATATCCTAGTCTGTCCTCGTTGCTGCGGTCGCTTTTTCCCGGATCGCTGATCGTGTCGATGATGGCCAGGGCAGGGGTGGTCAAGGCTGGCTTGGCAGACATAGGCACTCTTTCGTTCAGCCGCAGCTTGGAAGATGCGCGAAAATTGGCCTATCGCCTCACGGACCGCAAAATAAAAATGCCGAAAACGAAACACACTGCCGATGTTTTCGCCAATGTGTTGCTGAAAGGTGGTGTGCTGGCTCAAAGGTCTTTCAGTCAGGCTGCGGACCGGTTGTTTTGCCGCCTGCTGCCTTCGCGCATCGCAGCGGAGCTTTCCGGCCCACGGATCGTTGATCGTCTGTTCAGCTGGAACCGGCTGGCCAGTTCTGTCAGCTTGGCAGCGCCGCTGGAAAGCGCGTCGCTGATGGTGTTGATCGTATTGACCATGCCGGCGTTCTTTTGCGTCATCTGATCCAGCGCATTCACTGCGGAACTGATTTCGCCAAGGCTGGTGGATTGCTTTATTGCGGCTGTGGCAATGGCCTCGATATTGTCATCGATGGACTGAACGAAGGATTCGATCCGGTTCAGAGCACTGCCTGTTTCCCCGACCAAACGCACACCGTCTTTTACTTCATTGCTGGATTTGCCGATCAGCTCCGAGATTTCCTTGGCGGCCTTGGCGGAACGCTGGGCCAGTTCGCGCACTTCTTGTGCCACGACAGCAAAGCCCTTGCCGCTTTCGCCGGCACGGGCGGCCTCCACGCCCGCGTTCAAGGCCAGGAGATTGGTCTGGAAGGCGATTTCATCGATGACGCTGATGATGTTGCTGATTTCCTTCGAAGCACCCTCGATGCGGCTCATCGCGTCCACCGTCGAGTTGACGACTTTCACGGATTCGGTCGCTGCCTGACGCGCATCACGCACCAGATCTCTGGTGTTCTTGGTGCTCGCACTGGATTGATTAACGACAGTGGTAATGTCCTCCAATGCGGCTGAGGTTTGCTCAAGTGCGGCGGCCTGTTGTTCAGAGCGTTGGGCGAGACTCGTGGAGCTTTCCTGGACTTCCCGGCTGTTGGCGGCCACGGATGCCGTTTCCGTCAGCACCTGTACAAGTGTCTCCTGAAACTTGCTGATCGACATGTTGAAGTGTTTGCGCAGGTGGTCGAAGGTCGGAATGAACGGTTCGTCGATTGTCATGCGGATATTGCAGTTTGAAAGACGTTCCAGACCGGCAGCGATGGCGTCGATGGCTTTGACGCGGCCAGTCACATCGGTTGCGAATTTCACAACCTTAATGACTTTCCCCTTTTCATCGAAAATTGGATTGTAGGTGGCTTGAATATGAACGTGTTTTCCACCGTTGCCGATGCGCAGAAATTCGTTGCTCTGATATTCGGCGGCAGCAAGGCTGCGCCAGAATTGCTTGTATTCAGGCGAGGCAGCATAGGCGGGTTCGCAGAACATCGAATGATGCTTGCCGACGATTTCGCTTAAGCTGTAGCCCAATGTTTTGCAGAAATTCTCGTTGGCTGTGAGAATCTGGCCGGTTGGCGTGAATTCAATGACGGCTTGAGAGCGCATCAGCGCATCAATCTTGCCGTCACTGTCCATGGTCTTGGTCTTCGCAGCCGTTATGTCGGTTGCGATTTTCACGACCTTGTAGGGCTTTTTGCCCCGAAAAACCGGATTGTAACAGGCTTCGATCCAGATCGATTCCCCGGTCTTGGTCAATCGTTTGTACTGCCCTTGATCGAACTGACCGGAGCCGAGTTTCGCCCAGAACTCTGCATAGGCTGGATTTTTCACGTCTTCGGGATCGACAAAAATCCGGTGGTGCTTTCCGACGATCTCCGATCTTTTATAGCCGATCGCTTTGCAGAAATTTTCATTCGCATCAAGGATATTGCCATTGAGGTCAAATTCAATAATGGCCTGGGACCGATTGACGGCTTCCAAAACGCCTTTATTGTCCGCACCGAAGCCAAACGACAACAGTCCCATTTAAGATGCCTCCTACGTGATGAGGCTTTATATTTGATTTCTATTGATAATGCGTAAACACATGAATTAGCATGTTTAAATTCAATTCATGGGTGGACTTTTGCGCTCTGTCAATTCTGGGTATGGTGCGGAAAGATCATCAATCCGCCACCACCATCAGGTCGTCACCTGCAAATTTCAGGGTGACAGTTTCGCCAATCACTGCCGGCGTAACGCCCGGATCGTTGAACATGTCGAAGGACAGGGTGGCGCCGCCGACATCCAGCCGGGTACGGATCACCGAGCCGAGAAAATGGCTTGATGTGACTTTGCCGCTGATCCGCACATCGCCCTTGGCGCCTTCGGCGGGCGATCCTGCCTCTGGGCGCAAAGCCACGGTGACGGTTTCACCATTGGTCTTGCCCAGCGGCTTTTTCAGGCTCACCTGCTGGTCGCCGATCAGGATTGTATTTGTGGATGTATCCGTGACCTTTGCGTCAATCAGGTTGAGCGTGCCGACGAAGGAGGCAACGAAGCGGGTCTGGGGATGGTTGTAGATTTCCGATGGTGTGCCGATCTGGTCGGCGCGACCGCCATTCATCACCACGATCCGGTCGGAAATTGATAGGGCCTCTTCCTGGTCATGGGTCACGAAGACAGTGGTGATACCAAGCTGACGCTGGATCTGGCGGATCTCCTCGCGCAACGACACGCGGATCTTGGCATCCAGCGCCGACAGCGGCTCATCCAGCAGCAGAACCTGCGGCTTTGGTGCCAGTGCCCGGGCCAGCGCGACGCGCTGCTGCTGGCCGCCGGACATCTGGTAGGGATAGCGCTCGGCCAGATGATCCAGATGGATCAGCTTCAGCATTTCCATCACCCGGCTGTGGATTTCCGCTTTGGGCTTTTTGGCGATCTTCAGGCCGAAGGCGACGTTGTCGAATACATTCATATTGGGAAACAGCGCATAGGCCTGGAAGACCATGCCGATCCGGCGTCGATTGGGCGGCAGTTTCGTTACATCCTGTCCGTCGATGACAATCGAGCCGGAGGAGGGCGTTTCAAACCCGGCCACCATGCGCAGAACGGTTGTCTTGCCACAGCCGGACGGTCCCAGGAAGGAGATGAACTCGCCTTTATTCACCGGGAGATCGAATTCCTTGACGACGGTATTGGCAGCGAAACTCTTGCTGACCGCTGCGATCCTGAGGAAACTCATCGGGTTGCACTCCTTGGGGGCATGGAAGAGGACATCGGGGCCTGGCGTATCATACGGCGTGGCAACCAGCGCTGTCCGGGTTTTTTATTGGCGAATAATTGCATCAGGACCATGCAGCCCCAGGTGAGCGCGAAGGACAGAACGGCGAGCGCTGCCGGTTCATAGGCGCGGTCCTGGCCCATCTTGACCATATAGGGGCCGAAGGCCGGGCGATTGAGCAGGCTGGCGAAGACGAATTCGCCCAGCGAGATCGAAAAGGTCAGAAAGGCGCCGGACACAATGGCCGAGCGGACATTGGGGAAAATCACCTCGGCAATGGTGCGCAGCCGCGATGCGCCGAGGCTTTCGGCGGCTTCCGTCAGAGTGGTGATGTCGATGGCGGCCATGCCATTGTCGACGGCCCGAAACATATAGGGCAAGGACAATGTGACGTAGCCAATCACCAGCAGGATATTGGTGCCGTTTTCCGACATGGTGAGCGGCAGATAGGAATTGGAACCAAACAACCGGATATAACCGAACACCAGCACGACGGGCGGAATGATCAGCGGCAGGAGGCTGACGAACTCGACGATTGGCCGCAGTTTCGGCAGACGCAGCCGCACCCAATAGGCGGTGGGCACGACGATGACGGCACCGACCACAATCGCCATCAGCGAGGCAAAGGCCGAGTAGCCAAGGGTGGACAGAAACTCGTCGCTGGAAAACACCGAACGGTAAGCGGCAAAGCTCCACTGGCCCCGCAGCATTTGCAGGGAAAACTGGAATGTCGCATAGAGCGGAACGAGGAAATAAGCGGCGGCGACAAGGACGATGACGGTCGAGACCAGCGGAAAGGGCTTTTTCATTTTTGCCACCGTTCGGCGCGGCTGCGCAGGATAAGATAGAGGGTGTTGGTGACGGCCATGATGGCCACCATGCCAACCGCCAGCGCATAGCCAAGATTGGGATTGTAGAGCACATTGCCTTGAATCTGCTGGTAAAGCACGATGGGCACCACGCCGAAGCTCGAGCCGGTCAGGGCATAGACGGTGACCAGCGTGCCAAAGGCATTGGCAAACAGCAGCAGGAAACAGCCGAGAATGGAGGGGGTCAGCACTGGCAGGGCGACCATTTGCCAATATTGGCGGCGGGTGGCGCCGAGAATTTCCGCCGCTTCGCGCCATTCGCCCTTTAAGCCGTCGAGGGCAGGAGTGATGATCAGAACCATCAGCGGCAGCTGGAAATAAAGGTAGGTGATCGCCAGGCCCCAGAAGGAGAACAGGCTGAAGCCCGTGCCATAGAGGTTGAAGCCGAACATGTCACGCAACAGAACGGTGACAAGGCCCAACCGGCCGAGCGTTGCTATGAAGGCGAAGGCCAGCGGAATACCAGCGAAGTTCGAGGCAACGCCAGAAAAGGTCATGAAGGCCGTGCGCACCCAGCGCGGCAGGCCACCGAGAATAATGGCATAGCCCACCAGAAGACCAGCCATGGCGCCAAGACAAGCTGCGGCCAGGCTCAGGCGCAGCGACAGGGAATAGGCGGCCATGATATTGGGTGTGGCCAGGCTGATGAAATTCTCCAGCGTGAAATCACCCGCCGGATTTTGAAACGAGCCTTTGACCAGATAAAGGATCGGGCCGATCAGAAACAGAACGGCAAACAGGAAAAACGGCAGCACACCCAGCCAATCCCAGTTTACCCGGCTTTTGGGGCGAGGTGCTGGTTGCTGTCTGGAGCCTTCGACGATGGGTAGGCTGGGCAGGGGGGCGTTGAGCGTCGGTGCACTGGGCCTGGATGAATTTGGCACGGATGCACTGGCTGGCGAATGAAGCTCGGTCTCCGCAACGGTCATGCCACTTTTTCCCTTCAAATTAGGCACGCAGGCCGGTAAAAACCGGCCTGCGCAAAGGTGGAGTGAAATTTCAGCATTGGCGCTAACTTATTGCGCGCCCATCTGCTTTGCCCAATCGGCGGCAACCACTGCCTTGGCAGCGGACTGTTCGTCCAGAGTGGGGAAGATCGCCTTGGCATAGCCTGCGGCATCCGGCATCTTGTCGAGCAGGGCCTGCGGAATCTTCTTCTTTTCAGCCAGATCGTTGAAGCGGATCGGATGGCAATAGCCAGCCAGCCAGCCGAGCTGACCTTCGTCGGAATAGAGATATTCCATCCACAGCTTGGCAGCGTTCGGATGTGGCGCGAAGGCCGAAATCGCCTGAACGTAAACGCCGGCGATGACCGAATCCGAGGGAACGACAACGTCCATCGGCGGGTTGCCAGCCAGCTTGTCGCGCATGGCAAGCACGTTATAGTCCCAGTCGAACAGGATCGGCGTGGTACCCTGCGCCATGTTCTGGGCCGAGCCGTTGACCGGCACGAGATTGCCCTTTTCCTTCAGCGACTTCATGAACTCGATGCCTGCCTTGGCGGCATCGGCACCAGTCTTGCCGGACTGCGCGACGCCAGCGGCATATACCGTCATCATCGAGCTATTGCCGGTGCGTGGATCGCCAGGCATGGCAACGGAATTGGCATATTTGGAAGCGGTCAAGTCGGCAAAGCTCTTCGGCACATCCTTGACGATATCCTTGTTCACACCGATGGCCAGAACGCCGTAATAATCGCCATACCAATAGCCGTCGGCATCCTTGGCCGAAGCCGGGATCGAATCCCAGGTGGAGACCTTGTAAGGCTGAACGAGACCGTCTTTCTTGGCAGCAGGACCGAAGGACAGGCCGACGTCGATAACATCGGGAGCCTGCGGGCCGGTATTGCCCTTATTGGCCTTGATCGCTTCGATTTCGTCGCCGGAACCTGCATTCGGGTTCAGTTCGTTGACCTTGATCTCAGGGTATTTTTTCTTGAAACCAGCGATCACATCGCCATAGCCGCACCAGTCATGGGGCAGGGCGATGGTGGTCAGCATGCCTTCTTTTTTGGCAGCTGCGATCAGCTCGGCGCTTGGCTCGGCGCTCGCATAGGCGGCCGATGCGACGACCATGGCGGTCGAGAGGGAAAGAATGCGGTGCAAACGGATGTTCACGGGTGTCCTCCTTGTGGATCTGCAAATCTTCGATCTGCAAAATTGTCTGCGGTAAGCCGAGCGACTGCATAGGGGGCGCAGATGATAGTTATGTGACGGATAGGGTGGGTGAGCACTGCTATAACGGGCATATCTTCAAGTATTTCTGCAACGGTATTCTTGGAGACAATCTGCGGTATCGCTGATAGCACGGATGACCCGGCCGAGCAGGTAAAAGCCATGACCCTGGATTTTGCGCGCGCTGCTGCTGAGATGACAGGTATCTGCAAGCGTCGATTGTTCCCCTCCGGTCTTTGCCGGTTTATTGCGCAAAGATAAGACGACAGAGGGTCATCGAGTCAATCTGCCCCAACTGGAAAAAATGACTTTTCCCTGTTCAGCCTAAGGCAACATCGGGAAACTGGCGCTTAGTTCCTTGATTTAAAAAAGAAAATAAGTTCTTTGTCTCGAAGATTCAGTCCTTTGGCTTTGTTGTGCAGGCAGGCCCGTGGGGTACTCGTTGTCATTCGCGCCTCTGTGCCTGTGCAAATAGCGGGGTTTCATGAAGCGCTTTTCCAGCATTCCCTGTTGTTACGACGGTTGCAGGCTGGGGAATGACGCGAACAGGCATGTGAATTGCATTGGCATTTGAAAAGCTGGAGATTGATTTTTTTCTCGACTGCAATTGATTTTAGGCAAAGACTAAAAACAGGGGCCTGCATCACAGGATCGTGACGGGTCTCCAAGCCATTCGGCCATGCCGGTCCGGCTCAAGATAACAAGATCCAAAGGGAGCAGCGAAGACTGCGTGCGGCTTGCAACGGTAACAACCGGCAAACCGAAAGGCAGAGGCTGCCGAGGTGTTTTGCCTCGGCTTAACTGGGGGTCATCATGACCGGTTATAGCGACGTCGATAAGCAGGAAGACCTGCATATCCTCCATTCCATGGGCTATGCGCAGGAGCTGGAGCGGCGCATGAGTTCGTTTTCGAACTTTGCGATTTCCTTCTCGATCATTTGCATTCTGTCCGGCGGCATCAATTCGCTGGCCCAGGCGACATCCGGGGCCGGTGGGGCGGCCATCGGCATCGGCTGGCCGTTGGGCTGCCTGATTTCCGGCGTTTTCGCGCTCGGCATGGCACAGATTGCCTCGGCCTATCCCACGGCGGGCGGGCTTTACCATTGGGGTTCGATCCTCGGCAACCGGTTCACCGGCTGGGTGACGGCCTGGTTTAACCTGATCGGTCTGGTCACTGTGCTCGGTGCCATCAATGTCGGCACCTGGGGCTTTTTCGCCGGATCGATTGCCGGCTGGTTCGGCATCAATGTCGATACGACGACGGCAGGCGGCTTTGCCAATCAGATCCTGTTCGTGGCGGCGATCACAGCGGCGCAGGCGCTGATCAACCATCTCGGCATCAAGCTCACCGCCAAGCTGACCGATCTCTCAGGTTATCTGATCTTAATCACCGCCATCGCCTTGACAATCGTCTGCCTGATCGGCGTGAAAACCTGGGATTTCTCTCGCATCTGGACCTTCACCAATTATTCCGGCACGCCGGCTGGCGATGCGCCAGTCTGGCCGCAGACCGGCAGTGTCTGGTATATTTTTGCCCTCAGCCTGCTTTTGCCGATCTATACGATCACCGGCTATGATGCTTCGGCCCACACGTCTGAGGAAACTATCAAGGCTTCGGAATCGGTGCCGAAGGGGATTATTTCCTCGGTCTTCTGGGCATCGCTGTTCGGCTACATCATGTTGCTGGCCTTTCTCCTGGCTATTCCCGATATGAATGAAGCCGCAGCCCAGGGCTGGAACGTGTTCTTCTGGACGTTGAACAGCGTCACCCACCCGGTTGTCGCCAATATCCTGTATCTGGCGATTTTCATCGCGCAGTTCATTTGCGGTCTGGCAACCGTCACCTCGGTGTCGCGGATGATCTATGCCTTTTCGCGTGATGGCGGCCTGCCTGCCTCCAAGGCGCTTTCCAGCGTCAGCCCAAGGTTCCGCACCCCGGCGACAGCCATCTGGGTCGGGGCTGTGCTGTCGGTGCTGTTTGTCTGGGGTGCCTCGCTTGTCACCATTGCTGGGGCCTCGGCCTATACGATTGTCGTGTCCTGCACGGTGATTTTCCTGTTCCTGTCCTTCGCCATTCCGATCGTGCTCGGTATGAAGGTGATCGGTACGGCGAAATGGCCGAAAATGGGACCGTGGAATATGGGGATCGGCGCTTACCGGTTTGTCGGTCTGCTGGTCATCCTGGCCATGGTTGCCATCTTTATCATCGGGGTGCAGCCGCCCAACCAGTGGGCGCTGTATATCACTGTCGGTTTTCTGGCGCTGACGGCGCTGATCTGGGTTCTGTTCGAGCAGCGTCGCTTCAAAGGCCCGCCGATTGGCGATGAAGTGGCAAAGCGGCAGGCGGAAATTGCCGCTGCGGAAAAAGCTGTCGGCCAAGCCTGAATAGCCTGACCTGATACGAAGAGGGGTCGCCCGGATCGGCGGCCTCTGTTTATCTAAATGAAAGCGTGAGATTGTTTTCTTTTGAAATTTGAAATTGTGGTGGCGAAGCCACCGATTTTCCCTTTTTGATTAGTAGTTATTTATATTAGATACCCTACCATGGCCGTTGTGGGTGAGGAGGAAAGCCCGCATTCGGGAGGTTCAAATTCTCTGAGGTTTGCACTGGTCAGACGCAAGCAGCGGCATGACCCGCGCTAATCCTTTTTGCCTTTTCCGATCCCCTCTTCGATCCTCCGGTGGAAGGAGTGATGCGATCATGAAAATCTTTGCGAATTGGAGTTATCCGACCGACATCAGGGTCGGGCGCGGTCGGATAGAAGAGCTGGGTGAGGCCTGCAAATCCTTGGGCATGCGCAATCCTTTGCTGGTCACTGACCGTGGGCTGGCAGCGCTGGCGATTACCAGGGTGGCGCAGGAAACGTTGAGTGACGCAGGGCTTGAGCATGCGCTGTTTGCCGATGTCGATCCCAACCCGACGGAGCTTAATCTGGAAGCCGGGCTTGCGGCCTTCCGGCAAGGCGGTCATGACGGTGTCGTTGCCTTTGGCGGAGGCTCCGGCATTGATCTTGGCAAATGCGTGGCGTTCATGGCGGGGCAGACCCGCCCGGTCTGGGATTTCGCTGCTGGCACTGAGGGCTGGCGTGATGCCAACGAGGCGGCAATCCTGCCGGTGGTGACCGTGCCGACCACCGCGGGAACCGGTGCCGAAGTGGGGCGTACCTGCGTAATCACCAATACAGTCACCCACGTCAAGACCGCGATCTTTCATCCGAAAATGCTTCCGGCAATTGTCATTTGCGACCCGGAACTGACAGTCGGCATGCCGAAGTCCATCACCGCTGGCACCGGCATGGATGCCTTCGCCCATTGCCTGGAAGCCTATTGTTCGCCGGTCTACCATCCGCTCGGCCAGGGTATTGCTATCGAGGGGATGCGGTTGGTCAAGGAATTTCTGCCCAAAGCCTATCGTGATCCGGTGGATCTGGAAGCCCGGCTCAACATGATGTCGGCGGCGGTCATGGGGTCGATTGCCCTGCAAAAGGGGCTGGGGGCCATTCACGCGCTGTCGCACCCGATCGGCGCGGTCTATAATACCCATCATGGCACAACCAATGCGGTGTTGATGCCGATGGTGGTGTCTTTCAACCGCAAGGCCATAGAGCGCAAGATCGAGAAACTGGCGGGCTACCTGGAAATCCAGGGCGGCTTCGATGGTTTCCATGATTTTCTGATGGTGTTTCGTGAGGATCTCGCCATTCCTCATAATCTGAGCGAGCTTGGCGTGCCGGGTGACCGGCTGGACGATCTGGCTGCCATGGCGATCCGCGATGCAAGTGCCGCGAGCAATCCTGTCAAGATGACTTTGGAAAATACCACCGCATTGCTGGCGGAATGTTTTTGAAAATCTGGCTCCAGCTTACGGCAAGCAAGGTAACCTAGAATTTCATTCACAAGAACTGATATATGTCATTTGCTATTTATTAACCATTTTTAGCAAGGATGTATTAACCGGGCGCCATGAATAGCCGGGTGCCTGTTAGAGCGATGAGTGGCTCAATCATAGCATCGAGGACACCAATGCCAGTCATCTCATTTGCCAATGCCAAGGGCGGCGCAGGTAAAACCACCGCAGCTCTATTGCTTGCCACAGAACTTGCTCATCAGGGCTACCGGATCTGTATTCTCGATGCCGATCCGCAACGCTGGATTACCCAATGGTCGGAAGCCGCGGGTTTGCAGCACAATATCGAAGTCATTTCCGAAGTAAGCGTTGGGTCGCTGCAGGGCCATATCCGGGAAGGCCGCAAAACTGCCGATTACGTTATCATCGATCTGGCCGGTGCGCGGGACGCCATCGTCACCATGGCGATCGGACTTTCCGACCATGTGATGATCCCTGTTCAGGGTTGTGCCATGGACGCCAAGGGAGCCGCCCAGATCCTCGACCTGATCGAACAGATGCGGATCGCCGGTAATCTTGTCATCCCGCATTCGGTGGTTCTGACACGGGTTGCCTCGATGGTGACGACACGGGCACTTCTCGCCATAAAGGGCCTGTTGGCGGCGCGTGGGGTGAATGTTATCAATACTCCGATTGCCGAGCGCAACGCCTTCCGCGATATTTTCGAGACCGGTGGTACTGTCTATTCGATGGACCCGGCCAAGGTCAGCAATCTGGATAAGGCGCAGGACAATTCACGCGCCTTTGCTGCTGAAGTCGTGCATCTGCTTCCGGTAAAAGTGGTGCGCAGCCTGCGCCCGCGCCTTTTGCGGCTGATCGGCGATGCCGCCTGAGACTTATAACTGATAGAAGCCACATAAAAACGCCCCGCTACGACAACCGTCGGCGGGGCGTTATCTGTTGCGTAAAACTTCCTGCACTCAGTCCACGAATTCCACAGTGACGCCCGGCTGCACCATCTTGGCGAGTTCCGTTGCATCCCAATTGGTCAGGCGGATACAGCCATGGCTCTGGGTGCGACCGATCTTCGAAGGCTCCGGCGTGCCGTGGATGCCGTAGGTGGGCTTGGACAAGGCAATCCAGACGGTACCAACAGGACCATTCGGGCCTGGCGGAATATTCAGCACCTTGTCATTGGCGCCCTGCTGGAAATTGACTTTCGGATTATAGGTATAGCCGGGATCGAAGGCGACGCGCTGCACCTGCACGGTGCCGGATGGCGATGGCGTGTCATTGGAGCCGATGCTGGCCGGATAGGCGGTGATCAACTGACCATCCTCGCCGTAAGCCAGAACCTGTTTGCGGCCCTTGTCGGCAACGATGCGGGCAACCCGTCCACTATGGGGCTGGCCGATGCTGACCACTTTGACCGTGCTGCCGGGAACAGTGAAATCGACACCGGGATTGAGTGCCTTCAGATAGCCCTCATCCATATGGAATTTCTCAGCCAGCATTTCCGTCGTGGATGTATAGCCAAGCGACGGCATCGCAGCCTTCTGGCTGTAATCCTCGGGGATTTCAGCCACATAGGGACCTGCAGCGTCGGCAGCGGTCAGCGTATAGCTGGTGAAGGGCAGGCCGCCATTCATCCGCAGCCGCTCCATGATGGCGTCAGTGTCGTTAGGGTTCAGCGTTTCGCCGGTCTTCTGCTGCCAGGCTTCCAGAGCCTTTTGAACGTTCATGCCCATATGGCCGTCGATAGCGCCTGGGGAAAATCCTTCGCGGGCAAGAAAGACCTGAAGCGCGGTGATTTCCGGCTTGGCCTTGCCGCTGCTGCCAAGCGTCGACGGTGCTGCGGTCGAAGGAGAGGCCGGCCGCGCCAAGGCATCGTCGCTCACCGAAGGATCGTGGTTGACGTTTTGTGGGTAGCCTTGATCGAGGGATTGGCGCTCAACGGGTTGGTCCCCGGGAATGCCGCCGGTCGCCATGTCCTCGTCGTCATAGCCGCCGCCAGAAGGAGCTGGCGGATAATAATCATTGGGATAGCGGTTACGGTCGGCACGGCCATACACCATGTCGGCAGGCATTTCCGTGGCGATCAGATTGCCGGAGCGGTCAATCAAAACCGTGCGGCCCATGCGGTCGCGGCTGATCATCACCGAGCCTTGTTCGGGTACGAAATCCAGAACTTCTCCCGAGGGCGTAATCAGCACGGTATTCGCGTTCTGCCCCGTATAGGGGCTGCGCGCCAGCGCGGGCTGCGACACGGTTGAGAGAAGCGCGACGACGATGAGACCAGTTTTCCAAAGCGGCTGCACGGGTGATCTTTCCGGTTGGTTTCTTGCATAACGCCCCAAACCCTATCCGGTTCAGGGGAAATCGAGGCGCTCGCGCCAAAGCATGGACAATTGCTTATCATGCGCTGAAACACCGTAATTTTGACGCTAATATGGAAAAATGAAAACGAAGTGAAGAAACTGTTAAACCCGTGCGCATCGCTCCAGATGGACGCCCCAGCCAAGCTTGGAGAAATCGTTGCATAAACAACGTGCTAACGCATGGTAGGACGAACCACGTGAATACATCAGTCCATCAAAATTAACAGAGTTTTACACGGGAAAATCATAGGCTACTGCGTTTTTACACGGTTTAGGACATGGCATACGCCGCTATCAGCGCGGTAATGCTGAGCGGATTGTAGGAGGAGACGAATCATGAAGCTACAGGCAACCAAGGGACCAATCGTTGAGCTGGACCCGACATCGGTTCTGGATATTCGCACATTGATCATCGATGGGGTCGATCTGTCGCCGCATCGGGCCATCCCCGATGATGGCGATCCGCGCATTGACCATTCCCTGGAAGGCTTTCTTTTCACCTGCGGCCCGGACCATATTCGTCACCCGGAACCGATTGGCGATGGCAGCGGTCGTCGCTATCCGCTGCATGGTTCGTTTTCATCACATCCGGCAACGATCCTTCATCAGAGCGACAGTGAGTGCCGGGCTGAAATTCCGGTGCGCCATGCCGATGGCGGCCAGTCGCTTCTGGAGCGCCATTGGCGGATCGACGGTGAAACCGGTGTTGTCGCGCTGCGCGACCGGATCACCAATAGCGGCCATGCGCCGTTTCCCACCATGTTGATGTATCACATGAATGTCGCCGCTAAACTGTTCGACGATGCAGTGCGGTTGGAAGGGGCAATGCTGGACGAAGGCGGTTTCGGTTGGCGTTTCGGCGTAGAGCCGGGCGGAGTGTTCTGCGTTGCCGCCAACGGCGACACGGCGGGAGCGGATGGCTGGGCAGAGTTTCGGCTCGGCCCAATTGCCTCGGTTGGCGGGCTGACGTTGGTGGTGCGTTTTGACACGGCAAGCCTGCCCTTCCTGCAAATCTGGCGCAACCAGCAGGCTCCGGCCAATGTCGTGGGCATCGAGCCGGTCTCGCATCGCTGGGTCGGACGGGAAGATCTCGCCAAGTGCGGCGAACTCGATCTGCTGGCGCCCGGTGAGAGCCGTGAATTCGGGCTGGATTTCTTCTTCGTATAAGAACTGGCGCGTCTGGAATCCGCTTGCAGCGTTGACGCCCCGGTATCCACATCGTAAATGTTTGGCCGGTTTCGATTAAGCCGGTTTTGAAAAGGATGCGACGATGAATATCAGGCCGATCAACGAGGAATATTCCGTCAGCGGTCAGATCAGTCTGGATGATCTGGATGATATCAAGGCGCTGGGTTTCAAATCCATCGTTTGCCATCGTCCGGATGGCGAAGAGCCCGGCCAGCCGGATTTTGCCGCCATTGCTGCCCGGGCCGAGGAACTTGGGCTTACTATCCGCCATATCCCCGTTGGCCCGATGGGGGTCACGCCGGATGCCGTCGCCGCCATGGTCGACGCGCTTGATGATCTGGAGCGCCCGATGCTCGGCTATTGTCGTTCGGGTGCCCGCTCCACGGCAACCTACGAACACAGCTTGCGCCAGCGTTAAGCGGTCAAAAAAACTTACCCACGCTGCGGCAAGTTCCGCAGTGTTTTCGTGTTTCACAACCTCAAGGAGATATTCCATGTCCATCAAGCGTATCGAGCCCGGCAAGCGTATGAGCGGTGCTGTCGTCCACGGCAATACCGTCTATCTGGCTGGCCAGGTCGGCGAAGGCACTGGTGTCACCGAACAGTCCAAGTCGGCGCTGGCCGAAGTGGATCGCCTGCTGGCCGCTGCCGGTTCCGACAAGTCGAAGATCCTGCAAACCATCATCTACCTCTCCGACATGTCGACTTTCGCTGAAATGAACGCTGTCTGGGAAGCCTGGATCGACCCCGCCAACCCACCAGCCCGCGCCACCAGCGAAGCTGCTTTGGCAACCCCGGATTACAAGGTCGAGTTCATCGTGACGGCTGCGATTTAAGGGGCTTTTACAAGCCGCTTAGGGGCTCTCGGTAATGCCATAAAGTCTTTAGATGGACACTTCTGCTTCTACACGAGGCAAAAGTGTCCTTCTTAAATCGTAGCACTCCATCATGCCTTTGTTGCAAAAGGAGATGCAGTTGTCAGTTTTTATTGATCCTAAAACCCTTTTTTTTCTGAAGATAGGGACTTTTGTATCTTCAACCTTGTGTGCACTTATTCCTTACGGATATTATTCCAGGTGTGAATCAGAAAGCCCGTTTACAATTTTATCAGTTTATTCAATTTATTTTTATTTTTTGATTTTTTATCTTTTTTCCTCTTTGATGGCCGAATATTTTAATAAAGGATATTTATTTTTAATTACCGATGTTATTTTCTGTGTTTTTATTGTTAAACATGTTGTTGTAATCGAAATACTCATGCCTTTGGTGCATGGAGTTTTATCTGAAATATTTGGAAATATAGAGGATTCGCTGACGGGCAGAGGCCCATGCAATGCCGACGTCGTATTCCATTATCAGTGGGGCTATCTCTTCTATGTTCTTGCCGTTAGCAGTTTCTTTTTATCGACGATTCTGGGTTTAATTGTATTCCTATCCGATCGGCGACATGAAAAGCATTGATCACCTACTTGTTTGGATTAGCCCTTTTGGAGATGTCTAATTCGGCGTTGAAGTGCTTTTCCTTGCGGTGAGGGGATTTCATGCCTAACTGATTTTATCGGCGGATAATATTATGGCTTCCTTACTGAATTCCAGGGTTAACTTACTTCTTAGATTTTTTGCGCTGTGTGCGTTCGTACTGTCTGTTTACTACCCACAAGGTTATTACGCGACTTGTCATCTAACCACGGATATCTCCTGGTTTCAGGAAAAATCCTTCTTATTTTATGGGGTTTTGTTGTATCTTCTGACCTCATTTGTTTCTGCTGTTTTAAAATATGAAAAATGGCTTTTGATACCTGATCTATGTTTTCTAATGGCTCTTCTGTATTATTTTTTATTCGACTTTGTAACGGGGTCGATTTTGCACGGCGGAGCCAACCTCATTTTAGATTATTTTTTCAGCTCGCTTTCCAATATCCTTACGCAGGATGTCGCCTGCGGTAGGGATGTGGGCTTACATTATGAAAACGGATATTTGTTCTATATTGCGTTTATCATCAGCTTTTCGCTATCCGCGCTACTCGGTTTGGTTCTTGTTCTCAAACGGCCACGGGAACACCAGCAGTAGCTGAAGTGGTGTCTGCTTGTGTTCCCGGTGGCCGCTTCCGTCCTCAGCTCTTCTCCCTGATCTGTGTCAGCGTGCGGGTCGGCGTAATTGCTTCTGCATCCAGCTTGATTTCGATGATCGACGGTTTGCCAGAAGCGCGTGCCCGCTTAAACGCCGCCGCGAAATCCTCAGTCTTTTCCACCAGCTCTCCATGTCCGCCATAGGCCTGCGCAAAGGCCTTGAAATCCGGGTTCACCAGATCAGTGGCGCTGACGCGGCCCGGGTATTCGCGCTCCTGATGCATGCGGATCGTGCCATAGGTGCTGTTGTTGATCAGCAAAACGATAATCGGAAGGTTATACCGCACGGCAGTGATGAATTCCTGGCCGTGCATCATGAAGCAGCCGTCTCCGGCAAAGCAGATGACTTCACGTTCGGGAAACTGCGCCTTGGCGGCCACGGCAGCGGGCAGGCCGTAGCCCATGGAGCCGGAGGTGGGGGCTGCCTGGGTGTTGTAGCCCTGAAAACGATGGAAGCGGTGCAGCCATGTGGCGTAATTGCCCGCGCCATTGGTGAAGACGGCATCTTTGGCGGTATTGGCTTCGATCCACTCCATGATCGGCCCCATCTGCACGGCACCGGGTCCGGTCTTAGGCGGCGTGGACCAGGTCAGATAGGCGGCATGCATGGCTTTTGTCCGCTCGGCCCAATTGGGCGAGGCTGGCGCTTTGAGGCTTGCCAAAGCCGCGACAAAATCCTTGGGGCTGGCGCAGATGGCGAGATCCGGACGATAGACGCGGCCAAGCTCTGACGGGTCGGGATAGACATGCACCAGCTTTTGCTTGGGGTAGGGGATGTCCATCAGCGTGTAGGACGATGACGGCATTTCAGAGAAACGACCGCCCAGCAACAGGATCAGATCGGCCTCCTTTACCTCTTTAGCAAGGGCTGGATTGATGCCGATGCCGACATCGCCTGCGTAATTGGGATGCAGATGGTCAAACAGCATCTGGCGGCGGAAGGAGCAGCCGACCGGCAGTTTCCACTGCGCGGCAAAATCTTCAAACGCCTTCACTGAGGCCTCGTCCCAGCGGGTGCCTCCGAGAATGACCAGCGGGCGCTCCGCCTTTTCCAGCATCGCGCCAAGCGCGGCAATCTGGCTAGGGCCGGGATGCGCGTCCACCGGCATATAGGGGCGGGCTTCTGGCGCGTCCGCCTCTTCCACCAGCACATCTTCCGGCAGGGTCAGCACCACAGGGCCGGGACGGCCCGAAGTGGCGACCGCAAAGGCGCGGCTGATAAATTCCGGGATACGGGCGACATCATCGATCTCGCCGACCCATTTGGCAAATTCAGTAAAGGCGCGGCGGTATTCGACTTCCTGAAACGCCTCGCGTTCGCGCATGTCGCGGGCAACCTGTCCGATAAACAGGATCATCGGCACCGAATCCTGCCGGGCGATATGCAGGCCCGCCGAGGCATTGGTGGCGCCGGGACCGCGCGTTACCATGCAAATGCCGGGCTCGCCGGTCAGCCGGCCCCAGCAATCGGCCATCATCGCCGCCCCGCCTTCCTGACGGCAGACGACGGTTTCAATCTGGCTATCGACCAGCGCGTCCAGCACCGCCAGATAGCTTTCGCCCGGCACGCAGGCAACGCGCTTCACGCCATTGGCCTTCAGGGCTTCAACGATCAATTGTCCGCCGGTTCTTTTCATCGCGTAATCCTTGGATGTGGTTTGGCCGAATTTAAGGTTGTGGCGGCCCGCTGCTGTCGGAAATAGGCCGGGATGCGTGTTTGCGCTCCCGCCAGATGATGGTGAGGCCGGAGCCGATGATGATGGCGATGCCCAGCCATTTCAGCGCATCCGGCAGGTCATGGAAGACCAGCCAGCCAAACAGGGTGGCGGTGACGATTTCCAGATATTGCAGCGGGGCCAGCATTGAGGGTGGTGCTGCGCGATAGGCAAACACACCCAGCACACCGCCGACGGCGGCAGTGGCCCCGGTGCAGACAAGCCAGATGGTGCCGGTCAGGTCCGGCTGGACCAGATCGAACATGGCGAGGTCCATCGTCTGGCCTATGGCGATCATGATGGTGCAAAACACCATGGCCCAGCAGCCGGTTTCCACCTGCATGACGAAGGGGTCCTGATGACGCGACAAAAGCCGCGTCAAAATTGCAAAAATGGCGATGCAAAAGGCGGTGATGATCGGCAGGAAGGCGACAGCTCCGACTTCCTGGAAGCTGGGCTGCACCACCAGCATGGCGCCGATAAATCCGGTGCCACAGGCGAGGTAGCGGCGCCAGCCGATTTTTTCCTTGAGGATAATGCCGCTCAAGATCGTCAGGATGATCGGCTCGACGAAAAAGATTGCCACGGCATCGGCCACTTCCATGGTGCGCAGCGCGGTCACGAAGGTCAGCATCGACAGGCACAGCACCCCGCCACGGATCATGTGCAGGCGGGTGTTGGACCAGGACAGTTTCGGCCAGGTGCGGCGTATCATCAGCACGGGAAGCATGAAAAGGATCTGAAAGAAAAACCGGGCAAGGCTGATTTCGGCAGCAGGCATGGTTTGCGTTGCCAGCTTGGAAAACACATCCACCAGCGGCGTGACCAGTACCGACAGCACCATCATGCCAAGTCCGAACGTGACGCCGGAAAACAACGGCGTTTGGCTGGATGTGCCTGACGTGGCACGCGGTGGAGTGGACATGCGGAATTGTCTCGCTTTTGATCGTCTGTCTATACCGTCCATCATGCCGGACGGCACGTGACTTTCTGTTATAGGGTCATTCCAAACCGGAATGAACTGCCGTTAGGCCCAGTGCCTTTCGTGCCCAATCCCGAAACGCCGCCATGGCCTCGTCACGACCAATTTCGTTCAGCGTTTCATGCCGCATGGCGGGATAAAGGGTCAGCGTGACATCGGTCAGACCGGATTGCCGCAGGCGATGATCCAACGCGCGGGTGGCCTCGCCGCCTTTGGTGGCCGGGTCCTGCCCGCCACCGACCAGATGAATGGGCAGGTCGGTCCGCAGCCGGGCAAGGCGGGGCAGGGTGGCGGTCTGCGCCGTCAGGTCAAGCACGTCCATCCATAGGGAATTGCTGGCCTGAAACCGGCAGAGCGGATCATTGGCATAGAGATCGACTTCCGCGTCATCGCGGCTCAGCCAATCGAACAGAGTGCGCCTGCCGGGTACGGACTTGCCCCAGGCCTCGAAGGTCGCCTTGGCCATCAGCAGGCTTGGCACGTCAGAGCCTTTCAAGGCCCGCTCGATCTTCAGAACCAGCCGGGCGAACCGGGTCTCGATGCTGTTGTTGAAATTGGAATTCCACACCGCCAGCGCCTGAAAGCTTTCCGGGAACTCCGTGGCAGTGCGCAAAGCGATCAGCCCGCCCATGGAATGACCGAACAGCAGAACTGGCAGGCCGGGATGATTGGCAATGGCAAGATCGCGGATTGCCTTGGTATCTTCGATCACCAGTGACACCCCATCCTTTCGCGCAAAGCGGCCAAGCGGCGCATTCGGGGCTTGGGTTTCTCCATGGCCACGGTGGTCATGGGCGTAAACGTGAAAGCCCGAAGCGGCCATGAAGGCGGCAAAGCGGCGATAGCGACGCGAATGTTCGATCAGCCCGTGATTGACGAGCAGAATGGCCTGCCCATCCGTTGCCTGATGGTAGTGGTAGGCGATCCGGGCACCATCCGGCCTTTCCAGGTAAAGCGTTTCGTCAAACATGCTGTCCTCCCGATAGTGCCGAACGCGAATGGTATATCGCGAGTCTCAACTCGTTCTGCCCCGAAAACCGGCCCGCCCCGAAAAATGACGTGATTTTGCTGCCAAGTGCAATTGCTGAAAGGCAGGTTCATGCCTTTATTCAAGGTTGCAAGCCTGTTTCAACCGTTCCATGAAGACCTGAAGCGATTCGGTGGAGAGAACATCATGAAGCATTTTCACTATCTGGGTCTGGCTGCGGCGGTCTTTTTGGCCGGTCATCCGTCTTTCGCAGCGGAAAAAGGCAGGACGACCAGCATTCTGGCCGTCAGTTGGCAGCCGGGTTTTTGCGAGACCAAGCCGGACAAGCCGGAATGCAAGAGCCAGACGGCGGACCGCTATGATGCCAGCCATTTTACCCTGCATGGTCTTTGGCCGATGCGCCAGAACTATTGCGGTGTTGATCAGGCCGATATCGAAGCCGACAAGAAAAGCCGCTGGACCGATCTGCCGGAAGTGACACTGTCTGCCTCCACTCGTCAGGCGCTGGACCGGGTCATGCCCGGCACGCAGTCATCATTGGAACGGCATGAATGGATCAAGCATGGCACCTGCACCGGTCTTAATCAACAAGACTATTTTGCCGAGGCGATCGCGCTGATCGAGACCCTGAACGGTTCGGCGGTCAACGGTCTGTTTGCCGCCAATGTGGGCAAGACGGTCACCCAGGAAGATGTGCAGACATCGTTTGATGCCAGCTTTGGTCCGGGCGCTGGGCGGCGGGTGAAAATGAGCTGTGAACAAGACGGTAACAGACGGATTGTGACGGAATTGACCATAGGACTTGGCGATGGCGATGCCGGGACGCCGCTACAGGAGCGCATCCAGGCGGCAGGCTCAACCAAGTTTGATTGCAATCAAGGTATTGTCGATCCGGTTGGGCTGCAATGAGCCTGCTTTAAGACCCAATATTGCGCCCGCATCCTCTCCCGTAAACAGGGCAAGACCTGAAGGAATTGCGCGGGCGGCATTGCCCCGGCTTGCGGTTTCGCCTACATAGCGGGCAATTCCATTTACCCGTGCGGAGCATTTTACCGATGGCACGTCAGTTCATCTACCACATGTCCGGGCTTAACAAGTCCTATGGCGCCAAGAAGATCCTTGAGAACGTCAACCTGTCCTTCTATCCCGATGCCAAGATCGGTATTCTCGGCCCGAACGGTGCCGGTAAATCGACGGTGCTGCGCATTATCGCCGGCCTCGACAAGGAATATACCGGTGAAGCCTGGCTCGCCGAAGGCGCGACTATGGGCTATCTGGAGCAGGAACCGAAGCTGAACCCGGATAAGACCGTGTTCGAAAACGTCATGGAAGGCGTTGCTTCCAAGACCGCCGTCCTCGACCGTTACAACGAGTTGATGATGAATTACTCGGACGAGACGGCTGACGAGGGCGCAAAGCTTCAAGATATTATCGACAGCCAGAACCTCTGGGATCTGGAAAATCAGGTCGAAATGGCCATGGATGCGCTGCGTTGCCCTCCGGGCGACAGCGATGTAACCAGCCTTTCCGGTGGTGAGCGCCGTCGCGTGGCGCTGTGCAAGCTGCTGCTGTCAAAGCCCGACCTGCTGCTGCTCGACGAACCAACCAACCATCTGGACGCTGAAACCATCGGCTGGCTGGAAAACCATCTGCGGGAATATCCCGGCTCCGTGCTGATGATTACCCACGATCGCTACTTCCTCGACAATGTCACCGGCTGGATTCTCGAACTCGACCGTGGCCGTGGCATTCCTTACGAAGGCAATTACTCGGCCTATCTGCAAGCCAAGGCCAAGCGCCTGATGCAGGAAAGCCGCGAAG
Source organism: Agrobacterium vitis (assembly GCF_014926405.1). Lineage (NCBI taxonomy): Bacteria > Pseudomonadati > Pseudomonadota > Alphaproteobacteria > Hyphomicrobiales > Rhizobiaceae > Gillisella > Gillisella vitis. The sequence goes on from NZ_JACXXJ020000005.1 coordinate 865,975, forward strand.
ATGCGTCGCGCCAGAAGGCGCTGTCGCGCGAGCAGGAATGGATCGCATCCAGCCCCAAGGCCCGTCAGGCCAAGTCCAAGGCCCGTATCAAGTCCTATGAGCAACTGGTGGAAGCAGCTGAAAAGCAGCGTCCCGGCGATGCGCAGATCATCATTCCCGTTAGCGAGCGACTGGGCCAGGTGGTCATCGAGCTGGACGGGATTTCCAAATCCTACGGCGACCGTCTGCTGATCGACAATCTGAGCCTGAAACTGCCGCCGGGCGGTATTGTCGGCGTGATCGGCCCGAACGGTGCCGGTAAGACGACGCTGTTTCGGATGATCACCGGCCAGGAAACGCCGGATTCAGGCTCGGTCAAAGTCGGCGACAGCGTGCAGCTCGGTTATGTCGACCAGAGCCGCGATACGTTGGCTGCTGACAAAACGGTCTGGGAAGAAATTTCCGGTGGCGCCGAAATCATCAAGCTCGGCAAGTTCGACATGAACTCCCGCGCCTATTGCGGCGCCTTCAACTTCAAGGGCGGCGACCAGCAACAGAAGGTCGGCAATCTCTCCGGTGGTCAGCGCAACCGCGTGCATCTGGCCAAGATGCTGAAGGCTGGCGGCAATGTTCTGCTGCTCGACGAACCGACCAACGACCTCGATACCGAAACGCTCGGCGCGCTGGAAAATGCGCTGGAAAGCTTTGCCGGCTGCGCGATCATCATTTCGCATGACCGCATGTTCCTCGACCGTCTGGCCACCCACATTCTCGCCTTCGAAGGCGATAGCCACGTGGAATGGTTCGAAGGCAATTTCGAGGACTACGAAAAGGACAAGATCCGCCGGTTGGGTGCCGAAAGCGTCAACCCGAAGCGCGTCAGCTACAAGCGCCTGACCCGGTAATTGTGATTATTGGCAACCCTGAGATGGTTTTTTCATCTCAGGGCTGTTTCTCGGATATCGTAATTTTAACAGTATATTAGTTGTTTACGTGATGAAATTCATCCAGGGGTTTAGTGCCTTTGGGGGGAATTATGTTTTCTATACGGAACGTTCTGGTTTCAGTTTTTCTTATTATCAGCATTGCCTTGGGCGCCATGGTGTCGCGATCGCTCTATGTCGCTTACAACCAGTTCGGTGTGTTCCGCGATGTCGCAAAACTGACGGCGGTCAATAAGGCGCTGTTTGATTTTCTGTTGAATTACCGCCTGGAACGCGGCCATACCAACACCGTCTTTATGACAAGCCCGGAAAAGGCTGGAACGACTGCGAAGGATGTTCCTGTCGATCGCCAGAAGGTCGACGCGGCGATGAAGGATTTTACCGCAGCGGTCACCGTTGTCGGTACGCCAGAATTTGCGGCGATGTTGAACAAGATCAAAGGACATTACGACACGATCGTCTCGATGCGCCAACCGCTTGACGCGCAGTTTTCCCTTCCTCTGGAAAGCCGCAATAAGGAGCTGAATGCAAAGCAGCTTTCGTATGGCGATAGCGTGCTTGATGATCTCGAAAAAAGCTCGGTTTTTACCGAATCCACCATTCGTTCGCTGGATAACAGCCTGACAGATCTTTTGCAGGTCAGGACCAATGCATGGGTAACCCGCTCAGCGGCCGGAGCGGAAAACATCCTGCTCAACAAGGCTATCGCTCTACAGACGCCTCTCGCTATGCCTGATGTTCTTGAGGTTGCGAACCAGCATTCAAAAATCATCACCGGCTGGCTTCAGGTTCGCGCACTCGTCAATCATTCGACGATGCCGGAAGAATTGAAACAGGCGCTTAGCAAGGCTGAGTCAGTCTATTTTGGTGGCTCATTCGCGGATATGCGCGATACCCTCTACAAAAAAGTCGTTGCTCGCGAACCAGCTGATTTGACGCTGGATCAATGGTTGTCTCCGAGTTCCAAAGCGCAAGCCAGCATAGCCGATGTCGTGGTTACGGCCATGAAGGTTGTGAATGATAAAGCGAATTCGTTGGCTAACGCCGCATTCTCCTTGGTCATCTTGTATAGCGCCTTGCTGGTTGGCTCAATCCTCCTGACCATTGCAGGCATGGCGATTGTCGTGAGACGCGTTGTTGCTCCCATCGGCACTCTCACACAGTCCATGCGAGCCCTTGCCGATGGCGATACGCTGAAAAATATCCCCTTCACCATCCGTCAGGATGAAGTGGGAGCCATGGCCCGCTCGGTTGAGATTTTCCGGGAAGCGGCCATTCGTAACAAGCAGCTTGAATCTGAAACCGAAGAGATGCGGCACCGTGGTGAGCTTGAACGCATTGAAGTTCAGCGCGTTGCGGAAGCGGAGGCCGAGGAGCGTCTGAACCGCGCGACGGGTTCGCTTGCAGCCGGGTTGAAGCGCTTGGCGTCAGGGGATATGCTCTGTGAAATCCGCGAGGAATTCGCTCCACGGTTTGAAGCGCTTCGCCATGATTTCAACCGCTCTGTCGAGCAATTGCGTACAGCTTTGCTGGACGTCGGCAGTGCCGCGCATGCGGTGCGCAATGGCAGCGGGGAAATCTCCCAGGCGTCCGACAATCTGTCAAAGCGGACGGAACAGCAGGCGGCCTCCCTGGAGCAAACCGCCGCCGCACTTGAGCAGATTACCGTTAATGTCAGGGCAACGTCGCAACGCACGAGCGATGCGCGAGATCTGGTGCGCAATACGCGCACGCGCGCCGAACACTCCGGGGCGGTGGTAGGCAATGCGGTCACTGCCATGGGGCGTATCGAAGAGGCCTCCTCAAAGATTACCCAGATCATCAGCGTCATCGATGAGATCGCGTTCCAGACCAATCTCTTGGCGCTCAACGCGGGCGTCGAGGCAGCGCGCGCCGGGGAGGCCGGTAAGGGTTTTGCCGTCGTTGCCCAGGAAGTACGCGAGCTTGCGCAGCGTTCCGCCAATGCGGCCAAGGAAATCAAGGCGCTGATTGCCAATTCGGAAGTGGCAGTCGGCGATGGCGTTAGGCTTGTGAACGATACCGGCAAGGGCCTGAGCGAAATCGCCGAACTCGTGCAGGCCATCAATGCGCATATGGATGCCATCGCGACGGCGGCGCAGGAACAGTCGGTCGGTCTTAGCGAAGTCAATACCGCCGTCAATCACATGGACCATGCCACCCAACAGAACGCGGCCATGGTAGAGGAAATGAGCGCGGCGGGGGCGGGCCTTGCCAGTGAAGCAACCAGGCTTGCCTACCTGTTGGCAAATTTCGAGACGGGCGGGCAAAAGGCTGGTTTGTCTCTCGCCTCGACAGGTGGCGTGCAGCGCTCCACCCGACCGGCTGCGGCGGCCCCGGCCCGTACGGAGCGGCAGCCAGCCAGCCTCACGCGAGCCAGCCGACCGGTAGCAATTCAGAGCCGAGGTAACGCCGCCGTTGCCGTTTCAAAGGATGCCTGGGAAGAATTCTAAACCCCTCTTCAACCCAGAAAAGCCGGCACCGCTCAGGTGGGGGCTTTTTTGTTCAAGGTGAGGACTGGCCCGATGCCTTGCCCGCCGCTTGAGAGAATTGTGCTCGAAAAATTTCAAGGGCATTTTTCGATTTATATGACGCAAAGCTTATTATCCCTGCGATTAATAAAGAAAAAAACATCTCCAAGTTGATTCCGTTTGTTGTAATTTACTTACGGAAAAATAACAAATTTCTCGCAAATTGACAATCAATATGAGCGTTTGTTGCCCCGTGCAGCAAATTCTGTAATTTTTGGGGGGTATTTATGCGAATTATTTCGGCTTTGCCGTTTAAGGTGCTTTTGACGAGCCTTGGGATCGTGCCTTTATTGGCGGCGATCGTGCTGGGTGCGATCCTGAGTTGGGAGGCCTGGGAAAACTATACGAAAACGTCCAAGGCCGTGACTCTGGAGCAACTGGCACGGGCCGGGGGCAATCTGTTGTTGGTCATGCCCCTGGAGGGCGCGGCGCCGCCGGCAGCCAGGACCGAGGCGCGGGCAACATCGGATGCGGCCTATGCGAAGGTGGTGAGCGCCTATGACGACGCCATCGCTGCTGGCTATGACGATGCAATCCTGAACGGCCTGAAGAACCGGCTTGTTGATTCTTTCGCCAAGATCGGCGAATTCCGGTCCGCTGTCGATGCCGATCGCGTTGACCCGATCATGCCCCTGAAATATCTCCAGCCTATTTCCGCCATGGGAATGGAATTGGCCGGCCGTGCTGCCAATCTGGTTGATGATCGCCTCCTGTCACAAGGCATCCAGGGCTATTATTCCTTGTTGCAGGTCAACGATTCCTATCTGATCATCAACCGGATCGGCCAGGTTTATACCCAAAAAGGCACGCTTTCTCCAGAAGAGTCGGCCCGTTTCCATGCTGGTTTCAATAAGGCCATGATCTACTTGAAGCCGATGCAGCAATTCCTGCCCAAGCCATTGAACGATCAGTACGACCAGTTCTGGCGAGGAAGCGATGTCGCGCCTGTCCAGAACGCCGTAGATGCGATGGCCGTGGGTCGTACCTATACCCCCGCCACAGGCGATCTCGACACCTGGAACACCATCATGGCCAAGCGACGGGATTTCGTTGCCAACCTGATCAAATCCACGTCGCAAGATCTGGGCGCATTTGCCGATGCGCAGCTGTCGGACGCGCGTAACTCCCTCTATTTCATGGTGACGGCCCTCGGCATCCTGGTTTTGGTCACCGCACTGTTCAGCATTTCGGTCCTGCGGATTCTTTCGAATGCCATTCGCCGGATATCGGGCCGGATGACCGGCCTGGCCGAGGGAGACAAGGCTAGCGCTATTCCCTATCTTGACCGGAAAGATGAGATCGGCGACATCGCCCACTCCGTCGAGGTGTTCCGCCAGGCAGCACTTCGCAACGATGAACTGGAACGGTCGGCCCAGGAAAACCGCCGTCGTGCCGAAATAGAGCGCGAGGAAATGCAGGCCAAGGCCGAGGCGGAGGCAAATGAGCGTCTCGCCCGCGCCACCGGTGCCCTGGCCGCAGGGCTGCGCCAGCTGGCGGCGGGTGATTTGCTCTGCGAAATCCAGGAGCAGTTTGCACCGCAATTCGAGGCATTGAGGCATGACTTCAATACATCGGTCAACCAGCTGCGGTCCGTTCTGATTTCCGTCGGCATATCCGCGACTGGCGTGCGCAACGGCAGCGGTGAAATTTCCGATGCCTCCAACGATCTTTCCAAGCGGACCGAAACCCAGGCGGCCTCACTGGAGCAGACAGCCGCGGCTCTGGAAGAAATCACCGCCAATGTGAAGGCGACATCGCTGCGAACCGGCCAGGCCCGTGATCTCGTTCGGGATGCTCGCGGCCGTGCCGACAAGTCCAGCAACGTGGTCGGCAATGCGGTGACCGCGATGGGCCGGATCGAGAATGCGTCTCGGCAGATTGTTCAGATCATCGGCGTGATCGATGAAATCGCGTTCCAGACCAATCTCCTGGCGCTCAACGCGGGCGTCGAGGCAGCGCGCGCTGGAGAAGCGGGCAAGGGCTTTGCTGTCGTTGCCCAGGAAGTGCGCGAGCTTGCGCAGCGTTCCGCCAATGCGGCCAAGGAAATCAAACAGCTGATTGGTAATTCGGAAGTTGCGGTTTCCGAGGGCGTCAAGCTGGTCCACGATACCGGTGAGGGCCTGGGTGCCATCGCGCAGGTGGTCGAGGAGATCAATGCACATATGGATGCCATCGCGACAGCCGCTCAAGAGCAATCGGTGGGGCTTGGCGAAGTCAATGTCGCCGTCAACCATATGGATCAGGCCACGCAACAGAATGCCGCAATGGTCGAAGAGATGAATGCTGCGGGTGCAGGGCTTGCCGATGAAGCAGCCAAGCTCTCGGAACTGCTGGCGAATTTCAAGACAGGCCACCAGAACTCGGGTCGTGCTGCGATCTCCTCCGGACGGGCGGATTTCGCGCGCCAGCGGGTCGCCTAGAGTTCGTCAGGGAAAATCCAACCGATTTTTCCGAAAAGGCAAACGATGCCGAGCCTGTTTGGTTCAGCACGCAGGGCTTTCAATACCGCCGGTGGCACTCGTCACCGGCGGATTTTTGTTGATTCACTGTGCCGCAAGGATGGGCAACGGCAATTTGGGGCTTGCGAAAACTCCGCGTATCACATAAAGATATGTTTATATCTTGATTGACGGAAGCGACATGAGCATGTCTTTTACATTGGACGGTCTGGTCGATCTTCTCAAGGCTGCAGGTGAACCAACCCGCCTGCGTCTGCTGGCGCTTCTGGCGGCGGGAGATCTGACTGTATCTGACCTGACCGACATTCTCGGTCAATCCCAGCCGCGTATCTCGCGCCATCTCAAGCTTCTGGCTGAGGCGGAATTGGTGGATCGTTACCAGGAAGGTGCCTGGGCCTATTTTCGTTTGAAGCAGGAGGGGGCGGCGGGCGATCTCGCGCGTCATCTGCTGGCGGTTGCTTCCACGTCCGATCCTGTTTTGGCGCGTGACGGCGAGCGGCTTGGAGCAGTCAAACGGGCGCGGGCGGAAAAGGCGCAGGCCTATTTCAGTCGCAACGCCGCTGAATGGGACGAGTTGCGTCGGCTGCATATCAATGACCGCGAGGTCGAAGATGCACTGGTGAAGCTGATCGGCGAAGACACAGTCGAGGCTTTGCTGGATCTTGGCACCGGGACCGGGCGTATCCTGCAATTGCTGGAAAGCCGCTATCACCGGGCGGTGGGTATCGATGCCAGCCGCGACATGCTGGCGGTTGCCCGGGTCAATCTCGACAAGGCTGGTGTGGCCAAGGCTGCCGTACGCCAAGGGGATATTCTCAATCTGCCGCTTGATGGTGGCGAGTTCGATGTGGTGATTATTCATCAGGTGCTGCATTTCCTGGTGGAGCCGGAGCTGGCGCTGAATGAGGCGGCGCGTATGCTGAAGCCCGGCGGTCGGCTGGTGATCATCGATCTCGCACCACATAAGCTGGAGCATTTGCGCGAGGATCATGCGCATGTGCGGCTGGGCTTTTCCCATCAGTTAATGGAGGGCTGGCTCGTCAAGACCGGTTTTGACGTCACAAACGCAATCGATATTGCGCCGAACCATAGGGATGGGGAGGCGCTTACAGCAACAATCTGGCTGGCGACCTATGGTCAAGCCGCAGCATCCGTGGCGCAACAGGCCGCGCGGGCGGGAGTTTACTGATGGCACACACATCTTCCAAAAGAGATCAGGCACGGCCCTTCAAACTGTCCTTTGAATTCTTTCCGCCGAAATCCGAGGAGATGGAAGCCCAGCTCTGGGCAACGGTCGATGAGCTGACCGGCTGGGCGCCGGAATTCGTCTCGGTTACCTACGGCGCTGGCGGCACCACCAAGGCGCCGACCCTGGCCGCTGTGCGCCGCTTGCTGGCGGAAACGCCACTCGCCACCGCATCGCATCTCACATGCGTCGGTGCGACACGCGAGGAAATCGCCCAGGTGGTCGAGGATTTTCGGGCGGTTGGCGTCAAGCATTTCGTGGCACTGCGCGGCGATCCACCGACCGGTGTCGGTTCGGCCTATCAACCCCATCCGGGTGGTTTTGAGAATGCGGCAGCCTTGGTGAAGGGCTTGAAAGAGCTTGGCGATTTTGAGATCTCCGTCTCGGCCTATCCGGAAAAGCATCCGGAAAGCGCCGATCTCGCCATGGATCTCGACATGTTGAAACGCAAGGTCGACAACGGCGCGACCCGGGCGCTCACTCAATTTTTCTTCGATAACGAACTTTTCGAGCGCTATCTCGAAAAGGTCCGGGCCGCCGGGATCAGCATTCCTATCGTGCCGGGCATCATGCCGATCCTCAACCTCACCCAGTTGAAGCGCTTTGCTGGAATGTGCGGCACATCCGTTCCCGCCATGCTGGACCAGCGTTTCGAAGGGCTGGACGACAAGCCCACTGAGCGCGCCAGTGTCGCCGCGGCACTGGCTGCCGAGCAGATCGCCGACCTGCAGGCGCGCGGTATCGACGAATTCCATATCTATACGATGAACCGGGCCCCGCTGGTCAATGCCACGCTGGAACGGCTGGGATTGCAGCGATCTGATACCAAAGCCGCCGACCGGGCAGGGGTGGTGGCGTAAAGCGTGCAACAATTTTGCGATAAGGATAAAGCAAAAACGCAAAACCTTAAAGCGTGAGACGCTTACCTGATCGCGACATGCTTGATAGCGGAGACGAGGGCGGTTTTCTGCTGGTTCTCCGCAATTGACGAGCCATTTGTTGGCTCATCAATCTCGCTCAATAAAAACCGCCGTGCGCCATCAAGGGCGCACGGCGTTTTTAGCATAGTTGATGATGAAAAGTGTCATGGCGGTCCATGCCGCCGCCGCATACGGTGTTGGAGTTGTTGTCGTCCTCAGATGAAAAGCATCGCTGCGACAAAAAGAAACGCTACTCCGACTGCCAGGATGTTGAACGAACGTGTCAGTCCCATCTCGGTCTCCCTTGCGTTAACAGTTAAAGAATATGACCGTTTCGTGTCATTTGAAAAGCGAAATTTGTGCTGCGATGCAGCAGCCTGTCTGTATAAGCCCTTGGAAGAAAAGGTAACGTACGGAAACATATTGTTAAAATTGCGTGATAACGAAATATTTCATCGTTAATGGCGGCAATGTCATCGGCTTGAATCTGCACCGTTCCAGGACGGACGACTCGGTTTTGGTGAGGTCAGGGACTGCGCAATGCTGTTGGCGTTCCGCCGTGCAACTTTTTCCAGGCGCGGCGCATGTGTCGGGTGGATGCAAAACCAGAGCGTTGCGCAACGGTTTCCATATCCAACCGCGAAGCGGTGACCAGCTGATGGGCCAAGGCGACCCGAAGGCGGTTGACATAATCGGTTACGCTCATGCCGGTTTGCTCGTTAAACAGGCGCGAGAGGCTACGGGCGCTGGTGGCCGCAATGGCTGCCATGCTGGCAACCGTCCAGTGAGCGGCGGGGTCAGCCGAAACCGCATCCTGCACCTTGTGAATGACGGGATGGATATGATTACGCCCCTCAAGCCATGGGGAGAGTTGCGGGTCGTTCCCCGCCCGGCGCAGATAAACGACCAGGTAACGGGCAACGTTGAGTGCTATCGTGTGTCCTGCCTCTTCTGCTACCAAGGCCAGCATCATGTCGATACCGGCGGTGATGCCTGCCGTGCTCAACCTGTCCCGGTCCTGGATATAGAGGCGATTTTCCGCCACTTTTGCGGTGGGTGCCAACTGCCGCAACTCATCAATCTCGGTGTGGTGAGCGGTACAGGTATAACCTTCCAATAGTCCGGCGCGGGCCGCCAACAAGGCGCCAGAGCAAATGGTGACGAGCTTTACACCTGGCCGGACAGCAGACCGCAACCAGGCGACGATAGCGGCCTCATGGAGAAGATCGTCCGGCTCCGGCTCCGCATCGATTGCACCGAGCGGATGTGCGGCATTGCCCAGGACGATAATCATCGCGCCGTCGGCTACGGCATCCGGCAGCGGTTCGATCCCGGCAAGCGCCAGGCCGACCGAGCTGTTGACGTGGGGGGAGGGACCGACATATCGAACCGTGAACCGCACACTGTCCTGCTCAAGATTGGCCTTGCGCAGGACTTCCATCGGCCCTGCCAGATCCAGCAGCAGCAGGCGTGGCGGCACGACGACGATCATTTCGATAAGGCGCTGCGGCGGGATCAGTCCTGTCATCAAGTCTATGCCGCGAGTGTTGTGGGTGGGAGTGACAATGCCTGCTCGACCGTGGCAATGCGCGCGAAGCGACCGGCCAAAACCAGTTCGGTGCGGGCGCGGATCTCCGCCGCGCTCCATTCACGGCCCTGATCGTCGGTCATCGGAAAGGTGAGGGTGGCTTCACCAACAAAATCCACGCTATAGCCCAGGTCCGAAGCATGACGTGTCGTGGTTTCGCAACATTGCTCCGTACGGATACCTGATACGATCACATGGCGGATATTGTTTCGGGTCAGCCAGACATCAAGCCCCGTACCAACCAGCGCGCTATGCCGATGCTTGCGGAAAACCGCATCCGGTTCAATCGTCAAAGGGGACAGTGTGGAGACGAATCCGGAGGCCTCGCTAAAAGGGCCAGTGTCGTTCAAATGGAAAATCTGCACGGTGGCAATGCCCGCCTTGCGGGCGCCATCAATCAACGCCTGCTGCCGCTCCAGATAGGCGGGCAACTCGTCCTCGCGGAAATAGGAACTGTGGCGGAAGGATTGCTGTGCGTCGATGACCAGCAGGGCGGTGTCGGAATGTGTCATGGCCATTGCCTCCAAGGGAGCTTTTATCGTGAAGATGATGTCAGTCTAACGATGAAATTCCCCGGCGAAATACCGCTTTCTGACGAGGATGGGACAAATCGCGCCAATCTTTATTGACGATGCGCTCTGCTCTGTCGAGCATGAAAAAGCCGCGCACTCATGAGAATGCGCGGTTAAAACAACCGGAATTTTTGCTGAGGCTTAAAGTGCGGCCAACAGCGCCGGCGTTGGCCAGCCATCGGCAGGGATATTCCGCTTCAGCTGTTCCTTCTGCACGGCGTCACGGGTGCCGCCGCCCAGAATGCCGTCGATCTCGCCGACATCATAGCCGAGACCCTTCAGCTTGGTCTGCAATTCCTTCATCTGCACATCGGTCAATCCCTGTTCCGGATTGCCCTTCAGATAAGCCTCGGCACCTTCGAGACGTGTGGCGAAATAGGCGGCAGAGGTCGTGTAGATAAACGACTTGTTCCATTCCAGATAAATGCCGAAATTGGGATAGGTGATGAAGGCCGGTCCCTTGCGGCCCTGCGGCAGTACCAGTTCGCCCTCCAGATCGGCAAATTTGGTATTGCCATCGCGCGGCTTGACGCCGAGCTTGAACCAGTCGCCTGCCTTCATGCCGCTGTCGAAGCCGCTCTTTTCCCAGGGCAGGGTGTCCGGCACGGTGACTTCCTGAATCCACGGCTCACCGCGTTTGAAGCCGAGGTGCTGGATGAATTTCGCCGCCGTCATGATTGCATCGGGTGAGCTGGATTTCAGCGCCACATGGCCATCGCCATCGCCATCGACGCCGAAGGCAACGATATCCTTGGGCAGCATCTGCACCTGGCCAACTTCACCGGCCCAGGCACCGGTATTGGTGGCGGGGTCGAGATCGCCATGCTGAACCATGGTGATCAGAGCCAGCAATTGCGGGCGAAACAGTTCCGGGCGGCGGCAATCATGCGCCAGCGTTACCAGCGCATTGCGGGTGTTGAAATCGCCTTGGACAGCGCCGAAATCGGTTTCCATCGCCCAGAAGGCGGCGATCACGCCGGGGGCAACGCCGTATTCTTTTTCGGCCCGGTCGAAGACCGCGCTATATTGCTGCAATTTCTGCTTTCCCTGGTCCAACCGGCCTTTGGAAACGGTGCGGGAGGAAAATTCGGTAAAGGTCTGTTTGAACACGCCCTGGGCGCGGTCGCGGCCCAGCACTTTCTGGTCGATTTGCGCACCGGCCAGTGCCTTGTCGGCAGCCTCGGCCGACGCGCCATTGGCAACAGCTTCCGCCTTGACGCCAGCCAGAAAAGCGCTGAGATCACCGCCGCATTGCGGTGCCTGGGCAAAGGCCGTGCCGGCCATAAGGCCGCTCAACATGGCTGCGAGCGTGAAGCGAGACAGGATATGCATGGATAAAGCCCCCGGATATGAAAAGAACATGCTCCGCTCTGCCCAAGCTTTGTGACGGAAGCATGGAGAGGAGCCGGGTTTTGCCCGGCATGACGCAAAACTCCGGTCTGGAATTGTCAGTTTGCTGCGGTTTGCTGGGTCGGTAATGAGACGGCCTGCACCCATTTGCGCCAGTTCTGCTGGGTACCCGCAAAGACGTTTATGTCGGTATCGCCCTTGATGCCGGGGATGACGCCGGTCGAGGTATATTGCCAGAAGGCCCAGCGGCGGTCTGGATAGATTTCCGAGGGGTGCTTGGCGACGGCGCGGACCCAGAAATAATGATCCTGGAACGCGCCTTGCAAATTGTCCTTATGAAAATCGACCGATGTATAGATGATCGGCCGCTTGCCGTAATAGGCTTCCAGCCGGTCCATGAAGCGTTTCATCTCGCTGCGCACCACCTCAGCCGGGGGGCGTTTGGTGCAGGTCTTGGACGTGTGGTTCCACTCAACATCCAGAACGGGCGGCATGTCCATCGAGGCCTTCGGCACATTGGCGATGAACCAGTCGGCCTGCTCGTCGGCGCTGGAGCAGAAATAGTAGAAATGATAGGGCGCATGTGGCAGGCCAGCGGCATTGGCCTGCTGCCAGTAATCCGCAAATTTCGGATCGATCACATCCTTGCCTTCTGTGGCCTTGATGAAGGCGAAGGAGACGCCGGACTGGCGGACCTGCATCCAGTTGATATTACCGTTCCATTTCGACACGTCGATGCCGTGCACCTGATGGCGATGCGGGGAATTGATGCCGAAGTCCTGCGGGTCCTTGTCCTGGAATTTTGGCTGGATCGAGCCGGTTTCCATGAAATCGTAGCTCGTCGAAGTACAGGACGCCATTGCCAAACAAATCGGAATAAGTGCCAGGACCAGCGACCGCATCGAAAACCCATTCATTCAACTGTTATGCCAAGGCAGCGCATGCCCATGGCAAGATCAAAAGACGCGGAAAATCAGGAGATCACCGATCCGATGAAGCCAGACTGGGAAACCTCCAGCCTGACTTTGCTTCATCATCGTTAAAATGTGGTTATTTTCAACCGCTCATATCGATAGATCGAAAATACCGGCCTATTGGGCCGGAAAGAGCAGCGAACTCTCAGGCCGCTGGGCGGCGGATAATGGCATGCCACGCATAGCCACGATAGAGCGGTGAAAAGCTCAGTGTTGCGCCTGCGGCTTCAGTCTGGGCGGCCAGTTCGTCGCGCAGATTGGCCCGTGGCGTGACGTGAAACCGGGCAAGCCAGGCATGTAGGCCTGTTCGGAACCAGCCTGGCAATTGTTCCTGCTGGCCAAAATCGACGATATGCAGCGAGCCGCCGGGGTTTAAGGCGGCAAGCGAACAGGCAATTGCTTTTTGCCAGTCGGGGATCATCGACAGGGCATAGGAAATCAGCACGCGGTCGAAACCGGTCACGGCAAAATCCGCGGCGGTGAACGCCGAAGCGTCGGCGATGCGCAGATCTGGCTGGCGGGGGCGACCGCGAAAGTTACGCCTTGCCTGCACCAGCATTTCGCTGGAAATGTCGAGACCATAGAGATGCGACATCGGATAGAGCCGTTCGGTGCAGATCAGGTTGCGGCCTGTGCCGCAGGCCACTTCCAGCAGGCTACCATCCTTTGGCAGGTCCAGATCGACAATGGCGGTGTCACGCCCGAGCAGGTAATATTTGCGGGTCAGGTCATAGATATGACGCTGGCTGCGATAGACCTGATCCATCTTGCTGGCATGGTGCCGGTCCAAGTTCGGGCCGGAATGGTCCTGACCAATACGGGCATCGCTCATGCCGTCTTCTCATAGATATGGAAGCCGCCGTAAATCGCCGAGCGGTCAAGCGCGTTGAAATGCACGGACAGCTCTTTCAGATAGGACCATTGCTCGGCGAGCGCCGGGGAAATCCGACCTTCGATTACGCTTTTTTCGGCGGCGGTCCGGAAGATGACCCGCGCATCCTTGGCGGCGGTGCGGGTGATTTCGGTCCAGAGATCGTTCAACTGCTCGTCGGTCATCCAGTCCTGGGCATCGAGAAGAATGAAGCGGTCGACGCTGGCTGCGGGCTTGGTGGAGAGCAATTCGGTATAGCTGGCATGATGGACATTGACGCGGTCGACGCTGGTGCGGATCGTGCGGTAATAATCGGCCCGCAGATAATCCGGCAGCGCGCCTTCATGGGATTTTGGATAGCGGCGGGCGAAGGCCTGCCAGGCAAAATAATTATCCCGCAGCGAGAAGTGACAGGCGAGCTTTTCCAGCCGACCTTTCAGCACCGGGGCAATGGTGCCGGTTTCCGAAACGCTGGCCAGTTCGTCATATTGCTGCGGCGGAATGCCGAGGCCGAACAGCGAGCTTTTGCGATTGGTCAGCCAGCGGATAACAGGCTTTTCAAACAGCGGCGCGATGCGGGTTTCGAAAAACTGCCGTTGTTCGCGCGGGGTGCGGCACTGGGTGATTTCTTCCAGCTTGACGCCATGCAGGCGGGCCAGAAGATGCGTGGCGGTGATGAAGCGGCCCAAGAGGCCGGTACGGTAGAAATTGCCGTTGAACACCCGGATGCGGCGGCGTCCGGTCAGGGTGCGGCGGCTCCAGTAGCGCCGCGTGGTGGCGTCCAGATGCGGTGCCACATATTGCTCGACCATGGAGGCATTGCTGCGGGCATTGTCGGTTCCCAGCAGGCGCACCACGGCGGTGTGATCGGGCAGATGCCGGAAGGCGGCGAGCTTCAGCTTGTTGAGGGCGATGTGATGCGGGTTGAGATCGACGACGTCGATGCTGTCAGGCTCGCGCGACAGATAGGCCAGCATGTTGCAGCCACCGGAGCCGATGGTAACGATACGGTGTCCAGCGCCAAGCTGCATGGCCTGCATGTCGACATCCGGGTCTTCCCAGATCTGCGGATAGACCAGGCCGGAAAACAGCAGGCCGAACAACCGTTCCGACAAGCCCTTGCGTGACAGTGCATTGTGTTGAAGCAGCGCCGATTTCAGCTTCTGGTTTTTGCGGAATCCGGCATCTGGAACAAGTTCTGTCATGTGAAGGGTGCCCCGTTCTGAAGTTTTTATCGGAATAGTGGTTGTCCACTACAGTTTGATGACGGGGCCTGTTGACCAGTGGCCGGGCTGCGCGCCCGGTGAAAATACCGTGGTTTTTCAACCGTCATCCCCTTTCATGCCCGCTGTAATCATGCTTGCATGCAGACCTCGTGTGGCGGGTTGTGAAACAGAATCACCTTTCCGCTCCAGGTTATTGTTTAAGCATCGGATTTTCCGGATGTCGGTTCACAGTTCCCGATCCGCGACACCATCCGGGGCGGGAGGAAATCGCATGCGTTTGCTGATCAGGTTTGTCCAAGGACTGTTGCTTGGTGTCCTGGTGGTTATCGTCGGGGCTGCCACGTGGCTTTGGCTGGCTCCGCCGGAATTGCTGCGAGTCGGGACAGGCTACGCCGCCAAGATTGTTTGCTCAAATGTGTTCATCGCCAAGCGTGATCCGATGGACGTTTTGGCTGAGGATGTGCAGGCGCCGGGCCATCCGCTGTTGCGTTTCCTGCGGCTGGATGTCGACAGGGATGCAGGCATGGTCACGGCTTATATGTTTGGGGCTTTTGTACCCAGCACGGCCATTGCCCGACCCGGTCTGGGCTGCGCCAACGTGCCCGATGGAAAAATCGATGCGGCTCGCAAGGTGCATCTGCCGCAGCCGCTTGCCGTTGCGGCGGCCCCGAACCCGAACCCGGCACCCTGGCCGGATGGAACGGGCGCACCGCACACTGACCCGGTGCTGGCGGGCATTCTTGCTGATCCAGCCCTGACCGGGCCATCGATGCGCGCCACATTGGTGATTCGGGATGGAGAGTTGCTTGGTGAGGCCTATGGTCCGGGCTTTGGCCCCGATACGCCACTGATCGGCTGGTCAATGACAAAGACGGTCATGGCCATGCTGATCGGCCAGCGGATGGGGGAGGGCGGGCTTGACCTCGACAAGGACCATCTTTTGCCGCAATGGACCGACGGGCGCGCGGCAATTACCCTGCGTCAATTGATGGGCATGGAAAGTGGCCTGCGGTTCAACGAGGATTATGGCGATGTCAGCGATGCAACGCGCATGCTGTTTCTGGAGCCGGATCAGGCGGCATTCGTCGCCTCTCAGCCGCTGGACGCGACGCCCGGGACGCTGTTTCACTATTCGACCGGCACCAGCGTGCTGCTGGCCCGCCTGCTGATGGACAGCTTGCCGCCGGAACAGGCACTGTCTTATCCTCAAACATCCTTGTTCAAGCCGCTCGGCATGGCCAGCGCAGTGCTGGAGGCCGACGAAACCGGCACTTTGGCAGGTGGGTCCTATCTCTATGCCAATGCCCGCGATTGGGCCAAGCTTGCCCAATGCCTGTTGCAGGACGGTGTCTGGCAGGGGCGGCGTCTGTTGCCGGAAGGCTATGTAACAACCATGGCGACCCCGACAAAGTCATCCGGCGGCACCTACGGGCAGGGGCAGATCTGGCGGAGCGGGCCGGGCCGGGAACCTGATTCCACCTTCGGCATTACCGAAGAAACCCTCTGGTTTCAGGGTCATGATGGACAAACAATTGCGATTGTCCCGTCACGTAAGTTGATTGTGCTGCGGATGGGGCTGACGCCTGCCTGGGATAACTACAGGCCGCAGAAATTGCTGAAAGCGGTTCTGGACGCAATGCCGTAGGAAATCGAATCGACAGACAGGGACAGTGGTCCGTGTCGGCATGGACGAAGTGGTTTACTGCACTTCGTCCAGCAGGCCCTTGCGCTTGGCATCGAAATAATAGCCACGGGCATAGAGGCGAACGGCGTTGTCATTGTTGTTTTCGGCCACCATCCACGCACCGCGCAGATATTTGATCGCGTATTTCAGGTTGGTTTCCGGGTCGAACAGACCCTCTGCCGGACCTTCATAGCCTAGAGAACGGGCCGTATTATAGCGGATCTGCATCAGCCCGTAATTGCCACGACTATAGGCCGACGGATTGTAACGGCTTTCGCGGTGAATGACCCGGTGGATCAACGCGGAGGGCATTCCGTATAAGGCGGCATATTTGTTGACCAGGCCGTTGATGACCGTCGGGCCGCGGCTTGCCGTTTCACTTGTGCTTGAAGCGGAGCTTTTGGAGGCTTCCGGCGTGGCGCTCGGCACGGGGCCGGGGGCGCTGGTGTCGAATTGTGCATCAAGCAGGGCGAAGGATTTGACGACCGGCTTGGCCGGTGAGGCATAGGCGACCGACGATGAGGCAACAGAACCCGGGCGCGGCGTGGGAACGGCGGAATGCATGGCCATCACATCCGGCTGCAACGCTTCGTTTTCAAGGCCGATCGGCTCGTTGTCCGAAATCCGGGCTGGTGCATTGGCGGAAGACGGCACGGTGCTGACGGTTGGTCCGAGCGATGCGACCTGCGTCAGGCCTGGCTTCTGAATAGGATAGGGGCCTTGGCCAGTCGCGAGATTGACCGTCTGGCCTGTGCCCGAAGCGCCATTTATGGCGGCCAGCGCATTGTTTCCCGATGCGGTATTGGCAAGCGCGGTGACAGCAGATTGCGATGGAGGCGTCACGGCCTGCGTGCCAGGAACGACCGTCGTCATCGTGCCGTTTGCGGCGGCTACAGGTGTCGAGGCGCCTGTTGCGACGGTGCCATTTGCCGGTGCTACGGTACTGGCGCCCGGCTGTGTGACGCCTGGCTGCGCTGCGGCGGCAACGGCTTGATGAGCCGATGCGGGTTTTGGCGCTATATCGGCTTTGGAATTGTCATTGACATTGGTGCAACTGGAAAGGGCTGCGACGATGACAGCAGTGATGCTGATGGCAATCGTGCGGTCCGTTTTCGCTGTCATGCAGATGTCCGTCGGCTATTGAAACGAGCGCTGCCCACAGGCAACGCACGAACTATTAACATCGGATTCACAAATTTGACAGCCCCCTTGAAGTCTAATGCTAACGATCACTGAAAATGACCGTTGGTATTCCCTTTGCAAATATCTCAAGCCACTGATGCATTTGAGATATTTGCAATGCCTTCAAGGCGAGGATGTGGTCCACATCTTCGATGCCTTGGTCTAAAAGGGGATAACCTGTCAAAGACCGTGATTCAGGCGGCAATCCGGCGATAACCGGCGCTGACGGAACGGGCGGAAATCAGCATGGATTTGCCCTTTGGCTGCACCATACGGCGTGCCGAACGGCGGCGAATTATCCGGTCGAAAGAGTGTGCATAAATTGCCTGAAGCCCACAGACTAAGGCCGCGAGAGCCATGAAAGCCAGTTCCATGGTCAGAAAATCTCCGCTGAACGGCGAAAAGCCCGATGTGATCTGAGTGGTGATCGCCAACAGAAAGACCAGTGTGCGCGCATCCAGAGCCGAACCGATCACGGCCTGCGACACAATGACCATGGCGCGCCGGTCGGCCAGATTGTCGTTATCGGCCACCGGGCCAATATGCAGCGGCGCGCGCCAGAGTCTGAGTGCCAGAACCATCAATATGGCCATGCCTGGCCAGCGCAGGGCAGAGAGTGCCGTGGCGTTGATATTGCTGAGCGCTTGGGCCATTCCGAATACCAGGCACGCGGCGATGCCATAGCCTGTCATGCTGCCCAGCACGCAGAGTGTGGCAGCCCGACCGCCGCCCGCTTGCCGGCAGGCGATGATCCGCTTGGTATTGCGTCCAGGCACAACAAGGAAGGCAGCGCTTGCTGCTGAAAACAACAGCCAATCCTGAAATGTCATGGGCCTGCCTCCGTGTTCGGTCTGCCTGTGGCGGGATATCATCAACCTCATCCCGGCCCGGGCACTCCCGATATAAACATAGCAGCGCCGCATGCCCTTGGCACCGGCGCTGTCACAATAAATAGTCTGTCATTTCCGTTTCAAAACCCCAGGCGGATCCGAACAGTCATGCAGGCATGCTTCGGGCAATTACGCCGTCAGCATCGCCTGCAAACAGAAGCCACCATTCGCCGTCAAGGTCAATGTGCCGGACGGAATTTCTGGCCCAGATGGTCCATCACATCTTTGAACCATGGCGTAGAGAGGTCGAAAGCCTTGCCGCCCTTGATGCGGGGGAATTCGATGGCGCGCAATTTGCCGCCCTGGTCCTCGTCATGACCGGTGACGCCGGAGACGCCGTTCAATCCACTTTCAACAGCAAGGTCCACCATGCTCTGGATCAGCCGCAAGTCCTCGTAATTGGCCGGAGCCGAACGGGCGTAATAGCCTGACTTCTGCACCATAGAGCGCTCGGCATCGAGCAATTTGGCGAAATGCTTCTGGAACCAGCCGCCGACATTGATCGTATCGAGCTTTACATGGCCGAAAGCGTCGCGCTTGATCTCTTCGCCGGCCTTTTCCCGGTCGGCGATGATTTCATCCATGCAGGCGCCTTCCGAGACGAACAGCGTGACGAAGCCGGTGCGGTCCATCAGTTCCTTCAGCCGCTCGGCCTCGGCTTCCATATCGAAATGTGTCTCGGGCAGATAAAGACCGTCGATTGTCTTCAGTTCTTCATTCATCATGAAGCCCTCGACATATTCATTATGCTGGATGCGCTGGATATAGGCGCGGGCGGTCGCCGCAGTCAGCCAGCCGCAATGGCGGCCCATGACCTCATGAATGACCAGCGTGCGCGGCGCGGCACTCTGTTCGTTGGAAACATGGTCGAAGAAGCGGGCACCGACTTCCGCCGCGGTCCAGGCACCGAGCGACTGGCGGATCGGCACGACATCGTTATCGACGGTTTTGGGCAGGCCGACGACGGTCAGGTCATAGCCATTGGCACCGAGATAGGCGGCGAGATCGGCAGCCGTCGTATTGGTATCGTCACCGCCGATTGTGTGCAGAATGGTGATGCCATCGGCGGCCAGGCGCTCGGCGGCCACCTGCAACGGGTTCTGGCCTTCCTTGACCAGGCCGCGCTTGACGCAATCGGCGACATTGGTGAGCTTGACGCGGCTATTGCCGATGGGCGACCCGCCATAGCGATGCAGGACATGGGCCTGTTCGCGCATATGCTGGTTGATCTCGATCTTGTAGTCCATCAACAGGCCGCGATAGCCGGATTTATAGGCGACGATCTCGGCATCGGGTGCGATGTCGCTATAGCGCTCGATCAACCCGCCCACTGCCGATGAGAGGCAGGGTGCAAGGCCCCCGGCGGTCAGCAATGCGACTTTGGTCTTGGCCATCAAATCCTCCTTCTTGCGGACAAAGTGCCGCAGACGTTTACGAAATGGTGCCAATGGATGCGACAGAGGCCGGATGCTGTAAAGCGAAAAATTGAACAAAATCCGCAGTTTCGTGGAAATGTCATCAGCCACGGAAATATAATCGTTTCAAATGGAAAGCCGTAAGCGGGAGGCTTGTGGAAAAGCTAGTATGCCAACGAAGACGTGAAGCATTCGCTGATTCTGCACTGCGGTAAAACCTGGAAAGTGAACAAAGTTTAACCCGAAACAGTGGGGTGCTTCTCTTGCATTTCAAGTGATAATTTGGTCAATCTGTCAAAATGATTTTCGATTTCGCCTGCCAACAATTATCGTCCCTCTGGGAGCGGCTGCTCGGCGCGGTCAGCGACGCGGCCGGCAATGCCTTGTCGTCGATTGTCGAAGCGATCCGTACCGTCTTTGAGGGTGATCCGGAAACGCGCAGGCGCGTGTCTTTTTCCGTGGCGATCATCGCGCTTTCGGCCAAGATGGCCAAGGCCGATGGCGTCGTGTCGCAGGCTGAGGTCAATGCGTTTCGCAGCATTTTCGATTTTCCGCCGGAAGAGGCCCGCAACGTCGCGCGCCTTTATAATCTCGCCAAGCAGGATATTGCCGGTTACGAAGCCTATGCTGAAAAGCTCGCCAATCTCTGCGGCTCGCGCACCAGAGGCTGCCCGGTGCTCGAAGAGATCGTCGATGCCCTGTTTCACATCGCCACGGCGGACGGGTTGATCCACGAGAAGGAATTGGCTTTTCTCTCCCGCATCGCCGAAATTTTCGAGATTGGTGAGGATCGGTTCGAACAGATTTCCGCCCGTCATCTCGCGCCCGACCAGGACCCCTACGGTATTCTCGGCGTGTCGCGCAGCGATGATTTTGGCACGATTCGCAAACGCTACCGGGCTCTGGCCTCCGAGCACCATCCCGACCGGCTGCATGCGCGTGGCCTGCCAGTGGAAATGCACGCTGCCGCCCATCAACGGATGGCCAGTTTCAACGCGGCCTATGCCGCGATTGAAAAGGAACGCCGGGCCGCATGACTGCATTCATCGCCGATTATCCAGACGCCGTGGTGGTGCCATCCCCGAATCACGGTGAGCGCATCGAATGCGCGGCCCCTGACACCATCATTCTGCATTATACCGGCATGCCGAGCGAAGAGGCAGCACTCTCGTGGCTCTGCACTGTGGAAAGCCAGGTTTCCAGCCATTATCTGGTGCGTGAAAACGGTGATGTCGTGCAGATGGTGCCGGAAAGCCGCCGAGCCTGGCATGCCGGCAAGAGTTTCTGGGCGGGCGCGACCGATATCAATTCCCGCTCAATTGGCATCGAGATTGCCAATGCCGGACATCCGTCTCTGCCGGATTATCCCGAAAAACAGGTGGATGCCGTCGCGCAATTGTGTCTTGATTGTGCAAGTCGCTGGTCCATCGCCCCGGAGCGGGTGCTGGCCCATTCCGATATTGCGCCTGTTCGCAAGGTCGATCCGGGCGAACATTTCCCCTGGGATCAGCTACACGCCCTGGGCGTAGGGCATTGGGTGGAACCAACCGCGATGACCGGAGGGCGCTTCTTCCAGAGAGGGGATAACGGCCAGCCGGTCGAGGCATTGCAATCCATGTTGTCTCTCTATGGATACCCTGTTGAAATCAATGGGGATTTTGATGCAGTGACCGAGGGTGTCGTCAGAAGTTTCCAGCTGCATTTCCGCCCCTCCAAGGTCGATGGCGTGGCCGATTATTCGACCATCGACACCCTGCATCGTCTGCTGGCGGCGTTGCCGCGTTTCAGCTGAGGATTGCGGGCTGTTGTCGTCCGCAGACGGCTTTCGGCAGGGTCGAAAATCACCTCTTTTTACCATGCCATAGGATTTCCTTATTGAGTCTGTCTAACAGCAGCCGTCGCAGCCATGGTATTCCTCGGCAGCGGTTGAGATGAACAGCGAATGTGATTTCCAAAATGGAAGTCTTTCGCAAATATCAACGATGAGGGCGATGAACATCGCTGTCCTTTGCTGGGCAGTGGACGGGTAAATAGTGCGCTTTGCTGGCATCCGTGTCCGCCCCTTTGTCTGGAGACTGACCTTTTTCATGAAAACTTCGCTTTTCGCTGCCGCGGCATGCATTGCCGTTTCTATGTCTGCCGTTTCCCAAGCCGAGGCGGCTGATGCCGGCAAGGGCTTGACCCTGATGGACATGTTGCGTGCCAATAAACAGCAAGCCGACCTCGCCAAGCCTCTGGAGAAAACCAGGCTCTCGAATAAAACCGGGACTGATGATCAGAAAGCCGATATGCAGGGGGCTGCTGGCAAGGCGCCCTATCATGCCCTGATCTCGTCCTATGCCAAGCAATATGGCGTGCCGGTGGAACTGGCCAGCGCCGTGGTGAAAATCGAAAGCGGCTTCAACCCGAAAGCGCGCGGCACGCATGGCGAAGTCGGCCTGATGCAGATCAAGCCCGCCACCGCCCGCGCCATGGGCTATACCGGTACTGTTGCCGGGCTTTACGACCCATCCACCAATCTCAAATACGGGATGAAATATCTCGCCATGGCCCACCAGCTTGGCGGTGGTGATACCTGCGGTGCCATCTTGCGCTACAATGCCGGCCACGGCGCGACACGCATGAACCCGGTTTCCAAGCAATATTGCGGTCAGGTGGAAGCTGCGCTGGAAAACAGCTGAAAAGTTGACAGCGTCCCTTCTACCACTCTTGTGGGGTGAGGCGACGTGGTGATCACGCAAGAACCGTCGTTTCTGCCGGTTCTTGCGTCAGATCAATCAAACCATGTGGCAAGTCTGATCGATAATGCTATCCAATTGGCAAATCATTTTGGACGAGCGGTATGACGGATCAGGTCTTTAAATATCTCATTATCGGACGCGGTATGATGGGTGCGGCGGCGGCGCGGCATCTGGCACTGCAAACGGATGGCGTGGCACTGGTCGGGCCGGATGAGCCCGCTGACAAGCAAAGCCACGAAGGCGTCTTTGCCAGCCATTACGACGAAGCGCGAATCACCCGTACCATCGATAGCGATCCTGTCTGGGCAAAGCTCGCTCATGCGTCGATTGCCCGCTATAGTGAAATCGAACAGCAGAGCGGCATCCGGTTTTACCACGAGGCTGGTTGCCTGATCGTCGGAACGAGCCCGGATGGTCATTCCGACTATGTCGCCAAGGCGGCGCGCGCTGCCGAAGGGCTCGGCGTTTCCACCCAGTCTTTCGACCATGCCGGTCTTGCCGAGCGTTTCAGTTATTTCCGGTTCGAGCCTGTTTCCATTGGGATTTATGAGGCGCATCACGCCGGCTACGTCAATCCGCGCCGTTTGGTGGAGGCCCAGTCGGAGCTGGCTGCTCGGGCGGGGGCATCTCTGATCAACGATGTGGTCATAGGCATTCGCGACGAGGGCGGCCATGCGGTGGTCACGACCGCAGGCGGCAAGGTGTTGAAAGCCGAAAAACTGTTGGTTGCAGCGGGCGGGTTTTCCATTGCCGACACGCTGTTGCCGCGCCGGATTGATCTGTCGGTTTATGCTCGAACTGTTACCTTTTTCGAAATCGCCGATCAGGATCTGCCCGCCTATCACGGCATGCCGTCGCTCATTCACGAGCCGTCCAATCCACGCGATCACATCTATCTGCTTCCACCAGTGCGCTACCCTGATGGTAAAACCTATCTCAAGATCGGCGGCGATCCCGATGATGTCAGGCTGAAGACCGAGCCCGAAATCCGCGCCTGGTTCAGGGGTGGCGGACGGGAAAGCGCACGCGATCATCTGGCGCGCATTTGCAGATCGCTGGTGCCGGGTGTTGCCCAGGCGCCGGTGTCGATGGCGCCCTGCGTGACCTCCTTTACGGGCAGTGGCTATCCGGCCATCGGGTTTAGCGACAGCCCACGCATCGCGGTGCTGACTGGCGGCTGCGGGGCGGCGGCGAAAAGCTCGGACGAAATTGGCCGGCTGGGTGCCGAGTTGATCCTGCGCGGCACGATTGTCCATGAGGAGTATGATGCAGATTTCACGCCTGTTTTCGTGTGAGCGCATGATTTCGGTGGCTTTCTCCAGATGTCTCCGTTAATCACGCCGAACCAGTCGGCCGGGCAGCCGCGCTTTACCAATGCCGAAAGGCGGTAGGGTGAGGAAAGTCCGGGCTCCACGGAAACACGGTGCCGGATAACGTCCGGCGAGGGCGACCTCAGGGAAAGTGCCACAGAAAGCAGACCGCCCCGTTTATCGGGGTAAGGGTGAAAGGGTGGGGTAAGAGCCCACCGCGTCGCTGGTGACAGGGACGGCATGGTAAACCCCACCGGGAGCAAGACCGAATAGGGATGACGCGGGTGCAACGCAAGTTGCGCTACAGCCGGTTTTCGGGCCAGTCATCCGGGTGGGTTGCGAGAGGCGGTGCGCAAGTATCGTCCCAGATGAATGGCTGCCACGTTCCGGGAAACCGGGGCCATACAGAACCCGGCTTACAGGCCGACTGGTATTTCCTGCCAAGGGCCGTGCGGAGGCCTTGCTTGAGGTTGAAAAACCATAAGCGCCGTTGCGCCCCTTTTTCCCTCTTTTGCTAATTTTCGTTTATTTTCATATTATTAGAAAGCATACTTGCGGATATGGGTGGCTTGCTTCCGTCAAGCCATAATAACCATTCATTAATCTTAACGGGTTATAAATTTCCGATGAAGTAGACTGGTTTGCCAACCCTAATCCCATTGACGCCCATGGTGTCCCATGTTATCCCATAAGTGCACTGCCGAGGGGCGGATAACAGCCCCGACATGCGAGACTGAGAAGCAGGCCTGGAGTGGCTATTTTTCCTGTTTCGTCCTAGCGGCAAGGGGCTTGTCGGCTCGGGTGTATCAATGGAAATGCGGGTGTGTGGACCGCGTTGATCGAAAAGGGGCGGCGGTAGCGCGTAATGAACCGCTTCTTGTCCAATGCGACGAACCGGATCGATACGAAGGGGCGGGTTTCCGTTCCGGCGGCGTTCCGTGCTGTTCTGGTGGAGCGGGGCATCCAGGAGCTTTATTGCTTCCAGGATTTCACCTTTCCGGCGATCAGTATCGGCGGGCCGGATCTGTTGGAGCGCTACGAACGGCAGATTGTCGGCGAGGATCCGTTTTCGCCGGTTGCCAACGAAATGTCGCTTCTCGTACATGGGGGCGGCGTTTTCATGCGCCTCGACAGCGAGGGGCGTCTTATGGTCACGGATTTTATCCGCGACTTTACGGGTATTGCGTCCGAAGTGACCTTTGTCGGTCGCTCGGATCATTTTCAAGTGTGGCAGCCGCAGGCGTTTCACGAGGCGCAGGCGGCGGCAAGAAAGGGACTCGGTCTGAAGAGGGCGGGTTCCAGTTAGAGCATTTCCAGGAAAAGTGGAAACCTGTTTTCCGTCCGGAAATGCGCAAATGCAATGATGTAGACTACCTCCCTTTTTCAAAGAAAAAGGGAGGTAGTCTAAGGCGGAGAAGCGGAATGGTGACGGATCTTGGCGGAGGGTATGCTGAAGCCGAAGGCGGACCGGTCCGTCACATTCCGGTTCTTCTCGAGCCTGTCATAGATGCCCTCGAGCCCTCTGCCGGTAAGGTCATCCTGGATGGCACGTTTGGGGCGGGTGGTTATACGTCAGCTATTCTCGATACTGGTGCCGATGTCATCGCGCTCGACCGTGATCCGAATGCGATTGCTGGCGGGCAAGCCATGGTTGCCGCTCGCGCCGGTCGTCTCACGCTTCATCATACCCGGTTTTCCACGCTGGATAATTTTGCCCCCGAAGGCGGGCTGGATGGCATCGTTCTCGATATCGGCGTCTCCTCCATGCAGATCGATGAGGCCGAGCGTGGGTTTTCCTTCCAGCGCAACGGGCCGCTCGATATGCGGATGTCCGGCACGGGTGTGTCTGCCGCCGATGTCGTCAACCGAGCCAAGGTTGGCGACCTCATCAGGATTTTCGGCTTTCTGGGCGAGGAAAAGCAATCCGGCCGCATTGCCCGCGCTATCGAAAAGCGCCGGGTCAATCATCCTTTCCAGACCACGCGCGATCTGGCGGGCATGATTGAGATCGTCACCCCACGCAAGGCGAAGGACAAGATCCATCCGGCGACGCGGGTGTTTCAGGCGCTGCGGGTTTTCGTCAATGACGAGCTTGGCGAATTGGCCGAGGCGCTGTTTGCCGCCGAGCGGGCCTTGAAGCCGGGCGGACGGCTGGTTGTCGTCACCTTTCATTCGCTTGAAGACCGTATCGTCAAGAAATTCTTCTCAGACCGTTCCGGCAAGGCCGCCGGTTCGCGGCATATGCCTATGGCGTTCGAGCGCCCGGCAACTTTTGAGCCGGTCGGTAAAGGAATGGTGACCGCGACAGAAGAGGAGGCCGAGATCAATCCTCGGGCCCGTTCTGCAAAACTACGTGCGGGCATCCGTACCGCGCATCCAGCCATGAAGGCCGATTTTTCCATTTTCGATTTGCCGGATCTCGCGGAAATCGAGCGATTGGGGGCCTGAGCCATGCTGCGAACCTTTGACATCGTGATGATCGGCGCCATGGCGGCAGCGGCCGCCGTAACGTACCAGATCAAGCACAATACCGATGAGAAAGTGCAGGATCTGAAGCGTATCGAAGCCGAGATCAAGCTGGAGAAGGATACGATCGAGCTTCTCCAGGCCGACTGGGCCTTGTTGACCCAGCCGAACCGCCTCGAAAAACTGGCCAATACTTTCGGTCAGGAGCTGAAGCTCCAGCAAACCGATCCCAACCAGTTGGCGCGGGCCAATGAATTGCCGATGTTGAAATCCCAGGTGCCTGTGGTACAGGCCCCGGCGGCAAAGACAGGCGGTCCCAAGATCGCCGATGGTATTAAGATTGTGAATGGTAAGCCGGTCCCCGTGCCGATGGATAAGGTCATAACCGGATCGGTGAAACGCTGATGACTTTTCTTTCCCGTATGATGCTCCTGAAAAGCCGGGCCCATTTCTCCACCGATGTGCGCCGTGGCGCTGTGCGCGGCAAGGGCCGCGCGTTCGAAGGCGCTGGCAAGCGCAAGGCCGATATGGCCAAGCGCCGCGTCGGCCTGTTGATCCTCGGTTTCACGCTGGTCTATGGCGTGATTGGCGGTCGGCTGGTGCAATACGGCTATGCCCATCCCGAAAGCACCTCCAGCATCATGCCGCCGGATCGGTTGATGGCGGCGCGTCCCGATATTCTCGATCGCAATGGCCAGGTTCTGGCCACCGATATCAGGACGGTGTCGCTGTTTGCAGAACCGCACAAGATTGTCGATGTCGATGAAGCCGTTGAAAAGCTGCAAACGGTGCTGGCCGACCTAGACAGCCGCGACACCTACAAGAAACTCTCGTCGAAATCGCATTTCCAGTGGCTTCGCCGTCAGTTGACGCCCAAGCAACAGAGCCAGATCCTGGCGCTGGGCATTCCCGGCATTGGTTTCCGGCCGGAAATTCGCCGTTTCTATCCCGGCGGTTCTACAGCGGCCCATATTGTTGGCTTCGTCAATATCGACAATCGCGGCATGGCCGGGATGGAAAAATATATCGACAACCAGGGCCTGGCGGATCTGGCCGATCTCGGCATGACCAGCAATGCGCCGCTGGAGCCGGTCAAGCTCTCCATCGACCTGCGCGTCCAGAATATCGTTCATGATGTGGTGGCCGCTGCCCAGGTGAATTTCAAGGCCAAGTCGGCTGGTGCCGTGGTGCTGGATGTTGAGACCGGCGAAGTGCTGGGCATGGCGTCCTACCCCGATTTCGATCCCAACAAGCCGGAGGAAGGTGCCAAGGAAGGCTGGTTGAACCGGATGTCGAACGGCACGTTCGAAATGGGCTCGACCTTCAAATCCTTCACGATGGCGATGGGCCTGGATACCGGTCGGGTAAAACTGAGCGACGTGTTCGATGCACGCTATCCGCTGAAGATCGGTGGATTTACCATTCACGACTTTCACGGCCAGAGCAAATTCCTGAGCGTTCCCGATATCTTCAAATATTCCTCCAATATCGGCACGGCAAAGATCATCGACGTGGTCGGCATTCCCGAACAGAAGGAATACCTGAACCGTCTCGGCCTTTTGACCAAGATGAAGACGGAATTGCCGGAAGTGAAAATGCCGTCTCAGCCAAGGGGTGAGTGGAAGAAAATCAGCTCGGTTACGATTTCCTTCGGCCACGGTGTCGCGACGACGCCGCTGCAGACGGCGGTCGCCGGTGCGGCGCTCATCAATGGCGGCAAGTTGATCCAGCCGACATTCCTGCCGCGCACTGTGGACCAGGCAAACGAGGTGGCAGAAGCCGTGCTGAAGCCATCCACCAGCGCCGATATGCGTTATCTCTTTGAATATAATGGCATTAACGGTTCCGGCCGTGGGGCGCGCGTCCCAGGTCTCGATGTCGGCGGCAAGACAGGCACTGCCGATAAGGTCGTTAATGGCCGTTATGACAGCAAGCTGAATTTCAACGCCTTTCTGGGTGCATTCCCGATGAGCAAGCCACGCTATGTGGTTCTGAGCTTTATCGACGAACCCTTGAGCGGCGAGGGCGGTGGTACGATTTCGGCCTTTACCGCTTTGCCGATCGTGCGCGACGTTATTCGCAGAACTGCCCCAATTCTCGGTGTAGAACCCAATTACGGACAGGTGGGCAATGATATGCTCGTCTCATATTGAGGACGATTGATTCGCCGTTGCCGCAGGGCTCTGCTCCTGCTGCGCGGCAGGGGACAGGTAGACGATGAAATTGCGAGATCTCGCCAGCGGCGATTTTGGGGATCTGACCGGACCATTGGATGGGCCGGTCGGCGACGTTGAGATCACCGGAATAACCGCCGACAGCCGCAAGGTTGAACCCGGCATGCTGTTCGTGGCTTTGCAGGGCGTTAAGGCTGATGGTGCGGGTTTCGTTGCCGATGCGGTAGTGCGGGGCGCGGCTGCCGTGCTCTCCGGTTCTCATCTGGATATTGCCGTTCCGGCTCTGGTCACCGACCAGCCACGCCATGCGCTGGCGCTTCTTGCTGCCCGCTTCTATCCCGGCCAACCTGACATCATGGTGGCGGTAACCGGCACGGCTGGCAAGACATCGGTTGCCTCGTTCACCCGCCAGATTTGGGCATATGCCGGACTTGCCAGTGCGCAGATCGGCACGACCGGGGTGATTTCCCCAACCCGCAGCGATTACGGTTCGCTGACCACGCCCGATCCGGTCGCCCTGCACCAATTGCTGGCAGACCTTGCGCAAGAGGGCGTGACCCACGCGGCCATGGAAGCCTCCAGCCACGGTCTCGACCAGAGTCGGCTGGACGGCGTGCGGCTTGCCGCTGCCGCCTTTACCAATCTTGGCCGCGACCATATGGATTATCATCCAACCGTTGCCGATTACATGGCCGCCAAGATGCGCCTGTTCGACACCCTGCTGCCCAAAGGGTCTCCGGCGGTGATCTTTGCCGATGACGAATGGTCGGCGGAAGCAATCCGGGTGGCAAGGCAGGCGGGTCATGATGTCCGCACCGTTGGCCGGGCCGGGGATTTCCTCAGCCTGAAACGGGTCGAGCATTTTCGCCACAAGCAGATTGCCGAGATTCATCATCAAGGGGCGATTTATGAGGTTGATCTGCCGCTGGCGGGGGATTTCCAGATTGCCAATGCGCTGGTGTCCGCCGGTCTTGCCATTTCGACCGGCGTCGAGGCTTCGGTCGCCCTTAAAGCACTGGAAAAGCTGCAAGGTGCTTCGGGCCGCCTTGAGCTGGTCGGGCAGGCGAAAAGCGGCGCGCTCGCCTATGTCGATTATGCCCACAAGCCGGATGCTTTGGAAAAGGTGCTGACGTCGGTCAGGCCCTTTACCAGCGGCAGAATTATCGTGGTGTTTGGCTGCGGCGGCGACCGCGACAAGGGCAAGCGGCCGATCATGGGCGAGATCGCCGACCGGCTGGCCGATATCGTCATCGTCACCGATGACAATCCACGCTCGGAAGTGGCTGCCACCATTCGCGGTGAGGTGATGGCAGCGACACCGAAAGGCATCGAGATCGGGGACCGCGCCCAGGCAATTCGCGCCGCTGTGGCAATGCTGGCGACTGGCGATACGCTGATTGTTGCAGGCAAGGGCCATGAAGAAGGTCAGATTGTCGGGGCGCAGACGCTACCCTTTTCCGACCACGCCGAAATCCGCAAAGCCATGGAGGAGTTTCACCCTTGACCTTGCTCTGGACCATCGAAGATCTGGTTGCGGCCATGACCGGACGACCGGTTGGCACCATGCCACCGGGCATTACCGGCATTTCCATTGACAGCCGCAGCATCCAGCCCGGAGAAGCCTTCTTCGCCATCAAGGGCGACCGGGTGGACGGGCATGATTATGCCAGTATTGCCGTGGCCAATGGTGCGGCGCTGATGGTGGTCAATGAGGCCAAACTGCCCGCGCTTGGCCGGTTGACCGTGCCGATGATCGTCGTTGACGATGTGTTGCAGGCGTTGGGAAGGCTGGCCATCGCCGCCCGCTTGCGATCCCGTGCCAAGATTGTTGCTGTGACCGGTTCGGTCGGTAAAACGACGACCAAGGAAATGCTGCGTCAGGTGCTGGCGCCGTCTGGCGAAGTGCATGCGGCTGTCGCTTCCTTCAACAATCACTGGGGCGTGCCGCTGACGCTGGCGCGGATGCCCGCCACTGCGCAATACGGTGTGTTCGAGATCGGCATGAATCATTCCGGCGAAATCACCCCGCTGGTGCAGATGGTGCGCCCGCATCTGGCTGTTATCACCACCATTGCGCCTGCCCATCTCGGCAATTTCACCAGTGTCGATGAGATCGCCGATGCCAAGGCGGAAATCTTTTCCGGTGTCGCCGCCAATGGCGGCGTGCTTTTGAACCACGACAATCCCTATTTCGAATATCTGGAACACAAGGCGCAGGAAGCGGGCATCACCCATATCCATTCCTTCGGTCAGCATGCCAAGGCGGAATTCCGGCTGGCGGAATTTGATGGCGCTGCCGAAAGCTCGACCGCCTGGGCGATCATCGACGGTGAGACCCGTGAAGTGGTGATTGCCGCGCCGGGCCGCCATATCGCAGAAAACGCCATGGCGGCGCTGGGCGCTGCCCGTCTTCTGGGTGCCGATCTGGATGGTGCGGTCGATGCATTGAGCAGACTGTCACCGGTCAAGGGCCGGGGTGAGCGCCATCGGCTGCGCTGCGCCTCCGGTCTCTTCACGCTGATTGATGAAAGCTATAACGCCAATCCGGCTTCCATGCGCGCCGCCATTGCTGTCCTGGCCGCCGCCCAGCCGCGTGGTGAGGGCCGACGCATCGCCGTGCTTGGCGATATGCTGGAAATGGGCGAGTTTTCCGAGGAATTGCACGGAGATCTGGCAGGGCCGCTGCTGGCTGCCGGGATCGAGCATGTCTGGCTGGCCGGACCCGCCATGGCAGCACTGCGGGCGCAATTGCCGGAGATCGTTTCGGTTGCGTCTTTCGACACCGCTGAAGATCTGGCCGCTTTTGCCGTTGCCTCGGTTCACGGTGGCGATGTGGTGATGGTCAAGTCGTCACTGGGCATCGGTTTTGGCAAGATTGTCGCGGCTCTGCTTGACAACTATCCCCCATTGGACGACACCCGCCGCCCAGAATAGGCTAATGCCAGACCCGCGTCGCGGGCTGGATAGATGTTAGAAAGTGCCTTTATGCTGATTTGGCTTGTTGAACTCGCAAACCACGTACAATTTTTCAACCTGTTCCGGTACATCACCTTCCGGACCGGGGCGGCGATGTTCACGGCAGCCTTGATCGTCTTCCTGTTCGGGCCGAAGATCATCGCCTCTCTCAAAGTGCGCCAGGGCAAGGGCCAGCCGATCCGCGCCGATGGGCCGCAAACTCATTTCAAGAAGTCCGGTACGCCAACCATGGGCGGGCTGATGATTCTGGCCGGTATTGTCGGCTCCTCACTGCTCTGGGCTGATCTGTCCAATGTCTATGTGGTGGCAACACTGCTGGTGACGCTGGGTTTTGGTGCCATCGGTTTTTACGACGATTACCTGAAGGTCACCAAACAATCGGACAAGGGGTTTTCCGGCAAGGCGCGGCTGGCCATCGAGTTTCTGATTGCCGGTATCGCGGTATTCTTCATGATGGAAGCGGCAAAGATTTCCGCGCCGCAAGGCCCGCATCTGGCGACCTCCATCGCGTTTCCGTTCTTCAAGGATGCGCTGCTCAATGTCGGTTATTTCTTCATCGTGTTTGGCGGCTTCGTCATCGTCAGCGCCGGGAATGCCGTCAACCTGACGGACGGGCTGGACGGTTTGGCCATCGTGCCTGTGATGATCGCCTCGGCGGCCTTCGGGCTGATTGCCTATCTCGCCGGTAACGCGGTGTTCTCAGGATATTTGCAGATCAATTTCGTGCCGGGTACCGGCGAACTGGCCGTCATTCTCGGCGCGGTCATCGGGGCCGGACTTGGCTTCCTGTGGTTCAATGCGCCGCCAGCGGCAATTTTCATGGGCGATACCGGTTCACTGGCTTTGGGCGGGTTGATCGGCACGGTGGCGGTGGCCACCAAGCACGAGATCGTCATGGTAATCATTGGCGGGCTGTTCGTGATGGAAACCCTGTCGGTCATCATCCAGGTGTTCTGGTACAAGCGCACCAAGAAGCGTGTGTTTCTGATGGCACCGATCCATCATCATTTCGAAAAGAAGGGCTGGACGGAAAGCCAGGTCGTCATCCGGTTCTGGATCATTGCTGTCGGCCTTGCCATGCTGGGCCTTGCCACGCTGAAGCTGCGGTGAGGGCGCGATGATTCCGGTTACCAGCTTTTCCGATCGCAGCGTCGCCCTGTTCGGGCTTGGCGGCTCCGGCCTCGCCACGGCTCGCGCCCTGGTGGCTGGTGGGGCAGCGGTGACGGTCTGGGATGACAATCCTGATAGTGTCGAGAAGGCGCGGGCAGAAGGGCTGGAGGCGCGGGATCTGCGCCAGATTGACTGGAGCGGGCTTTCCGCTTTTGTCTTGTCGCCGGGCGTGCCGCTGACCCATCCGAAATCGCATTGGACGGTGGAACTGTCAAAGGCAGCAGGCGTCGAGATCATCGGCGATATCGAGCTTTTCGTGCGCGAGCGGCAGGGGAAAGCCCCGGATTGCCCGTTCATCGCCATTACCGGCACCAATGGCAAATCGACCACCACGGCGCTGATTGGCCATATTCTGCGCCACAACGGCTATGATGTGCAGATCGGCGGCAATATCGGCACGGCGGTGCTAACCCTGGAGCCGCCCGCACCTGATCGTTATTATGTGGTGGAATGCTCATCCTACCAAATCGATCTTGCGCCGGGCATTGACCCGACGGCAGGCATTCTTCTCAACCTCACCCCCGACCATCTCGACCGCCACGGCAGCATGAAGAATTATGCGGCGGTGAAGGAGCGGCTGGTCTCAGGCAGCGGTGTGGCGATCATCGGCGTCGATGACGACTATTGCCTTGAGATCGCCAAGCGTTTGGAAGAGGCGGGCAAAGAGGTCGTGCGGATTTCCAAGGGCCAGCCTTTGACCGACGGCCTTTATAATGACGGCCAGCGGATTGTGCGTGGCTCTGGTGGAGCCGCCGAGGTGATCGCCGACCTGAACGGGATAGCCACGCTGCGTGGCAGCCACAATGCCCAGAACGCGGCAGCCGCCATCGCCGCTTGCCTGACGGTCGGTTTATCGAAAGAGCAAATCCAGGCTGGCTTGTCCTCCTTTGCAGGGTTGAAGCACCGGATGCAGCCGGTTGGGCGGCGGGGGCATGTGGTGTTCGTCAATGACAGCAAGGCGACCAATGCCGAGGCGTCAGCACCGGCCTTGTCCAGTTACGAGCGGATCTATTGGATTGCTGGTGGCCTGCCCAAGCAAGGCGGGATTGCCAGCCTTTCACCGCTGTTTGCGCGCATTGCCAAGGCCTATCTGATCGGCGAGGCGGCGTCCGGCTTTGCCGCCACGCTTGGCAATGCCGTTCCTTACGAGATTTCCGGCACGCTGGACCGGGCGCTTGCCCATGCCAGCGCCGATGCGCAAGGTGATATGAATGGCGGCGAAGTTGCGGTGATGCTCTCCCCGGCTTGCGCAAGCTTCGACCAGTACAAGAATTTTGAAGTCAGGGGCGAAGCCTTCGTTTCGCTGGTAGCCGGGCTTGACGATGTGACGATGCTGATCCAACAGGCTTCAGGAGAGACATGACATGGTAAGCCGTGCAGAACGTGGAGCTTTGGCGGATTGGTTCTGGACCATCGACCGGCTCTTTCTGGTAACATTCATCGTGCTTCTCGGCATTGGCTTCATGCTGTCCTTTGCCGCATCGCCGGCGGTGGCCGAGCGCATCGGGCTGGACAGCTTCCATTTCGTGCGCCGTCAGGCCGCCTTTACCATTCCCTGCCTTGCGACCATGGTCGGCCTGTCCTTCCTGTCTCCCCGGCAGGTGCGCCGCGCCGCTGTCCTCATCCTGCTTGCCTCGATCGCCCTCATGATCCTGGCGCTGTTCTTCGGGCCGGAGGTCAAGGGCGCGCATCGCTGGATCAATTTCGGCAGCCTGTCGATCCAGCCTTCGGAATTCATGAAGCCCGCCTTCGTGGTGGTTTGCGCCTGGCTGTTCGCCGAACATGCCCGCCAGCCGGATATTCCGGGCAATTTCTTTGCTATCTTGCTGTTCATGGTCGTCGTGGCGCTGTTGATGGTCCAGCCGGATTTCGGCCAGACCATCCTGACGTCCGTGGTGTGGAGCGGCATGTTCTTCATGGCGGGCGTGCCGTGGATCTTCATCATCGTGCTGGCCTTGGTCGGTGGAGCCGGTTCGACAATTGCCTATTATACCATGCCGCACGTGGCTGGCCGTATCGACCGCTTCCTGACCGGCGAGGGCGATACGTTTCAGGTGGATACGGCGCGTGAGGCGATTATTCGCGGCAACTGGTTTGGGGTCGGGCCGGGCGAAGGCATCGTCAAGCGGATCATTCCCGATGCCCATACCGACTTCATCTTTTCGGTGGCTGCCGAGGAATTCGGCATCATTTTCTGCCTGCTGCTGGTGTCGATCTTCGCCTTTCTGGTCATTCGCGGTCTCGGCCATGCCTTTCGTGAACGCAATGACTTCAATCGGTTCGCGGTGGCTGGCCTGATCCTGCAAATCGGTGTGCAGTCGATGATCAATATCGGCGTTAACCTGGAGCTTCTGCCCGCCAAGGGCATGACGCTGCCCTTGATCTCCTATGGTGGGTCTTCCATGGTGGCGATCGGAGTGACAGCGGGCTTCATTCTGGCGCTGACGCGCCACCGGCCGGAAAAGCGCTCGCAGGAGCGACGCTTGTTCAGGTCGGTCCAGGGTGTTCCAGCAGAATAGGGGCCAGCGGAGTAAATCATGACCAAAGGTCTCATTCTTCTTGCCGCCGGGGGAACCGGCGGCCATTTGTTTCCCGCAGAAGCGCTGGCTCACGAGCTGAGAGCCAGAGGCTATAGCGTGCATCTGGTGACCGATAGCCGCGCCGAACGCTATGCAGGCAAGTTTCCAGCCGACGCCATCCATGTCGTGCCGTCGGCCACCATCGGCTCTAAAAATCCTGTTGCCATTGCGAAAGCGCTGCTGACCTTGTGGCGCGGTTATCGTGCCGCTCGCACCCTGATCGCAGGCTTGAAGCCTCAAGTGGTGATCGGGTTTGGCGGCTATCCGACCATCCCGCCCTTGCTGGCGGCCCGCGCTCTTGGCGTTGCCACTGTTATCCATGAGCAGAATGCTGTGATGGGGCGGGCCAACCGGTTTCTGGCGCCCAGGGTCAAGGCCATTGCCGGTGGCTTCTTGCCAGCGGGCGGCGCCTATGCCGACAAGACCGTGGTGACTGGCAATCCGGTGCGGCCTGCCGTGCTGGCTGCCTCCGAGACGGATTATCAGCCGTCCGGCGATGGCGATCCATTCGAGCTTGTGGTGTTTGGCGGCAGCCAGGGCGCCCAGCATTTTTCCAATGCCGTGCCGAGCGCCATCTGCATTCTGGACGATGTGTTGCGGGCGCGCCTGCGGGTGACGCAGCAGGCACGGCCGGAAGATGCCGACCGGGTGAAGGCGCTTTATGAGAAGTTGAAGGTTCCCGCGTCGGTCTCGCCGTTCTTCGGCGATATGGCCGAACGGATCGCCACATCGCAAATGGTGATTTCCCGCTCCGGCGCGTCTACCGTATCGGAGCTTGGCGTGATTGGTCGCCCTGCGGTCCTGGTCCCCTATCCCTATGCGCTGGATCACGATCAGGCCGCCAATGCGGCAGCGATTTCCGGTCAGGGCGGTGCGGTTGTCGTGCCGCAATCGGATCTGACGCCGGAAAAACTGTCGGCACTGTTGAAGGACTGGATGACCAGCCCGGCCAAGCTGGCCCAAATGGCGGCCTCGGCGCGAAGTGCGGGACAACCGCAGGCAGCAGGCTTGCTTGCTGATCTGGTTCAGACTATTGCCGAAGGCAAGGACGTGAAGACTATGAAGGACGTGAAAGCATGAAAATGCCGAAGAGCATCGGTCTGGTGCATTTCATCGGGATCGGCGGGATCGGCATGAGCGGCATTGCCGAAGTGCTGCACAATCTCGGCCATCGGGTACAGGGATCGGACCAGGCTGAAAGCGCCAATGTGCAGCGCCTGCGCGCCAAGGGCATCGAGGTTTTCGTCGGTCACAAGCCGGAAAACCTTGGCGATGCCGAGGTCATTGTCGTTTCCACCGCCATCAAGAAAGACAATCCAGAACTGGTGGCCGCCCGTGAAAAGCTGCTGCCGGTGGTGCGTCGCGCCGAAATGCTGGCCGAGCTGATGCGGTTCCGCAATGCCATCGCCATCGGCGGCACCCATGGCAAGACGACGACCACGTCTATGGTGGCGGCGCTGCTAGAGGCGGGCCAGCTCGATCCGACTGTGATCAATGGCGGCATCATCAATGCCTATGGCACCAATGCCCGCATGGGCGAGGGTGAGTGGATGGTGGTCGAGGCCGACGAATCGGATGGCACCTTCCTGAAACTGCCAGCCGATGTGGCTGTCGTCACCAATATCGACCCTGAGCATCTGGACCATTACGGCAATTTTGACGCCGTGCGCGCCGCGTTTCGGCAGTTCGTCGAGAATGTGCCGTTCTACGGTTTTGGGGTCATGTGCCTTGATCACCCCGAAGTGCAGGCGCTGGTTGGCCGGATCGAGGACCGTAAGGTCGTGACCTATGGTGAAAACCCGCAGGCCGATGTGCGGTTTTCCAATGTGCGCAATGAAGGCACCAAGTCGATTTTCGATGTGGAAATCCGCCGTCGCCGCACGGGCCGGGTTTTCAGCTTCAAAGACCTGACCCTGCCGATGCCGGGCCGCCACAATATTTCCAATGCCTGCGCGGCCATTGCGGTGGCCAACCGGCTGGATATTTCCGAGGAAGCAATCCGCAAGGGCCTGTCCACCTTCGGTGGCGTCAAGCGCCGCTTCACTTTGACCGGCACCTGGAATGGTGTGCAGGTGTTTGACGATTACGGCCATCATCCGGTGGAAATCAAGGCCGTGCTGAAGGCGGCCCGCGAGAGCTGCAAGGGCAGGATCATCGCCGTGCATCAGCCGCATCGCTTCTCGCGCCTGTCGAGTCTATTCGAGGATTTCGCCAATTGCTTCAACGATGCCGATAGTATTCTGTTGTCGCCGGTCTATGCTGCGGGAGAAGATCCCATCGAGGGCATCGATTCTGAGGCGCTGGTATCGCGCATCCGGTCGGGCGGTCATCGGGATGTGCGCTATCTGGCCTCGCCGGATCAGCTGGCCGGAATTATTTCGACCATTGCACAGCCGGGTGATTTTGTGGTCCTGTTGGGGGCTGGAAATATTACACAATGGGCAGCGGCGCTGCCTTCAGAATTGCAAGCGCTTTCGGGAAAATCGGAATGAAACAGGTGGATGGGGAAAAGCTGCTGGCCCGCTTGGGGCCGGGTGTGGATGCGCTGCGGGGACGGTTGACGCCGGACGCGCCGATGGACCGGGTCACCTGGTTTCAGGCGGGCGGTTTGGCGGAACTGATGTTCCAGCCGCATGACAGGGACGATCTGGTCACCTTCCTGAAACTGCTGCCCGATGATGTGCCGCTGACCGTGGTCGGTGTCGGCTCCAATCTTTTGGTGCGCGATGGCGGCATTCCCGGCGTGGTGATCCGTCTGTCAGCCAAGGGGTTCGGCGGACTGGAGCTGGAAGGCGAAAACCGCATCCGCGCTGGTGCCATTTGCCCGGACAAGCATATCGCCGCCATGGCGATGGACAATAACATCGGTGGTTTCGCGTTTTATTATGGCATTCCTGGCTCGATTGGCGGTGCGCTCAGAATGAATGCCGGTGCCAATGGCGGCGAGACGGCTGAGAGGGTGGTTGAGGTCGAGGCCGTGGATCGCCAAGGCAATCTGCATGTGCTGTCAAAGGCTGACATGGGCTATGGCTACCGTCACTCCTCAGCGCCGGAAGGGTTGATCTTCATCAGCGGTCTGTTTGAAGGCTTCCCGCAGGAGAAATCGGCGATCCGGGCTGAAATGGACGCCGTGCGCCAGCACCGCGAAACCGTGCAGCCGGTCAAGGAAAAGACCGGTGGCTCGACCTTCAAAAATCCGGAAGGCCATTCCGCCTGGGAATTGATCGATGAAGTTGGCGGACGCGGTCTGATGATAGGCGGCGCACAAATGTCGTCGCTGCATTGCAATTTCATGATCAATGTCGGCCATGCCACGGCCTATGATCTTGAATATCTGGGCGAGACAATCCGTGGTCAGGTATTCGAACAGTCTGGCGTCAAGCTGCAATGGGAAATCAAGCGTCTCGGCCTGTTCATGCCCGGCAGCGAAGTGAAGCCGTTCATGGGCGTGACAAGCGAATAAACCAAACGGCTAATTCATAAAAAACGCCGCCAGGTGAATCACTTGGCGGCGTTTTTTATTGTTCAGAATCTGATTCAACTTTGCATTCGATGCCCGGCAAGCCGGGCATCGACACCTTAAACTTCACCTTTACGCGAGGCGAGAATGCAGACCAGCGTGATCACGGCGGCAAGGCCGAGATAGTAGCCGACATAGGCCATGCCGTAATTGGCCTGGAGCCAGGTGGCCGCATAGGGTGCCAGCGACGCGCCGACAATGCCTGCGAAGTTGAAGGTCAGCGAAGCGCCGGTATAGCGAACATTGGTCGGGAAGGGGGCCGACAGGGCAGCCCCGATCAGCGCGTAGGTCATGCCCATCAAGGCCATGGAGCCTGCGGCGAAGATTGCCACGCCTGTCTCACCTGCGGTCAGTAGAACCGGCAGTAGGAAGGAGAAACCGGCGATCATTACGGTAATGCCGATCAGTGCCTTGCGGCGACCGATCTTGTCGCCGACTTTGGCTGTCAGCGGAATGAAGATGCCGAACACCACCGAACTCATGATCTGGATTTCCAGAGCGTCGAGGAAGGGGATCTGCAAGACCTTGATATTGTAGGACAGCAGCCAGGCCGTACCGATGTAGAACAGCACGAACGTCACCAGCGCCACGAAAGTGCCAAGGAACAGGCTGCGCTTGTACTTCCCAAAGATCTCGGCGACCGGCACGGCCACCCGCTCATGGGCGTCCATGGCTTTCTGAAAGGCTGGTGTTTCTGAGATCGAGAAACGCACCCAGAGACCGATGACGATCAGCAGGGTTGAGGCCAGGAATGGAACGCGCCAGCCCCAGGCCATGAGGTCGTCCTTGGAAATCACATGCAGCAGCAGCCAGAAAATGCCCGAGGACAGGAACAAGCCAACCGGCGCGCCAAGCTGCGGGAACATCGCATACCAGTTGCGCTTGCCTTCCGGGGCGTTTTCGGTGGCCAGCAATACGGCTCCACCCCATTCACCGCCAAGGCCAAAGCCCTGGCCGAACCGGCACAGCGCCAGCAGCAACGGCGCAAACACGCCGATCTGTCCGTAAGTCGGCAGAAGGCCGATCACCACGGTGGAAATGCCCATGGTCAGCAGAGCTGCCACCAGCGTCGTCTTGCGACCAATACGGTCACCGAAATGGCCGAACACCACAGCGCCCAGCGGACGGGCGAAAAACGCGATGGAGAAGGTTGCAAACGAGGCCAGGAGAGCCGTCATCGGATCGCTGTTGGGGAAAAACAGCGCCGGGAAAACCAGCACGGCCGCCGTTGCATAGACGTAGAAATCAAAGAATTCGATTGTGGTGCCGACCAGGCTTGCCGTCAGGACTCGTGCAGGGGAATTCAATGCAACAGGTGCCAGCGGCTCGGCGGACGGCGATACGGTGCGTATCGCATCAGTCATGATGATGGGGTCCAATTTGAGTTCAATGGTGGTTTTTCGCAATCGTGCCGTACGTTCAAAGAGTATGCGGCACTTGTCGTTAGTGGTTGGCTTTACGCATTTGCATGGGCAATTTCAACTGGTTCTGCTTATTTCGGCGCTATAAGCGGTGTTTTCCTGGTCAATCCTCATGCGAGGAACACCGCTTGAAAATCATCCGAAACCATCAGGATGACCGATCTGCTCATCTCTGTGTGCCTTTAGACGAACGAAGTTTAGATTGACTTTTATCATTGTTGTTGTTTATAAAATATTTATATAATTGCTATGTCGACAAGTGCAACCTGTGGGATTTGTTGACTTAATCGCTCCGATATTTTCCCGTCATCAATGATAGGATTTAGTCATTAATGACAGGATTTATTCGGTGCGGCTTCCGGAGTGGATTTATGAGACGTTTTCTGTTTGTCTGTTCTATGGTGCTGATGGCGGGACAAGCCATCGCGCAAATGCCGCCGCCGCCACCAGGCCCAGGTCCTGTGCCACCGGGTCCGGGCGCAATGCCGCCACCGCCATCCTGTGTCGCTCCGCCGCCTCGCCGCGGTATGCCGCCCCTGGTTTGCCCGGTCCGCAGGCCACTGCCGCCTGGCGCGCCTTGTAGCTGCCGGCTTCCCGATGGTCGGCGAGTTCCAGGCGTTGTGGAACCCTGATACGGATGTGCGGCTTCGCATCGAACGTATTAAGTTGCGTTTCGATATTGGGCTGCTCGTCTGTTTCCAAGCCTTGATGAAGCGTTGACCCTCTTCGGGTTGACGTGATCGATGAATTTGAAGCCGTGCTGTATAGGGTTCTCATTGTTCCCTCGGCACGGCTTTTTGTTATTCCGGCCATCATGTCGCTGCCGGTACCCAGTGTGCTGTCTCTGTTCTCACCCATCGGCATGGCCTGCTTCACTGAGGGCCTGCGCCTTCCGTTCTGGGGCCGCACCCATCGGGTGCCTTCGATAACTCCCAGAAAAACAAAAGTAATTTTTGCCCGTTAACACCTGTAAACGGTTCGTTAACCTTAATGGCGTTTTATCATGTCAGGTGCATGAACCGGCGCGATTCGCGCCGCAAGTCGGGCGCAAAGGTAAAGCGGAAAACCGCGATTGTTTTGTTTGGGTGCGTGAATGGCTAAGAAGCATGTTGCCGTATTGCTGGGAGGATTTTCGTCGGAGCGGCCTGTCAGCCTGGCCTCTGGCGCCCCTTGCGCATCGGCGCTTGAGGAGCACGGCTACCGCGTGACACGGGTCGATGTCACCCGCGATATCGCTAGCGTGCTTCAGGAATTGAAGCCTGATGTGGTCTTCAATGCTTTGCATGGTCCATTCGGCGAAGACGGCACCATTCAGGGTATCCTCGAATACCTCTCCATTCCCTATACGCATTCCGGTGTGCTGGCCTCGGCGCTGGCAATGGACAAGACGCAGGCAAAGATCGTGGCGGCGGCGGCGGGCATTCCCGTGGCTTTCGGTCGCCAAATGTCGCGTTTTGAGATCGGCAATGTTCATCCGATCGAGCCGCCTTACGTCGTCAAGCCGGTGCGGGAAGGTTCCAGTTTCGGCGTGGTGATCGTCAAGGAAGATCAGTCGCATCCGCCGCAGATCCTTGGCTCGTCGGAATGGCGCTATGGCGATACTGTCATGGTCGAATCCTACGTGGCTGGCCGCGAGCTGACCTGCGGGGTCATGGATGGCAAGGCGCTGGCTGTGACCGAGGTGATCGCCAAGGCTAATACATTCTACGATTACGACTCCAAATACGCAGCAGGGGGTTCGACTCACGTCATTCCGGCGCAACTTTCACCGAAAATTTACCAAAAAATACAAGACTTGTCTGTCAGGGCCCATAACGCGATCGGGTGCCGTGGCGTCAGTCGGTCCGACTTCCGTTACGACGACCGTTTTTCTGAAGATGGTGACTTGATCTGGCTGGAAGTGAATACCCAGCCGGGCATGACGCCAACCTCGCTTGTGCCTGAAATGGCTGCGCATGCGGGCATTTCCTTTGGTGAATTCGTCAGCTGGATGGTGGAGGACGCGTCGTGTTCACGGTGAGCGGCAAAAAATCTGCAAAGGGCAGCAAGGCTGCACCTTATCGCGCCCCGAGCCTGGCGGACGATGGCTTGATGGCCTTGCCGCGTCCGGTTCGTCGGCTGATGCGGTTCGTCGTCGCTCTCTGCTCGGGCAGGGTGGCTGTGCCGGAACATCTCGGCAAGATTTCCTTCGCGGCCTATATCCTTGCTGTCGGTGGCTACGGCATCGTCAAGGGTGGTCACTGGCCGGACTTTGCCGAGGCGATGACCTCGACGGCAGGTTTTGCGGTTGAAGATGTCAAGCTGTCGGGCAATGTTCACACGTCCGAAATCGATGTGCTGCAATCGCTGGGTCTGGATGGTGCGACCTCCCTGGTGGCTATCGACGCCGATGACGCGCGCCGCAAGGTTGCGGGCCTGCCGTGGGTAGAGCAAGTCGAGGTTCGGAAGATCTATCCGCGCACCATTGAGGTGAATATCAAGGAGCGCGAGGCCTATGGTATCTGGCAGCATGGCACCGACCTGTCGCTGATCGAAAAGAGCGGCAGCATCATTGCGCCGCTGCGTGACAATAAATTTGCCACCCTGCCATTGTTCGTTGGTCGTGATGCCGAAGTGGCAGCCCAGGACATCGCCGGAGAGTTTGCCACCTGGCCGCAGATTACCGGCCGCGTCAAAGCTTATGTTCGCGTCGCCAGCCGTCGCTGGGATCTCTATCTCGACAATGGCGTCGTGGTGAAGTTGCCTGAAGACGATGTCGATGGCGCCATGGCGCGTCTGGCCAAGATGGAAGCGGATCACCAATTGCTGGACCGCGACATCGCCGCCGTTGACCTTCGGCTCTCAGATCGCATGACCGTCCAATTGACACCCGAGGCGCTGGTGCGCCGTCAGGCTGCGGTGACGGCTCGCGCCAAGGCCCTCGCCAAGGCGGAGAAAGAGACATGAGCGTCTTCGGTTCCTCTTTCGGATTGCCCCGTATGAAACCTCTCTCGCATAAGCGCAGCCATGTCGTTTCGGTTCTCGATATCGGCTCTACCAAAGTGGTCTGCATGATCGGCCGGCTGACGCCGCGCAAGGAAAGCGATGTCCTGCCGGGCCGGACCCATCATGTCGAAGTGATCGGCATCGGCCATCAGCGTTCGCGTGGCATGAAATCCGGCGTGATCTCCGATATCGAATCGGTGGAAAGCGTCGTGCGGCTGGCAGTCGATGCCGCCGAACGCATGGCGGGCCTGACCGTCGACAGCCTGATCGTCAATGTCTCGGCTGGCCGGATCGGTTCGGACGTCTATACCGCCACCATCGATCTCGGTGGCCAGGAAGTCGAAAGCGCCGATTTGAAGCGCGTCCTGTCTGCTGCCAGCCACCAGTCGCAACGCCGTGACCGGGTGCTGCTGCATTCACTGGCGA
Source organism: Agrobacterium vitis (assembly GCF_014926405.1). Lineage (NCBI taxonomy): Bacteria > Pseudomonadati > Pseudomonadota > Alphaproteobacteria > Hyphomicrobiales > Rhizobiaceae > Gillisella > Gillisella vitis. The sequence goes on from NZ_JACXXJ020000005.1 coordinate 909,592, forward strand.
CCGGCTTTTCGCTGGATGGCGAGCGCGGTATTCGCGATCCACTCGGCATGTTTGGTGATACGCTGGGTGTCGACATGCATGTGGTGACGGCGGAACGTCCGGCGCTGAAAAATCTCGAACTTTGCATCAACCGCGCCCATCTGACGGTCGAGGGCCTGGTGGCGACACCTTACGCCAGCGGCCTTGCTGCTCTGGTGGACGACGAAGTCGAGCTGGGCTGCGCTGCCATCGACATGGGCGGCGGCACCACGACGATCTCGGTGTTTGCCGAGGGCAAGCTGATCCATACGGATGCTATCGCCATTGGCGGTCATCATGTCACCACCGATCTGGCGCGTGGTCTTTCGACCCGCATTGAGGATGCGGAGCGGTTGAAGGTCGTGCATGGTTCGGCCTTTGCCAATGGCTCGGAAGAGCGCGATGTTGTTGCAATTCCGCCAATCGGCGAAGACGATCGCGATTTACCGATCCAAGTTCCACGTTCTTTGCTGACGCGAATCATTCAAGCGCGTATTGAAGAGACTCTGGAGATGATTCGCGACCGAATCCACGCATCGGGCTTTAGCCCCGTGGTCGGCAAGCGTTTGGTTCTGACCGGTGGCGCAAGCCAGTTGACCGGTCTTCCGGAAGTTGCGCGGCGGATGCTCGCCCGCAATGTCCGGATTGGCCGCCCGATGGGGGTCTCTGGCCTGCCTGTGGCGGCCAAGGGACCGGCTTTCTCCACTGCGGTAGGTCTGATGATCTATCCGCAGGTGGCCGATCAGGAGATCGCCGTGGGGCAGGGAGGCTTGTTCTCCTCTGGCTCCGGCAACAGCCGCATGATGCGCGTGGGACAATGGTTGAAAGAGAGTTTTTGAGGACCTGCGCCTTGCGGGTGAAAAATCGATTCGGGGCGCGCGATCAAGAGACAAGACATGGCTAGCGTGGCGATGCGGCCAGGGAAAGAAGGAACGGGTAACATGACCATCAATCTGAACAAGCCGGATATTACCGAACTCAAGCCGCGCATCACCGTGTTCGGCGTCGGCGGCGGCGGCGGCAATGCCGTCAATAACATGATCACCGCTGGTCTTCAGGGGGTGGATTTCGTTGTTGCCAACACCGACGCCCAGGCCCTGACCATGACCAAGGCGGAGCGGATCATCCAGCTCGGCGCCAATGTCACCGAAGGTCTCGGCGCCGGTTCGCAGCCGGAAGTCGGACGCGCTGCTGCCGAAGAATGCATTGATGAGATCATCGATCACCTGAACGGCACCCACATGTGCTTCGTCACCGCCGGCATGGGCGGCGGCACTGGCACCGGTGCGGCTCCGGTCGTTGCCCAGGCTGCTCGCAATAAAGGCATCCTGACGGTCGGCGTCGTCACCAAGCCCTTCCATTTCGAAGGCGCGCGCCGCATGCGTCTGGCTGAAGCCGGTATCGATGCACTGCAGAAGTCGGTCGATACGCTGATCGTTATCCCGAACCAGAACCTGTTCCGCATTGCCAACGACCGGACGACCTTTGCTGACGCCTTCGCGATGGCCGACCAGGTTCTCTATTCCGGTGTTGCCTGCATCACCGACCTGATGGTCAAGGAAGGCCTGATCAATCTAGACTTCGCCGACGTTCGCTCGGTGATGCGTGAGATGGGCCGCGCCATGATGGGTACCGGCGAGGCTTCCGGCCCAGGTCGTGCGCTTCAGGCTGCCGAAGCCGCCATTGCCAACCCGCTGCTCGACGAAACCTCGATGAAGGGCGCGCAGGGCCTGCTGATCTCCATCACCGGTGGTCGCGACCTGACGCTGTTCGAAGTCGACGAAGCCGCAACCCGTATCCGCGAAGAAGTCGATGCCGACGCCAACATCATCCTTGGCGCCACCTTCGACGAAGCGCTGGAAGGCCTGATCCGCGTGTCGGTTGTTGCCACCGGCATCGACCGCGCCGCCAATGCGCTGGAAGCACGCGGCGCTGAAATGCGCACGATCTCTGCCAAGCCAGCGATTCGTCCTTCCGCTGCCTTTACGCCTGCTCCTGCGGCTCCTGCGCCTCAGCCAGCACCTGTTGCTGCTGCCCCGGCACCAGCTCCGGTTGCCGCAGCTCCGTCGATCTTTGCAACGCGCCCACTTGATCCGGTCGCCGAGCAGATCCGCAATGCTGAAGCTGAAATGGAACGCGAACTGGAAATCGCTGTCGCCCGTCAGGCCGCCATGCATGCCCAGCCTGAGGTGCAGCAGCCTGCCGCTGCTCAGCCTGCTGACGATTTCCGTCCGCAGAGCAAGCTGTTTTCCTCGTTTGCCGCTCCGGAACAGCCGGTTGCCCGTGCACCGCAACCAGCGCCTGCCATGCAGCCTGCTGCTGCTGCGCCACAGCCAACCTTCCGCCAGGAGCCGGTTGCTCCTGTCATGCGCCAGGAACCTGCCGCGCCGGTCATGCGCCAGCCAGAACAGTCCCGCATGCCGAAGGTCGAGGATTTCTCACCGGTCGTGCAGGCCGAGCTTGATCACCGCAATCAGCCTGCCGCTCAGCAGGCGTCCGAGGATCGTGGACCGATGGGGCTGCTGCGCCGCATCACCAACTCGCTCGGCCGTCAGGAAGACAATGTTGCCTCCGATATGACCGCAGCAGCGCCAGCCGCCGCCTCCCAGCAGCGTCGACCGCTGTCGCCGGAAGCCAGCCTTTATGCACCGCGTCGTGGCAATCTGGACGATCAGGGCCGTCAGGTGCCGCAGCAGCGTGCGGCCCATGATGACGACCAGCTGGAAATTCCGGCCTTCTTGCGCCGCCAGTCGAACTAAATTTTGCCTTAGGGAAAGTGGAGCCCGGTTTTCCCGAAAAGACAAACGATACAAAAATCCAGTGTCTGGCGGGTTCAATTTGAACCTGCCAGACACTGAGTCTCTCGCCAGAGATGCGTTTTGGAAACCCGGATCGAACGATCCGGGTTTCTGTTTTTATAATGGCTGTTTCAGATGCTGATTTCTTGTTGAGACAGTGCTGTTAATCCACAGTTTTCCAAGGTTTTTTCAAGGATTCGGTTTCGTAACAATCGGAAAGAAACATTGATTTGGATTGTTGCGTTTCCAAACGTATATCCCTGATAACGAAGAGTGCCAGGCAGACCGATGAGCGGTTGGGTGGCGCTTCAGAAGCGACGAGGCCGGGCGGTTACGCAAGGGCATGGACGGGCAAATGACTAGCCGGTCCAGCCTTAAAGGCCTCGGATCGGATTTGAAGACTTGAAAGGTGAATGTGAATGGCAATCGGTTTGTTGAGCTTCCAGACGACTATCGCTCAACCGGTCACCCTGAAGGGGATCGGCGTGCATTCCGGTCAGCCTGTTACCATGAGCTTTCTGCCTGCCGAAGCCGGAACTGGCATCGTGTTCCACCGCCAGCATGCCAATGGTTCCGTTACCGAGCTGAAGGCTGTCGCCTCTCAGGTCGGCAATACCGATCTCAGCACCGTTCTGGGCTCTTCGCCAACCCATTGGGTCGCCACCGTCGAGCATGTGATGGCGGCCATCTATTCGCTCGGTCTCGACAATCTGGTGGTTGAGGTCGATGGACCGGAAACCCCCGTCATGGATGGTAGTTCCGCCGTCTATATCGATGCCATCGAGCAGGCTGGCATTGTCAGCCTCGGTGTCAAGCGCCGCTATATCAGAGTGATGAAGCCGGTTCGGGTCGATAATGGCGCGTCCTGGGCTGAGTTTCGCCCCTATGAAGGGACGCGCTTTGAAGTGGAAATCGATTTCGATTGCCCGCTGATTGGCCGGCAGTCCTGGCAGGGCGACCTGACACCGCAGAGCTTCAAGCAGGAATTGTCGCGCGCCCGTACCTTCGGTTTCATGCGCGATGTGGAGCGCCTGTGGGCCGCTGGCCTGGCGCTTGGGTCTTCGCTTGAAAATTCCGTGGTGATTTCCGATGACGACAAGGTCGTCAATATCGAAGGTCTTCGCTATCCCGACGAATTCGCCCGTCACAAAACGCTGGATGCCGTTGGTGATCTGGCTCTGGCCGGTGCGCAGTTCATCGGCTGTTACCGCTCCTATCGCGGCGGTCACAAGATGAATTCTATGGCGTTGAAAGCGCTGCTGTCGGATGCTTCGGCCTATGAAGTGGTGGAAGCGCCCGGCGCACGCAGTGGCAAGGCAAGGGTCCGGGAATTCGTGGCAGTCAATGCACCGGGTTTCGCGCCCTGGACGGCTTGACGATTCGCTGCATCATGTCGCTCGGATTTGGGCTTGGCGAAGTGGTCCATAGAATCAGTTGAATTAAAACGGCGCCGGTAGGCGCCGTTTTCGTGCGTTCGGTTTCGGGCATTTCACCTGATGCTACAGCATCGGAGCGAAAGTTAAGAACCGGTTTTCGGATAAATCCGATACGAAAGCAAAAAGCTTACGCATCGTGCTGATTCCGGGTTTCTGCTCGATGCTTATTGTCCAAAATAAAACAGCAGATTGTGGCGTTACGCCATAAAAATGCGTTAAAACATCACCATTGCGTTGCCCTATCGTTATCTTTATGGCTAAAACGCCTAGCGGAAGCGATGGCTTTCTAGAAGCACCGCTGCAATCGGGATCTGTCGTATGAGTGAAGTGAAGTCTTCCATGATCAACAAATCAGCGCGGATGCTTGCCGTTTGCCTGTCTATCGCCGGCGTTGCGCCGCTGCTCAGCGCCTGCAATACCGACAAGGATATCGATATTACCAAGCTCGGCGCTGAGACCGATCCGCCGGAGACGCTCTATAATCAGGGTCTGGCCAATATCAAGGCGGGCAATCTTGCTGAAGCGTCGCGTAAGTTCGACGCCGTCGACAAGCAGAACCCGTTCTCAGACTGGTCGCAGAAGGCGCTTGTCATGAGCACCTTCGTCAAATACCGCCAGGGCAAATATACCGAGGCCATCTCGACCGGCACGCGCTACATGACGCTGTATCCGTCGACCAAGGATTCGGCCTATGTGCAATATCTGATCGGCCTGTCCAACTGGCGCCAGATCCCCAACGTCACCCAGGACCAGAAATTCTCGTCCAGAACGCTTGAGGCGATGGACAAGGTGGTCAAGAATTACCCGACGTCTGAATATGTGTCCGACGCTCAGGAAAAGATGCGCTTTGCCCGCGACCAGCTGGCCGGCAAGGAAATGCAGATCGGCCGCTATTATCTGGAGCGCAAGGAATACCTGGCCTCGATCCAGCGGTTCCGCAATGTGGTTGAGCAATATCCGACGACCAACCAGATCGAGGAAGCGCTGTCGCGTCTCGTGGAAGCCTATTATGCCATGGGTGTGGTGCAGGAAGCGCAGACGGCCGCGGCCGTGCTTGGTCACAACTATCCTGACAGCAAATGGTACAAGGATAGTTTCGAACTGCTGAAAACCGGTGGTCTTGAGCCGCGGGAAGCCCAGGAGAGCTGGATTTCCAGAGCCGGCAAGAAGATTCTGGGCTCATCCTGATTTTCCAGACGGTTTAGCCGTCGCCTTCGGAGAGATGTGAACACTCATGCTCGTCCAGCTTTCGATCCGCGACATCGTCTTGATCGAGCGGCTCGACCTTGACTTTTCGGCCGGTCTGTCTGTGCTGACCGGCGAAACGGGGGCGGGGAAATCCATTCTGCTCGACAGTCTGTCGCTGGCCCTTGGTGGGCGCGGCGATGGCTCCCTTGTGCGTCATGGCGAAGACAAGGGGCAGGTGACAGCGGTGTTCGATGTCGCCATCAGCCATCCTGCCCGCATCATGCTGCGCGAAAACGGCATCGATGACGATGGCGATCTGATTTTCCGCCGGGTGCAATCCGCCGATGGCCGCACCCGTGCCTATGTCAACGACCAGCCGATCAGTGTGCAGCTGATGCGCCAGGCCGGGCAATATCTGGTCGAAATCCATGGACAGCATGATGACCGGGCGCTGGTGGATACCGCCGCCCACCGCCTGCTGCTGGACGCCTTTGCGGGGCTGACCGAAGAAGCGCAGGCGCTGGGCGAAAGCTATCGCCTTTGGCGTGAGGCCGAGCGCGCCTTCAAAATCCACAAGGCCAAGGTCGAGGCTGCAGCCCGCGAGGCGGATTACCTGCGCGCCTCGGTCGAGGAGTTGGAAGGCCTGAGCCCACAGGATGGCGAGGAAGAGGATCTGGCTGAGCGCCGCTCCCGGATGCAGAAATCCGAGCGGATCGCTGGCGATATCGCCGAAGCCAGTGAATTCCTGAATGGCAATGCTTCGCCCGTGCCGATGATCGCCTCGCTGATGCGCCGCCTGGAGCGCAAGAGCGGCGAAGCCCCCGGTCTGCTGGAGGACACAGTCAGCCTGCTAGGCACGGCATTGGACACCTTGTCGAGCGCCCAGATGGAGGTCGAATCGGCGCTGCGCCGCACCGAGTTCGATCCACGCGAGCTGGAGCGCGTCGAGGAACGGCTGTTTGCGCTGCGGGCCGCAGGCCGCAAATATTCTGTCGCTGTAGCAGACCTTCCGGCCCTTGCCGAAAAGATGATCACCGATCTGGCCGATCTCGATGCCGGTGAGGAAAAACTCGGCGCGTTGGAAAAGGCTGTGGCCGAAACCAAGGCTGTGTATTTCGCCAGTGCGCAATCCCTGTCGCAGAAGCGCCAGAATGCAGCCTCTTCGCTGGCTGAAGCCGTTATGGAGGAATTACCGGCGCTGAAACTGGAGCGCGCCCGTTTCATGGTCGAGGTGACAGCGGATGCTGATAATGCCACCGCTGATGGCATCGATCTGGTCGAATTCCACGTGCAGACCAATCCCGGCACACGGCCCGGCCCGATCATGAAAGTCGCCTCTGGTGGCGAGCTGTCGCGGTTTCTGCTGGCGCTGAAAGTGGCGCTGGCCGATCGCGGCTCCGCCCCGACACTTGTGTTCGACGAAATCGATACCGGCGTCGGCGGGGCTGTGGCCGATGCCATTGGCCAGCGGCTGAAACGGCTGTCGGAGCGTGTCCAGGTCCTGTCGGTGACCCATGCCCCACAGGTGGCCGCCCGCGCTGCCACGCATCTGCTGATCTCCAAGGGACCGGCCAGCGGCAACGCAGAAAAGATCGCCACCCAAGTGGCGATGATCGGCCCCGACCACCGCCGCGAGGAAATCGCCCGGATGCTGGCAGGCGCTTCGGTGACGGATGAGGCAAGAGCAGCGGCGGCCAAGCTTCTGGCCGGAGACCATTGACGCTGACGGATTGCCGATCGATCTTGTGATCCTGTCGTTAGGCCGAGGTGTAGGGGAGGAACAAATCCTCACGTCAGACGTTTGCGCCAATCTTCGTTTTGCCGCATGCTGCGCGTCCGCGCGGCTTTATCCTCTTCATACTGGTAAGTGATGCTCGACCTTATTTCCCATTATTGGCCGCATCTTCTTGCCGTGATTTCCACTGTAATGGGGACGGTGGCTGCCGTGCATGCGGCGATGACCAAGCGTGATGTGCGTTCGGCGCTGTCCTGGGTCGGGGTTATCATCCTGTCGCCGATTATCGGTACGCTGATCTATGCGCTGGCGGGGATCAACCGTGTGCGCCGCGCCTCCTATATGGCGCGCCGGGCATTGCGCCGTAGCCAGATGGACGGCATTCTCGCCCATTATGCCGTGCCGGAAGGCGAGGTGAAGGCAAAATTCGGCGGGCGCTTGGAAGCGCTGCGGCATCTGGGCGAGCGTGTCACCCGCCATCCGCTGACATCCGGCAATCGCCTGACACCGCTTGCCAGCGGCGATGAGGCCTATGACGCCATGTGCGCGGCCATAGATGCTGCGCAGCATAGTATCCTGTTAGAAACCTATATTTTCGACAGGGACAGCGTTGGCCTGCGCATTGCCGATTGCCTGATTGCGGCGCGCAAGCGGGGCGTTGAAGTGCGGGTGCTGATTGATGCGGTGGGCGCACGCTATAGTGTGCCGAGCATTGTCGGCTATCTCGCCGATGGCGACATCACGGTCGCGTCCTTCAACGGCAAGGTCATTGTCGGCTTGAGACTGCCCTATGCCAATTTGCGCACCCATCGCAAGATCCTGGTGGTGGATGGCGCAGTCGGCTTTTTCGGCGGCATGAATATCCGCGAGGCCTTTGTGGGTCCGAATGCGGCCCGCGACACGCATTTTCACGTCACCGGGCCTGTCGTGGCCGAACTGTTTTCGGTGGCTGCCGACGACTGGCATTTCGAGACCGACGAGGCCCTGAACGGCGAAGCCTGGCAATTGCATCTTGCTGCCGGTGAGGCCGGCGAGACGCCTTACGCCCGCGCCGTGGTATCCGGTCCGGATGCGCATCTGGAAAGCAATCACCGGGTGCTCACAGGAGCATTTTCCGTCGCCGAGCGCTCCATCCGCATCCTGTCGCCTTATTTCCTGCCGGACAATATTTTTCTGTCGGCACTGGCGACGGCGGCCCGGCGCGGGGTGGCGGTGGAAATCATTGTACCCTCGAAAAACAATCTGGCTGTCGTCAGCCATGCGATGACCGCGCAATTCGAACAGATCATTCGCGATGGCTGCCGGATTTTTCGCTCAACCGGGCCGTTCGATCATTCGAAACTGCTTGTCATCGATGATAAATGGGCCTTTGTCGGTTCATCCAATCTCGACGCCCGGTCGCTCAGGCTGAATTTCGAAATCGACCTGGAAGTCTATGATGATGATTTCGCCGCCTTCGTGGCGCGACGCATGGATGAAAGCCGGGAAGGGGCCGAGGAAGTGACGCTGGAAAGCTTGCATGCCCGCCCGTTCCTGTTGAAACTGATGCAAAGAGTGCTTTGGCTGGGCTCTCTGGCTTTGTAATGCGGGTGGACATTGGCGTTCCGCCTCCTATTTTTTGAGTGAGCATGAAAAAGCAAACCCATACTCTGCGTGCGCAAATGCTGACATCTCTGCGCAATCGCCGCAGCCGTCCTACCTCGCCCATCAATGGGGAGCGGCCCGCTGGCTCGCCGGGGCTGCTTGTCGCCTCCTATAATGTCCATAAATGTGTGGGCGTCGATGGCCGGTTCGATCCGGAACGGGTGCTGCATGTGATCCGCGAGATCGGCCCTGACGTGATCGCCCTTCAGGAGGCCGATCAGCGGTTTGGCGACCGTATCGGGCTGCTTGATCTCGCCCGCTTGCAGGGTGAGGCTGGCCTGACCCGTATGCCAGTGGCGGGCCTGCCGAAAAGCCATGGCTGGCGCGGCAATGTACTGCTGTTTCGCGAAGGCGTGGTGCGTAATGTCCATCCTTTCGTGCTGCCGGGGCTGGAGCCACGCGGCGCGGTGGTGGCGGAAATCGATCTCGATGGCGGGCGTGAACTCAGGATCATTGCTGCCCATCTCGGCCTGTTGCGCTGGGCGCGGCGTCAGCAGGCGGATTTCATCCTGAAGCTGATGCGCGAGCGGGCCGATTGCCCGACCGTGCTGATGGGGGATTTCAACGAGTGGCGTGTCGGGCCAGGCTCGGCGCTCACCCGTTTTGAGTCGCTGTTCGGCCCGCTGCCACCGCCTGTTCCCAGCTTTCCGGCCCGGCTGCCGGTTCTCGCACTGGACCGGATTATGACCAACCGCCCCGGCCTGATTGCTGACATGCAGGTGCATGACAGTCCGCTGGCGCGGCTTGCCTCCGACCATCTGCCGCTGAAAGCGTGGATCGATCTGGACAAGACGGTAGAAGCTGTCGGATGAGAGTTTTTAATCTGGAAATTTTCATTTAAGACCGGACAAAGACTATAGTCAGGAGACAGTCATGGCGGATGCATTGATCCCGGTCGAAGACCTCAGCGAAGAGCAGGCCGGGCAGGAACTCATCCGGTTGGCCGCCGCTATTGCCCATCATGATGCGCTTTATCACGGTAACGACCAGCCGGAAATTTCCGATGCTGATTACGATGCCTTGAAGCGGCGCAACGATGCCATCGAGGCGCGGTTTCCGACTTTGGTGCGCAGCGATAGTCCGTCGCAGCGGGTGGGTGCGGCACCTGCCGGGATTTTCTCGCAGATCACCCATGCAAGGCCGATGCTGTCGCTGGACAACACGTTTTCCGATGAGGATGTGGCGGATTTCGTGGCCTCGGTTTACCGCTTTCTGGGCGTGATGCCGGATAATTCCATTGCCTTTACAGCCGAACCGAAGATCGATGGTCTGTCGATGTCGATCCGCTATGAGAACCGCAAACTCAAGACAGCGGCGACGCGCGGCGATGGCACGACGGGCGAAAATGTCACTGCCAATATCCTGACCATCAAGGACATCCCGACCGAATTGCCCGCTGATGCCCCCGACGTGGTGGAGGTGCGCGGCGAGGTCTATATGGCGAAAAGCGACTTTCTGGCGCTGAACGCTCAGATGGAGGCCGAGGGCAAACAGACCTATGTCAACCCGCGCAATACGGCTGCCGGGTCGCTGCGCCAGTTGGATGCAAAAGTTACCGCCAGCCGCAAGCTGAAATTCTTCGCCTATGCCTGGGGGGAGATGAGCACCATGCCTTCAGATACCCAATCCGGCATGGTCGAGACCTTTAGACGCTGGGGCTTCCCGGTCAATCCGCTCACTCGTCGTCTGACGTCGGTCGAGGAGATCATCGCCCATTACCGCGACATCGGCCTTCAAAGAGCCGATCTGGATTACGATATCGATGGCGTGGTCTATAAGGTTGATCGGCTGGATTTGCAGGCGCGGCTCGGCTTCCGGTCCCGCTCGCCGCGTTGGGCGACAGCCCATAAATTCCCGGCGGAACAGGCCTTTACCAAGGTGGAGGCCATCGACATCCAGGTGGGCCGCACCGGCGCGCTGACGCCGGTGGCGCGGCTGGAGCCGATTACCGTTGGTGGCGTGGTCGTCACCAATGCCACCCTGCACAATGCCGATTACATCGAGGGTATCGGCAATGGCGGCGAGCGTATCCGCCCGGAGGGCCACGACATTCGCATCGGCGATACTGTCATCGTCCAGCGGGCCGGTGACGTCATTCCGCAGGTGCTGGATGTGGTGCTGGAAAAGCGCCCTGAGACCTCGGCAAAGTACGAATTTCCGAAAACCTGCCCGGTTTGCGGCAGCCATGCGGTGCGCGAGAAGAACGACAAGACCGGCAAGCTGGATTCCGTGACCCGCTGCACGGGCGGTTTCGTCTGCTCGGCGCAGGCCAAGGAGCACATCAAGCACTTCGTCTCCCGCAATGCCTTCGACATTGAAGGGCTGGGTACCAAGCAGGTGGATTTCTTCTTCGACAGTGAAGACCCAGCGTTGATGATCCGCACCGCGCCGGATATTTTCACCCTCAAACAGCGGCAGGAAGCCTCTTCGCTGACCCGACTTGAAAATATCGACGGTTTTGGCCGGGTCAGCGTGCGCAAATTGTTCGATGCCATCGACGCGCGCCGCGAGATTGCCCTCAACCGCTTCATCTTCGCGCTTGGCATCCGCCATGTCGGTGAAACCACCGCCAAGCTGCTGGCCCGCTCCTATGGCTCTTACGCGACGTTTGCCGAGGCCATGCAGGAGGCCGCGCCGAAATTCGGCGAGGCTTGGAATGAGTTGAACAGCATCGATGGCATCGGCGAAGTGGTCGCCGCCTCCATGGTTGAATTCTTCAAGGAACCCCGCAATCTCGAAGTTGTCTCCCGCTTGTTGAAGGAAGTGACTCCACGGGATGCGGAGGCTGTTACGGCAAGCAATAGCCCGGTAACTGGGAAAACCGTGGTCTTTACCGGTTCACTGGAGCGCTTTACCCGTGATGAGGCCAAGGCCAGGGCCGAAAGCCTCGGTGCCAAGGTGGCTGGATCGGTCTCGAAAAAGACCGATTATCTGGTGGCTGGCCCTGGCGCCGGCTCCAAGCTGGACAAGGCCCGTGAGGTGGGCGTGACTGTCATGACCGAGGATGAGTGGCTGGCGTTGATTGGCGGGTAACCTGATCCTCCCGGCTATCAGGGATTGGGTATTTACCGTGTTGGAACAGGCCCCAAAATTGCTCGATCAGGCCTGTTGCAATGTTCCTTGTCCGGGTGCATGTCTCTCATTGCACACAGAAAAGCTGTGCCAGGGTTGCTCCCGCCGAGGGGTATCGGGAAGGGGTGCCTTGAGGTTTTGATCTGTTATGCCGACTTGTAACGCCGCCCGACGGTTTTGCGACGGCATGTTTATCGTGGGGACATTATGCGTTTATTGACAGGTTTGGTGTTTGGCTTGGCCGCTATGGCTATGGCCACGACTGTTTCTGCGGCTTCCGGCAGCCATCGTTTTCTGTTCGTCAACAAGACCCAGTCGGCGATTGTCCGATTGACCTTCCGTTCTTTGGACGGCAAGGGCGGTAAAGTGGAGGTCTTGAACGGCCACAGCCTTGGCAAGGGCCAGAGCCGCGTTGTCTCTGTTCCGAACGATGGTACCTGCAAATATGGTGTGCTGGGCGAGATGGAGCAGGATTCTGGCTATTATGACTTGATGACCAAGGCCGATCTTTGCAGACTTGGCCAGTTTGTTTTCGGAGCCAAGTGAGCTGAGGAGCCATCTATCTCCTTGTTGGCAGCCAGATCTGGATACAAAGCCAGTTTTTGCTCTGCCAGGACACAGGGTCTGTCGGGTTCACTCTGAACCGGGCAGACTCTACAACTGCGGGGCTCTGACAAATCTCTGCTCCAGCACTTCGCTTCCCCACTGATTGCCGGTGCGCTCCTCGACGCAAACAAAACCGTGGCTTTCGTACAGATGCCGCGCCGCCGTCAGGCCGCTGAACGTCCATAGATGCGTTTCTTCAAAACCTTTCTCATCCGCAAAGGCGAGGGCGGCGGAGAGCAATTGACGCCCGACACCTCCACCGCGCATGCCGTCATCGATGATGAACCATCGCAGATGGGCTGTCCTGGCTCCCAGGTCCTCGCCATCGATTGCGATGGAGCCGACGATTTCACCCGCTCGCATGGCAAGCCAGATGGAATTTTTCGAGTTTCCCAGACGAGTGCAAAAGTCGGCGAGGCCAGTTGCGACAACGCATTCGAAATGGAGTCCGAAGCCTGCCAATCGTGCATAGTAGAGCGCATGCATTTGCGTGATACGGGCAATGAGACCCGGTCTGTAGCCTTGGGCAATTTCAATTTCGGGTGCGGTCGCGTCGCCCCGATTGGCAAGAGCCTGAACATACAGGCGAAGCCCATCAAGAACCATGAGATTTTCGTGGGGTCTCAATCGGTTCAATGCATTTGAAACCTGATGGCGCGCAAACGCATGAATGGTTTCGGTTCGCTTCTGCCCATTCTCGCTCAAGCGCAACCGCTTGATCCGGGAATCGTCTTTATCCACCTCTTCCAACAGATCGCCCGATGAAATGAGCCTGCGGAGCATCCGGCTGACGCTTGACTTCTCAAGGCGAAGACGATGCCCGAGGTCGCGGGCGGTGATATCAGGACACGCATCGATCTCGATCAAGGCATGCACCGCCGAGGGCGGAAGATCCGTTCCAGCAAAATCTCCCCCCATAAAGCCGAGTTCACGGACCAACTGGCGTGATGAGGCTCGGATAGCTTCGACTTGTGAATGGTCTTGCATCATACCAGTTCCATATTGGTTGCATGATGCAACTTTATTGGCATGTGCTGTTTGCCGCAAGCGATTTCGTTTTGGAGGTAAGGTTGCGGGAACAAGGAAGCGTTATTTGACAGCCGCCGGTAACTCCGTCCCCGGCGGCGATCGTTTTATTGGAAGCAGGCGCAATCACTGTATTTGGCCGGGTCCATGGTCCGGGCGATGGCGTTGACGGCGCAATAGGCTGACGTGACGGAGCCTTCCTGCCAGCCGGGCAGGTAGCTCCAAGTATCGCCCGCGCAGAAGAAGCGGCCGTTCTTCTCGAAGGTGGTGATCTGTTGATAGGCTTTTTCGTCTGTCGTCGCCGTATCGGAAGCCCAGCCGCCGACCTGGTGTGGCATATATTGCCAGGCAATGGAGACGCCGCGATAGACCTGGTCGGTCTTTCCCGGATGCAGCAGGCCAAGCCCCTGGCGGGCGGTTTCGACGCGCTGGGTATTGTTCAGTTTTGCGTAGTCTACCGCCAGCGGTCCACGGTTATAGGCACCGGTCAGCACGCCGGTATGGGCGGTGAAATCCTCGGAAGGATACCAGATCTGGCCGATAATATCCGTTGTCCAGGAAATACCGCCATAGATCTCACTGTCGGTTTCCCAGAAACGATCCTTGCCCTGCCAGCCGACCTTGATAGCGGGCGTCCAGAGATTGGGGGTCTTATCATTCCAGTTTCCGGTCTTGGAAAAAGCTTCGAGGCCTTTGCGGAAGTCGGGCGGGACCGGGTAATCGCCAATGATGGTGTTGAGCAGGGAAGGCGCCATGGTGGAAATGCAGAAATCGAACTGCGCCTGTTCTGCTTTCCGGCCAGCCGTTTCATAGGTCACGACCACTTTTTCCCCAGCGGAGGCGATCTTCGACGCTTTGGTCTTGAGCAGCACCAGATGGCCAACTTTGGGGTGCCGAGGTTTGCTGCCCTTTTTCCATAGGGCCGTGGTCGGAACATCCTGAAGCAGCAATTGCTGCCAGATCCGGTCCATGCCGCCAACCGGCTGCATCAAGGTTGGCTGCCAATCCGTGTTGAAACTGTTGAACAGGAAGGAGCCGGGCGTCAATTCCGGATTGGCCGTGGGGTCGCCAACGAAGCCCGAATCGAGGATTTTTTCGAGCCCGATGGCATTCCGCGTCTTTGGCGCATCGCGCCAGCCGCCGGGCAGATGGCTGAAGCCGAGCCGGGTCGTTGTCTGGATCTCGCCGGTGCCTGTCAGGTCGCCGAAAACCCGGTAGAGATCCTTGAGCTTATCGCGGGTCACGGCATTGGTCTCGCCCTGCAAAAGCACGCCTTCTTTCGTCACCTTGTACATCATCGCCGCCATTTCACTATAGAGGCTGAATGTGACCTGGGCGAAGGATACCGGCGCACCGTTGTTGAAATCTTTGCTTTGCATCAGGTTGGACATCGACTGGAAGAAGTAAGGCTCCAGCGACACGCCGATTTCCTGGCATAGCGCGATAAGATTGACATGGTTTGAGGGAATGCGGCCCGGACCTGCATTCAGGTATAGCTCGACAGGGTTGCCAGCATATTTTTTCGCGGCCCAGGCGTCGTCCATGAACTGGCAGATTTGCAGGTCAGGTGCCGGGCTGTCCGCTGTCTCCTGATAGCGGTCCACATACATCTCGGAAAATTCCTGGGTGCCAGGATAGTTCTTGAACCACCAGCTCTTGTAGTGCTCGTTCGTCGGCCGAACGGTCAGGCTGCGGCCGCCATAGCGGTTGTCGGCCTCGAAGACCTGAACGGAAAAGCCGCTTCGGGCCAGCGTCAAGGCAGCCGTTAACCCGGCAACACCGGCACCGAGGATGGCGACGCTTTTGCCTTTGCCGAAACCGGTCGGCAGATTGGGCTTGCTGGTCCGGTAGGCAGCTTGGGCAGTGCTGAAACCGGTGATGAGAGACGGAGCCGCAAAAGAACCGGCCAGGGCTGTCATGCCGCGCAGCAGCGTGCGGCGGGAAATCGAGTAAGACATCGCAATCCTGTCATTGAAGAGAGGGTGGCGAGCGGCCGGGAACGTCATGATCAAGGTCGGCTCGATCGGAAAAAGAGCCCCTTCCTTCATGGAAAGGAGAATGAGATTTTCTGTGAAATTTCGAGGGTTTTCCTGCGCTCTGCGTTAAGCAGGCAGCACAAATTTGCAACCTTCGGGCGCAATCATGAAGTTTCTAAAATTCCCCGTCAACTCTTGATGGACGGAAAGGATAAACTATTTTTGGTTGTAATATCTGATCTCGCACTTGGCGCGGTTTTGAAAAAACAAGCCTTCAACGCAGCAGCCCGGAAATCAGGTGTGATTTCCGGGCTGCTGATCTATCAAAATGGCGGGTATAATCAGCCTTTCGGCTTGAAGCTTTTCTTGGCGCCGCCAGCCGGTCCTTCGAACTTGCCCTTTGGCTTTCCTGCATAAGCGGGCTTGTCGCCCTTGCCTGCATAAGCGGGCTTATCGCTCTTGCCCGCATAAGCTGGCTTGTCACCTCTGGGCTTGCCCGACCAATCGGCCTTGGGCTTGTCCCAGCTGCGGCTGTCGCCAGCGGCATTTGATTTTTTCTTGAAGGAAGACGCAGGCTTGGGGTTGCCCCAGACATCGTCATCAGCCTTGGCCAGGTCGTCCTTGTAGGGGCGGCGCTCGGTGGCTTCGGCCTTGGCGGCGTATGGCTTCTTGTCGCCTTGGGCAGCGCGGGGCTTGCGCTCGGCAAAGTCGCTATCATCGCGTGGCGGGCGGGCCGCACGTTCCTTTGGCGGCGCGTTGAAATCCGGCATGCCGGGCAATTGCTTGACGATAATGCCGCGTTCCAGAGTCTTGTTGGGGCCAAGAGCCGTCAAGAACTGGTCGAGATTGGCCTGGGCAATCTCCACGAAGGTTTCTTCCGGCTGCATCTTGATCGCGCCGATTTCGTTCTTGGTGATATTGCCGTTGCGGCACAGCATCGGGATCAGCCAGCGCGGCTCGGCGCTCTGGCGGCGGCCGACCGACAGCGAGAACCAGACGCTGGGGCCAAACTCGCTGCGCGGACGCGGCGGGGTGTTCGGCTCATAGGTGTCATTCTCGCGGCGCGGACGTTCCGCCTGGATCTTGACCTCCATAAGGTCTTCGGGGGCAGAGCGGGTGCTGCGATAGGCGCGCAGATAGGCAGCCGTGATCTTGTCGGCACCGTGGGCTTCCAGCAGCCGGGCGATGGTGGCGGCTTCTTCCTCGCTGATGGCTTCGCTGAACACCGGATCGGCCAGCAGGCGCTCATCGTCGCGGGCAATCACTTCATCGGCGGAAGGTGGCTTGACCCAGGCAGCCTGGACATTGGCGCCGCCCAAAATACGTTCGGCCTTGCGGCGCTGGCTCATCGGTACGATCAGCGCCGAAACGCCCTTGTTGCCAGCGCGGCCTGTGCGGCCTGAGCGGTGCAGCAAGGTTTCGGAATTGGTCGGTAGATCGGCATGGATGACGAGTTCCAGGCCCGGCAAGTCGATGCCACGGGCCGCAACGTCTGTCGCGACGCACACACGGGCGCGGCCATCGCGCATGGCTTGCAGCGCATGGGTGCGCTCGCTCTGCGAAAGTTCGCCTGACAGGGCCACGACGGAAAAGCCGCGATTGTGCAGGCGGGCGGTCAGATGGTTGACATTGGCGCGGGTGGAACAGAACACGATGGCGTTGCGGGCTTCATAAAAGCGCAGCGCGTTGATGATCGCGTTTTCCTTGTCGGCAGGCACGGTCAGCATGGCGCGATATTCGATATCGATATGCTGCTTCTGTTCGGAAACCGTCTCGATCCGCTTGGCATCGCGCTGATAGCTGCGGGCCAAATCGGCGATAGAGCGCGGCACGGTGGCCGAGAACATCAGGGTGCGGCGCTCGTCCGGCGATTCCTTCAGGATGAATTCCAGATCCTCGCGGAAGCCGAGATCCAACATTTCGTCAGCCTCGTCCATCACCACGGCGCGCAGGCCGGAGAGGTCGAGCGCCCGGCGGGTAATGTGGTCGCGCAACCGGCCCGGCGTGCCGACGATGATATGGGCTCCACGCTCCAGCGCCCGGCGCTCGTTGAGAATGTCCATGCCGCCAACACAGGTGGCGAAAATCGCGCCGGTGTTTTCATAAAGCCATTCCAGCTCGCGCTGCACCTGCAAGGCCAGCTCGCGGGTAGGGGCAATGCACAGCGCCAAAGGCTTGACGGCCCGGCCAAAACGGTTCTCACCGCCCAGCAGGGTCGGTGCCAGCGCCAGGCCGAAAGCCACTGTCTTGCCGGAGCCTGTCTGGGCCGAAACCAGCGCATCCCGGCCTTCAAGATCGGTATCGATCATTGCTTGCTGAACGGGGGTGAGGGTGGCGTAGCCACGTTTGCGCAAGGCCTCGGCAATCGCCGGGACGATGCCGTCATAATCGGTCATGGGGGTCATCTCTCGAAATGTCTGTCTTCAGGTCGCGCAAAAAGCACGACGCCCGCCGATTGCGGGCATGTTTGGGCTGTTCCTACCCTCCAAACCACGGAAAGTACAGGGGGACGGTGGAAAAAGGGGTGAAATGGTGAAGAGGGGTGGGCGCGGCCCCCGTCACCTGCTCGTTTAAACCCGCACTCGCGCCATGGCATAGGCATCGACAAAGGCGCCAGCCCGGAAGGCAAAGGCGCGGTGGGTGCCTTCACGGATGAAGCCGAGGCGTTCGTAAAGGGCGATGGCGGCGGCATTGTCTGTAAAGACCGTCAGCTCCAGGCGACGAATGTTCAGCCAGTCCTCGGCAATCGCCACCAGCTCGCTCACCAGCGCCCGGCCAATGCCGCGCCCCTGATAGGCATCGTGAACGCCGATGCCGAGACTGGCCGTGTGGCTGCGGCGACCGATGCCCTGCATGAAGCCTGCATTGCCAACCACGATATCATCCATCACCGCGACCAGCGATACACCGTTCGCTTGGCAGTTTTCGATATATTTGCGGACATCCTGTTCCGCCGGATAAGGCAGGCGCAGCGTACCGGCGCGCACGCCGGGCAGGCTTTGCAGGGCGGCAATGCCAGCGGCATCATCAGGGGATTGGGCACGAATAAGCAGCCCATCCGTCCAGCTTGCATTTGCTGCCACAGGGACGTGTGTGGCCAGAGGGGCATTTGCAGCAACGGGTGAGGCGGGTGGTGCGAGAGAGGAATTGTCCGGCACGGCTGATCTCCAGGTGAGGCGAGGGAGCAGCGGTGCTTTCAAAACCCTGCTCTACTCGGCAGGGTTTGTGGGATGATCGCTTTTACATCGTGACGATGTGACGACGGTCCCACGTTCCCTGCGGAACGGTGGTGAGGACGGTCATCAGATGGGTCGAGCGATTTGCGATCATGTGATGAATTGTCCCGCACGACATGACGTATGTCAAGACATCCGGAGGCATTGATACGAAAAGGCGTTTTTCTCTTCGATCTACAATTTAAACTGCACATTTATTAGCAATATTTAAACAACTATCCTCGAAAACCAACGGTTATATTAGCGTTCGTATTCGCTCAATCATCTCGATTGCACAGACGGCAAATGCCCTCGCTTGGCTATTGATGGAGTAAGACAGCATGGCACGATTGAGCCTTTCCCGCAGCCTTGCGCTTTTCGGAGCCAGCCTGTTTCTCGGGCTTTTACTGTCCAGTGGCATTATGTTTTATGCTTTGGTGACACTGAAGGTGAATGGGCCGGTCTATGAGCGGATTGTGTATGCCAAGGACATGATCGCCGATATCCTGCCGCCGCCGCTTTTCGTCATCGAGGCCTATGTGGCGGCAGTGGATGCAGGCGCCGAGCCGCAAAGGCTTCAGGCCAATGCCGAGGAGCTGGCGCGGCTGCGGGTAAGCTTTGACACGCGTATTGCGTTCTGGCACGGCGTGACGCTGCCGAAGGCACTGGACACTCTGCTGCGCAATGAGGTGGAACCCGCGAGCGCCATCTTTTGGCGGGAAGTGGAAACAGTTCTGCTTCCGGCCTTGAAAGCGGATCGCGCTGCCGATGCCGGGCAAAGTCTGGTCAAGCTGCGTACGCTGTTTCTGGCGCAAAAGGCCGCGGTAGAAAAGCTGGTGCAGGCCTCCAATGAAGATTTGCAGACCGTGGAACACGATGCAGCGTCGAAATCCATGACCTGGCAGGTGCTTGCCGGCACGGCGACGGCGGTTTCCATCCTCGTTCTCTGCGTCGGCCTCTATGCTTTCCGCCGCTCCGCCATCGGGCCGATGCAGGACTTCCAGCGGTTCATGACAGTGCTTGCGGAGGGGAATTTCGATCTGACCGTGCCGTTCCTGAACCGGCATGACGAAGTCGGAAAAATGGCGAGAGCCGGTGCCGTGCTGCGCGAAGCCGCCATCGAGCGGCGGCGGATGCGCGAAGCCGAACGGATGCGCGCCGAAGCCGACCTGCAGCAGGGGACGGAGCGATTGGCAGAGCAGGCTGTGCAGGCTGCGGCGCTCAAGCATGTCGTAGACGATCTCGGCGCGGCGTTGGAGCGGCTGGCGCAATTCGATCTGCGCATGACGCTCGATCATCCTTTTGCCGATGATTTCGAACCGCTCCGGGTCAATCTCAACAAGTCTCTCGGACTGTTCCAGGCGACCGTCGCGGATATCCTGGGCAAGGTGGAATATGTGAAAGCTAACTCCGCTGATCTCTACAACCAGGTATCCTCGATTGCCGAGAGAACCGAAAGCCAGTCTGTGGCTCTGAAGCAAGCCGCTGCGGCGATCAGCCAGATCAGCGGCAATGTCGATGTCAATTCGTCGCGGAGTGCCGAAACGAAAGGCCAGACGATTGAGGTGCGTGGTGCCGTGGAACGTTCGTCCACCGTGGTGCAGCAGGCGGTGGCGGCTATGTCCCGGATCGAGGATGCTTCCGGCAAGATTGCCTCAATCACCGGTGTTATCGATGAAATCGCCTTTCAGACCAATCTGCTGGCCTTGAATGCCGGCGTGGAAGCAGCCCGGGCCGGAGAAGCGGGCAAGGGCTTTGCCGTTGTGGCGCAAGAGGTCCGCGATCTGGCGCAGCGCTCTGCCAATGCCGCCAAGGAAATTGACGCCTTGATATCGACCTCCAGCGCGGAGGTTACGCAGGGTGTCGAACTGGTTCGGCGGACCGGGCAATCCTTAAGCGAAATCCAGAACCGGATCACGGGGATCGCTGTCGGCATTGAGGCGATAGCCGATAGTTCCGCATCACAATCCGCCAGCCTCAAGGACATGACCGACATGGTCCGGCAAATGGACCAGATGACCCATGAAAATGCAGATCTGGCCAATGCCTGTAGCGGCACAGCCCACACGATGAGCGACAGTGCCGAAGGGTTGAAAAAGCTCGTCGACCGCTTTCTTCTGGCCGACAGGCAAGGCGGGGTCACGACGGGGCGGCGTGATCGGGCGGCCTGATAGGCATTCCGCTCGCTCTGTTGTCCCATCCTTGACTCTTGCGTGTCAGCTCGGATCAGGAACCGGACACGGCGCGTCTCGTCACATGTCGCAGCCATTCCTGCATCAAGGCCAGATCCCGTTCCTGCGGGTCCCAGCCATGTCCGCAGGGCAGAAGATGATAGGAGGTCTGTGCACCGGCTGCCATGAGTTGCGACGCGAGGATTGCTCCGTCCTGCGGGGTGCGACGGCTGTCGGTTTCGCCTGATATGACCAGCACCGGACAGGTCACGGACCGAGGAAAGGGTGAAGCCGGAGCCGGTGATAAGCCCCGCAGCAGGATGGCGCCCTCGATCAAAT
Source organism: Agrobacterium vitis (assembly GCF_014926405.1). NCBI lineage: Bacteria > Pseudomonadati > Pseudomonadota > Alphaproteobacteria > Hyphomicrobiales > Rhizobiaceae > Gillisella > Gillisella vitis. Next base: position 930,816 of record NZ_JACXXJ020000005.1, read on the forward strand.
CCGGAAAATCGCGAAGAACGGCTGCGGAGAGAATTGCGCCGTTCGAATATCCGATCAGGACAGGCTTTCGCTCAGTGAACCGTTGCGTCAGGCTTTCGAGCAGCAAGCTGATTTCGCTGGCGGAGCGTGCCAGGTCGGCCAGATCCAACGTTCTATCTGGATTGCGCCGGAAAAATGCGTATTTGCCTTCCCAGATGATATTGCCGCGCACACGGACGATGGGCGAACCGGGGCCGATGCGTGCCGGAATGTCTCCCCAGCATGTTTCATCCTGGCCGCTGCCATGCAACATGACGATTGGGCTGCCGGTTTCATCCGGTCCGTCTATTTCGCAGTGGAATCCGGAGATTTTCGACATGTCCGTCCCTCCTCACATTGCTCGAATCGCTCTCGCACCATAAAGGGGATCGATGTCAACGCCATTGCAGCCCAAAATCATCGCAATCGATTTCGAGACCGCCAATGAGGAGCGCTGCAGCGCCTGTTCTGTCGGTCTGGCCTTTGTCGAGGACGGGCAGGTGGTGCGGGTGGAGGAGCGGTTGATCCGGCCAAAGACCATGCGGTTTTCCTCCTTCAACATCGCCATTCACGGGATCAGGCCTGATCATGTCGAGGATGCGGGCGAATTTCCAGAAGTGATGGACGAATTCGCCGATGATTTCTCGGGCGCGATGGTGGTGGCGCATAATGCCGCCTTCGATCTGTCGGTATGGCGGGCAAGTTGCGATCTCTATCGCCAGCCCTATCCAAGCCTGTCTTACGTATGCAGCGTCAAATTGGCGCAGAAGGTCTGGCCGCATCTGCCCTCCCATCGGCTTAATGTGTTGGCGGCGCATCTGCAATTGTCCTTTCGGCATCACAATGCAGCCGAAGATGCATCCGTTTGTGCGCAAGCGGTGATCGCGATGATGGAGCGCCGGGGCTCGCAGGACTTGGGCGAGCTTGCTGGCATGGTGGGGATTTCCATCGGGCGGCTGTTTCCGGGTGGCTATCAAGCCTGCTCGGTGCGCAAGCCAGCGCGGGTGTCTGCTTGACAGTTTTTGGCATGGCATTGCCGCGCATCTTGTAACGTGATGGCGAAAGCATATCTCTGACTGAGTATTTCTCGGAGGCTGTTATGCTCAAATCACCCAAGCTGCTGTTCGCCGCTGCTTTTGCCGGACTTCTTGGTGCGCCTGCCATGGCCGATGTGGTCGGCAAGGTCGGTGTGGACTGGGTGGGCAACGATATCGTCGTTGAGGCGGTGGCCGATCCGCAGGTGAAAGGCATTACCTGCCATGTCACCTATTTCGACCGTTCGCTGATTGACCGGCTGCATAAGGGCAATTGGTTCGAGGACCCCTCCAACAATTCCATCGCTTGCCGCCAGACCGGGCCGATCGAGATTGGCGATATCAATCTGTCAAAAGGCGGCGAGGAAGTGTTTCGCCAGGGCCGGTCGCTGATCTGGAAGACGCTGGTCGTCAACCGGATCTATGACAAGGATAATGACACGCTGGTCTATCTCATCCACTCCCGGCAGGTGGTGGACGGATCCGCCAAAATGGCGATTTCGACCGTGCCGCTGTTCAATCAGAGCGTAACTTGGAAGAATGGCAAGCCCTGATTGTAGGGCTTGCTTTGACGAATGCCAAAGCAAATACCAAAAAAGGTCAGGATTCGTAGCGGATGAGCCGCGAATTCGGGCGTGACGCGGCTTTATTGGTGCGCCCTTATGGTGCAGATTAATCCCCAGCGGGGCGCTGGGGAGTTGCAGCGTCATGGGTTTGTTGTAACGCTTTTGTCTGCGGATCGTCTGTTCCTTAAGCCGTTACCGGCTTGAGAGCGTTTCCGATAACGTGACGGTTGTTACGAAGCTCGTGATCTACCGCTTGTCTGCCAAGGCCGTTGATCCTTCTCCTGGGATCACCAGTCTGGAGATGTTGAAAGTCGCCTCCATGCCACCGGGGTGGACTTCTATATTCGAGAGTCTGTCCGGCTCAGATTGAACCGGACAGACTTTCGATTGTTTTGTTTTCAACTGTCTTTCTCGAAAATCAGGTCCACTTTTCTTGAGGTGAGCTCCGAGTTGTCTGTTCCATCCGCGCAGACAGGTTTGCCAGTCGGTGCGGCATCTCGTGAAGTGCCAACCTTGTTTGACCTACTTGACGTAGACGATCTTGCCGCCATTTGCGGCGGTTTGTACCCAGATGACGTTTTTCACCAAAATGCCCCGAACCTTCATGGCCTCGCGCAACACGGGGCTGCCATTGACTTCGGCCTGTGATGTCTCGATCCGCTCGCGCGAGGGGTAGCGGACCAGAAGCGGCAGATCATTGCCATGGCCGGGCGGATGCTGAGCGATAAACTCCACCGAGACGCCGTCATTATAGCGCTTGCCAAACAGGATGTCGGGGAGGGTAAGCTCGCCCGCCATTGCGGGCACTGTAAAGCCTATCGCCAGGCTTGCTGCGATTAGAAGTGCCGAAATCTGTTTTTTCTTCATCATTATTCTCCTTACAGGCATGTCGCGCAAAAGTGTGCAGCGGTTTTGCGATCACGATATGCCCAAACAACCCATGTCGCGCAAAACTCCAAGGCCGTTTTGCGGCGGAACCCCGCGTTTCATGACTGCGACCAGCGTGCAGATCTCTTAAGACATATAGAGAGCCGATAGCGGCAATTTCAGCCCTGTCACCGTCATAATTTTAAACGCACGAAACCACCGGTTCGGTGCCATCACGTCCGAACCGGCGGTTTCTTGTTTTTTCGACTTTTCAACCGAGCTTACGCTCGACCGACCAGACACCTTGCCGATCAGGCGGCGTTGGCCAACTCGTCGGCGATAACCGTGTCGAGGTTGAGGAAGCAGACCATGGATTTTTCCAGCGCCACGATGCCGCGGCAGAAGGCACGCTGCATTTCCGGGATGATTTCCGGAGCGGGCTGCAAGTCTTCACCGCGAATGGTCATCATGTCAGAAACCTGTTCGACCAACAGGCCAACCAGCTTGCCGGCGATGTCGGTGACGATGATGGCCGAGCGCTCGGACGGTTCGGTCATGCTCATGCCCAGCCGGCAGGCCATGTCGATGACCGGGATGACGGCGCCGCGCAGGTTGATCAGGCCCAGGACGTATGGGGGGGTATGCGGCATCGGGGTGACCGGTGCCCAACCGCGAATTTCACGGATCGCCATGATGTCGATACAGAATTCCTGATCGCCAAGATGGAAGGAAACGATTTCAAGATAGGCGCCGGACTGCTTGATGGCATTGGACATGGTTTAGAACTCTTCCCATTGGTCGGTTGATGGGGCGGCTGCCGTTGCACGGGCTGGCGCGGAGCCGCTGCCTTTGGTGAAAGCCCCCGCAACCTTGCTCATGAGCTGCTTTGCGGGAGACTGCGTCGGTGCTGAGGTCGGTCTTGCCGGCTCAGGTCTGCTTGATGTCGGTCGCGCCTGGTGTGATCCTGGCCGCGTCTCGCCCGCGCCGCCGATCTTGAATTGCCCAACGAGCTGTCCAAGATTGTCTGCATCGCTGGCAAGCGTATGACTTGCCGCATTGGTTTCTTCGACCATGGCGGCATTTTGCTGCGTTACCTGGTCCATCTGTCCGACGGCGGAATTGATTTCACTCAGGCCAACTGATTGTTCGCGCGCCGAGGTTACAATCGACTTAACGTGATCGTTAATTCGCAGCACATCTTCGCCTATTTTATGCAAAGCCTCGCCGGTGGCGGTCACAAGCTCGACCCCGGTGCGCACTTCGTCGCTTGATTTGGTGACCAGATCCTTGATAGTGCGGGCGGCTTCCGCAGCGCGTCCGGCCAAGGCGCGCACTTCCTGGGCAACCACGGCAAAGCCTTTGCCGGCATCCCCGGCGCGGGCGGCTTCGACGCCGGCATTCAACGCCAGAAGATTGGTCTGGAAGGCGATCTCGTCAACGACGTTGATGATCTTGCCGATTTCGCCGGTGGCGCTTTCAATCCGCTCCATGGCCGCCATGGCGTCGGAGACGACGGCACCGGACTGTTCAGCATAGGTCTTGGCGTTGTCGACCATGTGGCTGGCATCTTCGGCGCGCTGGGTGCTGGTGCGGACCGTTTCGGTAATCTCGGTCAGTGCCGCCGATGTTTCTTCCAGCGATGCGGCCTGCTGTTCGGTGCGGCGGGCCAGATCGTCGGCGGCGGAGCGCATCTGATTGGCATTGGCCTGGATGGAGCTGGAATTGATGGAGATCTCGCCCATGACATTGCGCAGATGCGTGGTGACAAGGTTGAAATCCGTGCGCAGGCGTTCGACTTCTTGCGGGAAAGCTTCATCGACCACTGCCTGCAAATCGCCCTCGGCCAGTCGGTTCAGGCCCTTGCCCAAGGCATCGACGGCGGCTTTCATCCGGTCACGCTCGGCAGCGGCTGCGGCCTCGCTCTCGCGCATCTCGGTTTCGCGACTCTTTCGGCCGTCTTCAGCCTCGGCTTCCAGCGTGCGTTTGTCGATGACGGCTTGGCGGAAAATATCAGCCGATCGGGCAATGTCACCGATTTCATCGCCGCGCGCCAGACCGAGGATCTCGCTGTCATAATTGCCGTCGATAATATTCTTGAGGCTGGTGCGGACATTGCGGATGCCGTTGACGACCGAACGGGCATGGATGATCTGCAATCCGAGAACCAGGAAAAATGCAATCAAACCGATGGTGATCTGCATGGTGATGGCGCTTCTGGACGCCTCAGTCGCGGCAGCCACGCGGCTTTCCACCAGTTTGCCTGCGGCGGAGGAAAGATTGGCCAGCGTGTCGCTCAGCTTGCCGCCGGCGCCATCGATGACATCGTCAATCCGGGCATAATCCTCTTCCGGAGCCTGGGTTTCCACCAGTTTCTTCAATTCTACCGTGACTTCCTGGCGGAGCTTCTGCACATCGCTGTCATAGCTTGCTATATTTGCGGACAGTCCGACATCTGCGGCGACCTGCTTGACGGTGGCAGACCCATTGGCAAGCGCCACGCCAGCCTTGTCGAAAATGCTCTGGCGGTCCGGCTGGACTTTGCCTTCTTCGCGGTCGATGATCGTATCCATTGCGGCAAGGGTGATCTCACCATTGGCAAGCCGCAATTCGTTGACAATCTCGAGCTTGTTCTTGAGTTCTATCGCCCGGTTCAAGGATTGATCCAGCTGGCTACTTTTGTAGTAACCGACCGCCAGCATGGCCGCGATGGCGCAGATGGCAGCGCCGCCCAAGGTCATCAGACGCTGGCCGACGGAAAGGCCTCGGCCGGAAATTGCGTTGCTCATGTATATCCCCGCATGGCTCAGTTGACGTGACCGGGTCGGTCCTATGGAACATGCTGTGCGGAGTTTAGAAGGACTGCGCTCTCCCCAAGGAAGGGCTGCTGTCATTGCTGAAACCGCCGCATCTTTCACGTCCAGCCTTTTGCCGGTCAGCGATCTTTGCAGCAATCCTCCAAGGACATCATGTCCTGACGGCGTAAGGCCGACATGCAGGTTGACTGTCTCTCAAGACTATTAAGCTTGTACTAATACTATTCCCGATTGATGATTTAATTCTATCCAGCACCACGCAACCCCTGTGGTTTGGTCATATGCATAAGCCCGCAGCACGGTTGCAGGCGACGATATGTCTCGGGGGCGTAGCATTGGATTTTCCAGCTTTGCGGTTTGTTTGATTTGCCTTGCCTATCCCTCGGCTTGTATGGAAGAGCGTGGACCGGGCGCGTTCAATCATGCAGCCGGGCTTTGGAAATGCTGGTCTTTGGAAATAAACATTGAGTGAAGCGATGAAGAGACTGCGGATCGGGCTTTGGATATTGGTGGCGGCCTCGGCAGCTTTGCTTGGGTATCTGACGCTTGAAATCGGCCAATCGAGCCGCACGGTGGGCGAGGCGGCCTATGGTGTGCCCTTTCAACTGGTCGACCAGCGGGGACAGGCTGTCAGCGAGCAGGTGCTGCGCGGCAAGCCGAGCGCGGTGTTCTTCGGCTTCACCCATTGCCCCGAAGTCTGCCCGACCACCCTGTTCGAGCTGGATGGCTGGCTGAAACAGGTGGACCCGCAGGGCGGCCATCTGAATGCCTATTTCGTTTCCGTCGATCCCGAACGCGATACGACCGAGATCCTGAATACCTATGTTTCGAATGTTTCCGACCGGATTACCGGCATTACCGGAGCGCCCGACAAGGTGATGGAGATGGTCAAGGGCTTCCGTGTCTATGCCAAGAAAGTGCCGGTCGATGAGGCCAATCCGAACGGCGATTACACCATGGACCATACAGCCTCTGTGTTTCTGCTGGATGCGCAGGGTCGGTTCAAAGGCACGATTGCCTATGGTGAAAACCCGGAAACCGCCGTCCAGAAGCTGCAAAAGCTGATGAAGGGCTGACCGCTCGCCGATACTTGGAGAGGCGATGCCTGTCCTGCTTTGATGTTGCAACGGCGCGTCAGGCATTGTACCGGAAGCGCCAGGAACGTGGGCGTTTAATCAGCCCGCCCCATAGGGAATATCGACCGTGAGCGAACTTCGTTTTTTCACCAGCACCACCGAAGTGCAGGCCAATCACATTCTCGACCTGTTGAGCCTGGAGTTCGGCGAAGAGGATTATGCGATTGCCACCACGGAAGTCGATGAAAAACGCGATATCTGGGAAACATCGATCTACCTGATGTTCGATGAGGAAGACGATATACTGGCGCGGGTGAAGGCGGCGCTGGTCGCGGAATTTCCGGACCTGCCGGTCGAGCGTGAAGTGATCCCCGATATCGACTGGATCGCCAAATCGCTGGAAGGCCTGACGCCTGTCAGGGCCGGGCGGTTTCTGGTGCATGGCTCCCATGACCGCGATAAGGTCCGTCCCCATGATCTGGCCATCGAGATTGATGCCGGTCAGGCTTTCGGCACCGGCCACCATGGCACGACCGCTGGCTGCCTGGAAATGATCGATAGCGTGGTGCGTGCCCGCAGGCCCCGCAACGCGCTGGATCTGGGCACCGGCAGCGGTGTTCTGGCCATCGCTGTGCGCAAGCTGGTCAACGTGCCGGTACTGGCCACTGATATCGATCCGATCGCGGTGCGGGTGGCCAAGGAAAACGGCACGCGCAACGGCGTACCCAACGGTATCGAATGGCGCACCGCTCCGGGCTTCCATTCAACGGCTTTTGGTGAATTCGGGCCTTTTGACCTGATCATCGCCAATATTCTTGCTCGCCCACTGATGAAGATGGCGCCGCAGCTCGTCACTCATCTGGCTCCGGGCGGTTCCGTCATCCTCTCCGGCATTCTGGCATCGCAGCGCTGGAAAGTGATTGCCGCCTATAATGGCGCGGGGGTGAAGCATGTGCGCACCATCTGGCGCAATGGCTGGGTCACTATTCACCTGCAATAGTCGGACCTTTAAGTGGTTTTCGGCTTGCGATGATTGTGTGCGGTGCAGCAGTGAATAACGCGCATGGCTTGTGCGGGCCAACTCCCATCAGACTGATGCCGGCAGACTGGCGCTTTCAGAAATGTCGCTTTTCACAAAAAACAAAAAAGGCGGCACCGCCATGCCGCCTTTTTCTCGATCAGGTTTCCCTGATCAACCCGCGAACCCTGGGAGGAGAGGCTCAAGCGGGTCCCGTAGCCGGGACTGTCTTCGACAGGTAAATGGCCGCTCGACCCGCCTCCACAGCGGTAGCGTCGCATTGGCCATTTCAGGATGGTATTAGATTGCAGCGCGAACCGAGCCGTTGCGGACGGTGCCAGTGCGGGTTTCGCCAGCCAGAATGTCACGCGACAGGGAAGAAGCGCCGCTCAGACCGTTGCGGCCAATCTGACGGCCGAGCGGCATGGCGCGGGTCGGAGCAGAGGTGCGGATCGGGCTGGTCATCGGAGGTCTCTTCGGTTTTGTTTAGCATGTTGCGTTGCGGTGCTTCTAATCGGTTTAGCTGATTTGCGACAGCGTTTTGCTGGCATGGGAGCCATGCGCTCAGCGCATCGATTATGATGCTGTCAGACTCTTTGTGGTCAAAAAACCGTCACAATCTGCCTCTGACGGGCCGGGTAGGGCGAAAAGCGGGGCAAAGGTGATGGAAAGGCTGTCATTTCAGCGCCGCTGTTATAGGTTGGCAGCAGTTTTTGACAGTGTCGGACAGGTCTCATGTTCCAAAGTTTTGACGTTACCTCCACTCCTCAATTCGGTCGCGACCGTGTCGCGGCGCTGCGTGACCGGTTTTCGGGGCTGGGTATCGATGGTTTTCTGATCCCGCGGGCCGATGAATATCAGGGCGAATATGTCCCAGCCTCAGCCGAACGCCTGTCCTGGCTGACCGGCTTTACCGGCTCGGCGGGCGAAGTTCTGGTAACGCAGAGCCAGGCCGTGGTCTTTGTCGATGGCCGCTATGTCACGCAAGTGCGCCAGCAGGTGGATCTCGACGTGTTTACGCCGGGCGACCTGATCGATGAGCCTCCGGCCAAGTGGATCCCGGCCCATGCGCCGAAGGGCTTCCGGCTGGGCATCGATCCATGGATGCATACGGTGGCGCAGGTGTCGCGGCTGGAAAAGGCGCTGAACGAGATCGGTGGAACGTTGGTGCTGGTCGATGAAAATCCGCTCGATGCGGTCTGGACCGACCGTCCTGCCGAGCCGTTGGGCGCAGTATCGATCCAGCCGATCTCGGCCGCCGGGGTCGACGCAGGTGAGAAGATTGCCAAAATCGCCGATGGCCTCACAGCAAAAGACGCAGCGGCGGTGGTGATCACCGATCCATCGTCGGTGGCCTGGATCTTTAATATTCGTGGCCAGGATGTGCCTCACACGCCGCATCCGCTGTCGCGTGCGATCATTCATGCCGACGGCAAGGCCGAGCTGTTTCTGGACCGGCGCAAGACGAATCTTGAGGTCGAGACCTATCTCGATGGTCTTGCCACCCGGCTTGATCCGCAGAATTTCGTTTTGCAATTGGCAATGCTGGCGCAGACCGGCGCCCGCATTCTGATGGACCCGGATCTCTCGCCAGCGGCATTGGCACGTCTGGTGGCCAGCCGGGGCGGCAAGGTCGTGGACGGTGCCGATCCGGCCAAGCTTGGCCGGGCGGTGAAAAACCTGGTTGAGCTGAATGGCTCGGCTGTCGCCCATGTACAGGATGGTGTGGCCGTTGTTGAATTCCTCAGCTGGCTCGACCGGCAACCGGCGGGCAGCGCGACGGAAATCAGTGCAACGCGGGCGTTGGAAACCATCCGCGCCAAGGTGGGCGAGCGGATGCAGAACCCGCTGAAGGATATTTCCTTCGATACGATTGCCGGGGCAGGCGAACATGCCGCGATCATGCATTACCGCGTGACGACGGAAAGTGACCGACCGATCCGGGCAGGCGAAATGTTCCTGGTCGATTCAGGCGCGCAATATGTCAACGGCACCACGGACATAACCCGCACGCTTGCGGTCGGCGCGGTGCCGGACGATCAGAAACGGTTCTTCACGCTGGTGTTGAAGGGTATGATCGCCATCAGCACGGCGCGTTTTCCCAAGGGGACGCGCGGCTGCGACCTCGATCCGCTGGCACGCATCAACCTGTGGAAGGCCGGGGCGGATTTCGCCCATGGCACCGGCCACGGTGTTGGCTCGTTTCTGTCCGTGCATGAGGGGCCGCAACGCATTTCCCGGCTCTCCACCCAGGAATTGCTGCCTGGCATGATTCTCTCCAATGAGCCTGGCTACTACCGGCCCGGTCATTTCGGCATCAGGATCGAAAACCTGATCTATGTGCGCGATCTGGAGCCGGTCAACGGCGGCGACCTTGATATGATGAGTTTCGAGACGCTCACCTTCGCGCCCATCGACCGCTACCTGATCGTTGAGGACATGCTGACCCGTGAGGAGCTGCGCTGGCTGGACGATTACCACGCCCGCACACGAGAGCAGCTTTTGCCGCTGGTGGAGGGAGATGATGCCCGAAGCTGGCTGATCCGGGCAACCGAGCCACTGACGCGGTCCTCTACTGCATAATTCTTTAAACCGAAATCGGTTTAAAGAGAAAATTATGCAGCAGATATAACGAGCTACAGCGAACCTTTTTGCGCCATATATGGCGCACGGCGCTGTATGTAAAAAAGCGAGGATGCATATGCATCTTCGCTTTGAAAAACAATAGAGGTGGAAGGAGGGTGATTAACGCCCTCTTTCTTCGCTTTCGCGGATGGCCTCATCCAGTGCCACTTCCAGCAGATAGCTCAACATCTCGCAATGAGCCGCTTCCGACGCTTTGATCAGCTTTTGCAGGTCCTCGGCAATCTGATGGATGGAATGGGCGTTCGCTGCCGGTTCCTTGCCGCCAGCAATCAGTTCCAGTCGATGACGTTGATGACCCATTTTAAAACCCCTCTCAATGCATTCCGCCTTTTTGCCGCATGACGCCATCAATCAGATTGCCCTCACGTGGTTACGAGACGAATCGGCAAGGCAAACGGTTGCGACGACAGGGTTCTACCATAGGTTATTTATATTAAATATAGCTGAATAAGAGATACGAACTGTAAAGCAAGCCTCACCCCAGTTTCAGTGGCTTTGGTGAGGTGATGGCCGGGTTGTGAAGCGGATAGGGATCAGGCCATGAACTGGCGGATCAGCACGGCGGCACCCCAACCGGTCAATAGCATGGGGATGAGTGAAAAGCGCAGGCCAACGACGAGACCAAGCAGCATGGCGAATTTCACCTCCATGCCACCGGCGTAAAAGGCCGGGGCGACCAGCGTGGTCAACACGGCGGCAGGAACGGCGTTCAACGCTGCATCAACCCTGGGTGGCAAAGTCTTGAAACGGCTGATCACCAGATAGCCGCCAGCGCGGGTGAGGTAGGTGGCAAGGGCGGCAGCCAGAATGATCGCCACCATAGAGGGGTCAAGATCCATCATTGCGTCACCTCTTGTCGATCATCAAGGGTCGCCTGCGCCTTCGGCGGCAGCAGGGCTGCGGTAACTATGCCCGCCAGTGCGCCAAGGCTGACATGCCAGGGCGAACCGACGGCATGCATGGCGAACACTGCGGCCACGGCGCTGACGGCAACCACGATCAGGAAGTTCGGGCGCTTGCGAAAGCCAAGCACGCTGCCCATGAAATAGACGGGCAGCAACACGTCGAGGCCAACCGCTTTCGGATCACCGATCAGGCTGCTGAACAAGGCGCCAATCGCTGAAAATCCGACCCAGGGAATATAGATGGCCAGCGCAAAGCCCATATACCAGCCGAAGGAAACGGACTTGCCACTTTCGGCATGTTTGACGGTTTCGGCAAATTGCGGATCGGTCATGAAGAAGAAGGCGACGGCCTTTTGCAGTCCGCTCAGCCGTTGGAAATAAGGGCCAATGGCCGCCGAATAGAGGATATGGCGGAAATTGACGGCAAACACCGAAAGCACGATCAGCCAGGCTGGAACATTATTGCCGAACAGATCGATGCCGACCAATTGACTGGCGCCTGCAAAAACCGTCGCACTCATCAGCGTCGCCTCAGCCACCGATTGGCCATGGGCGGCAGCCACGGCACCAAACAAGGCGGCGAAGGGCAATGTGGAAAGGGTGATGGGAGCACTTTGGCGCGCACCATCGGTAAAGTCTGACATCGTCTTTTCCTAGAGCATTTCCAGCAAAAGTGCGGTGCGGTTTTGCGTCCGGAAATGTGTTGAAACAAGCAGTTAGAGTATTTATGCGTTTCTATGAAACGCGGAAATTCTCTAAATGGGCATATGTCTTGGGGTGGGCTGTTTTCAGGTGGGATCTTCTTTTCCCTCCCAAGAATGAGGGGTGGATTAGAACATCATTGCGAAACGAGCAAATCAATAGGAGTGATCCTGCGTTGATTTCCATTGATGCGTGCTCGTTGTCATGCCCTATTCCAGCTGACCATTCTTGTCGAAAAGGAACGTTGTGAATGCCGAAGCCCGATGATGTGAAAGCGGATTTTTCAAAAGACGAACTGGCTCTGCTGGTCTCACGACTGCAAAAACACTTGGCGAGTGAGCATGAGGTCGAGCTTGGACGGTTCGAGGTCGAAAACCTGATCGATTTTCTGGCCGGAACGGTCGGTGTGCATTTCTACAACAGAGGCCTTGCCGACGCCCAGACCCTGCTGGCCGAGCAGATCGATCGCTTCAATGACGGGATCTATCAATTGGAGCGGACGGTGGCGTCTTGAGGGGCGTCTTGAGGTTTGCGCCATGGTGGGCGTATTTTTTCTGATAAATTTGTTTGATTGAAAAATGGGCATAATGCAATTAAAAGGGGCATTTTTCGTTGACTTGATGCTTTCTAGAATTTAAAGCGCACCCTATTGATCTGGCAACCTTTGCGAGTATTTGACGCATGGGAATTGTCGAAGCGCCTGATCTGCTTTTTTCCGGGGGGAGTGGAATATGATGTTTTCAGACGGGACTGAGGATTATTACGACGTTCTGGTGATTGGCGCCGGATTGGCAGGGCAGACGCTGGCGTTATCTGTGGCGGGGGAAAAGCGGGTTCTCATCGTCTGCAAATCCGATCTCGGGTCTGCCGCATCGAATTATGCCCAGGGTGGCATTTCTGCGGTCTATGCCGATGATGACACCCATGACAAGCATGTCAGCGATACGTTGATTGCCGGATGTCATCTGAACGACATCGACAATACCCGCTATATTGTTGAGAATGGTCGTAAAGCTGTCGATTGGCTGATCGAGCAAGGCGTTCCATTCACCAAACAGGATGGCGACTATCACCTGACCCGCGAAGGCGGCCATGGCGAACGGCGCATTTTGCATGTCGATGACATGACCGGTCGCGGAATTCAGACCAGCCTGACCTCCCATCTTCTCTCTCATCCCAACATCACCGTGCTTGAGAATTGCGCAGTCACGGATCTCATCCGGGGCGACGCCGAGAAAAACACCTGCATTGGCGCGGTCTTGATTGATCTGAAGGGTGTCGAGCGCCGCATCGCTGCCAGTTTCACGGTTTTGGCCACAGGTGGCGTCGGCCCGATTTTCTCTCATACGACATCGCCAGCTCAATCGATCGGTGACGGTATTCCTCTGGCCTGGAGAATGGGTTGCCGTGTCGCCAACCTGGAGTTCATGCAGTTCCATCCAACCTGCATGTACTATCCCGGAGGTGACGCCTTTCTGATCACGGAGGCCGTTCGGGGCGAAGGTGGCATTCTGACGCTTCCCGATGGGTACCGCTTCATGGCCGATTATGATGAGCGCGCAGAGCTTGCGCCAAGAGATGTGGTCTCCAGAGCCATTTACAGCGAGATGAAGAAAAACGGCATTCCATCCGTCAATCTCGACATCAGCCATAAGCCAGCGGAATTCATCAAGGGTCATTTCCCGAACATCTACCAGAAGTGTCTGGAGCGGGGGATCGATATGACGAAGGAGCCAATCCCGGTGACGCCCGCTTCGCATTATACCTGCGGTGGTGTCTATGCCGAGATAGACGGACGAACGGATGTCGATCGCCTGTATTGCCTCGGGGAAGCCGCCTATACCGGCTTGCACGGCGCCAACCGGCTTGCATCCAACTCCCTGCTGGAATGTGTGGTCATGGCACGGGCCGCGTCACTGGATATCTTGAGCGGCAGCGACCTGCTGAACGTCTCGCTGGCACCGGCCAAACAGCATCCGCATATCATGGCGGCGGATGGAATGAAGCGTGATGCCATGGTGCTGATCAAGCAGGAAATCAGAACCGTGATGTGGAATTATGTTGGTATTGTCCGCAGCCTGGATTCGCTTCACGCGGCCCGCAGAAGGATTGACCTGCTTCATTCGGAAGTCGAGGCGATGTTGACATCGCATCCCCACTCTTTCGACCTCAGCGACTTGCACAACATGGTGGTGACGGCGCGGATTGTCATCGACAGCGCCTTGTTGCGGTCTGAAAGTCGCGGCTGTCATTACAACAGCGACTTTCCAAATTCTCGTCAGGAGTCCGGCCCTACCGTCCTCTGCTTGGCTGACCAACACGCCAGCGTCGCGGCATAGGATTAAACACGATGTTGATGAGTGTTATAGGCGTTCCCTTCGGCGCGTTGCTCGGGACGGCGGGAGGCTTCCTGGGAACCGGAGGCGGGACATTTGCAATCCCGCTCCTGGTTTTATTTGCGGCCTATGACCAGAAGCTGGCCCAAGGGACAGCTTTGGTCATGGTTGTCACCAATGTTCTCTATGCCCTGGTGAAATACCGCAACAAGGGCAGCTTCGATCTCAAGACGGCCCTTGTGCTGGCTGTCAGTGGCAGCGTCACGTCGGCGATCAGCTCTCTCTGGGCCTTATCGCTGTCGAGCGAGACATTGAAGCTCTGGTATGGCGTGTTTTTGATGTTGCTCGCGGCGTTTGTCGCCATCACGCGAAACATAAAATTCGTCTCACATGGCCTTGATTATCGATGGGCCTTCTTGCCAGGCGCGATTGGCGGCATATCGCTCGGCTTGTTTGGGGTGGGAGGCGCCATGCTGGCCGTTCCCTTGTTGGTGATGTTCTACGGGCATTCCCAGGTTCGGGCGCAAGGCTTGGGACTGGCGCTGGCGCTGCCGGGATGCAGCATCAGCCTGATGCAATACGGCTATTATGGCCATGTCGATTGGACCCTCGGCCTCATGTTGGCAATCGGCGGGCTTTTAGGCGTGCCAGCAGGCGTTCATTTGGCCCATAAGGTTGATGAACGCACCCTGGTTCTGTCGTTTTGCACATTGCTGATTGCAGCGGGCCTGCTTGTCATCGTCAAATAGCCGCAGCACCTCGCGCCGGATGAAGGCGCGAGGTGCTGCCGTCTCTTTAGCGGTTACGATTTACGCGGCTGGAACGTATGCTCCGGCCCGGGAAATTGCCGCGACTTAACCTCGGTCGCATAGTCTTCCACGGCCTTTGAAATCACCCCGGCCAGTTCGGCATAATGCTTGACGAAGCGCGGTTTGAAATCGTTGAACAGGCCCAGCATGTCGTCCGAGACCAGGATCTGGCCATCGCAGGCAGGCGAGGCGCCGATGCCGATGGTGGGGATGGCAAGGGTCTGGGTTATGTCCCGCGCCAAAGGCTCCACGGTGCCTTCGATGACCAGCGCGAAAGCGCCTGCCTTGGCTATGGCGGTGGCGTCGGCCCGGATCTTGTCGGCTTCCGCCTCATCATGGCCTTTGGAGCGGTAGCCGCCTGATGTGTTGACCTGCTGCGGCATCAGCCCGACATGGCCCAGCACGGGAATGCCGCGCTCCACCAGAAAGGCGACGGTCTCGGCCATTTCCGTGCCGCCTTCCAGCTTGATGCCATCGCAGCCGGTTTCCTTCATGATCCGTGCCGCATTGCGGAAGGCCTGTTCCCTGGATTCCTGATAGGAGCCGAACGGCATATCGACGATCACGCAGGCGTGATTGACTCCACGTAACACGGCTTGCCCATGGGCAATCATCATCTCCAGGGTGACGCCAACCGTGGTGTCCAACCCGTACAGCACCATGCCAAGGCTGTCGCCGACCAGCAGCAGATCGCAATGCGCATCCATCAGCCGCGCCATCGGCGTGGTATAGGCGGTGAGGGAGACAATTGGGCGCTGATGCTTCAGCGCGGCAATGGTGGTGGGCGTCAGGCGTTTCTGGCGGGGCGGGGCGCTCACTCGGCGGCTTCCTTCTTGCTTTTGATGGTGATGACCCGGTTATCCAGCAGCTTGGTCGTGCCGATCTGCACGTAAAGCAGCACCAGAAACGGCTGGTCCAGGTGGGGCAGAGTGGCCAGCGTATCGGGGTGACGCACGGCGACCACATCGGGCTTTGCCTGCGGCTCCCGGGCAATGAAGGCGGCAAGGGCTGCTTCCATCTCCGCCGCATCGCGCATACCGGCGCGATAGAGCCGTTCCGCCTCATCCAGCGCCTTTGGCACGATGGTGGCGGCAGCGCGCTGCTCCTCGGTCAGGTAGACATTGCGCGATGAGCAGGCCAGCCCATCGGCCTCGCGCACGGTTGCCACCGGCACGACACGCACCGGCATGGCGAGATCGTCCACCATGCGACGGATGATTGCCACCTGCTGATAATCCTTCTCGCCAAAATAGGCGGCATTCGGCTGGACGATGTTGAACAGCTTGGTGACGACGGTTGCCACCCCAGCAAAATGGCCGGGCCGGGCCTTGCCTTCCAGCTCACCGCCAAGCCCAGGCAGATCAACAACAGTCTCCATCGGACGCGGATACATGTCGGCCACGCCAGGCGCGAACAGGAAATCGACGCCTGCCGCCTCCAGCATTCCACTGTCGCGGGCGAGATCGCGGGGGTATTTCTCCAGATCCTCGCCCTTGCCAAATTGCAGCGGGTTGACGAAGATCGACACAACGGTCACGGCATTTTCGGCCTTGGCTTGGGCGACCAGCGTCAGGTGACCCTTATGCAGATAGCCCATGGTCGGCACGAAGCCGATGGATTTTCCAGCCTTGCGGCATGCGTCGAGCCTTTGGCGCAGCGCTGCAATCGTGTTGATAATCTCCATGGCGGCCCTCCCGAACCCATTCTTTTTGCAGGTGCAGATGTTTCTTAGGCGAGGACATCCGCGCTGGTGATAAGCCTTGCGCCGTGAGCCTGCATGTCGGCAATCGCCGCCTCCACCGTCTGCGGATCGATGCCCCGGCTGCCATCGATAATCAAGCGCACCGTCACGCCCGGCAGCATGTCCAGCGCATCCAGCACGGAAAACTTGACGCAGTAATCGGTGGCAAGGCCCATGACATCCAGTTCGGTGACGCCATTGTCGATCAGCCAGGTGCCAAGGCCGGTCAGGGCAGACTGATCGTTGTCGCGGAACGCCGAATAGCTATCCACCAGCGGATTCAGCCCTTTCTTCTGCACATGATCAATCCGGGAGAGGTCGAGGCCGGGGTGAAACTCGGCATCCACGGTCCCCTGTACGCAATGGTCCGGCCACATCATCTGCGGCTTTCCGGAAAGGGTACCCAGTTCGAAAACCTTGGCGCCGGGATGCTGGGAGGCGAAGCTGCCGTGATTGGCCGGATGCCAGTCCTGCGAGGCGACGATCAGGTCATAGGCCCCGCTGGCCATTAGGGCATTGGCGATTGGGACGATCTGATCGCCTTCCGCCACCGGCAGATTGCCGCCCGGGCAAAAGCCGTTCTGGATATCGATGAGAAGCAGCGCCTTGGTCATGATCCCTCCTGCTGATTTTGCGCCAGACCATGGCAAGGCCGATCGATGCGCGCAAGGGTATGGGTAAGAGTATTTGGTCTCAAAATTTGATTTGCCGGTAAGATCGGTAGGAACCTAACGGTCGCTCATGCGTTTGCAGTTTACCTATGCGTAAATTTTTGACGCAGCCCCGCTTATTTTCAACATGCATCGGATTTGTCCTATGATCCTCATCGTTACAGCGGTCGTTTTCGCCGTCATCGGGCTCGCGCTCGGCGGCGGAGGCGGCTATCTCCTGTCGCTCGGCGGTAGCCCGTTTTACCTCATCGCCGGTCTTGCCTTCATTCTCGTTGCACTGCTGCTGGTGATGCGCAAGGCGGCTGCTCTGTGGATCTATGGGCTGTTCATTCTCGGCTGCCTGGGCTGGGCGATCTGGGAGGTCGGCTTCGACTGGTGGCAGCTTGGCACGCGCGGCGGGCTGGTTATCGTGCTCGGCTTTGTGCTGCTATTGCCCGCCGTCCGCCGCAGGCTTGGACCGCTGCACCGCCGCGAAGGCGGCATTGCCGCCAGCGCCTGGCCGGTAGCGCTGCCGGTGCTGGTCGCGCTCGTTGTCGCGGGCTATTCGATGACCCAGGACCCCTATGACAAGCCCGGCACGCTGCCGATGGATGTGGCCAGCGCAACGCCCTCCTATGGCGGCGACATGGCCGATGGCGAATGGCATCAATATGGCCGCACACCCTATGGTCAGCGATATTCGCCGCTCAGCCAAATCACCACCGACAATGTCAAGACGCTGAAGACCGCCTGGACCTACCAGACCGGCGATGTGAAACTGCCCGGCGATGTTGGCGAGACCACCTATCAGGTCACGCCGCTGAAAGTGGGCGACACGCTCTATCTCTGCACCCCGCACAATTGGGCCATTGCCGTGGATGCGGCGACCGGCAAGCAGAAATGGAAATATGACCCCAATGTCGGCCTGAACCCGGATCGCCAGCACCAGACCTGCCGTGGTGTCACCTATTATGCCGATCCCGCGGCCACAGCTGGTGCGCCCTGCGCCACCCGCGTCTATCTTCCGACCTCGGATGCACGACTGATCGCGCTCGATGCCGCCAATGGCAACGTCTGCGAGAGCTTTGCCGACAAGGGTACGCTGCATCTGGAACAGGGCATGCCCTATAATCCGGCTGGCTATTACTATTCCACTTCTCCGCCGGTGATTGCGGCTGGCAAGATCATCATTGGTGGGGCGGTCAACGACAACTATTCCACCAAGGAACAATCCGGCGTGATCCGCGCCTTCGACGTCCAGACCGGCGCGCTGGTGTGGAACTGGGACAGCGGCAATCCGGGCCAGACCCAACCGCTGCCCGAAGGCCAGACATACACCGCCAACTCGCCGAATAGCTGGTCAGTATTCTCGGTCGATGAACAGTTGGGCCTCGTCTATATCCCGCTTGGCAATCAGGTGCCGGACCAGTTGGGCATGAACCGCAGCGCCAATGTGGAGAAATATTCTTCCTCGGTCGTGGCGCTGGACCTCAATACCGGTGCCGACCGGTGGGTACAGCAATTCGTCCATCACGATCTCTGGGACATGGATGTTCCCGCCCAGCCCGTGCTGCTCGATATTACCCGCGAAGGCACCACTGTTCCGGCGCTCGTTGCCTCCACCAAGCAGGGCGATGTCTATGTGCTGGACCGGCGCACCGGCCAGCCGATCATTCCGATCAAGGAACTTCCAGCCCCCGGCGGCACTATTCCAGAAGATCATGCCTCGCCAACCCAGCCGATTTCGGCCTTAAGCTTCCGTCCACCGAAGCTGGAAGAGCGCAATATGTGGGGCGTGACGCTGCTCGATCAGCTGGCCTGCCGCATCAAATTCCATCAGTTGCGCTATGACGGCCAATATACCCCGCCATCGTTGCAGGGCTCGATCATCTATCCCGGCAATTTCGGCACGTTCAACTGGGGTTCGGTTGCTGTCGATCCGGAAAAACAGGTGATGTTCGGCATGCCGACCTATCTGGCCTTCACCTCGCAGCTTGTGCCGCGTGATCAGGTTCCGGCCAAGGGCCAGGGCGAAAAAGGCTCTGAACAGGGGCTGAACCGCAATGATGGCGCACCTTATGCTGTCAAGATGGGTCCGTTCCTGTCGCCCATCGGCGTTCCCTGCCAGGCCCCGCCATGGGGTACGGTTGCCGCTGTCGATCTGAAGACCGGCAAGATCGCCTATCAGCACCGCAATGGCACCGTGCACGACATGACACCGCTGCCGCTCCCCTTCACGGTCGGCGTACCCGGTATCGGCGGGCCGATGATTACCAAGGGTGGCGTCGCTTTCCTCGGTGCTGCCGTCGATAATTATCTGCGTGCCTATGACCTCGCCACCGGCAAGGTTCTCTGGGAAGGCAGGCTTCCGGCTGGCGGCCAGGCGACACCGATGAGCTACGAGCTGAACGGCAAGCAATATGTTGTGATGGTTGCAGGCGGCCACGGCTCTATTGGTACCAAGCCGGGGGATTACGTGATCGCCTATACGCTGCCGTAAATCACGGAAGGCATGACAATCTCCTGACCTCACATGGAGTTCAGGGGGGGCTTATTGAGTGCCAGGTTTAGCTTCGCCCCCCTCATCCGCCTGCCGGCACCTTCTCCCCCCAATCCTCAGAAAAAGAAGGGGGAGAAGAGGGCAGGAGCCGCAACGCTTGTTGCCTCCTCTCCCCAGCGGGGAGAGGTCCGCTGAGCGAAGCGGAAGCGGGGTGAGGGGGCGGTACGCACTGACCTTTACCAGATACGAGGAAAGCGGACCCCTGCCGGCTTTGACCGGGAGGGGTCTTCTTTTGAAACAATTGATTCAAATGTCCTTCCGCTACGGCAACCAAACCTTAACCATGAAGCCGTAAAACGAATCATCAGTATAAAGGATGGTTCGTATGCCCAACACTGCCGCCAAGCTTGAGCCCGTCGCCTCGACGCTGGCCTTCTTCCCGCTGGCCAGCCGCCGTGACATGGTGCGCGGTGCCGCCGTGACACTGGACCGCCTGCAAGGCAACGATGCCACCATCTACTGGCGCGCCACCTGCCGCCAGCTCGGCGCCGAACTCCTCGACCTCGGCTGCCCCGAAGACGTCATGCGCGGCGAGATCATGAATTTCCAGGACGCCGTGCAAATGGAACTGATGTGGCTGCATCGGAATGAAGAAGCGCTGGGCTGAGCGTAACGGGTTATCAAGGATGACTCGAGACTGCTGGCAAATTATGCATTTATCCTCGACGTCATGCTCGGTCTTGTGCCGAGCATCTAAGCACGTTAATTTACTCCAACAACGTCAATGACTTATTTGGCGACAGCAGACCCTCGGGGGCAGGCCCGAGGGTGACGAAATGCCGAGATCTGGGTTTGTCAATAAACTGGGTCATCAAGGATGACTGTTCACGTCACGCAGCCCAAGGGTTGATCAGCACGACGCCGGTCCCCTCAAAATCCTGAATATTGCGTGTCACAACTGCTAGCCCATGCACCAAGGCCGTCGCTGCGATAAGCGCATCACTCTCGTTACGGCGATCCGGGATATGCAGATGGGCGCAGCGCGTCGCCACTGCATCGTCGATAACCAGAATTCGTTCGGCAAATTCTGGACGAACCCGACCATCCATCCATGTCCGCAAACGAGAACCCTGCGCCGCATCGCGCCGCTGAAGGCTCAATATGCCACGCTCCAGTTCCAGGATGGTAATCGCTGAAATGAACAGGGTGCGAGAATCCTGCGCACCAATCCATTCCGTCACATTCCGGTCTGCCTTGCCATCTCCCACTTTGCGCAGTTCCGAGACGACATTCGTGTCCAGCAGATAGTTCAAGACAAATCGACCTCGCGGCCCGAAACCATGACGCGCGGCGGATCGAAATCGATGGACGACAAGCCGGGCATGGACAGAGCCTCAACAAGGTTACGGCGTTTGCCGGTCAACCGCTCGAAATCCTCATAGGTCATCAGCACATGCGATGGTCTGCCGCGATCCGTAATGACAACAGGCCCCGTCTCAGCAGCGCGTTTTGCGCGGCTGACGTCTTGATTGAGTTCTCGGCTGGTTAAACAGTTTGCGGCCATTGCAGCCTCCATGTAGGTATGTAACTACATATAGCCTTTGTCTGTATTTGATGCAAGACTGAAGTGCTTCTGAATTTTGAAAGTGGTACGGCTGGTGGCTGATCGATTGAAGCGCCACCAGCATTTCATTGGGTCCAGAACAGCTTTACCAATCCCCGTTTTACCAGCACAAAACCGTGCTTGCAGGGTATGTATGAAGCTTTAAATTGCTGTCATCTCTATTTACATGGGCTCTCAGTTGAAGCAGTTTTCCTTCGATTGCATCTCGGCTGCTGTTAAACGATGCATAAATATTCTTAATTTCTTCATTTCTAAATATTTTTTCTATAATATGGCCGTCGGATGCTAAATCCATTGAATGGCCAAATATGAAGAAATTCTCCTTCGCGGTTCCGATTTTTTCAAAGGCATAATTTAAGTAAAAGCTCTTTCTAATTGCTTTTAATTTTTGACTGTGTGAGCCATCGCTAACAAATAAGGGGAAGCTGCCCTGCTCCATGTTGTTTGTTATTATTTCTAGTAATTTTTTTTCTTTAATTGCCGCTTGCGGTTTTAAAACATCACCGTTTTCTTCAAATAAAAATAAAGCGTCATGAGGAAAAAGAAAATTCACGGGCTTTGGACACATGTCTCCAAGGAAGTACACACTGCCATTATCCGGTGCGCCAAAGCCGTCAGCGAATTTACCCTTAGTTGGCGAGTTTGTGAACCATCTTAGCAATGCCCAGTACAATAAGGCATCGTAGTTCAGGGAGTAGACGCAACCTTCATCTTCGAAAAAAGACGATAAAAATTTTTGTATGTTTTTGCATTGATCGTCAGTTACGCAATTTTTGTCTTCCGGATGCGTGTTTTTTACAGCCTCAATCAGATTGTTTTTCAATTCTTCTATTTTCTGATCTAATTCTTTTGCAAAATCATCATTTCCAAGCTCATGTGATATATTTCGTGCGATCAAGATAGCGCCGGCAACAGTTTCAAAGTCTTTTGTATTGAGTGCTTTGAATATTGCTGCGATTTTTGGATTATTATCTTCGAAATTTGCCGCATCGAACAATTTTGCGTACTTAAAGTTATCGCTAAAAGCGATGCTTAGCCCGTTGCCTACAAGCAGATTTTTCTGACCAATTGCCTGGTTCACTGCCTCATCATATGTGTTGAACGCCGTCATATGTGCCCCCTAGTGCAATCTATTGATTGCCATCTAGGGTTTAAATATTAAAAATTTCCCTCAAGGCTATGCCCGCTCCACAAACCCATCGAGCACCCGCTTTTGCCCCGCCCGGTCAAAATCAATCGTCAGCTTATTCCCCTCGACGACAGACACATTGCCATTGCCAAATTTGATGTGGAACACGCGGTCGCCGACTGTGAACTTTGATGGTTCGGTGCTGGTGGACTTGGCGACTAACTGGCCGTCTATGGTTTGGCCGCGGGGGCCGCTTTCGCCGTAGCCGATGCGTTCCACCGCGTGGCCGGAGCGGCTGCCCCAGTTTTCGCGGGTGGCGTCGGTTTTGTTGGCCTGGGCGCGTTTCCAGCCGGGGGTGGAGTAGGAATTGGTGAAAGGTTCCTGCTTATCGAAGCGGGATTGGCCGTAGCCGCCGCGTCCATAGCCGCCGTAGCTGGTTTCCACTTCGGCCACTTCCACATGGGCGGGCGGCAGTTCATCCAGGAAGCGCGACGGCATGGTCGATTGCCACAGGCCATGGATGCGCCGGTTGGAAACGAACCACAGGTGGCAGCGGCGCTTGGCGCGTGTCAGGCCGACATAGGCCAGCCGCCGTTCTTCCTCCAGCGCGGCGCGTCCGCCTTCGTCCAGCGCGCGCTGATGCGGAAATAGGCCTTCTTCCCAGCCGGGGAGGAACACGGTCTCAAATTCCAGCCCCTTGGCGGAATGCAGCGTCATGATCGATACGGCGTCGAGATTTTCGTTGGTCTCGGCATCCATCACCAGCGAGACATGCTCCATGAAGCTGCGCATGCTCTCGAAGGCTTCCATCGAGCGGATCAGTTCCTTCAGGTTTTCCAGCCGCCCCGGTGCTTCCGCCGATTTGTCGTTCTGCCACATGGCCGTATAGCCGCTCTCGTCGAGGATCTGCTCGGCCAATTCGGTATGCGGCGTGTTTTCCAGCAGATCCTGCCAGCGGCGGAAATCCGTCACCACGTCAAACAACGCCTTGCGCGCCTTCGGCTTCAGCTCATCGGTCTCGATGATGTCGGACGCCGCTGCCAGCATCGGAATGTCTCGTTTGCGGGCATAGTCATGCAGGGTGCGCACCGTGGTGTCGCCCAGACCGCGCTTTGGCGTGTTGACAATCCGCTCGAAGGCCAGGTCGTCAGCGGGCTGGCAGACCATACGGAAATAGGCCATGGCATCGCGGATTTCCAATCGCTCGTAAAAGCGCGGGCCGCCGATAACCCGATAGTTCAGCCCAAGCGTCACGAACCGGTCTTCAAACTCGCGCATCTGGAAGGAGGCGCGCACCAGAATGGCCATATCGTTGAGCTTATGCTGGTTGCGTTGCAGCTGCTCGATTTCCTCGCCAACCGCACGGGCTTCCTCTTCGGAATCCCAGGCGGCATGCACCACGACTTTTTCGTCGTTCGGATCGACCCGGTCGGTAAACAGCGTCTTACCCAGACGCCCCTCGTTATGGGCAATCAGAAAACCGGCAGCGCCGAGAATATGCTCCGTCGAGCGGTAATTCCGCTCCAGCTTGATGACTTTTGCGCCCGGAAAATCCTTCTCGAAGCGCAGGATGTTGTCCACTTCGGCGCCACGCCAGCCATAGATCGACTGGTCATCATCGCCGACGCAGCAAATATTCACTGTGCCGTTTGTGACCTTGCCGTCAGCGGCTTTGGTGCTTGGCCGCTGTGCCAACAGCCGCAGCCACATATATTGCGCCGTGTTGGTGTCCTGATACTCATCGACCAGGATAAAGCGGAAGCGCTGGTGATAGTCCTTCAGCACATCCGGGTTGGCGCGGAACATGCGGATGGGGTGGAGCAGAAGATCGCCGAAATCGCAGGCATTCAGGCTTTTCAGCCGGGCCTGGTAGGCGGCGTAAAGCTCGCGGCCCTTGCCATTGCCAAAGGCACGGGCGTCGCCCTCGGGGATCTGCGCGGGGTCGAGGCCTTTGTTTTTCCAGCCGTCGATCATTCCGGCAAACATCTTGGCGGGCCAGCGCTTGTCGTCCAGCCCTTCGGCCTGGATGATCTGCTTGATCAGCCGCACCACGTCATCGGTATCGAGAATGGTGAAATCCGAGGTCAGGCCGACCAGTTCGGCATGGCGGCGCAAGAGCTTGACGCCGATGGAGTGGAATGTGCCAAGCCAGGGCATGCCTTCGACTGCACCGCCAACCAGAACGCCGACGCGCTCTTTCATCTCGCGGGCCGCCTTGTTGGTGAAGGTGACGGAGAGGATCTGGCTTGGGAAAGCGCGGCCGGTGGCCAGAATATGGGCGATACGGGTGGTCAACACTCGCGTCTTGCCGGTGCCGGCACCCGCCAGCACCAGAACGGGACCATCAAGGGTTTCGACCGCTTCACGCTGTTCCGGGTTGAGGCCTGCGAGGTAATCCGGATTGCGGTTCTGGTCGCGCGCGGCCATGGCACGCGCCGCGATGCCCAATCCGCCCCCAGCTTTGGTGCTTGCCGCAGGGCTGCCTTCCTGTTGGGGCGCAGGCGCATCCGTGGCTTTCGCTCCTTTTGCGGAGGTCCGGGGTGCAGGCTCTTCGTCAAAGAAGGGGATATCGTCAAAACCGTTGCTCATGCCCTTCAATGTAGTGATTCTACCTTGAAAGGCCAGTGAAAACGTTCTTGTTTCATTCCAATCCCGGCAGCGGGACGGTGAATTGAGAAAAAACAGGCGGGAAGAGGGGAAGGGAAACCTGATTGCAAATGGAAGGAAAATCACGCCAACTTTACGCTTATGGGCCTGAAAATCACAGCCGCGTGATGCCGCTCGCTGGCCGGAATTTTGTCACGAAAGCTTCATGGAAGCGACTTAGGCCAATGCCAGTGTCGCTCGAAAAGCCGCTGGGGCTTTAAGAGATTGCTCGACGAACACGGGGATTATTCCGATGACTTTCATGAAAAAGATCGCCACGGGTGCGGCGCTTGCCGCCTTTTCGGTCGCCTTTACCGGTGCGGCTTTTGCTGCCGACATTTCCGGTGCCGGTTCCAGCTTCATCTACCCTGTGTTTTCCAAATGGGGTGAAGCCTACAAAGCCAAGACCGGCATCAGCCTGAATTACCAGTCCATCGGTTCGGGCGGCGGCATCAAGCAGGTTGAAGCCAAGACCGTGACCTTCGGCGCTACTGACAAGCCGCTGAGCGACGAAGAACTCACCAAGAACGGCCTGACCCAGTTTCCGATGGTGATGGGCGGCATCGTGCCGATGTACAATATCGAAGGCGTCAAGCCGGGCGAGTTGGTGCTGGATGGCAAGGCGCTCGAAGGCATCTATATGGGCACGATCACCAAGTGGAACGACCCGGCGATTGCAGCCCTCAACAAGGGCGTTAAGCTGCCCGACCAGGCCATCGTTGTCGTGCATCGCGCCGATGGCTCCGGCACGACCTTCAACTTCACGGATTACCTCAGCAAGGTTTCCGCTGATTGGAAGAGCAAGATCGGCTCCGACACCGCTGTTGAGTGGCCGGTCGGCATCGGCGCCAAGGGTTCTGAAGGTGTTGCCAACACGGTCAAGCAGACCGCTGGCGCCATCGGCTATAACGAATATGCCTATGTGATCCAGAATAAGCTCGGCTATGCCAAGATGAAGAATGACGCGGGCAAGGTGGTCGAGCCTTCGCTGGACAGCTTTGCCGCTGCCGCTGCCAATGCCGATTGGGCCGGTGCCAAGAATTTCAACGTCGTCATCACCAATCAGCCCGGCGAAAAGAGCTGGCCGATTGCTGCTTCCACCTGGGTGCTGATCCATAAGGACCCTGCCGACAAGGACGCGACCGAAGCCGCCCTGAAGTTCTTCGCCTGGGCCTACAAGGATGGCACCGGCGAAGCCAAGGCGCTGGAATATGTGGCTATTCCGAAGCCGGTGGTGAAGCTGATCGAAAACTCCTGGGACAGCATCCAGAAGGACGGCAAGCCGGTCTTCAAGGCGATGTAATCGCCGCTGGTCTTTCTCTTCCAAAAACAGCGGACGGTCATCGCCCGCTGTTTGCATATTTGAACCACTCCGCTGCCTCGTCCCTTCGGAAAGCCCTGCATGACTGCCACCCATCAACCGACCATCAGCGAGGACGAAGCCCGGTCCACTGCCGCCAAGCGGGTGCGCTTTGCCGATGCATTGTTCATCCGCGCCACCTGGCTTTGCGCCATGCTGGTGATGGTGGCGCTTCTCGGTGTTTTCCTGTCACTGCTGATCGAATCCCTGCCGACCTGGCGTGAATTCGGCATATCCTTTCTGTGGAACGAACGCTGGAGTCCGGCCAAGGACATTTACGGGGCAGCCGCTCCGATTTACGGCACGTTGATTACCTCGGTCATCGGGCTTGTTATTGGCGTTCCCGTCAGTTTCGGCATCGCCATCTTTCTCACCGAAATGTGCCCGCCGCTGCTGCAACGGCCCATCGGCACGGCCATCGAGCTTCTGGCGGGTATTCCCAGCATTATTTACGGGCTCTGGGGCTTCTTCGTGCTGGCGCCGGTCATGCAATCCGTGGTGCAGCCCGCTTTGATCGCCACATTCGGAAATGTGCCTGTTCTCGGCCTGCTGTTTAGCGGCGCACCCTATGGCATCGGTCTTCTGACGGCGGGGATCGTGCTGGCGATCATGGTCATTCCGTTCATCACGTCTGTCACCCGCGACGTGTTCGGCACGGTGCCGGTGCTGCTCAGGGAATCGGCCTATGGCATGGGCATGACCACCTGGGAAGTCGTCTTCCACATCATCATTCCCTATACCCGGCGCGGCTTGATCGGCGGCGTCATGCTGGGCCTTGGCCGGGCGCTGGGCGAAACCATGGCAGTCACCTTCGTGATCGGCAATTCGCACCGGATCGCCACCTCGCTGTTGTCGCCCGCCACCACGATTTCCGCCTCGATTGCCAATGAGTTTTCCGAGGCGACGTCGGATCTCTATACGTCCAGTCTGGTGGCGCTTGGTCTCATCCTGTTCTTCATCACCTTTGCAGTGCTGGCGCTTGCCAAGTGGCTCATCGGGCGCAGTGAAAGTTTTTGAGGCCAGCCGATGTCGATTGTTTCTCGCCGCTATCTCGTCAACCGTATCGCCCTTGGCCTGTCGCTGGCCTCGGCCATTCTTGGTCTCGCCGTTCTGGCGGCAATCCTTTGGACGCTGTTCAGCAATGGTCTGCAAGCGATCACGCTTGACCTTTTCACCAAGATGACGCCGCCGCCCGGCTCCGATGGCGGTCTTGCCAATGCCATCTACGGCTCATTTATGATGACGCTACTGGCAACCGTGGTGGCAACGCCAATCGGTATCCTGGCCGGTACCTATCTTGCGGAATACGGGCGCGGCACGAAGCTTGGCACGGTGGCGATCTTCGTCAACGATATCCTGCTGGCCGCACCGTCCATCGTCATCGGCCTGTTTGTCTATACGCTGCTGGTCGTGCCGTTCCGGCATTTCTCCGGCTATGCCGGGGCCGCCTCGCTGGCGTTGATTGCCATTCCGGTCATCAACCGCACCACGCAGGATATGCTGGCGCTGGTGCCGGATGCGATGCGTGAGGCGGCGGCAGCACTTGGCGCGCCCCGCTGGAAAATCATGACCTCGGTAATCTGGCGCAGCGCCCGCTCCGGCATGTTGACCGGCGTGCTGCTGGCTGTCGCGCGTATCAGCGGCGAGACCGCGCCTTTGCTGTTTACCGCGCTCAACAATCAATACTGGACCGCCGATCTCAGTCAGCCGATTGCCAATCTGCCGGTGGTGATCTTCCAGTTTGCCATGAGCCCCTATGAGGATTGGCAGCGGTTAGCCTGGGGCGGGGCGCTGTTGATCACGGTGACGATCCTGTTTTTGAATATCGTCGCACGAAGCCTGTCGGCGGGGCTATTCTTCGGAAAGAAGGAAAGATAGATGCAAATGTCTGACACGGGTACAAGGACGCCCCTGATGCGCGCGCCTCTGCAAGCCTTCAATCCGTCCGATATCGGCCGCCCTATCAAGGTTGAGGCCAAGCAGCTGTCATTTTATTACCAGAACGGCTATCAGGCGATCAAAAATGTCGATCTCGGCCTGCGTGACCGCACGGTCACCGCCTTTATCGGCCCGTCAGGCTGTGGGAAATCCACCCTGCTGCGGATTTTCAACCGGATGTACGATCTTTATCCGGGTCAAAAGGTGACGGGTGAGGTTTTGCTCGACGGACGCGATATTCTCAACCCATCCGAAGACCTGAACCGGCTGCGCGCCAAGATCGGCATGGTTTTCCAAAAGCCGACGCCGTTTCCAATGTCGATCTATGAGAATATCGCCTTCGGCATCCGCCTTTATGAAAAGCTGTCCAAGCCGGATATGGATCATCGCGTTGAAGCAGCACTTCAGGAAGCAGCACTTTGGAGTGAGGTGAAGGACAAGCTGCACCAGAGCGGCCTTGGTCTTTCCGGTGGCCAGCAGCAGCGCCTGTGCATTGCCCGCGCCATTGCCGTCAAGCCGTCCGTGCTGCTGCTGGACGAGCCAGCCTCGGCGCTCGATCCGATCTCGACCAGCAAGCTGGAAGAATTGATCGAAACCCTACGGTCCACCTATTGTATCGCCATCGTCACCCACAATCTGCATCAGGCGGCGCGCATTTCGCAATATACAGCCTTCATGTATCTGGGCGAACTGGTGGAATTCGACCGCACCGAGGTGATTTTCAGCGCCCCTGGTGACCAGCGTACCAGCGACTATGTCACCGGGCGGTTCGGCTGACTGTTCTTTTAACCCTGACATGATATCGGCATTTCCTGCCGCAATGACTGGACAAGCCTGTCTGCTCTGGCCATACCTGCAACCAATTGACAAAATGGTTCGAGATGCAGGGAGACGGGCATGAGCAGGAAGGATGTCGTGGCGGGAATGCGCAACGAAGAGGGGATTGCACTCGTTCTGGATCTGCTCAAGCAGTCCTTCGGCGAGCGGTTCCAGACCGGCCAGTCCTTCCGGGAACAACATGCCCACACCACCACCTATCTGCCGGCGCAATTGCCCGATGGGGTGGTTTTCGTCGAAAGCGCCGAGGACGTGAAGACCGTGGTGCGGATCTGCACCCAGCATAAGGTGCCGATGGTGCCGTTCGGGGTTGGCTCTTCGCTGGAGGGGCAGGTCAATGCGGCGCATGGCGGCATTTCCATCGATTTCACCCGGATGGACACGGTTCTCGAGGTCAATGCCGAGGATCTCGACTGCACCGTTCAGCCCGGCGTGACGCGCGAGGCGCTGAACACCTATCTGCGCGATACCGGTCTATTCTTCCCCATTGATCCCGGTGCCAATGCCTCGATCGGCGGCATGGCCTCGACCCGTGCTTCCGGCACCAATGCGGTGCGCTATGGTACGATGAAGGACAATGTCATGGCACTGACAGTGGTGACCGCCAATGGCGAAGAAATCCGCACCGCCCACCGCGCCCGTAAATCCTCGGCGGGCTATGATCTGACCCGGCTGTTTGTAGGTGCTGAAGGCACGCTGGGCGTGATCACCTCGATCACCCTCAAACTGCAAGGCATCCCGGAAAAGATCGGTGGCGGTGTCTGCGCCTTTGCCGATGTCAAATCGGCCTGCGATGCTGTGATCATGACCATCCAGATGGGCATTCCCGTGGCGCGGATCGAGCTGCTCGACGCCATGCAGGTCCGGGCCTGCAATGCCTATTCCAACCTTAGCCTGCCGGAAAGGCCGACGCTGTTTCTGGAGTTTCATGGCACGGAGCAGACGGTGGCCCTGCAGGCGGAGCAATTCGCCGCCATTGCCGAGGAATATGGGGCCGAAGACCTGCGCTTCACCTCCGATCCGCAGGAGCGCGCCCAACTGTGGAAGGCACGTCACAACGCCTATTGGGCAGGCCGGGCGCTTGCCCCGGAATTGGCGGGCTTGTCGACCGATGTCTGCGTACCGATCTCCAGGCTGGCGGAATGCGTGGCTGAAACCCAGGCCGATATTGCCGAGACCGGGCTTCTGGCGCCGATTGTCGGCCATGTCGGCGATGGCAATTTCCATCTGCTGATCCTGTTTGACGACAAGGACGCCGAAAATGTCGATAAGGTGGAGGCGTTCATGGCGCGGCTGAACGAGCGGGCGCTGGCCATGGACGGCACCTGCACTGGCGAACATGGGGTCGGCCAGGGCAAGATGTCCTATCTGGAAGCAGAGCTTGGCGGTGCATTGGATGTGATGCGTCAGGTAAAGCGTGGACTGGACCCCGACAATCTGTTTAATCCGGGCAAGATCTTCCGGCTTTGATCCGCAGGCTTAAAGCCGTTACGATAATGAGTAAGCCGTTATGATAACGGGCATGAAACAACAACATGAAACAACATAGGGAGTCGCAGTGCTAGGCAGACTGTTCATCGCGTTTGGCGGATTGGTCGTGGTGGCGCTGTTTGCCGCGCTTCTGGCGCCGCTTTTCGTCAACTGGACGGATTTCCGCAAGGATTTCGAGGATCAGGCCAGCCGTCTTCTTGGTAAAAAGGTGGTGGTCCACGGCGCTGTCGAGGCGCGTATCCTGCCGTTTCCGTCGATCACGATGAATGACGTCACCGTCGGGCCGGGTACTGACGGCAAGACGCTGGCGCATGTGGCGCGGTTTTCCATGGATGCCGAGCTTGCGCCGTTTCTGTCCGGCGAAGCACGGATTTTCGCCATGCGGATCGAGCAGCCGAATGTGCGGCTGAGATTGTTGCCGGACGGTTCGCTGGATTGGTTGCAGGGCAGCCAGCCAAGCCTGCCGGGCCGCAATGTCGTGCTGGAAAAGGTGACGGTCGTCGATGGTGCCGTGACCCTGGTCGATCAGCAGACAGGCCGCACCCGTGAGATCAGCGGTCTCAATGCCGATATGACGGCCCGCTCGCTGGCTGGTCCCTGGACGGTGTTGGGGCAGGGGGCGCTGGATGGCCAGTCCGGCAATTTCTCGCTGTCCAGCCTTCAGCCGGATCCGGCCAAGGGGGCCGTGCCGGTGAAAATCCATATCGCCCCGGATGCGACGCCCGTCGATATCGACCTGTCCGGCGATCTCGCGCTTGTCGACAAGCGTCCGACATTGCAGGGTAGCTTCCTGGCTGCCTTGCGCGCCAATGTTGAGGACGGTCAGGTCAGCGCACCAATGGGCAATCCGGTGCTGCCGCCGCGCATCAAGGGCAAGTTCGAACTGGCCAATGATCGGGTGCGGATACCGGAATACCGGATGGAAATCGGCGCCAGCGACCAGCCCTATATCATCACCGGCGAGGCGACGCTGGATAGCGGCAAGGCACCGGAATTCTTGCTGACAGCCGAGGGCCAGCAGATTGACGTCGATAAGCTGACGCCCAGCCTGCCCAAGGGCAAGACCGGTCGGCAGATGCAGAATTCCGCCCGTCAGCGCATCCAGTCGCTGATCGCGCTCGCAGACCGGATCCCCATTCCCGACATGCCGGGTCGCGCCAGCCTGAAACTGCCGGCGATTGTCGCTGGCGATACCGTGATCCGGGATATTACCCTGGATTTGCGGCCAGCCGGAACCGGCTGGCAGGTGGACAAGGCGGTTGCCACCCTGCCGGGCCGCACCCAGGCGGAAGCCGCGGGACGGCTACAACTGAAAGGTCAGGCCTCCTTTAACGGTTCGCTGCTGGTTGCCTCTAGCCAACCGTCCGGGCTGGCTTCCTGGCTATCGGGCGATGTTGATCCGGCTATCCGGCAATTGCGTACGGCGGGCTTTTCCGCCAACGTCAACCTGACGTCCGACCTGCAACGGTTCGACAAGCTGGAATTGGCGATCGGGCCAGCCAGCCTGCATGGGCGTCTTGAACGGCAGTCGGCCGATGGCGTCATGCCCAGCCTGTCCTTTGATCTCTCCGGCAATGCCTTCGACTTCGATGCAACGAAAGCGCTGGCTTCGCTGGTATCCGGTGATGCCAGCGACGATGCGCTGCTGAGCCACCAGATCGCCGGTAACATCAAGGTTGATGCGTTTTCGGCCTTCGGCATTACGGCGCGCGATGTGGATGGTCTGTTTACCTACAAGGATGGCGGGTTTTCGGTGCGCAAGCTGGATATTGGCAATCTTGCCGGCGCCAGTATCAAGGCGACGGGCGAGGCCACTGGCTCGCTTGCCGATTATAACGGCAAGGCCCAGGTCATGCTGCATGCTGACGACATCAGCGGATTTCTGGCCATGCTACATCAGCAATTGCCGCAGCATCCGCTGCTGGCCCGGCTGGCTTCCAGTGGGCAATGGTATTCCGATGCCGATATGGTGCTGAATGCCCGTTTCGGCGATGCACAGTATGGCGGCTTGCAGGTCGATCTACAGGGCAAGGCCAATGGCACGGCGGTCGACGCTGCCTATAGGCAGGACAGCCTGTTCGATGTGTTCGACGATTCTGAAAAGAGCTTTTCGCTGACCGCTGCCAATGAAGAACCTTCGGCGCTGCTGGGTCAGCTTGGCTTCGATCCGCTGCCGGTGCCGATGGATGGCGGAGCGAAACTGAGCCTGCAACTGAAACAGCAGGGGACTGCGCCAGCGGATGGCCAGATGTCGCTGACGGCGGGGGCGACCCGGCTTGGGATGAGCGGTACGGTCAATCTCGGCGCGGACCTGTTCTTGCAGGGCAAGGGTAAGGTGGAACTGGCCAGCGACGATATTGCCCCCTTGCTGATCATGAATGCAATCAGTCTTCCCGGTATCGACACCGGTCTGCCGATGACCCTGACAAGCGACATCGAGCGGCAGGGCGACAAGACGCAATTGCGTGATATTAAAGGCGCGGTTGCAGGCGATGGCTTGTCCGGCGCGCTGGTGTTGGAGCCGACGGCTTCTGCGGTTAAAATCAGCGGTGCGGTTGGGCTGGAGACGGTTGATCTTGAGTGGCTGGCATCGACGGTGATCGGCCCGGTCAAGGATCCCGCATCCGATGCGTTATCGGCTGCGAAGGTGCAGACGCCCGTCTGGAGTGACATGCAAATGGACATTGCCCTCAAGGCTGGCACACTCGATCTTGGCCCGCTGCCCGCCGCCCGTGATGTTGCAGCGCGCCTGACGCTGGTGGATGGCGGCATGGCGCTGGAGGATCTGTCCGGCACTCTGTTCGGCGGCGCGCTGTCCGGGCGCATGTCTCTCGCCAACAACCAAGGCACGGCTTTTCTGCGCAGCAGAGTGTCCCTTGCCAATGCCGACTTGGGCAAGATCTGGCCTGACAGCGGCCTGTCCGGTCAAGCTAGGCTACAAGTGATGGCGGAAGGCAGCGGTAGCAGCGCCCAAGGCCTGCTTGGATCGGTCAACGGTTCCGGCCAGGTCGATCTCTCCGCCTTGGCTATCCCGGAACTGGACCTCTCCAGCTTTCCGGCGCTCTCGGCGGCTTTTGGGGCTGCGACCAGTGAGGTGACGCCGGAACAGGTCTCCGCAGCCCTCACACCGCTTTTGGCCCGCGCACCAGCCCGACTGGGCGACGTGACCATGCCGTTTACGCTGAGTGACGGTAAAGCCCGAATGCAGGAGGTTAAAGTACCAGCCAAGGATGCGGCTATCGAGACGCAGGCCGTGGTGACGGTTGCCTCTGGTGACGTCGATGCCAATGTCCAGATCGCCTTCGATCCGGCTACGGCGGTCTCTGCGCCTGGGGAGGCTATCGCAGCCCAGACGGGTTCTGGGCAGGCAACGACAGGAGATGCCGCGCCGACCGTCCACCTGCTGTTGAGCGGCCCTCTCGCTGCGCCCAAGCGGCAGCTGGATGTTCGTGAAATGGCAAGCTACCTATCGCTCCAGGCTTTTGAGCGTGAGCGCCGACGGGTGGAAACATTGCAAGCGGCTGTGTTGGAAAAGCAAAGGCTGCGGCGAGAAGTGGCCTATTATACGGCATTGGCCACGGAGCGTGCGGCGGCGCAGGCCAAGGCTGCGGCAGCGGCGGATGCCGCGGCACGGGCTGCGGAGGCGGCGGCGAGAGCGGCGGATCGTGGTGCTGGCAATGCTGCGCCATCAACACCGCGCGATGGGCCGAATAGTGGTTTTAAACTGGAGTTGCAGGATTTGCCCGGCGTGCAATGACGGGAGCGCAGTAACGGCGGCTTGCTGCCTGATGAGCTTGCTGCGCGCACCCTTGCGGCCTTATGAACTTGGCGCCTGGCGAAAAGACAAAAAAGTACCGCTATGCCATCATGGCAGAGCGGTGCTGCGTCTCGATAGAGATCGATCAGAAAATTTCAGAGAAAGGCTTCGCGCTGGCCAAACGGAGGCATGGCGCCGCCACCCATATTGCCGCCACCGAAATTCGGGAACTTGCCTTCAAAGCCTTCGAAACCCTCAGGTGCGGAACCTTCGGCGGACGACGATGTCTCGGAAGAAGTGCTGGCAGACGCTGTGGTGGTGGTGCTGGTCGATGCTGTCGCGTCGGTGGTGGTCTGCTCTTCGCTAGGCTTCTGCATGCGGCCCATAGGCGGCATCATCGGCATGGACATCTGGGAAGAAACTGCGCTTGTCATATTTGAAATCCTTTTCAAATGAAGTTGGCGCTGTTGGAGGGGGCGTATCGGGTGGAGAAATTCTGCACCATTCCCGGGCGTCCTGCAGCTTTCAGCGCAGCCTGACCATAGTAGTCGTTCCCTAATGAAACGTTATTCAACATAACCTTTGTCCGGAGATGTCGGTCGGATTAACATAACTTTACTTCATAGGCCCCTGAAACGGACCAGCTTGGTTAACCAGGCAGTAAACTGGAATACGACAGGCCCCTGGTGGGGCATATAAAATGCCCAAATTGTCGCGTTGGCGAATCGATTGCCGAATCACTGGCCCATTTACGGGCAAGCGCATTTCAATGCGAATCGGAACCCGATTGTTTGAGCCATTCCAGCACATAGAGCCGCAGCGCTGAGGAGAGATTGCAATCAGCCGGGCGTTTGCTGTCAATATCGGCAATCAATGCAGCAATCGCAACATTGCGGCTTTCTGCAATCGCCCGAATTTCCTGCCAGAAGGCATCTTCCAGAGAAAAGCTGGTGCGATGGCCATGCAGGGAAATAGAATGTTTGCGGATCAGCGGCATAGACTGCGCCATTCAGGGGACATAAAAAGGCAAGCAACTGGTTTGGCACGTCCGCATCCTGGCTTGGGCAATGTTGGCTTGGACAGTGCTGGCAGGAGCAATAGAAACAAACGTCGCTTTCAGCCCTGTTCGTCGGGCGCAGGACTGGTCGGTGTCGGTTCCAGCTTTGAATTTTCGAGAGCAGCGCGGGCCTTGTCGTTCAGTGCGCTGGTCAGATTTTTCTCAGCCTTGCTTCGCCCGAAACTCACGCGGTTCTGATCCGCGATCTTTTCCTTTTCGGTGCGCGCTTTGGCTTTCCTGACCTGACGCAGATTAACGACTTCGCCCGACATGCGCTGCTTTCCTTGGCTGCCCCGCCTTACTGCTTCTTTCGAAACGCATCCAGGGAGACGACAGAGCCTTCCTTCTTTTCGCCTTCCGGCTTGTCGGCAGCGCCATCCTCGGATTTTTCCGATTCGGCGGCCAGCGGATAGGCGGTGATTTCGGCAGAGTTTTCGTCTTCTTCCACCTGCGGCACATCGAATTCCAGTTCAAAATTCACCGAAGGATCGTAGAAGCCGCGAATGGCGTTGAAAGGAATGACCAGTTTTTCCGGCGTGTCGGAGAAGGATAGGCCCACTTCGAACAGGCTATCGGTGACCTTCAGGTCCCAGAACTGGTGCTGGATGACGATGGTCATCTGCTCGGCATATTTCGCCTTGAGGTGCTGTGAGATGCGCACACCCGGAGCGCCCGTCAGGAAGGTGATGAAAAAATGATGTTCGCCCGGCAGCCGGCCCGTTGCGGCGACTTCGGTCAGCACCTTGCGGATAACGCCGCGCAATGCGTCCTGAGCCAGAATGTCGTAACGGATGTGGTCCTGCCCCATATGGTCCTGTCTTTCTTCTGCGTCCGGTCATGTGCATCACGAATGATGCGCGGGTCTGTTGTTTATAAGCCATGCAAGGCTTTGGCGCAAAGCCCGATTCCGCTTCTATCTATATCACTATAAATCAAACTCAAGGGTGAGGGTAGGGGCGCGGCTCAGGACGAGACAAGGAGCCAGGGGAGAACGCGCCAATGGTTGGATCGCAAGTACGCATCGGATGACAAGCCATTCCGCCGTCAGGCACGGCATTGGTCAGCGCCAGGCAAGGGGATATCAAGGAGGGAGAAAGTGGAGGTTTCTGTTGCCAGGTACCTCCGAACCCCGCCTTACGGTGCTACCCGTAAGGACTTAGTTTGGGTTTCTGGCACCGCGATTAAGCAGCGACAGCGTAACCCTGAGCGTTGTTGTCATTTGCAACTACACTTGTGACCCGATGACGGTGGTATCATGCCGAGCAAAAGTTCGATCTTTACGCCCTTGTCGATCCTATTTCGCCCCCATCAAAAGCCGGTCATAAAGACCGACCGGTTTTTGGTGGAGGCGCCGGGTACCGCCCCCGGGTCCAATAGGTTTATTTCACCGACCGTTTATTGCCATAGCCGATGCAAGCACCGGCAAGGGGGATATAGGTGTTTTCCGCACGGATGAAAAGACCGGCATCACCTGAATTTAACGGGTTCGTGACAAATGCAGATAATACCCTTGGAAATGCTGGGATATGACGGTGTTTGATGCTGTTTCGACTTCCGTTGGCACGGGTTTCGGAGGTAAAGCTTGTTTCAAACGACAAACGGCAGGCACCGACCATGAAGCAATATCTCGATCTCCTGCAGCATGTGATGGAAAACGGCTCCGACCGTGGCGATCGCACCGGCACCGGCACGCGCTCGGTGTTTGGGTATCAGATGCGGTTTGACCTGGCGGAGGGCTTTCCGGTCCTGACCACCAAGAAGCTGCATTTGCGCTCGATCATCCATGAACTCCTGTGGTTTTTGAAGGGCGATACCAATATTGCCTATCTCAAGGAAAACGGCGTTTCCATCTGGGACGAGTGGGCCGATGAAAACGGCGATCTCGGACCGGTCTACGGTGCGCAGTGGCGCTCCTGGCCAAAGCCCGGCGGTGGCCATATCGACCAGATCGCCAATCTCGTCGAGAACATCAAGACCAACCCCAATTCTCGTCGCCATATCGTCTCGGCCTGGAACCCGGCCGAGGTGGACGAGATGGCGCTGCCGCCCTGCCATTGCCTATTCCAGTTCTATGTGGCCGATGGCAAGCTCTCGTGCCAGCTCTACCAGCGCTCCGCTGATATTTTCCTCGGCGTCCCCTTCAATATCGCTTCCTATGCGCTGCTGACCATGATGGTGGCGCAGGTGACGGGGCTGAAAGCCGGCGATTTCATTCATACGCTGGGGGATGCGCATCTCTACGCCAATCACTTCGAGCAGGCCCGGTTGCAATTGACCCGGCAGCCGAAACCCTTGCCGGTGATGCGGATCAATCCAGACGTGAAGGATGTTTTCGGCTTTGCCTTCGAGGACTTCAGCCTGGAAAATTATAGTGCCGATCCCGTCATCAAGGCGCCGATTGCCGTGTGATACAAAGTCTCTGACATGCTCACGCATCCTCGCCTGGAAGGCATTGCAAACATCTCAAATGCTTGCACCGCTTGAGATGTTTGCAAAGGGAATACCAAAGCCATTTTCACCGGCATTTGGTACGATACAATTTTTCGATGGTGGTCACGACAACGTTATGAAGAATTTCAGTGACAGAATGCCGCAGCTGTGGTTTCGGTCTCACATCGTTTCTTCCTAAAAAGGTTTAGGTTTCATGATCTTCACTCGACTGAGCCCTTGGGCTCCGACCGTCCTCAGCATCCTGCGTATTATTGCGGGCCTGCTGTTTCTTGAACATGGCATGAGCAAGCTTCTGGGCTTCCCACCCTCTGATATGAACCCGGCTGTGATGTCGCTGCCCTGGATTGCCGGCTGCATCGAACTGGTTGGCGGCGCGCTGATCACTATCGGCCTGTTTACCCGCCCAGCCGCCTTCATCGCGTCCGGCATGTGCGCCTTTGCCTATTTCCTCGTGCATGCTCAGATGGGCTTCTACCCAATGAACAATCACGGCGAGCCGGCGATCCTGTTCTGCTTCGTGTTTTTCTACATCGTCTTTGCCGGTCCCGGCCCGCTCAGTGTCGATGCGGCGATGCGCAAGGAATAGTTTGTCTGCAAGGGATGTATTTCGGGCCGCCGTCGTGTTGACGGCGGCCTTTTTCATGGACGTTTACGGTGGCCTGTGACACCACTCCGCCCGGTAAATATAGAGAGCAGATCATGCCGAAAATCTCCATTGTTGTTGCCGTCTCAAACAACGGCGTGATCGGTCGCAATGGCGACATGCCCTGGAAACTGAGCACCGATCTCAAGCGGTTCAAGGCGCTGACGCTTGGCAAGCCACTGGTGATGGGCCGCAAGACTTTTGAGAGTTTTGGCTCCCGGCCGCTTCCCGGTCGCCCGCATGTGATCGTCAGCCGCCATGCCGAGATCACCATGCCCTCGGTGGAAACCGTGCGCAGCCTTGAGGCGGGGCTTGAGCGGGCAGGGCAGATTGCCGGGGATTTGGGGGTTGAGGAGATCTGCGTGATCGGCGGCGGTGAAATCTACCGGCAGGCATTGCCGCTGGCTGATGTCCTGCATGTGACCCATGTGGAAACGCAGATTGCCGATGGCGATACAGTTTTTCCGGCAATCGATCCGTCACAGTTTGAAAAACTGCATGAAGAGGCTGTGCCGGCGGGCGAACGCGACAGTTTCGCCACGCGCTACGCGATCTATCGGCGAAAAGCGGCTTTATAACCGTTTATTTCCATAGAAATCGAAGAAGTTAGGGCCTTTTCGTTGAAAGGCGTCGCCGCGATCCCTATAACGGGATTAATCCGGGTGGATGCCTTTTTGACGGCGCCGTTGCGGGCCTTTGCACAACAGTTATGGACTGAAATAGTCTTTATCGTGGATTGTGCAGGAGACTAGAGGTTTTGCAGCGTCGTGCCGGGTTTACGAGCTCCATGGCGCTGTTGGGAGCATTCTCAGAAAAAGAGGTTTTGATGCCTTGGAGTAATCAGAACGGCGGCGGCCCCTGGGGCGGCGGCGGTGGTAATAATAACAATGGAGGACCGTGGGGGCAGGGACCGAACCGGCCTCGCGGCAATGGCGGTGGCGGCGGTGGCAAGCAGCCGCCGGATCTGGAAGACATTATCAAGCGCGGGCAGGATCAGTTCAAGAACCTGGTTCCCGGTGGTCTGGGCGGAGGCATGGGCCTGATCGTCGTGCTGGCTGTGGCCGGTCTCTGGTTGACCCAGGCGGTCTATACCGTGCAGCCGGATGAGCGCGGCGTGGAAATGCGCTTCGGCAAGCCGAAGGACGAAATTTCCGCCCCCGGTCTGCATTTCCATCTCTGGCCGTTTGAAACGGTGGAGAAGGTCAAGGTGACCGAGCAGCAACAGAATATCGGTGCCAAGGTGGCCTCCAATTCCACGGCTGGCCTGATGCTGACCGGCGACCAGAATATCGTCAACGTGCAGTTTTCCGTGTTGTACACGGTCAGCGATCCGAAGGCCTATCTGTTCAATCTCGAAAGCCCGCCGCAGACTTTGCAGCAGGTGGCGGAGAGCGCCATGCGCGAAGTCGTCGGACGTCGCCCGGCCCAGGAAATTTTCCGTGATGCCCGTCAGTCTATCTCTGTGGACGTGCGCAACATCATCCAGGGCACGATGGACAACTACGGGTCCGGCATTTCCATCAATTCTGTGGCTATCGAGGATGCGGCGCCGCCGCGCGAAGTCGCTGATGCATTCGATGAAGTGCAGCGTGCCGAGCAGGACGAAGACCGGTTCGTCGAGGAAGCCAACCAATATTCCAACCAGAAGCTTGGTCAGGCCCGTGGTCAGTCCGCGCAGATGCGGGAAGAGGCTGCTGCCTACAAGGATCGCGTCGTGAAGGAAGCCGAGGGTGAGGCACAGCGCTTCATCTCGATCTACGACCAGTATACCAAGGCGCCGGACGTGACCCGTACGCGGCTTTACATTGAAACCATGGAGCAGGTTCTGAAGAAATCCAACAAGGTGATCGTCGATGAGCAGGGCCAGGGTGTCGTTCCCTATCTGCCGTTGAACGAAATCGGCCGCATGGGCAGCCAGCCAGCACAGGGAGGCAAGTAAGATGACCAATCGTCTTCCTGCCGTGCTGATCGGCTTAGCCATCGTTCTGCTGCTGGTCTATTCGTCGGTTTTCGTCATCAACCAGCGCCAGCAGGCCGTCGTCGTGCGCTTCGGCCAGATCAAGGCGGTCTATAGCGAGCCTGGCCTTTACTTCAAAATGCCCTTCGCCTTTGCCGGCGCCGACAAGGTGCAGATCATTTCCGATCAGTCTCTGCGGTTTGATCTCGACAATATCCGTGTCCAGGTTTCCGGCGGCAAGTTCTATGAGGTCGATGCCTTCCTGATCTACAAGATCACCGATGCCCGCCGCTTTATCGGGATCGTTTCCGGTGGTGACCGCGATCTGGCGGAAGCGCGGCTTCGCACCCGTCTCGATGCATCCTTGCGTCGGGTCTACGGTTTGCGCGGCTTCGAGGCTGCCCTGTCGGATGCCCGTTCGCAGATGATGCAGGAGGTTGCCGACGATCTGAAATCGGATGCGGAAAACCTTGGTATCACCATTGAGGACGTGCGCATTCGCCGCACCGACTTGACCCAGGAGATTTCGCAACAGACCTATGCCCGGATGCGCTCCGAGCGTCTGGCCGAAGCCGAACTGATCCGGGCGCGTGGTAATGAAGAGGGCCAGCGTCGCCGGGCCATCGCCGACCGTCAGGTTGTCGAGTTGCAGGCCGATGCGCAGCGCGATTCGGAAATCCTGCGCGGTCAGGGTGATGCTGAACGCAACCGGGTGTTCGCCGATGCCTATCAGCGCGATCCGTCCTTCTTCGAATTCTACCGTTCGATGGCAGCCTATGAGGCATCGCTCGGCACGACCGGGACGTCCATGGTGCTGTCGCCGAATTCGGAATTCTTCAAGTTCTTCCGTTCGCAGGCTGGAACTGGGGCGGCAACGCCCACAGCACCTGCCGCCAACTGATAGACACATCTTTAAAGTCAAAAGGGGCCGGGTCATTCCGGCCCCTTTTTCTATGGGCCGGCCCCTTTTCTATGGGTATGTCATTTGCAAATATCTCAACCGCCTGATGTAGTTGAGATCGCCGAATTCTTCGAAACGACGATGCCTCAGCATTTGGGGGGGGCGGGTATAAACGGTACTCCGCGCCATGACGCCGCCCTATACTCAAGATAGCGTGAACAAACCCGGCAAGGCGGTTTCGGTTTGTAACCATGCGTCCTATGATCGGTCGGATGCGAGCAGGAATGAAACTCACGATGAGGAAGCTTATGATCAAGTGTTGCGGACCGGCCACCCGCCTTCTGACCTCTCTTGTTGTCGGGGGCATGGTCAGCTTTGGGCCTGCGGCCACGAGCACGGCTGCCTTCGGCCAGGTCAAGACCGCAGCCCCGGTTCCCCCGCCGCCGCCAGCCTCTGGCGCGTCCGCAACGCCTGGACCCGCGCAGGGTGGCCCCGCACCCGTGGCTGATCTCGCCGAGGGACTTCTCGGTGCGGTGGTCAACATCGCGACGTCGCAGAATGTGGATGATGACGATGCAGCGCCGCTGCCACAGGTGCCGAAAGGGTCGCCCTTTGAGGATCTGTTTGAAGATTTCTACAAGAATCGCGAGGGCAAGGGCAGCAACCATAAGGTCAATTCGCTCGGCTCCGGCTTTGTTATCGATCCCGCTGGTTACATCGTCACCAACAACCATGTCATCGAGAATGCCGATGACATCGAAGTGATTTTCTCCGACGGTTCGAAATTGCAGGCCAAGCTGATCGGCACCGACACCAAGACCGATCTTTCGCTATTGAAGGTTGAACCGACGGAACCGCTGACAGCGGTAAAATTCGGCGATTCGAAAGTGATGCGGATCGGCGATTGGGTGATGGCGATCGGCAATCCCTTTGGGCTCGGCGGTTCGGTAACGCTCGGCATCGTTTCGGCCCGGGGCCGAAATATCAATGCCGGACCCTATGACAATTTCATTCAGACCGATGCGGCGATCAACAAGGGCAATTCCGGCGGCCCACTGTTCAACATGCGTGGTGAAGTAATCGGCATCAATACGGCGATCATTTCGCCCAGCGGCGGTTCCATCGGTATTGGCTTTGCCGTGCCGTCGGAACTGGCCGAAAATGTCATCAAGCAGCTCCGCGACTTTGGTGAAACGCGGCGCGGCTGGCTGGGCGTGCGCATTCAGCCGGTACCGGATGATCTCGCCAAGTCGGCAGGCCTTAAAGTGGGCCGAGGTGCGCTGGTCAGCAGCATTATTGAAGACGGTCCGGTGGCCAAGGGGCCGCTTAAAACCGGAGACGTGATTATTTCCTTCGGCGGCAAGGATATTGCCGAAAGCCGCGATCTGGTTCGCACGGTGGCCGAAAGCCCGATCAATCAGGATATCGATGTCGTGGTGTTTCGTGACGGCAAGCGGGAAACACTGAAAGTGAAGCTGGCGCAATTGCCTGACGACAAGGCGACGGAAGCCAAGGACAGCGAACAGGCCGATCCGAAGGCCAGCGACAGCGAGGACACGGATGAAGCGGCCAGCGGCATGGTGCTTGGCATGAGTGTCGAGGCGCTGGACGATGAGAAGCGGGCCGCCAATTCGATTGCCAAGAGCGTCGAGGGCTTGCTGATAACAGATGTGCAGCAGGGCTCCGCCGCTGACCAGAAGGGCTTGAAAACCGGTGAAGTGATCGTGGAAGTGGCGCAGGAATTCGTCGCCACGCCAGAAGCCTTGGCAGAGAAAATCGACAAGCTGAAATCCGATGGTCGTCGTGCCATTCACCTGATGGTGGCAACCCCGCAGGGCGACCTGCGTTTCGTGGCCGTGCCGCTGGAATAGAG
The DNA here is from genome assembly GCF_014926405.1 of Agrobacterium vitis. Taxonomy (NCBI): domain Bacteria; kingdom Pseudomonadati; phylum Pseudomonadota; class Alphaproteobacteria; order Hyphomicrobiales; family Rhizobiaceae; genus Gillisella; species Gillisella vitis. The sequence continues at coordinate 974,161 of NZ_JACXXJ020000005.1, forward strand.
TATTTTTGAGAGTCGATTCAGCGGTCTATGGCGGCGGGTTCAGAGTTTGAATCCGCAGCTTCAAGTGATTTGTTGGGACGCCCAAAGCTGTTTTGTTATCCGGTAAAGCACATGTGGTTTCAGGTGCGGATGGGTGTCGGGGACGCGCGGGTGGTCGAAATCGCCGTTCAGGTCACGGATCATGCCGAGCCTCTGCATGACGGCGGTGGAGCGGTGGTTGGTGGCGACCGCAAAGGAAACGATTTCGTTCAAGCCTTTGGCTTTGAAACCGTAACCGAGAAGACCGCGTGCCGCTTCCGTGGCATAGCCATGGCCCCAGAAGCGGGTGGCGAGTCGCCATCCGATTTCTATTGTGCCTTCCGTCAGAATGTCCGGCATCATCGCGTCCGACAATCCGCAAAAGCCGATGGGCTCTTCGGTTTCCTTCAGTTCGACCGCATAGAAGCACAGGCCGGTCTCATCGATCAGCCTGTTGACGCGGTCCATCATCAGGTCCGCTTCTTCATAGGTGCGGCGAAAGGGGAAGAACTGCATGACTTTCGGGTCGGCGTTGATTTCCCGAAATAGATTGCGGTCGCTATCCTTCCATCGGCGCAATAGCAGCCGGTCGGTTTCGAGAATAATCATCGGCTCAACTCATGGAGTCATGAAATCGGTCTTGCGGTAGCCCTGAAGATAAAGCAATGCCGTCAAATCACCATGGTCAATGCGAATTTTCGCCTGAGCCGCGACTGTGGGCTTGGCATGCAGCGCTACGCCCGAGCCGGCGACACCGAGCATGCCAAGATCATTGGCGCCGTCGCCGACGGCTATCGCATCTTCTGGTGAAATCCCGAGACGACTGACAATGTCCTGCAACGCATCCACCTTGGCTTGCTTGCCGAGGATTGGTTCAGCCACTTCGCCGGTCAGCAGGCCATCCTGTTCCAGCAGGATATTGGCGCGATTTTCGTCAAAGCCCAGGGTGGCTGCAATTTTCGAGGTGAAGACGGTAAACCCGCCGGAGACCAGCGCGGTATAATAGCCCTTGGCCTTCATGGTGGCGATCAGTTCCAGCCCGCCGGGGGTGAGTGTGATCCGCTTGGCGATCACTTCGTCCACGACGGTGATGGGCAGGCCTTTCAGGAGAGCGACACGCTCGCGCAGCGCCGGTTCGAAGGCGATTTCGCCATTCATGGCGCGGGCGGTGATCTGCGAGACCTGGTCTTTCAAACCGACTTCGGCGGCCAGTTCATCAATGCATTCCTGGCCGATCATGGTCGAATCCATATCGGCAATCAGGAAGGCCTTGCGGCGTGTGTCGGCCTGTTGAATGGCGAGATCAATGGGTTGACCTTCTATCACCTTGCGTAAAGTCTGTTCCGTAACGTCAAGATCGCTGCCATCCTTCAGCGCGATATCGCAGGCTACACCATCCGCCAGCCAATAGAGGCCAGAGGCTGAAACCGAGGCTGCGGCTTGCTCGGCAAGGGCTGGGGTCAGAACAGGATTTGACGGATTGGCAATAAGCGTGGCAACGAAAGCCATGATGAACAACCTTGATGACAATTTTGATGCCATCCTGATAACCGGACCGACCGCCAGCGGCAAGTCCGCGTTGGCGCTGAGGCTTGCGGCTGAGGTGGGTGGTGTGGTGATCAATGCCGACAGCATGCAGGTCTATGACACGCTGCGTGTGGTGACTGCACGCCCAAGCGAAGAGGATATGCAGGGCGTGCCGCATCGCCTCTACGGCCATGTTGCGGCGGGTGCTGCCTATTCGACCGGCGACTGGCTGCGCGACGTGACTGTGTTGCTGCAAGATCTGCGGGCGCAAAACCGGTTGCCGGTCATCATTGGCGGCACGGGGCTGTATTTCAAGGCGCTGACCGGTGGCCTGTCCGACATGCCTGTCATACCCGAGGCCTTGCGTGCGGCCCTGCGCCAGCGTGAAAAATTGGAAGGAGCGGAAAGTCTGCATAGCGACCTGACTCTGCGTGATCCTGCCGTTGCGGGAAGGCTCGACCCGCGCGACGGCCAGCGGATCATCCGGGCGCTGGAGGTGCTTGAGGTCACTGGCCAGTCGATTTCCGTCTTTCAAACCCGCTCCGGGCCAATGATCGTTGATCCGAGCCGGGCGAAGAAACTGGTTGTGCTGCCGGATCGCAAACTGCTGCACGACCGCATCAACCGCCGCTTTGCAATGATGATGGATGAGGGCGCGGTGGAAGAGGTAGAGGCACTGCTGGCGCAGAACATTTCCCCGGACATGCCCGCCATGAAGGCCATCGGCGTCTCCCAGATCGCCGCCATGCTGCGAGGTGAAATGAGCCGCGCGGACGTCATCGAAAAGGCCTCCGCCGCCACGCGCCAATATGCCAAGCGCCAGATGACCTGGTTTCGCAATCAGATGGATGAGAGTTGGGAGAGGGTCGATCCTGCTGCCAGCCGTTCAGGCTGAGGTGACCTGCGGTCACATCCGAATCTTGTTCGGTGTGTTGAACCGTGATTTCATTGTTGCGAAACAATCGATCACGGAGTTCCCATGAACCACTTTCTCGCCAGAACCCTGTCCGCCCTCAACATCCTGTTTGCTCTGCTGATCATCACCATCGCGGCCGCATCCGGTGCCACGCGTGGCATCTATTATACCGGCGAACTTTCCATTCCCGGTGCTGTCATCGGTGGCTTGGGCGGCATTCTGGTTGCGGCCCTGGTCTGCGGCACGATTGCCTTCCTGACGCTGATCGAGCGGCATTTGAGCGTGCTGGCCGATGCGGCGAAGCGGAATGTGGGTGGGTGAGAGTGATGTAGCAGCCGGACCGGTTCTCCCTAGGAACCAAGCGTTCCACAAGAGCATCGTTCTGTTTCCGATTTTCTGTACGATGCTCTAAGAGATTGAAGCAGCGCCTGACTCGATATGAATCGGCAGAATAGTTGGAGCAAGCTTCTACTATTCCTTCACCCCACCCAACGGCTTCTTCAAAATACTTTCCCTTAGCGTCATGCCCGGCTCGCGCCGTGTTGGAACGGCGGGTGAGGGGGCGGCGGCAAACAGGGTTTGGGCATCCGGTTTGCGCAGGCCCGCATAGGCGCTGGCAGGGCGAAAGCCGGAGGCGGGTTCAGGGCGGGGTGCAGCGGGTGAGGTGCCAAGTTCGGTGCCGGGCAGCATGTCGGGCCGGTAGGGCTCGATAGGCGGGCTGGGCAGGATCGGGCGCGGTGCTTCTGGAGGCTCGGCGGTCGGGGCGCGGAATGGTTCGGCGAGTGGGGTGGTGATGGTCGGCTCAGGATTGGGCGCGGGCGGCCTGTACGCTTCCGGCTCCGGTACGCGATAGCTCTGTTGGAAGCCCGAAATGTCCGGTTCTGCGCTGGCGCGCATCCGCGAGATGACTTCGCTGAGATCTATATTATCTGGCATGTCTTCGGAGGGTGCCAGTGTGCTGCCGCTGGCTTTGGGGAGGTGGCGTTGGTCCACCCGGTCAAACCGCATGCGCATCGGCACGGCAATCGCTTCGCCAAAGGCAATCGCCTCGCCATTGCCAATCGAGGAAATGAAGCTTGTGGCGGAGATCGAGCTGTCGGGCAAGGCCTTGCGAATGATGGCCTGGTCGCTGTCGTTGGAAAGCCGCATGGCAAACACAGTGGAGCATTGCGACAGGATGGTTTGGTCGAGCTCACCCGGTCGCTGGGTGATGATGCCGAGCGAGACGCCGTATTTGCGGCCTTCCTTGGCAATCCGCGCAATGGCCTGCCGGGTCGGGAAAAAACCAAGGCTGGGGTCTGCCGGCACATAACGATGCGCTTCTTCGCAAACCACCAGCATATGGATCGCGCCATTCGACCAGAGCGCCAGCTCAAAGGCCATGCGGCAGAGGACCGACGCAACGGAATTGACGATCTCCGATGGGATGCCAGCCAGTTGGAACGTGGAAATCGGCTTACCATGGCCCGGCACGCGAAAGATATGCGCGACGGTTTCCATGATCGTATCGCTGATCGTGTTGCTGGAGAACATGAAGCGATAGCGCGGGTCGTTGACCGCCGACATGATCCGCATTTTCAGCGAACGCAGGGCGGGCTTTTCGTCGCGGCCCTCCAGCCTGCCGATCCGCTCGTCAATGGCGGCCAGCAGGTCCGACAATCGGTAGGGGACAGGTGTATCGGCAGTAAAGCCAGCTCGCTCGCTGCGGCGCGTCAGGCCAGCTTCGGCGCCCTTAAACGCACGTTTGGCCTCCGGGATCAGATCGCGCAAGACGTCCAGTTCTTCGACGACGGCGGGTCTGCCTCGATAGAGCACTTCGGTCAGTTCATCGAGACGCATCAGCCAGAAGGGCAGGTCCAGCGTGTCGGTGTCGATCACCACGGCCTGGCTGCCAAAGGCTGCGGCAAATTCATTATGGGGATCGAGGATCAATACCCGCAGCTTGGGGTCGGCGGCTATTGCCTTATGCAGCAACAAGGACACGGCGGTGGATTTTCCAACGCCGGTGGAGCCGACCACGGCGAAATGCTTGGAGAGCATGGAAGGGATATGGATCGTGGCGTCGATGGAATCGTCCTGGCTCAAACGTCCGATCTTGCAGCTGCCGCCTTCTTTTGAATCATAGATCCGTTTCAGGTCGGCGACGCGGATGCGGTGGGCAACGGCGCCGAGATAGGGATATTGCGTAATGCCTGAGGTAAAAACTTCGCGGCCATCCGGCCCCCGGCTGACCTCGCCCATCAGTTCGACATCGACGATGAAGCCGTTATCTTTATCTTCGCTCCACAGGCCAGTTTCGGTGCGCATGGCATAGACCAGCGCGACGACACGGTTTTCCCCGACGGTAATGGAAATCAGCCGCCCGACAGACCACAGCGACGTCAGGTCGGTGCCGCCTTCCTGGGCGGTGGCGGCAATCGTGGCGCGTGCGCCATTGCAGGCAACGACACGGCCCAGAAAACGATTGCCAGGTGTCATCTGGTCACGGCGATCCTGTCCGGCGGATGCGCTGGAAAGGGAGGAGCCTGAAGGTGGAAGATCAGGGTTTTGCAAAAGGCGCTCATCTGTGATGGACCGGGGTCCGGCGAGGAACCGGCAGGCGATGGTAGCCGCCTGCTGTTAAGATCCGGTATATCATCTTGACGGCAACACCGGCGCAGATGCTTCGAAAATGTGCGCCTCCTGCCGCATTTGCAGGCTTTTTGCCGTTGACGCTTGCGGTCAGACTGGCTATCACTTTGCCCATGATCAATTTTAACATTCTTCTCGTGGTGGGTACGCGCATGGGCATGACGGTGTGACCGTCAGGCAATAGCCTCCCATGCGCGACAGACAGGCTCCTTCCAGGGGCCTTTTTTTATGGCCAAAATCACGATAACAGCAGCATTCGGGAAATAGCGGGAGCAGACATGACTGGCACAGACAACAGGATGACCGGCGCAGAAATTGTTTTGAGGGCGCTGAAGGATAATGGGGTCGAACATATATTCGGCTATCCGGGCGGCTCAGTCCTGCCAATCTATGATGAAATCTTCCAGCAGGACGAGATCCAGCATATCCTCGTGCGTCATGAACAGGGCGCTGGCCATGCTGCTGAAGGGTATGCCCGCTCGACCGGCAAGGTCGGGGTCATGCTCGTCACCTCAGGTCCTGGCGTCACCAACGCCATTACGCCGCTGCAGGATGCCTTGATGGACAGCATTCCGCTGGTTTGCCTGTCCGGCCAGGTGCCGACCACGCTGATCGGCTCGGATGCGTTCCAGGAATGCGATACGGTTGGCATTACCCGCCCCTGCACCAAGCACAATTGGCTGGTCAAGGATGTCAACGATCTGGCCCGCATTATCCACGAAGCCTTCCGTATTGCCAAAACCGGACGTCCCGGCCCTGTCGTTGTCGATATTCCGAAGGATGTGCAATTTGCCACCGGCACCTATACACCGCCGGAAAACCACACGATCCAGCGCAGCTATCAGCCGAAAATGCAGGGTGACTCCAGGGCGATCCAGGCGGCTGTCGAGCTGATGGCCAGCGCCCGGCGTCCGGTGATCTATTCGGGTGGTGGTGTTGTCAATTCCGGGCCGGAAGCCTCCAAGCTGCTGCGTGAACTGGTGAGCCTCACCGATTTTCCGATCACCTCGACCCTGATGGGTCTGGGCAGCTATCCGGCATCGGGCAAGAACTGGCTGGGCATGCTGGGCATGCACGGCTCCTACGAGGCCAATATGGCCATGCATGATTGCGACGTGATGGTCTGTATCGGCGCACGGTTTGATGATCGTATCACCGGTCGTCTCAATGCGTTTTCGCCCAATTCCAAGAAGATCCATATCGATATCGATCCGTCCTCGATCAACAAGACGGTGCGCGTCGATATTCCGATCACCGGCGACATCGCCCATGTTCTCGAAGACATGGTGCGTCAATGGCGTGCGCTGGCGAAAAAGCCGGATGCGGCCCAGACGGCGGAATGGAAGGCCAGTGTTGACGGTTGGAAGGCGCGCAAGTCCTTCTCCTATACGCCCTCCAGGGACGTGATCATGCCGCAATACGCCATCGAGAGGTTGTCGGCGCTGAGCCTTGGCCATGATACCTACATCACCACGGAAGTCGGCCAGCACCAGATGTGGGCCGCCCAGTTTTTCGGTTTCGAACAGCCGAACCACTGGATGACGTCCGGCGGTCTCGGCACGATGGGCTATGGTTTCCCGGCAGCGATCGGCGTGCAGATCGCCCATCCGGAAAGCCTGGTCATCGACATTGCCGGTGATGCTTCGATCCAGATGTGCATCCAGGAAATGTCCTGCGCCGTGCAATATAACGCGCCGGTGAAGATCTTCATTCTCAACAACCAGTATATGGGCATGGTGCGGCAATGGCAGCAATTGCTGCATGGCAACCGACTGTCCAACTCGTACACCGAAGCCATGCCTGATTTCGTCAAACTAGCGGAAGCCTATGGTGCGGTCGGCATTCGCTGCGAAAAGCCGGATCAACTGGATGATGCGATCCTGGAGATGATCAACGTGAAGAAACCTGTGATCTTCGACTGCCGGGTGGCGAACCTCGCCAATTGTTTCCCGATGATCCCATCGGGCAAGGCGCATAACGAAATGCTGTTGCCGGACGAGGCGACGGACGATGCGGTGGCAACTGCCATCGATGCCAAGGGCCGTCAGCTCGTTTAACACCAGGAGGAGCCAAGAGTTATGAACGCACATCTACAACCGACCGGTTCGGCCTATTTTATCTCCCCGGAAACGGCGGCCGTCGAAAGTCATACCCTGTCCGTGCTGGTCGATAACGAGCCGGGCGTTCTCGCCCGTGTCATCGGTCTGTTTTCAGGGCGTGGCTACAATATTGAAAGCCTGACTGTCTCGGAAACCGAGCATGAGGCGCATCTGTCGCGCATCACCATCGTCACCCGTGGCACGCCACTGGTGCTGGAACAGATCAAGGCGCAACTGGAACGGATCGTGCCGGTCCACCGGGTGCTGGATTTAACCGTGCGCGCCCGCCAGCTTGGCCAGGAGCGGCCAATCGAGCGGGAAGTGGCGCTGGTCAAGGTGGTGTCCACTGGCGAAATGCGGGCCGAAACGCTACGGCTGGCCGATGCCTTCCACGCCAAGGTGGTGGATGCCACGGTCGATCACTTCATCTTTGAGCTGACCGGAAAATCCTCGAAGATCGACCAGTTTGTGTCGATCATGAAGCCGCTGGGGCTGAACGAAGTCTGCCGCACCGGCATCGCCGCCATGAACCGCGGCTCGCAGGGTATGTGATTGCTACCCTGTCCCTGCTGAACCATTTGAGGGCGTATCCGGCTTCAATCCGGATGCGCCCTTTGTTTTCCCCAGAGCTGTTCGTTCACGCCTCTTGACAAGTAGGCTGCAATACACGGGCTTGTGATTTTCGCTTTACGCCCTGATTTGAACAAAAGTGCTAATGGCGCGTTAACGGCTTACCAAACACGGGAGCCTGCCATGAAAGCAGCAACAGTCGTAATACTTATCGCATCCTTGTCTCTTCCGGCTGGTCTTGCGGCAAAGGGACTTGTTGAACGCCAAATACCTTCGGCGTCTTTTGCCAGCGCGTCACCAGTGATTGATTCTCCATTTTCCGAGGTCAAGCTTCCAAAAACCTCTCGTCTTCCCCTTGAGCATGAGCCGTCGCATGATGAGCAAAGCGCCCTTGGCGACGACGGGTCGAGTGAATGGGCGCTGGATTGCTACGATGCCTATGGTGCGGATGGTGAGGCGGCTAGCCAGGCCAGCCTGCAGGCCTGTTTGAAGGGTTGATGCGTATAGTTGTTTCGATCACAGCATTTCCAACGGCTGCTTTCGTTGCGGTGGTGGAAATGCAGCATCGAGCCGCGCCAGATCGTCTTCCGTTAGTTCTAGATCGACCGATCCACGGTTTTCTTCGATGCGGGTTGTGGCTGTAGTCTTCGGGATCGGCAACACGTTGTCGCGCTCAAGCAGGAAAGCAAGCGCCACTTGCGCAGGCGTTGCCTGATTGGCCTTTGCCACATGGATCAGTTCTGGGTGCTTGAGGAGCCGCCCCTGCTCAATCGGCGAATACGCCATAATGGCAAGGCCGCGTTCCTGACACCAAGGAAGAAGATCGTATTCCACGCCACGGCGGCTCAGATTGTAGAGGATCTGGTTGGCTTGGCAGTTTGCGCCGTTCTCCACGGCAAACAGTTCCTCCATGTCGGCGACATCGAAATTCGAGACGCCCCAGGCTTTGATCTTGCCCTGACGTTTCAATGTCTCAAACGCATCGACCGTGTCTGTTAACGGGTGTTCGCCGCGCCAGTGCAGCAGGTAGAGATCGAGGCAGTCGGTGCCGAGCCGTTTGAGGCTCCCTTCGCAAGCGCTCATCGTGCCCTCTCGGCTGGCGTTCCATGGCGCGACTTTCGAGACCAGGTAGGTTTCGTTGCGCCGTGTTTTCAAGGCTCGCCCGATAATCTGTTCAGTACTGCCATCTCCATATTTTTCAGCGGTGTCAATCACTGTCATGCCGAGATCGAGGGCATGATTCACGGCGGCGATTTCGTCTTTTTCCGCGGCCGCATTCTCACCCATCATCCAGGTGCCTAGGCCAAGAGCTGGCACGATCTGGCCGGAAGGCAGGGAAATCGTGGGAAGGGAATTGTTCATGCTCTTGCTCCCAAATTGATTGGTCAGGATAGCAGCGTGGTGGGAACGGGCAAGTTGGAAACGGCTGGTGTGTTCTTGTTGTCGTTTATCTTTTGAGGAAAATCTGTTCCCGATTTAAAGAGGAAATTATGCAGCAGGGCTGACCGCATCGCTTGCAGCAAAGCCGGTATTTTGCCACGGGATGAAAATTGACGGTGTCTTTAGAGCATTATACAGAAAATTGGAATCAGCACGATGCTCTAAGTTTCTGTTTACGTATCGGATTTATCCGAAAACCGGTTCCCACTTTTCGGTCCGATGCTCTAGCTGTTATGGATTGCCTGGAGGATCTGCTACGGCTGAAATGGTTCAATATGATGATGGCCGTGTTCTTGGCTTTGAGCCTTTGGCCTCTGTTGCGATAAGGCTTTATGCCGGTCGCAGGACTCTTCTGTGGGGTGCCCGTTCTGAAATATCAATATTTTCCTTGGGTGTGTTCTTTTCGAATGGCAACTATTGATTGTTTATTCTGTTTGTTGTATACAGTGATTGTGCGCAAGGTGTTGCTTTGATCGTCTAGGGTCTGGCACAATTTGTTATTGCACAGCGCGCAGGTGGGGCGTCGCGGTTATCAATCATTAACGCGAGAGTTCCATGCAAAATTCACAAAACCGCACGAGCCAGAGTGCTCTTTCGGCGACGCCGTCGTCCGATAAAATATCGTATCATAAAAGCCTCTTGGCGTTCGAGAGCAATTTGATCGATAAGCTTTCCTACATTGATGGGTCATTTACGGTCGCGGCCAGCCAGCCCTTCCTCACGCCAGCGGTGGACCGTGCAGAAAATGTCTGGATGATTACTTTTGATTGTGATGGCCGGTTAGATCCGCAATTGGCAATTGAATTCACCAATCTTTGTGGCGGCGCGGACCGCATGTGCACCATCGATGGCGATAAACTGACGCCCGATACACTGAATTTTTATGCCAAGATTGATCTGACGGTAAATTTAAACGATGACAAAAGGGATGTCAGCCTTTTTGTCGGGCAGGGTGCCAATAAGTTCGGACCGGTCTGGTGGCTCGGAGGTCTTCCTCTTGCCAATGCCAATGCCACGATCTTGCTCCCATTTGTGAACCAGGCAGAAGCGGTGGTGCAGGTCTTGCAGGTCACAAATCGTGATGGCGATCTCTTCCAGTTAACGCCCTGGCTCTAAAGCTTCTGTGCCCGGTGTTTGCGTTTCGCTCAGCACCGCGCTGAAAAGCCGATAGAGCTTCCCTCCCTCAACTTGCTAATGCCGCTGGTTCCCAGTTGCTGTCGCCGCCACCTGTGGTGTGGCTGGTGGGTACGCTGTTGCCAATGGGCAGGCAATTTCCATTTCTACAGGATTTAGAAGATGAGCAGCCTTTATTTTACATGCCCGGCTATCCGGACAATTACCTATACGCCCGGCTCGTTTAACACGGTCAATGGCGTCACAAATGCGGTGGTTCCGCAGATCGGCCACACTAATGATGTCTGGACCGTGACGGTCGACGACGATGGGATCGTCGATCCCGCCGACGATCACGTGGTCAACCTGTTCAAACAAAACACTGGTGGGTCGGGCCATATTATTGGCGATGTATCGACCGTAGGACCACTTCCCCAAACGCTGAAATTCGCGTTTCAGCTCACTATTCAACTCGCTGTTGGTGTTGAAAACTTTGATCTCGATATCTGGGTCGGTCAAGGGGATACGAATGGAGATGATTTATGGTGGATTGGCAGCCCCTCTCTTGCCGCTCAACCTCATTCTTTGAACCTTGCTTATGTTCCTGTTTTTGATGCAACCAATCAATTGGTGCAGGTTTTCAACCTGGGTAGCCTGCTGGTCTCTCATTTTCTGTTCGTAGGTCAGCTTGTCGTGGCCCAGGATTCCCCCGATCAACCAAACTGGCTGGGTGGGCTTCCTGACAATCTTTTTCTGGACCAGATCAACCTGCCTGGAACGCATGACAGTGCTGCGATCAATTCGAATATTTTACCGCTGTATCCTCGCCCCACTGTCATTGTTTATGCTTGCCATTATACCACTTTAACCGCGCAGATGACGAGCGGTGTTCGGCTGTTTGATATCCGCATCAGCGTGCATGAGTCGAACGGTGCCTTTACATTCGTGACATGCCACGGCGCGATTGGCAGCAGCCGCGGCTTTAATGAGTTTCAAACACTGCCGTCCGCTCTTGATGAGTTCCATGCATTTTTGGCCCAGAACCCAACAGAGTTTTTAGCTATATCGCTGAAAGTTGATGCGTGGAACACCGTATCACCCGCGCAGCAACCTGCCGCACTCAATGCTTTGGCAGCACTGCTTCATCAATACCCCGTTCTTGCACAGGAGGCGATGCCAACACTCGAGGAGACAAGAGGCCTCATGTATTTGCTGAACCGTATCAATGATGAACTGCGGTTTGGTGCGCCGATCAGTTGGGTCGATAATACAGCCGGGCAGCTTTGTGAGCCTACGACTGGGCGGGATTTCGAACTCTATGTTCAGGATCAATTCAAGGGGTTGCCGACTTTCGGTGCAACAGAAGAGAAGTTTCGAGTCTGGACCGCTGCACTCCCCAATATCAATCCTCCGGTCGTTGATAATAATAGAAGACGCCTGTTGTTGAACTATGCCAGTGCAACGTATTTCGGCGTCACGGGCATTTACATAATGCAGGACGTGCTAAACTTTTTGGGGGATGCCACCTTGGCACCCGATAATATGCGCCTGGGATGGTCATTGTTCGACTATGAAGAGACGGCTTATCCGCTCAGCACAGGCGGTAGAGCGAATGTGGTACAGTTATTCATAGCATCCAACGCTCACTATTGGAATTATCCGCGTCCGTTCCGTGCTGGCTGATGTCGTAGGCGTTCTTCAAGCAAACTGTCCTGCGCCTGCGAAGGGCGCAGGACACCTGCCACGGGGGTGCCTATTCTCTTCTTGCATTTCGTCTGCGAATCCGCGCATTTCCTCACTATGGAATTTGCACCTCAACAAGATGAAGCTCTCAAGGCCGTTGCCAAATGGCTGAAGGAGGGGAAAACCCCGGTTTTCCGTCTGTTCGGCTATGCCGGAACCGGCAAGACCACGCTTGCCCGGCACTTTGCCGAGAATGTCGATGGCGATGTATTGTTTGCGGCCTTTACCGGCAAGGCGGCGCAAGTGTTGCGTTCGCGCGGTGCGACCACGGCGCGCACCATTCATTCGCTGATCTACCGTCCGCGTGGCGAAGAGGAAGTGTCGGACGAGGAAACCGGCAAGACCTCGATGACGCCTATGTTTTCCGTCAACCGGCAAAGCCCGGTGGCCAAGGCCGCCCTGATCGTCATCGACGAGTGCTCAATGGTCGATGAGCAGCTTGGCCGCGACCTGATGAGCTTTGGCACGCCGATTCTGGTTCTTGGCGATCCCGGCCAGTTGCCGCCGGTGACGGGCGGTGGTTTTTTTACCGAACAGGCGCCGGACTACCTGCTGACGGATATTCATCGCCAGGCGCGAGACAATCCGATCATCCAGCTTGCCATGCAGATCCGCGAAGGCAAGGAAATCATGCATGGTGATTACGGCAGCACAGCGCGGGTGATTTCCAAGAATGAGGTAACGCAGGATCTGGTGCTGAATTGCGATCAGGTTCTGGTCGGCACCAACAAGACCCGGCGACGCTACAACAAGCGGCTGCGCGAATTGAAGGGCTTTACCGCCGATTACCCGCAATCCGGCGACAAACTGGTATGCCTGCGCAATGATCAGGTCAAGGGTCTGCTGAACGGCTCGCTCTGGCAGGTGATGACCTCGTCGCGGGAGACGGTGAAACCGGGTATGAACCTGCTGATCAAGCCGGAAGATGACGACATGGATCGCGGTGCTGCCAAGATCAAGCTGCTGAAAGCGGCCTTCGAAGACGTCGAGACTGAAATTCCCTGGACGACGCGCAAGCGCTATGACGAGTTTGATTATGGCTATGCGCTGACGGTGCATAAGGCCCAGGGCTCGCAGTGGAATAATGTCGTGCTGTTTGATGAAAGCTGGGCGTTTCGTGATACGCGCGAGCGCTGGCTCTACACCGCCGTGACCCGTGCGGCAGAGACGCTGACCATAGTCCGGTAATGGGGGGGCGGTAAGGGGACTGGTCGGCTTTGCTAATTGGCGACGATGCCCAGCAGAACCGCTTTTGCTACCGCCTGGAATCGATTTGTCGCCTGGACCTTGCGCATGATGCTGGCTTCCAGCGCAATCACGGCTTCGAAAGTCATTTGCATGGTTCGTGCCACCCGCACCTGGGTATAGCCTTCCGCCATCAGCGACAGGCAATGATGCTCCAGTTCGGTCAGATCTATGCCATGGCGCAATATTGGCATTTCTGTTTCGCCCTGATCTTCTTCGCGGGTGAGAAGGTTGTTGATCTGCTCGATCTGGCGAAACATCATCGATTGCGATGCAATCAATTCTCGTTTCCGGGCCTCCAGCGCTGTGTTGAGAAGCTCATTGGCTTGTGCCTGAGTGATTGTGCCGCTCAGTTCGGCAAACAGATCCTGAATGGCGGCTATCGGCATGCCGATCTCCCGGCAGGTGTTGATCAGCGCCATGCGGATAATGTCACGATGGTAATAGACCCGCATCAACCCCATGCGACTTGATGAGAGGAGATTCTTTTCCTCATAGAAATGCAGGGTTCTGTGGGTGACGCCAAACAGATTGGCCATTTCGGAAATTGCCACCGGCTCCGGTGGTAGATCTTCGGGCAAAGGCAGATCCGGCATCATGGCAAGACCTGCTTTCAGGATGGGAGTGATGGATTCTGTAACGTCAAGAAATTCGGGTTGGCCTGCCATGCGATAAGTCCCCCTTGTCCCGATAATATCGGGAAATATTTTCAATTCGTTCCAATATCGTTCGCGGTTGATCTATCCAATGGTTGCAGTGTTCTGTGATGCTACCCTGGAGAGGTGGTTGCCTGATGCTCGAAACCTGGAAATACTTGAAGCCCCCGCCGAAGAATTTCCAAAACGTGATGATGTCCGATCTAAAGATACTCGATCTAAACTCTTGTTTGCAAAGATATCATCAGTTTTACTAAAATTCAAACCCATGGTTTTTAGGGCTTCGGATGGTTTCTTCGACGTAATTTTTCGGACATAAAGATTCGAACACGCTTTCACGCTTGCCAGTGCTGTTCGCCCTGGATGGATTTACGGTTCGGTTGGCCCAAAACAGGCGTCAGCAAAGCAAGTCCCCATTCTGTCCGACAATTTCTGGCGACCGATCATCAATTTCCATCGATTTATTGCATAATCTCGTTGGTCTTTTCAGCGTCAAGGTTTTACAGAAGTGGATGGACGGCGATGACCGTCTGGGTGCGGACTTTGAGCGCCGCAGCAAGAAAACGGGTTTCGCCAATGCCAGCAAAATTATCCGTCAATCTGAATGCCATCGCCATGCTGCGTAACCGGCGCGATCTTCCCTGGCCGGATGTCCGGCATTTCGGTCGCCTGGCGCTTCAGGCGGGCGCTCAAGGCCTGACTGTTCATCCCCGGCCCGACCAGCGGCATGTCCGGTTCAGCGACCTGCCGCTGCTGCGGGCGTTGATCGATGACGAGTTTCCAAAGGCCGAGTTCAATATCGAGGGTTATCCCAGCGAAGATTTTCTACAGCTTTGCGAAGAGGCACAGCCGGAGCAGGTGACGTTGGTCCCGGATGACCCGTCTCAGGCTACCTCTGATCATGGCTGGGATTTCGCCGCGCATCAAGTGTTTTTGACAGATGTCGTTGCGCGATTGAAGGCGGCAGGCATGCGGGTTTCCCTGTTTGCCGATGGCGATGGGAATGCGCAGGCGGTTGCCACGGCTAAGGCGACCGGCGCCGACCGGATCGAGCTTTACACCGGGCCATATGGCAGCTGCTACGATGCGCCGGAAAAAGCGGCCCGTGAACTTGCGCTTCTGGGTGCTACGGCGGATGCCGCGCATGCGTTGGGCCTGGGCGTTAATGGCGGCCATGATCTGACGGTCGCCAATCTTCCGGCGCTGGCGGAGCGGATTCCCTTCCTGGCCGAGGTGTCTATCGGTCACGCGCTGACGGCGGACGCGCTGGAATTCGGCATGGCCGAAACCGTTCGGCGTTTTCGCCGGGCCTGCGGCGAGCTGACCTGAAGTCCACTTGCCAGTTAGCCAGATCTACATATTTCAAAATGACGCCATGCTGAGCAGAGATTGCTTGGCGTCATTCTGAGGTGACGAGAGCCTGTCTCAGTTGATCGATATCGATCGATCAGCCGATGAGGGAGGCCTTGTTTGCTTCGATGAAGGCCTCTAGCGACAGCAATGGATGGCCCGACAAGCTTTGCGCATCATCGGTTATCACATCCAGGTCACCGGCGCGGATGGCCGTATCGATTGAAGCGAACACCGGCGCTACGGGTTTGGGAATGCCGGCAGCGACCATGCCGTCTTCCAACTGCTGGTCGGTGATGTCGACCACGGCAAGCGGCTTGCCCGTGGCTTTTTCGGCCAGGGCGGCAATCTCTCTGTTGCTATAGGCGCGGCTGCCGCTGAGCGTATAGACGATGTTTTCGGCCACTGGCTTGGCCAGGGCGCTGGCAATGGCGCGGGCAATGTCTTCTCGGGCGATATAGGCGGTCTTGCCCTCTCCGGCGGATGTGTGCCACTGGCCGCTGGCCAGCGCCGATGGCAGCGTCATGAACAGATTTTCCATGTACCAGTTGTTGCGCAAAATCGTATAGGCAAGGCCGGAAGCCTTGATGGCCTGTTCGGTTTGCGCATGTTCGGGAGCAAACAGGATCTTGGATGTCTCCGGATTTGGCATGGATGTGTAGAAAATCCGGCCGACCTTGGCATTGGCGGCGGCGGCAACCGCTGCCTTGTGCTGCTCGACGCGCAAACCGATGGCATCGGTGGAAATGATCAGCAGCCGGTCAATGCCGGAAAAGGCCTGGTCAAGCGATGCCGGATCGGTAAAGTCGGCCTGACGTGTTTCGATGCCTTTTGCGGCAAGATCCGCCAGACCCGACGGGTTGCGGCTGGCAGCGACGATATCAGCAGCGACAACATGCTGGCTTTCCAGCAAATGGTTGATGACAAGTCTTCCAAGCTTTCCGGATGCTCCGGTAATCAGTATTTTGGTCATATTTCTCTATCCCATTTCCTGCATAATTCCCTGAACCGGAATTGGTTGAAGGGAAAATTATCCAGCGGATATAGAGTGTTACAGAGTTGTCTCCGCGTTTTATAAAACGCACGGCCTGTAAAACTCGATACCCTATTATCTTGTTGCTCTCTATTTGAGACCAGCACTATAATCAGCCTTTTGGAACTGCTGTAAAGAAGGCAGTTTTAGCACCTTTGGTTACAGAAAGGGTACCATCATGAACGATGCCACGCAGCGGGCTCCCTCGGAGGCAATGACGAGGGGGGTAAGCAAAAGCAAGCGGGCGGAAGACAATTGCCCGGTGCGCTCGGTGATTTCCCATGTCGGCGACAAATGGTCGACGCTCATTCTAGGTTCGCTTGCCGAGAAACCCTATCGCTTCGGTGAGCTTCGACGCCTGGTGCCGGACATTTCTCAGCGTATGCTGACCCAGACCCTGCGGGACCTGCAACGCGATGGTTATGTGCACCGGCAGGTTTTCCCCACCAAACCGCCCAGCGTTGAATATGGTCTGACGGAGATGGGCGAGCAGCTGGTATTTTCACTCAAATATCTCGTGGAATTTGCCATCGACAATCATGCCCGCGTGGTCGAGGCCCGCGCTCGGTTCGATAGGCAGAATGTTTGAGGCTGAACGCCTGCATAATTTCCTAAATCGGCGTGGATTTAAACAGACGATTATACAGCAGATATAAAGAACTATAGCGCCGTGCGCCATATATTGAGCACGGCGCTATGGGTGCCAAGACCCCGCCGAATTGGCTTCTCGGTAAAGTTAGTTTCTGGCGCCTGCCAGACTGATGTTGGACTAAAAAAACCACCCATGGTCTGTGGTCGAATGTCACAATATCCTGCGTCTTCTCAAGAAAATATTCTGTAAGTCGCTGCTTTTATTGTGTAATCTCTACGGAATTTTCAAATTCCATATATTTCGCGTTATCTAATTTATTAATAAATTATAGGGAGATTGCCACTACACTTCATGCTGGCAATGTCATTTTGGTTGGTATCCGTGACGCTCTCGACAGAACAGAGCCTGTTCTCGCGCCTTCCTCAGTTCGTCGGAAAGGGACTATACGTAATGTTTGGAACTTCTAGTGTCGCTCGGATGCAGACCCAATCTTTGAAACTGATTACAGCGAATATTATGATCTCGGATGTTGATCTAAACATTCGTTATATGAACGAATCCGTCATGGAACTGCTTAAGGAGGCCGAATCTGACCTCAAGAAGGAACTTCCCCGCTTCGATTTTAACAAACTCATTGGCAGCAATATCGATATTTTTCATAAAAATCCTTCCCATCAGCGCAATATGCTGGCGGCGCTCAAAACGCAGCATAAGGCGACGATTTGGGTTGGCCACCGGGCGTTCGATCTCATCGTTACGCCTTTGCGGGAAAGTGGAAAAACCACTGGCTTCGTTGTTGAATGGGCCAATGCCAAGGAGCGATTGCAGAACCTGGATTACCAGGGGCAGATGATGGCGATCAGCCGTTCTCAAGGCATTATCGAGTTTACCACGGAAGGTGAGATCGTTACCGCCAACGAAAACTTCCTCAAATCCATTGATTATAAACTGGACGACATAAAGGGTCGTCACCACAGCATGCTGGTTGACCCCGAATACGCAAAATCAGCCGACTACAAAGAGTTCTGGGCTGGCTTGCGCCGCGGAGAAGTTCAATCGGCAGAGTTTGTTCGCTACGGCAGGAACGGAAAGAAGGTGGTTATCAACGCTGCCTATAACCCGATCCTTGATGCCAAGGGCAAGGTTACAAAAGTCGTCAAGTTTGCCACGGACGTGACCGAAAGAGTGAATGCGGTCAATGCGATTGGCAGCGCCCTGACGCGGCTGGCGCAGGGTGATCTGACCTTCACTCTGGACAACCCGTTTGCGCCGGATTTTGAAGAACTGCGCCGCACGATGAATGAAGCATTGACGCAGATGCGCAACACGCTTGGCGCGGTGGCGCATTCAACCAGCCAGATCGACAATGGCACGCGCGAAATCAGCCAGAGCGCAGAAGATCTGTCCAAGCGAACCGAGCAGCAGGCCGCCTCCCTGGAAGAGACCGCTGCGGCGCTTGACGAAATTACCGTCAATGTCTCGAATGCATCAAAACGGGCAGAAGAAGCCCGTCATTCGGCATCGACAGCCAGCGACAATGCGGTGCGCTCTTCAAAGGTGGTTGAAGATGCAGTTGGCGCGATGTCGCGCATTGAAAATTCGTCCAATCAGATTTCCAATATCATTGGGGTGATCGACGAAATCGCCTTCCAGACCAATCTGCTGGCGCTGAATGCCGGTGTCGAGGCCGCTCGTGCCGGTGAAGCAGGCAAGGGCTTTGCCGTGGTCGCGCAAGAGGTTCGCGAACTGGCGCAAAGATCCGCTCAGGCAGCCAAGGAAATCAAGGAACTGATCCGCAATTCTTCAAACGAGGTCAGCACCGGGGTAAGACTGGTGAGCGAAACAGGCGAGGCGCTTCGGACGATCCAGCAGAATATTGTTGCGGTCAATGAACATATGGAGGCCATTACCAGCTCGGCTCGTGAGCAGGCCACCGGCCTTTCCGAAGTCAATGCGGCGGTCAACCAGATGGACCAGGTAACGCAGCAAAATGCGGCGATGGTGGAAGAGACAAATGCCGCCAGCGCAACGCTTGCCCAGGAAACGGCGCGTCTACGCGAGTTGATTGAGAAATTCCAACTGGGCGGTACCGGCATGAGGCCTTCGTCACGCCAGCTTGGCGCGGCGACGTCAGCGCATCGGCCCACGGCCTCGCCAGCGCGCGAATTGATGTCGAAGGTGGCGGGTTCGGTCGCATCCCAATCCGGCGGCGGGTGGAGTGAGTTTTAAAGACATTCAGTCGATTTAAAGCGTTACAGCGCCGTGCGGTTATAAACCGCACGGCGCTTCCCGTTAGACTCTTTATACTTTTGCCGTTTGCCGCCGTTCCGTCAGTAGCAGCACAAGTGATGCGGCGGGAAAGCAGAGGCCGATCCAGGCGGTCAGTGACCATCCGCCTGTGGCGTAGGCCCAGCCGCCGATAGCTGAACCAAGCGCACCGCCAAGAAAGAATGTCGCCATATAGAGACCATTCAGTCGGCTGCGATGGGCGGCAGTCATTGAATAGATGATACGCTGGCCGCTGATCAGATTGGCCTGCACGCCGAAATCCAGGGTGATTGCCGCAAGTGTCAGGCAGATCACGCCGGTGATTGGGGAGGTTTCAATCGCATAGCGGCCAAGTAGGAACGCAGCGATGCCCAGCACCATGGCGCCGATTGAAATCTCCCGGGTCAGGCCGCGATCAGCCATTCGTCCGGCAATGGGGGAGGCAATGGCGCCAGATGCCCCGGCGAGTGCAAACAGCGCGATACCATTTTGGCTCAGGCCAAAATGCGGGCCTGACAGCAGCAGCGGCGTCGTGGTCCAGAACAGGCTGAAGGCACCAAACATACCGGCCTGATACAGCGCCCGGCGCTGGAGTACGCGGTTGGTCAGCGCCATATGGGCCATGGAGGACAAAAGGGCGCCGTAGCCGATCTGCGCATGGGGTTGGCGGCGGGGCAGGGTCATGCCGAGCACAACCATCAGTCCGATCATGGCAACCGCCGAAAGGACGTAGATGACATGCCAGGACGAGGCCTCGGCGATGAAGCTGGCAATGGGCCGGGCCAGCATGATGCCGCAGAGCAGCCCGCTCATGACATTGCCGACAACCCGCCCGCGTGAGGCATCCGGCGCCATGCTGGCGGCAAACGGCACCAGAACCTGGGCGGCTGCGGAGGCAAGCCCAATGCCAAGGCAGGCCAGCAGGAAAAGGCCCGGTGTGGTGGAAAGCGCGCCGCCCAGCAGGGCCAGCGCGGCAAGACCAATCAGGATGAGCACCAGCTTGCGGTTTTCGATCAGATCACCCAGCGGCACCAGCAGCAGCAGGCCGAGACAGTAACCGAGCTGGGTAAGGGTGACGATCAGGCCGGTCGCCTGGGGTGAGAACCCCAAATCCGCACTGATCGGTCCGGCCAGCGGCTGGCCGTAATAGAGATTGGCGGCGATAAGCCCGCAGGCCAGGGCGAAGATAAAGGTCAGGGCTGGCGACAGGGCGTGTTCGGAATCGTGCCGCAAGAGCGGGCTGGAAAGGGTCATGGTGGTTGCTTCTCGGCTTGGGGCGCCATGGTCTTGGGAGGATGCCATGGTACTGTTGTGAGTGGCGACTGTTGAATGGTTCAGCGAATAGGCAGTGTTATGGCGAACCTCACTGCACCATGCTGCTGCACGCCGCTGTAAGGGATGAGATACGGCTCAGTCCAAAAGCCGCAGCGCCGCTTGCGCCACGGCCTGCATCTCTTCTTCTGTCCGGCCTGTCTTGCCAACCACGCGCATGCCCATCGTCAGGCAGAGCAGGGTGCTGGAGATGACATCGGCATTGAGATCGGCCCGGATCGAGCCATCGGCCTGTCCGATGACAATCTGGTCCTTCAGGCGCTGCTGGTTGGCGGTAAAGGCCTGTCCCACGCGGGCGGAGGCTTCCGCATCCAGCAGTGACAGATCGTTGGCGCCGCCGACTACGAGGCAGCCGCGCCGGCCTGCCGCACCATGGGCGTGTTCGGCGTAATGCTGCAAAAGGGCAAACAGCTTTTCCCGCCCGGTCTTAAGCGGTGCCATGCGCTTCAGGATCATCGCATGGCGCACCGACCAGTAGCGATCAAAGGCGGCCAGAAACACACCGCGCTTGTCGCCGAATGCCTTGTAGATACTGCCAGCCGTTAACCCCATGGCTTCGGCAAGTTCACTGATCGAGGCGGCTTGGTAGCCCCGCTCGGAAAACACCACCAGCGCTGCGTCCAGCGCCACGTCCGTGTCGAATTCCCGAGGGCGGCCCGCTGGCCTGCCGGATTTTGTTGGCTGGTTCATCATGGCTTTACAATAGGAAATGATCGTTTCCAAATCAAGTAAAAAATTGACTGCGATCAACAAACCGCAGTCAATGCGTTCAGGCGATCTTTTTAACTTCTTGCGGAATCAGGGAAAACTCTACCGCAGACGCACAGTGAATGGCGGTGGAATCAAAGCCCGGCAGGCAAAGATTTTTGGGATCGAGCAGAAGGCAAATCTCGGTGCAGCCAAGGATGACGCAATCGGCGCCGTCTGCCTTGGCCTTTTCAATGATCGCCAGATAGGCAGCCCGCGACTGTGCTTCGACGCGGCCCGCGCAGAGTTCATCGAAAATCACATCATGGACGATGCCGCGATCCGCTGCGTCTGGCACCATGGGCAGCAGGCCGAGGGCGCGCATGCGATCGGTATAAAAGCCATGCTCCATCGTGTAGCGGGTGGCGAGCAGCAGGGGCCGCTTGAAGCCGGCGTCTTTGATGGCCTGGGCCGTTGCATCGACAATATGGATAAGCGGCACGGAAACACGGGCTGCCACGGCATCGGCAATCAGATGCATGGTGTTGGTGCAGATCAGCACGCATTCGGCACCGGCGCGCTCCAGGGCGGCAGCGGCATCGCCCAGCACCTTTTCCGCCAGATCCCAACGGCCTGCCTTTTGATAGCCAACGATCTGCGAAAAATCGACCGACCGCATGACGATTTCAGCCGATGCCAAACCGCCCAACTGATGGCGAACTGCCTCATTGATGAGCCGATAGTAAACCGCCGAGCTTTCAAAGCTCATTCCGCCAATCAAGCCGATCATCCGCATTGTCGTGTTCCCCTAGTGTCTTTGGTGGTGATGAACAAAACTATGCCAGTGGATTGAAGCGGTTGATTTGCAAACTTCTCGAAAATCACCATAAGTTCCGCACAAAAATTGCGAGAAAAATGTAAAATGCGCGTATGATTTGCGTATTCATCCTGGAAGGCGGAGGATTAAGGCGTGATTGACGAAAGAGACAGGAAGATTCTGGATCTGCTGCAGCGAGATGCAGCCATTGCGGTGAGTGATCTGGCGGACAAGGTTGCCCTATCGGTTTCGGCCTGTTCGCGCCGTATCCTGAAACTGGAAGAGGGGGGCTATATCGAGCGACGGATCGCCGTGCTCAATCGCGACAAGGTGGGTGTGCCGACCACTGTCTACGCGCTGGTCAAAACCGCGCATCATACCGATGAATGGACGGAGGAGTTTCGCCGGGCGATTACCGATATCGCCGAAATCGTCGAGGCACATCGCCTGACCGGCCACCATGATTATATCTTGAAGATCGTCCTGCCACGGGTCGAGCATTACGACGTGGTTTATCGGCGGCTGGTGCGGCGTATCGAGCTTTTCGATGTGTCCGCCTCGATCTCGATGGAGACGATGAAAAGCGGGTCCGCGGTGCCGGTGGATTATGCGGTGTGAAAGCAGGCGAAACGCCGCAGACCGGCGTTTCGTATCAATGACGCATCCCTATCGAGATGGTCGCGGCAATCAGCCGTTATATTCGTTGCGGTGATGCGGCTTCTTCGTGGGGGCCTTGAACTGCCATTCGCTGCTGGACGACTGCTGGCTGCTGTCGTTCGTGTTCAGTTGCGCCGCCGTTTGCGTGGACGCAGTGGACTGGGCGGGCTGGGTGGTGGTCTTTGCCGTGGTTGCCGCAAACGATGCGGATGCACCGATCAGGCTTGCGAGCACGGCTGTTGCGATAAAGGTTTTCATGGATATCTCCAACTTTGTAAGTGGATAAAATTAAGTCGAACTATTTGGTTCGATGCCTGGAATCTGGGCGTTTTTGCTGTGCTTTGCAACGGCGCGCGCCTGTCAGAAAAAGCATTGCAGGCATGCGTTGGCGTCTCTTGTCGAATTGTGGATATAAAAATCTATTAAAATCAGCCTGTTACTTGTTCTGCCTCCAGGGATTTCCGCCTTGGATGGTCTGCTCTCGGCAGTCTCACTTCCTTTTGATAGATGACGGCGCTCAAAGGACATGGATGTGATGGAAAATTGTGCAATTGTGACGTTACGGGATGGTTCTGCCTGTATGGTTCAAATAAGCGCCGGGGATTTCAATCCCGCCTCACTGCACACGCTTTGGTTTTGCGGGGAGGGAACAAACCTCTGCCCCGTTGGTTACCTCTACAGTACAAACAAGGAGGATAACCCAATGAATCATACCAATCACGTTCGTCTCACCACTGCTGAACTTACCCCTGCCGTGCTCGAAGGTGCAACCATTTATGGTGCTGACGACCACAAGGTTGGCAAGCTGGATCATGTTCATGGTCTGGGTGCCAGCGGCACAGCGATCATTGATGTCGGCGGCTTCCTAGGCATCGGTGCAAAGCCGGTCGGTGTTCCGCTGTCGGATCTGCAGTTCATGCGGGATGAAGATGGCGACGTCCATGCTGTTACCACATGGACAAAGGATCAGCTTAAGGACATGCCTGCGCATAAGGACTAATTGTCCTAGGCATTTGAGGCGCAAGTTTTCCACGACTTATGTTATGTGAAAATTCGCTTAAATACGATATTATGGCCATCCTGGGGATCAGGGTGGCCATTTTTATGGGATATATTGTCGTTCTAATGGAAAGGGCCATTACAAGTGCCGCTTTTCATTGCCTTCAAGGCGAGAGTGCTTCAGCATCTTCAAGACATGATGTAAATCTACGGATGACGACCGTCGCGTTGATGATTTTCTCAATGGTCGTTGGTGTGATGCCGACCCTTTCCTATGCTGCGAATTTGCCGTGCAGTGGGGAAAAGGAGGTGTCGCAATGTGTCGCGGCGATTTTTTTGTCTGTAATGATGGATCGATCAGCGCCAGTAAGAAATCCTGCTTAAAGTATATGGGCGGAGCCGCAGATGGGATGGACAGTCCCGCCTTGGACATGACTCCATCCTTGGAACCCTCTCCAGAGGGAGGATGTTCTTGCCGCTCTGGCAAAATTTGCGTTGGCCCTCGGGGAGGGCGGTTCTGCCTCACCGATAGCGGCGCAAAAAGCTACCTGAGGAGATGACAATTCACGTTCTATCGGCGGGTGAGGGCGGATTTATTAACGCTGTCATCACCGGTAACACTGTCCCCATCTCCATTGGCCGCTGGAAACAGGGTGCTATAGTTCCTACATAGAATGCATTCCAACCATAGGAGTTACGTCCATGACGAGTGAACGCGCAGTGTTGGCAGGCGGTTGCTTCTGGGGCATGCAGGACCTGATCCGCAAGCTTCCCGGGGTCATCGCTACCCGAGTGGGATATTCCGGCGGCGATGTCGCGAACGCGACCTATCGCAATCATGGAACACATGCCGAGGCGATTGAAATTATCTTCGATCCATCAAAGACAAGCTTTCGCGATCTCCTGGAATTTTTCTTCCAGATTCATGATCCAAGCACGCCTAATCGTCAGGGAAACGATGTCGGCGTCAGCTATCGTTCCGCGATCTTCTACACGAATGAAGAGCAGAAAAAGATTGCCGCGGACACCATTGCCGACGTGGATGCTTCCGGCATCTGGCCTGGCAAGGTCGTGACCGAACTGGCGCCTGTGGGTGATTTCTGGCAGGCCGAGCCGGAGCATCAGGACTATCTTGAGCGCATTCCAAACGGCTATACCTGCCATTTTCCGCGGCCGCATTGGAAACTGCCGAAACGTCAGGCTGTGGCATAACAGTCCTCCAAAGACGTTGCGCCTTTTGACGGCGGCAGATTCTCGGCTTCCCTTCTCAGCCCCTCACCTGAGATCATTGAGCATTTCCGCTTTTCAGTGAAGCGCGGAAATGCTGCTTTTTCCGTTTTCAAAGTCTTCCTGCTGCCAAGATCGATTGGCGCTTTCGCCTGAAATTCCCCCTTTTTCATGTCGCCGCTGCATTGTTGAGCCTTATCGGTCACTCTGGCGCTTGACGAGCATTGCGAAGCGCGTTAACAAGAACCGTACCGTACGGTACTTAGATTGAAGGGCTTTCACCGTGTCGACCAATGCCATGCCAACAGCAGAATTTTCTGCACGCCAGAGCGCGGTTCTGGCGGAGGCCCTGCGCCTTTTGGTCGAAGGCGGCGATAAGGCATTGACCACGGCCGGTTTGGCGCGGGCGGCCAATTGCTCCAAGGAGAGCCTTTATAAATGGTTCGGCGATCGCGACGGTCTGCTGTCAGCGATGATTTCCTATCAAGCGAGCAAGGTGCGCACCTTCGAGCGCGCCGGCGAGCGCCTGACACCGCAGATGCTGGCCGATCATTTGCAGGTTTTCGCTCGCGATTTGCTGGATGTCTTGTCTGGTGAAATCTCGCTGGCGCTGAACCGTCTTGCCATTGGCCAGACTAGTCGCGACGGCTCGAAATTGGGGCAAATGCTGCTGGAGCGTGGCCGCCGCCAGATCGACCGCCGGGCGAGGGCGCTGCTGGATGCCGGACGACGCGATGGCCTGTTGCGGTTCGAGGACGGCGAGGATGCCTATCGGACGCTTTACGGCCTGATCGTTTCCGATCTTCATGTTCGCCTGCTTCTGGGTGAAAAACCCGAGCCACGAAAATTCGACGCTCGCGCACACAAGGCGGTGTCCGCCTTTCTTGTGTTGCACGGCACGGACAAGACATCGTCAGCGTAAATCCTGGCGAAGGATAAAACACTCAACATCAGACATAGCATAGGGAAGGATAACACAATGCGCGTCTATTATGATCGTGATGCCGATTTGAACCTCATCAAGGCGAAGAAAGTCGCCATCATTGGCTACGGCTCCCAGGGCCGCGCTCACGCGCTGAACCTCAAGGATTCGGGCGCACAGAACGTCGTGATCGCTCTCAAGGCTGGCTCGGCCACCATTGCCAAGGCTGAAGCCGATGGCTTCAAGGTCATGACCGTTGCCGAAGCGGCTGCCTGGGCTGACCTGATGATGATGGCAACCCCTGACGAATTGCAGGCTGACATCTATAAGGCCGACATCGCTGGCAACATCCGTGATGGCGCTGCGATTGCTTTCGCACACGGTCTCAACGTTCACTTCGGCCTGATTGAGCCAAAGAACACCGTGGACGTTGTGATGATCGCACCGAAGGGCCCTGGCCACACGGTTCGTGGCGAATACCAGAAGGGCGGCGGCGTACCTTGCCTCGTTGCCATTCATCAGAATGCCTCCGGCAATGCCCTTGAAGTGGCTCTGTCCTACGCTTGTGGCGTTGGCGGTGGCCGTTCGGGCATTATCGAAACCACATTCCAGGAAGAATGCGAAACCGACCTGTTCGGTGAGCAGGTCGTTCTGTGCGGCGGTCTGGTTGAGCTGATCCGCGCTGGCTTTGAGACGCTGGTTGAAGGCGGCTATGCGCCTGAAATGGCCTATTTCGAGTGCCTGCACGAAGTGAAGCTGATCGTTGACCTGATCTATGAAGGCGGTATCGCCAACATGAACTACTCGATCTCCAACACAGCTGAGTGGGGCGAATACGTCACCGGTCCGCGCATCATCACCGCTGAAACCAAGGCTGAAATGAAGCGCGTGTTGCACGACATTCAGACCGGCAAGTTCACATCGGATTGGATGCAGGAATACCGCGCTGGTGCTGCTCGCTTCAAGGGCATTCGCCGCATGAACGACAAGCACCAGATCGAAGAAGTCGGTGCCAAGCTGCGCGGCATGATGCCTTGGATCGCCAAGAACCAGCTGGTTGACAAGGCTCGCAACTAATTAACCTTGAATGTTCTTGGCGCTCCAAGCTTTTTTGTCTGCATGCCTTGGGCATTGCGGGGGATCGCCAAGAACCAGCTGGTTGACAAGGCTCGCAACTAATCAGCGTGAACGGTTCTTGACGATCCAAGTTTTTTTGTCTGCGTGCCTTCGGCATCGCGGGGGATCGCCAAGAACCAGCTGGTTGATAAGGCTCGCAACTAATCAGCCTTGAAGGGTTCCTGGCGCTCCAAGCTTTTTTGTCTGCATGCGTTTGGCATTGTGGGGGGCGCCAAGAACCAGCTGGTTATAAGGTCCGCAACGAAGATAAAGCGCCGCTGTCAGCCGACATGCGGCGCTTTATCGTGTCAGAAGCTTTCGCCTTGCAAGGCGATGACGGCCTCTTCGAACTGTTCCATCTGTTGAAAATAGCACACGCCCTCGATGGGAGGCAGGTTCATGAAGGCCGCTCCGCCCAGCCAGAGCGGGATATCCAACGGTAAGCCCTTTCGGATCTCCTTGATCTCTAGCTCAAAATTGCGGATGCGTTTGAAGGCGCCGCTGATGCACACGACGGTCGAGCCGGATTGCCTTGCCATTGCGACGAAATCCTTGGCCGGAAGCTGGGCGCCGAGATATGTTGTGTGGATGCCATGGCTGCGGGCGATCAGCGCCGCCACTAGCCCGCCGATATCATGCAATTCGCCTTCAAGCGTGGTGAAGACTATTCTGTGTGAACCGCGCGGCGACGCCAGAAGTTTGAATGCGCCGTTCAACAGCACCCTGACCGACGAAGAGGCGAGATGTTCTGACGCGATGGACAGGTGGCCTTCCGCCCAGCGCCGGCCGATTTCTGCCATGAATGGCAGGACGACGTGCTTTGTAAAATCAATAGGCCCAAGCGCAATGAAGCGGGTGCTCAGCAGCCGGTCCAAGGTCTCTCCGTCAAGGTTTTCCACGGCTTTAAAAACAGGCTCCAGGTCGTCCAAACGCGCCTGGTTCATCGCGGATCGTTTCAGCTCCTCGGTCGATAAATGGATAATGGAGCCGATCCGTTGCCCATTGTCGACGCAGGCCTTCAGCAGTTGCAACCGGACAAGATCTTCATGCCGGTAGATGCGGCGGCCACTGTCGGTGCGTTTGGGCACGATTGCTGCATAGCGGCGCTCCCAGGCATGCAAGACCAGCTTCGTCAGGCCGGTCTCGTTCACGACTTCACGAAGCGAATACGTCTCCTTCATAGCTCGTCGCCTTAATTTTTATTGTAGTTGAAAATAATATACGGAATGGTCGATGAGATTGCAAATCGACTTTCTGTCTATGTTTGGATAATCGGCAGAGCGCCCTCCCCAGCGCGGAGACGACAATTTTGTCGATGCCTGAGGGGCTGAATGCCCTGTGCCGGACGGGCCGTCTTTCTTCTGTGCGTTGACTATTTCTGTTTTTTTTAAATCACTTAGCGATTTTACCATTAAAAATTAGGGGTATTTAAGTGTCCAGAATAACCCGATATTTACTTGGTTTGCATAATATAAAATTTTTAGAGATTGCTTCTAATTTAGGAATTGATTGTATATATTTCTGTGTGACACTGATGTCATCAAAGGCGCAGTACGACGCGCTTGCAGATCAAAGGTCGAAGGATTCAGGCATGACTATTTTTGGACTGGGTGCTGATGCCAGATCGGAAGTTTCGGCTCTTCGCAAGTCGCAGGCCGTCATAGAATTCAGCTTGGATGGCACCATTTTGGATGCCAATGACAATTTCTGCCGGGCGCTCGGCTACAGTCTGGCTGAAATTAAAGGCAAGCACCACCGCATGTTCGTCGATGCCAGCGAGGTTGAGACCAGCGATTACCGGAATTTTTGGGAAGGGTTGCGGCAGGGTAAATTCCAGCGCGCCCAATATCGTCGTATTGCCAAGGACGGCCGAGATGTGTGGATCGAAGCCTCATACAATCCGATAATGAAGGGTGATAGGCCCTATAAGGTCGTCAAATATGCCACGGATATCACCGCAGTAAAATTGCAGGCGTTGGAGGATGATGCCAAGCTGAAGGCGATTTCGACCTCGATGGCGGTCATCGAGTTTACCCCTGATGGCAAGATCATCACCGCCAATGAAAATTTCTGCAAGGCGATGGGCTATAGTCTGACGGAACTTGTCGGGCGCCATCACAGTCTGTTTTGTGACAAGGCCTATACGTCTTCCACAGACTACACATCTTTCTGGCGCGATCTGGCGGCTGGGCGGACCTTGGCCAATGAGTTCCGGCGCATCGCCAAGGATGGCCACGATGTCTGGATACAGGCCTCCTACAATCCGGTCTTCGACGCACGGGGGAAAGTCTACAAGGTCGTGAAGTTTGCAACCGATGTGTCGAGCCGGATGGATGCTATTTCCCATCTGGGTGCCGCATTGAAGGCGCTGGCGGGCGGCGATCTGACCGGCACGCTGAACAACATGTTCGTGCCGACCATGGAAAAACTGCGGATCGATTTCAACGAAGCCCTCAGCCATTTGCGCAAGACAATGGACGGTGTCGCCCTCAGCGCCCGGTCCATCGCGTCGAGCACCAATGAAATCAAGGAGGCCGCCAACGACCTGTCGCGCCGTACCGAAGCACAGGCAGCCTCCGTGGAGGAATCAGCTGCGTCTCTGGAGGAAGTCACCACGACGGTTGCCGACTCCGCCAAGCGTGCCGAGGAGGTTGGCCGGTTGATGGAGCAGACCCGGCTGAATACGGAGCAATCCAGCGTTATCGTCAGGGATGCCGTGGTTGCCATGAATGAGATCGAGCAGTCGTCCGGGCGGATTTCGAGCATTCTGGGCGTCATTGATGAAATTGCCTTCCAGACCAATCTTCTGGCGCTGAATGCCGGTGTCGAAGCGGCCCGCGCCGGTGAAGCAGGCAAGGGTTTTGCGGTCGTCGCCCAGGAGGTCCGCGAGCTGGCGCAGCGCTCGGCTTCATCCGCCAAGGAAATCCGGCAGTTGATCAGCACGTCCGGCAAGCAGGTTGACCGTGGCGTGGACCTTGTTGCCCAGACCGGCTCGGCTCTGGAGAATATCCTCAATCAGATCCGTGCCATCGATACAAATGTCACAGCAATTGTTCACGGCACCAAGGAACAGACCACCGCGCTGCGGGAAATCAACAGTTCCGTCAATGTCATCGACCAGTCCACGCAAAAGAATGCAGCGATGGTTGAGGAAACGACGGCAGCGGCATTCTCGCTGTCCAAGGATGTTGATGATTTGTTCCAGATGGTCGCTCAGTTCAAGACCTCTCCGTCTGGCTCATCGTCATCCTATCCTCGCGCCGCCTGACCCCACAATCCATCTATTGGTGTTCAATAAGGTGCCGTGCGCTCCATGCGCGCGGCGTTTTGTTTTTTTTGCTATCTATGGATGTATGGGCGGTATGAAACATGGGCAAAACGTGAGGACGTGACGAGACCGTCATCTTTTTGCGCTGCGATGCCTTTACAAAGTCACTCGATCGCAGCGAATAAAGAATGATCTGGTGTCTTTTCAGATCTGCGAGGTCCGTGAACTGCCAGAGACTGGAAAAGAAAGTTTCATCCATGCTGTCCCATGCAAAAGCCATTATGCCGCAAGCCGCTGACGATCATGTGTCCTGGCCGGCGGATGGGGAAATATTCGATGTGAACCGGCTGGAATTGCGGGTCAAGCCTGGAGAACATCCGTTTCATAGTGCGCATCGCGATGCCATTCACCGAAATTGGCAGGCCGAGTCGGCGGCCAATCCGGCTCTTTTCGATGGCGCCATGGTGTTGTTTGACGAATTGCAGATCGGGCAGGGAGCGGTGACTGGCGCGGGACACCTTATCCCTTATTCGACCTTTTTGTTTTGGCGTCGTCAGGCTGAGCCACAGAGTGGCTATCACCTGTTTGGGTTTCCTGTGCTGATTTCGGCCGATGGTGCCTTGATCGCGGTGGAAATGGCCGCTCACACCGCCAATGCAGGCCGGGTCTATTGTCCGGCGGGATCGCTCGATGCATCGGATATTATCGATGCGATGGTCGATGTCGATGCCAATATGCGCCGCGAAGTGCAGGAAGAAACCGGACTGTCGGTGGATGATGCGGTGATCGATCCGCAATTGCGAGGCTATCGTCGAGGCCGTCGGGTCACGCTGTTTCGGGTGTTTCGTCTGGCCTTGACCACTGAGGCGGTTTTCGAGCGAATCGCGGCCCATATGGCTGTCGATGAAGAGCAGGAAATTGCCCGCGCCGTAGCCATTCGCTCGGCTGATCGCAATGCGCATGATTACACGCCAGACATGTATCCCCTACTGGATTGGATTTTTCCCGGCTAAGTGGCTGGTTCGCCTTGCATGGCTGGCGCTGCTCGTGCAGTTTGCTGGCATTGTAACGGCGACTGGAGGCTTGTTTGGCTCGACACTATTGCATTTACGACGTCTTCACTGACAAAAAGCTGTGCGGCAACCCTTTGGCAATCGTGTTCGATTGCGAGGATCTCGATGACGATGCGTTGCAGGCGATAGCGCGGGAATTCAATCTCTCGGAAACT
Source organism: Agrobacterium vitis (assembly GCF_014926405.1). Taxonomy (NCBI): domain Bacteria; kingdom Pseudomonadati; phylum Pseudomonadota; class Alphaproteobacteria; order Hyphomicrobiales; family Rhizobiaceae; genus Gillisella; species Gillisella vitis. Next base: position 1,005,615 of record NZ_JACXXJ020000005.1, read on the forward strand.
GTTTTTGTCTTTCCGTCCGTCAATGTCGCGCATGTGGCGCGTATCCGGATTTTCACCCCCGGGCGCGAGCTTCCCTTTGCCGGTCATCCCACGGTTGGCACGGCGATCGGCCTGGCGGAAAAGGCGCATCAGGATCGTGAGGGGCCGCTCGATCTGGTGTCGGTGATCGATGAAAAGATTGGTCCGGTGCGCTGTGCCGTCAGCCTGAGGCCGGGTGAGGCGAGTTTTGCCGAATTCGATCTGCCGAAAACCTCCACCCAGATTCAACTGCCGCTCGACCGCCAGGGCATCGCCGATGCGCTTGGCCTGAAGCCGAACCAATTGCTTTTCGAAAACCATCTGCCGTCGATCTGGTCGGCTGGTGTGCCCTTCCTGCTCATTCCGGTCAGCAGTCTGGGAGATGTCGAAAGCATCGAATTTGATCCGCAGCTCTGGGAGCGGGCCGCCCCTTTCTGTGACGGCGCGCTGACCTCGGCCTATGTCTATTGCCGTGGTGGTGTTCACCACGCGGCTGACTTTCACGCCCGGATGTTTTCCCCCGATATGGGCATAGCCGAGGACCCGGCCACTGGCTCCGCGGTGGCGGCGCTTTCAGGCGCCATCCAGCATTTCGATGCACTGCCGGACGGCCATCACCCGTTGCTGATCGAGCAGGGCGTGGAGATGGGGCGCCCCTCCTTCATCCATCTGCATATCGACACCAAGGAAGGCAAAGTTTTCCGCGCCCGCATCGGCGGCACCGCCGTGCGCATCGCTTCCGGCATGCTCGACATTTGATTTTCCTTGGTTTTTTCGAGTTTTGATTTTTTTTGCTGTTTCATGACATTTTTTTCGAAACGGCGCTGGACAAGCAGAGACAACCCCTTTATATCCCCGCTCACGGCAGCGATGAAGCACAAACGAAGCGCTGCAGGCGGGTGATTAGCTCAGTTGGTAGAGCAGCTGACTCTTAATCAGCGGGTCGTAGGTTCGAACCCTACATCACCCACCATTTCAATGACTTAGCCGGGAATTTTATATGCTGTTTTATAGCATTCCCGGTATTTTACACTTTCATTCTCGCCTTGTTCCCTGACCGATAGCGTCGACCACTTCCTGACCGGCCAGATAGTGCTTTCGGATGATCGTTTCGGCATCGCTTTCCGAGTGGCCGGAGATCTCTGCAATCAGTTTAATTTTCTCGTCATGGGACCGATCCAGCTTTGCATAGGCGAAGGTGATGGCCGTTCCCCGCAGGTCATGAAACGTCACGCCATGGATGCCGAGGCGGGCCATTTCCTTACGCCACGATGCGCGAAACCCGCTCGATGTCCAGTTTTGGCCGAATGAGTTGACCAAAACCCGCTGGCGCTGATCTTCCTTGGCTTTTCTTAACATCGGCAGCAGATCCAGTGCGGCGGCCACGCGCACGCGGGCGCCGGTCTTGCCTTGCCGAATCGAGATCCGTTCTCCGTCGAAGGCCAGCGTCGGCATGGAAAGGACATCCGCCTGTCTCTGCATGGTCCACAGCGCGACCATGGCAACGTTTCTGATATGCGGGGATGCTTCGGCCAGCAATGTGTCAAGCTGCTGGCTACTCCAGATTATGTCACGGCGTGTGCCTTCGTGCAGCCTTTCCACCCGTTCCAGCGGATTGCGCAGGATGATCTCATTGTCTTTCGCCCAGGCGAAGACACGGGAGAGGAGGGCCATATGCATGTCGGCGGATCGGGGCGCGTCCTTCATGGTGTCGCGCCACCGCAGGAACAGCATCCGACTGCCTCTGGCCTCGATGGCCTGGATCGGGAAGGTTTCATATTCTAGGCGGATGGCTGAAAATTGCCGCTCATAATCGCGGCGTGTTGCCGGTGCGAGCTTTTCAAAACTGGCTGTCTTGCGAAAATCGTCAATCAGTGAACCGATTGTGCCTTGTATCGCTTGCTTCTGCCGATCACGGGTCAGCCGCAGGAATTCCTGCGTGAATGCCTTTGTGCCTGGCTTGGAGGCCAGCCTTGGGGCGCCTTTGCCGCGCCAGGCGTAGTAATAGGTTTCTATCCCGCCGTTGGCCAGCCGGACCTTGACCTTATGAATTCCCACCAGTTTGCCGTCCATCCATCCACCTATTGAGCGCGGCTTCCGCGCTATCGTCTTTTTCGGGCTTGATCGCAAAGCGGCGAGGGGAAAACTCGATTTCCCCTGTCGGATGCATGATGACACGCACGTCATGCATCGCTGCCGCCGCAGCAGCATCGGCGATTTCTGATTTTGTGTAAGTGCGGGCTCTGCTCATTGAGGTTCGTCCACATTGTTTCCACAGGCTGGCTCTGGCCCGCTGCGGATGGTTTTCGGTCGTGGTCCCATAGTTTCAGCATTCATCAGGTACGCCGCCAGGTTCGTCCCAGCGTGACAGACACCGGCAACGGTGATTTCACCGTTGGTGATGGTGAAACTGGCGTGGCACTTATAGGTGACGACTGCCCAGGCCTTGGCGGTGTCAATATCCAGCATGATGCGGTCGGCGCCGCAGCATGGGCGGCGGGTGGTGGATTGGAGTTTGTAGGTGCGGGCGGTGGTCATGGTGCGCCCTCTGCCGCTTCCTCGGCCATGATATCGCGGCCTGTCCGTAGTTCTTCGATCTGGATAAGCATGGCTTCGGCGCGTTCGACGACATCCGGGCGGTTGTTTGCCTTGCCCCACGCTATTTCCAAGCGCTTTGTGTGTTCGACCGGGCCATATTTATCAGTGAGAACGGCACCAGCTGATATCGCGGCTGCCTTCTTTGAGAGCGCGATATCGAAATGGACCCACGATGCGTTGCGGTGCTTGCCGAAAGACAGGATTTTGTGGCCCTGTATCCATTTGCGCTGGACACCGATTTTGTCCACCATGGCAAGCAGCTCTTCATCGGTGTCTGCCCACAGGTGGCACATCACCATATTGCCGAACTTATGGCGAACGTCGTCAACATAGACGGTCACCGGCTTTCCTCCCAAGCTGCTACGCAGGCCGGAGCGATGGTTTTGGCGATATCGCGCATTGCTTCAGCATAGACACGGATCTCATATTGAGCATGCGGATCGACGCGCAGATCCAGAAACCCAAGCAGATTGCGCAGGTCGACCTTAGCAAACATATGGCTGTAGGTATTGACCGGCAGCACAGATCTGGCGAGTTCGCGCGGCCATCCTTTGGCAAGCAAGTTTCGATAAAGCTCAAAAGCTTTTTCGCAGTGTTCGCGCATCAGGTGGGTTTCGAAACGTCGATCCGACAGGATATTGTCGGCTTCGGTGTATTCCTCAGGGTCGCTGATATCACGGGCCTGTTTGCTGCTCGCCGATTGAACCCCAATCAAGTGTGGTTCCGGAACATAGAACTCCTCAGGCAACTCGCGGTATCGAGCCGACAATTCGTTGAATGACCATGTGCGATGACGATGCCACTGCCGGAACACGAAGATCGGAGCTTTGACTTCGAACTGGAATTCTACGGCTTCGAATGGACTGGTATGCCGGTTTTTCCAGAGATATCGGATCAGCCGGATATCGGACCCTTCATCCGTTCCGGCCCGCCACGCCGCATCATAAGAGACGCGAGCCGCGCGAACGACAGATAAATCGCTGCCCATATGGTCAACGTGGCGGACAAAGCCATGATCGAGAAGATCGATTTTCATGCTGGGTTCCTCTTTAAGAAATCATCAAGATAGGCCGCGTACCAAGCGGATTTTGCGTAGTCCTGCGCGCCATCCTTCTTGTTGGCGCGCGCTTGATATTTGATGATGTTGAATTTTAGAGCCCCTATAAACTCCTCGCGCGAGAGCCATGCTTTGAGGACTTTGATCACCTCATAGGGATCGGCGGCGCTACCATAGTGAGCGGGATGATCGACGGTTTGTGCATTCTCATGCATCGGCGTTACCCTCCATTGCAGATGTGGGTTTGCCAAAGTCCTTCAGCGCAAAATCGCGGACAGTTTGCTTTCCGAGATCGAAGGCGGTGAGGAGCCATTGCGGTTCCGGGTGCCACTCGGTCGAGCCAAACCAGATATTCTTGGGCAGGATGGTGCGCTCTGATGTTTCGCCGCGATAGTTGGTGTAGGTGAGAGTGACTGGATTGGCGCGCTCATGGTCATAGGCCCGATAGCCAATGACTTTGGCCTGTTGCAGATCCATTAGGATTGCGCAATGTCCATCAATCTCCCGGACGGAATACGGCTGATCACTGTTGAGGAATTCGGTAAAGCCCGCATCGTCGTTATGATAGGTAATTGGCCCCTGCGCTGGCGCTGTGGCGAAGCTGGCAGGGACCATATCTGCGGGAATTTCCCCATTAATGGCCCTACGCGCCGCATCGCCATAATGACCACTACCGCCACAACATGGGCAAGCGCTCCATCCGGGGATTTTGTCATCAGGCCCTCGCCAAACCGCCACCGTCTGCGGCTGGGCGGCAATGGCGGCTTGAATAGCCATGCGAATAACGTCATCGGGGATACCGGGACGAGACCTGGAAAGGACGCTGTCGGCGGCATCAACCATTTTGTCTGTGATTTCCATGATCTCTCTCCAATCACACCCGCATCGGCATCAGCACGATGAGGTTTTCTTCGTGGTCGCCATCGGCCCGCAGGATGGCGGGGCTGCCGGCGGTTTCCATGGCGAGGGTGAGCGGGCCGTCGCCGAGGTGGGTCAGGGCGTCGAGGACATATTTGCCGTTGAAACCGGCTTCGATTTCCAGCGGGCCTTCGACCGGAATGGTTTCCTCGGCCGATCCGGCGTCGGGGTTGTTGACGGATAGCTGCAACTGGCCATCCGAAAACTTGAACTTGACGGCCCGGCCTTTCTCGCTGGAAATGACGATGACGCGCTCGACGGCGGGCCTGATGGCCTTGGCCTCAAACTCAGCCTTCGCCGCGCCCGCCTGCGGAATGACGCGGGTATAATCCGGGAAAGTGCCGTCGATCAGCTTTGAGACGATCCGCAGGCCGGGCATGGTGATAGAGATTCGGCTATCCGTCGCCTCCAGCGTCACGTCGCCATCGGGCAGGTGTGCCAGCAACGCAGTAACCAGCTTGCGCGGCAGGATAATGCGATCAGGGGCAACGCCCTCGATGCGAAGCCAGCGCTTGGCCAGGCGGTGGCCGTCCGTCGCCACCAGCAAGGCCCCATCGGCGCCTGGCTCAATAAACACACCATTCAGATAATAGCGGGTCTCTTCCGTGGAAATGGCGAAGGCGACGGAGGTGAGTGCGGCTTTCAGCCCCGACCCGGAGGCGGTGCAACGGGTGGGGTTATCGGCGGTAAAATCCGGCATGATCGGCAGATCGTCCAGCGGCAGCACCTGAAGCTGAAACTTCGACCGGCCAGACGAGACGATGGCTTGCGTCTTGTCCGCGTCCAGCTTGATCTTCACCTGCACGCCATCCGGCAGCTTGCCAACGATATCGTCCAGCAGCTTGGCCGCGATCGTGAACGGGTGGAAATCCATATCAAGATCGGCCGCGAGATCGACGGTGCCTTCAATGTCGAGGTCCGTCATGCGCAGTTGCAGGCCGGACGGTCCGCGCTCAAAGCCGACATTGGACAGAATCGGGATGGTGTTGCGGGTCTCGACAATGCTCTTGCGGATCTTCAACGCGGCGGCGAGGGCGGATTTGCTGGCGGTGATCATGATGTGACCCTGTCGATATTGGATTTGATGACGCGGAACGTGTAGGCAGCGACCCATGGGTTCGGCCACATGCTCGGGTCATCGCCGTATTTTTTGGGGAACTTGTTCAAGGTGTGGAAATAGTTGAGGAAAGCGCCGCCCGCTGTCGATAGGCAATGATCGATATCCAACACCTTGCCGCTATCGATCGGCCCCCAATCCATTGACCAGCCGATGTCTTCCAAGGCATCGCCGCGGCATTCCAGCCGGTAGGTCGCGCCTTCTGCAATGGCATCGGCATCCGTGATATCTTGCATCCGCATAATGCGGACATCGGTGACAATAAGTGTCAGGCGGGATGCCCAGCGTGGCATGAACATGCCTGACACCCAACGGATCGTACCCGGCTCTATCAGCCCATCGGCAGCGAAAATGCAGTAGTCGCTATCGCGCAGCTTCGCGGGAATGTCCTTGAGGCGTGAGCCGCAACCGCTCCATTCGACATAGGTGGCGACATTGTCATTCCACGACGGATCGTCCGATGGTGGATCGGGGATGAAGGCTTCCTTGACCCAGAGGCGATCGCCGATGGAATACCGAATGTTCTTTTGTGCCCAAGCGTCTGGCGGATTAGGTTTGTTGCTGACAATTGAGAGGCCAGGGCCGATAGGCCATTCTACATCCCCCTCCCGCAGAATAGGATGACGATAAGGAATGGCGACCGGCTGTGCCTTGGCGGCTCGTCTGGTCTGGGTTTTCCGCCCGTCCAGCATTGCGCGCACCATCGGGCCGCTGAAAGGGATTGGTTTATCGGCCATCACGCACCCGCCTTTCCAGCGTCATGAGGTTCTTGCGCCACTCGAAGAAGCCGAGCGCGCCTTTGACAGGGATGAATTTGACGGGCTGCACCTTGCGAAGGACAAAGCCGAATGTTCCAAAAAACCACGGGCTAGAAGACTGATCGACGCAGTCAACGATCTCGGCTGTCGCGACAATGCCGCCGCGCTGCATTTCGTTGATATCCGGGAAAACATTGCCCTGCGGGAAAGGATGGATAAGGCTGATCTCATGAATGGTTGCGACGCAATCCTCATATTCGGCGCGCGTCATGCCTTTGGCGGCATGGATGCAGACCGGCCCGCGAAACTTGGTCGGCCAGTCGCGGTTTTCAATATCTTTGCCGAGATTGACGATGCACCACGCCCATGGCTGGCGAATCGACAGGGCGAATTTTGGGAGGGTGTCCATCATCTCAGCCTTTCAGCTTGTCGGCGGCGAGTTCGCCGGCCGTGGTCAGGGTCAAGGGGTTTTTGTTGCCCCGCTCCAGCACCAGCCCGTGGTTGATCAGGGCCTTGATGGTGGCTTCGGTGACGGGGATGTTTCCCACTCGCCAGTGACGCCGCGCGTGAACATTGAAGCGATAGAATCGGATGGCCAGCAGGGCTTCCCGCTGGGCTGGCGTCAGGGTCGCATTCGGATCGGTCACGGCGGGGTTGCTGGCGAGTGGGGTCATGGTGTTAGACCGTCACTTCCGGCTTGCCTTCATAGGCAGGCAGGGCCGTCTCTTTTTTGGCGCTGTCCAGATCGGCACGCACCTGGTCGGTAATGTGGGTGTCCGGCCGGTAGAGGTGGAAGCTCCAGACCACGGCCCCATTCTTGACGCGGTAGCGCAGGCGCACCGGAATGCGGGCCTTGGTGCCCATGAAGAACGGCGCAATGGAAAGAATGAACAGGCCAGGCACGGAAATCTTGGCGCCGGTTGCGTCCCTATGCACTTCCTCGAAAGTGATCTGGCCTTCACCGCTTTGCAGGGTGACGTTGTTCTTGACGCTGCTTTCAACATTGACCTGCAAACCGCGCGACAGAGTAACCAACTCGTTCGGATAGGCGGTTTTCAGGCTGAACACGTCCAGGTATTCGTCAACTTCCTCCTGCGTCGGCGCGGCCAGATCGGGGATATGATCTTCGATCCACTGTGCAAAATCCGTCTGGTTCATGGGCTGACCGTTTTGAGCGACCCATGCCTGCCATTCTTCCGACAACGGGAATGGATATTTGATCCGGTGCTTGCAATTGTCGGCTTCGCCGCCGCTTACCGCCTGATGGTAATCGATCACGGCGGTGATGCTGGGTTTCTGCCAGTCGGTTTCGGCGAAAATCACGCTGTCGCTGGTCTTGTGGCGATTGACCAGACTGATGAAGCTTTCCAGCGTTTTGACTTCCGCTGTGCCGAGTTTGGCGCGGGGCTTTTCACGGTATTCCTCCAGCAGCGGCTTGACGGAAGTCGCCTTGCCGGACTTGCGGTCGATCAAGACCGGGATCTGGGATGGCAAGCCGTGAATGGTTTCCGGCAGTTCAACGCGCGCCAGAGTGGTGCCGGCGTCGTCGGCCATCTCGCGGATGGCGCTGATATCGAGGGTCAGCGGTTGCAGGCTGCCGACGAGGGTGTCAATTTCTGTCATGGTCATGCTCCTTGGGGTTTAAAGGCTGTGAAACTTTGAAAGCGAAGAGGTGAAGGGGTCAGTTCTGGCGTGTGCTTTCGATGACGCGCGGGCCGCCGAACATGTCGCGCTGGCTGGGATGCTCGGTGGAAAGCGCACCTTCATCTGTTGCCCAGAAGACATCGCCCCGGCGCTGCACCTTCGGCGTCTTTGTCTTGATCTCGTTGCTGACGTTGACCATGTCGTTGTGCATTTCGAACTTCATGATCAGGCTGACTTCGCCCTTGAATTTCGTCTTCGGGCTTTCCTGCGAGAGATCGTGCAGAATGGTGATGACCTCTTTCAGCGTGCGCGACAGGTCGGTGTTCAACTCCCCCTGCTCGAGCACGCCCAGCAACACGCTGGCTTCATTTATGACTTTCATCGGATTGGTCCTTTCGGGGTTGGGAAGGCGCTAAAACGGGATGTCGTCATCCATATCGCCGCGGAAATCGCGCCCAGCAGGCGCAGCGCGGCTGCCGGTGTCGCGGCTTTGGCCGTAATCATCCGGGCTATCGGCGGCGGGCGGGCGGTTGGAAGAGTTGCTGCCCAGCATGGTCAGGGTGGCGTTGAAACCGTTCAGCACGATCTCGGTGCTGTAGCGGTCGTTGCCGCTCTGGTCCTGCCATTTGCGGGTTTGCAGCTTGCCTTCGATGTAGACGTGAGCGCCCTTTTTCAGGTACTGCTCGGCAACCTTGCAGAGACCTTCGGTGAAAATCACCACGCTGTGCCACTCGGTCTTTTCCTTGCGGTCACCGGATGTGCGGTCGCGCCAGGTCTCGGATGTGGCAACCCGCAGATTGGCAATCGGCTTGCCGTCCTGGGTACGGCGGATCTCCGGATCGGCGCCGAGGTAGCCGATGAGAATGACTTTGTTGACGGAACCGGCCATTATGCAGCCCTCCCAACGGGAAAGCCGTTATGCTCGACGCCATCCAGCATGCGACCGGCGGCTTTCTTGCCGAGGCGGTGCATGATCGTGACGGGGAATGTTCCTTCATCGCGAGCGCGCATGAAGTCGCCACCGATCTTCAACTGCCGACCAGTTCTATCAAGGCAGATGCCGCCGTTGATCCATGTGCTGGCTTTGTTGACCCACTGATCGAATGTGGTGAACTGACGAAATACGGGCTCTTCATCAGTTGTCCGATAAGCAGCGGTGTGCCACTCGCCCCATTGCTTGAACAGGAATGGCACGCCCGCCGCTGCGCATTGGTCGCGGAGGGATATTACCCAATCGGGATGCATGGGCCGGGCGTTGCGCCCGCTTTCGCCTCCGGCAACAACCCAATCGAGCCATGGGTTTACGACTACAGGTCCAATAAGCGGCTCTGCACTCATCCAATGGATAGCGGCTGGGGTCTCCAGCAGGATGGTAATGCGCTGATCGGCGCGCGCCTGATCTTCAACGGATACGCCAAGCCAGACGTTCGGAAGTGGAAATACCGGCTGTGTGCGATTGTAGAGCGCCCGCATGTCGTCCGAGGCGTGCGGATGGATCGCGGCATGCGCCTCTGAAACGGAAACTGGCCATTTCCCGGCTGGAACGGATTTATACCAGCGATCTCGCAATATCTCTGGATCAACCGAAAGATAGCCCCGCATCCGTTCGGGGCGCTTGGTCAGCACCTGAAAGGTATGGTGTGGCGCCAGCGCCATGACGGCAAAGACCTGATCAATCCATTCGTCCGGCACACCTTCGGCAAACAGATCGCCGTGGGCGCAGACAAAGATCATGCGTGGACGCTTCCATTTCAGCGGCTCGGTCAGCCATTGTGCGTTGAAACGAACCTCTCCGGTCCACACCGGTCCGGCCTTGCTGTCCTTTGTCAGGCCCGCACGGCTGGGATGGTGCTGCAAGCGCGTGCCTGCCAGCTTCATGGCGTAGCAATTGGTGCAGCCGGGTGAGACGATGGAACACCCGGTGATCGGGTTCCATGTGGCGTCGGTCCATTCGATCTTGGTGTTATCGGCCATCACTCACCTGCCTTTTCATTCGCGGCATGGTCGCGATGCAGCCGGAGCGTAACGGCGGTGATGTTCTCCGCGACAGCCGCAATCTTCTCGGCCGCTTCTTCAATGCTGCTTGTGTTGCCGAAGATCAAAACCGCCAGAATGCCGCCCAGTGCCATCACTGCGGCTTCTGGGTTCTCATCCTCGATAAACTCTCCGATATCGTCCGCGAGCCGGGTGGCATTAGCGCGAATTTCAGGATCTTCCATTGTAAAATCTCCTCCAGTTCACCGGCCTTTAGCCGACTTGGAAATATGGGCGAGGTGGGCCAGTCGGCAGGCGTCTATGCGGTCCTGGCCGATCAGGCGGATGGCGAGTTTGATGAAGGCCTCTTCGGCCTTGGCCGGACCCCATGGGGTGATCGCGCCTTTCAGCTTCGGCTGCGGATATTTGCCGATGGGGTAAAGCTCCTGGCCGCGCAGAAACAGCGCGCGGGCCTCGGCGCCCAGCATCATCAGGTCCATATCGTGGACCAGCTTGCGGTGATTGTTGCGCCATGCGGCGGGCGCGGGCAGGCCGAGCGCGGTGTAGATCACCGTGTCCCAGCCGGTTTTCAGCGTCTGCATGGCGCGGCGGAAGGCGACGGCATAGGCGGGGTCTGCCGTCTGCTGGGTGATGATCGCGGCCAGCGCGTCCTGCACCGGGCGGGTCCAATCCCCCACCAAGTATTCATGCCCGTCGTGAAGCAGAAACAGCGCGGCCACAATGGGATCGACGCGCTCGTGCAACAGCGCCTCGGTGCCCATAACGCTGTGCTGGGCAACGCTAAACCCGCCCGCTTCCGGCACGCCATTGTACCGGTTGATGCGCGAAAGCCCTGCGGCCATCTTATAGACGCAGACCTCGCCGACATCAGGCGCAACCATATCCAGCACCGACCCATCGGCGCGGAAAGATGAAACCGGGGCGCGGGCGAGGCGGGTCATGAGCGATTGTCCAGCTCAACGTTGATGCGCGCCTGGAGAAATTGCGGCCAAGCTGGATAGCCAACCGCAGGCGTGCCGCCGAAATGGTATTGCCAGATGAATTCGGCCCGGTCATCCAACGGCAGGTTGGCGGCAAAAGACAATGCCGCCTCTGCCGTGATGCGGCGAACGCGAGATTCGATGTTGTCTTTGCGCAGCCTGCTGTTGTCGCTCCACAGCCAAAAAACCAAGCTGCCGCACCCGAAACCAAAGCAAATCCAGCCCGAGATTGTCCCTGCAAGAATTGTCGCACCGCTGATATCCATCATCGCGCATCCTCCAGCACCAGCATCCGCAATTGATTGCGCAGCATGAAGGGCAGCTCGCACAGCTCGTTCAGCGGGCTGTTTGTGTCGATCATCGTCGATGAATTTATTTCGCGGAACGTAAGGACGATGGCCATTTTCAGGCGGTGGTTCTCGCGGAACATGGCGTCTTGCTCTTGCGGGGTCATGGCGCCACCTTGCGGCAGCCAGTCATATTGAGCTGCCCGGCCTTGATCTGGCGGGCGTAGCGATCGCGCTGGCGCTGACTGGAATGAGGGTGAGCGTATCCGGTATTGATCCGCGTCGAAGATTTGCGCCCGGGTCCAAAGGACCGCCAAAGGCTCATCGTGTGAACCACCCGCAGCATTTCGCGGAGGGCGATTTGGAGAATGTAAGGATTGTTGCGTTGATGAAGCATGGCTGCCTCACACGCTGCAAGCAATCATGAAGCCGATGGCGAGAGCGCAGGGCAGCATGAAAATGATCTGGTGGCGGGCGATGAAAGCGCCGGTGCGGCGCAGGTCAAAGCGGGTGGCGGGCGAAGGGACGCAAAAAGGCACCATCACCAATTGCAGTGATTTGAAAGACATGATCTGTTCCCCGTTGAAGGCCCGGGTGCCCGCCGCCCGGTGGATCTGTAGGGGCAATGGCGGCGGGCCTCGGGGTAGCCACCGTGTGGTTTCGGTGGATGAAGCGGAATATGATGCGGAATGAATTCCGTGTCAACGGGAAATGCGGAAAGAATTCCGTTTTCTGTGGGGAGGGTGTTTGTGGCGACATTTAGAGTCGGCTTTGTCTCGGCAAAAACCGGCAAGCGGAATAACCGGACCATTAAGGCTTTTGATGACTTTGAGGCGCGTGAAAGATTTAAGGGCGAGGCTGTAGAGGGCAGCCTAGTGGCCCAAATGATCCCGCCGGAACCGGCGACCGAGGCGCAGCTTGACTACTTGACGGTTCTTGGGGCTGTCATCCCGGCTGGGTTATCTAAGGATGAGGCTATCGACTTTATCGACGCGACTTTGCGCAAGCAGTCTCCGGCAACGGAAGAGGAGCTGGAGAGAGCGGCCTATTTCCGGGTGACAATTACCAGGTATGCTTCAAAGGGGATGGTCTTTGAGCGTATTTTCCAGCGGCTATTCCATGGCGAAGATTGGCATGGATTGACGGTTTGGTTTGTCTGGAGGGTCTGCCGCGATATGTTTTACCATAGTGGTCAGATCCCGGAAGTTGAGCTTACCGATCCTAAAGTTTCAACGGTGGCCGAAATGCTGATGGCGGATCGTGAATGGCAGCCCGCGCTTAAGCGTTCTTCGAATAAGTCCGTCTGCATGTTTCGATGGTTCGGGGCCTATAAAGGGAACCAGGGCGAGAGCCGGAAGACGCGCGCCTATCAAATGGCGCAGGGCGCCATTGTTAAGGGTGAGCTAGAAATATCTGATAGTTCAAGCGATTAAGACGAAAGCAATTCGTTGACGCTCAAGACGCGGTGGATGCTGACAACGAATTCCCTTGGGAGGCTCACCTCTGATTTCGCAGGATTGTGCTTGCCGATGATGACATGGTTCTCTGTCTTCCGCAGGAAAATTCCGAGCGATGCCTCGACATCAATGTGGTCGCTGGTTTTGCTTTGGACGACGACGACATCGCCCGCTCTGGCTGGGCGGTGAGGGTTGAGGTAAATCAGGTCACCCGGGAAAAACTGCGGCTCCATCGATGACCCTTCGACGTACAGGGCATAGATGTCGCGAGCGCCCATCAAAGCTGGCGGACGGCGGACATAGTCGACGACACCTGGTTCAAGCTTGAACGCGCCCCTGACGAGAGATCCTGCGGCGGTCCCCATGACTGGAACATCCATTGCCATAGTTTGGGGAATTGATGTCGTGGCCTGGACGCTGGAGACTTCCGGCTGCCCAGCGTCCTGTTCCTTTAACGCCTGCACTTCATCGCCGGCTTTGCCGTGCATGATAAACTGCTCGGTGACATCAAAGAATTTCGCCAAGGCGGCGATTGTCCGCATGCTCGGCACCTGATCGGGCTTTCTGAGGAGCTTCGGCAGCGTCTCCTTGTCCAGGCCAATCTCCTTCGACACCCACTGCGGGCCTTTCCCGGTGGATTGGATGAGTTTCGATATTCGCTGCTGAATGCTTTCTGTCATGAGCGGAATACTATCCGCGTTTTGTTTTTCGGTAAGACGGAAAAAATTCCGTTGACGATGCGGAAAACGTTCCGTATCCTTCGTGACCATGATGACATTGCGCGAAAAGCTCATTCTGATTTCCGATACCTATGCTGCGTCTCGCGGCGTTGGTCGCCAGCGCATTTCGACGTTGGTGCTAAATCGCGGCTCGACCCTTGACGCTATTGCGGATGGCCGGGCCGATGTGACGACCGGAACATTTGAGCGCGCCATGCGGTGGTTTTCTGATCGTTGGCCCGATGATCTGGTTTGGCCAGATGGCGTTACCCGTCCAGATCGAGCTCTTGTCCCGGAGGTTGCCGAATGACGCCGCGCCCCGCTGAACGTTCCTCCCGCGCCGGGTTTGGGTATTCCCCGGTGCAATCTTGCCGCCGGATTGGGGTTTCCCGGTCGTTGTGCGGCTCTCCTGCCGGGGTTGGGGGCTCCCGGTTTCGGCAGGAGGATTTGTCTGGGTCATATCGGCCTCGCAAATAAGTAAGTTCTAAAGTTAAGTCCCTGTTTCTGTTGCGGTTTTATCCGCCTGCGCGGGGCAGTTCACGAAAACAAATCGGCAAAAAATATCCTTGACTTCTGAGGAGGGAAACGTGCGCGCAATTAACAAAGATCAGGCCGCCGCCTTGAAGGGCGCCACCCGCCGCGCAGTGCAGATGGCGGGCACGGCGGAATGCTTTCAGCACACAACCCGCGTCGGCAAGGCGCCGCTGTCCAACTATGCCAGCACGTCCGAGGATAACGCGGAAAAATTCATGCCGCTCGACATCGTGTTGGAAGCGGACCTTGAGGCCGGATCACCCGTCATCACCGAGCAGCTGGCCCGCCTGCAGGGCTATCGCCTGGTCAAGGATGAGCCGGAAGCGGCGCCGAGCGGGCTTGGTTTTATTGATCTGCTGACCATGGACAGTTTTGCCGCCGCGCTCAAGACCGCCGTCGTCGAGGCTTTGGACGATGGGCATATTTCCACGGGTGAGGCCCGCGATATCGGTCGTGAGGGCGAGCGGGTCATCAAAAAAGTGCGTGAAATCATGTGCAAAGCGGGGGCAAGCGTATGACCCCGGTTGAACAAAAACTTCACGACGCCCGCCGTCGCCATGACCACGAAATCAACGTTGCGGCCTTTGCGCCCAGCCCGCCGATGGACCGGCGCACCTGCCGGAAGTGCGGATCGACGCTGACGATGGCCGAGGTAATCGAAAAGCACTGCATCCGCTGCGCCGAAATTGTCGAGGAAGTGCGGAGGGCGCTGCTGTGATGGTCGCGGCAGAAGCGGTTCTCGACCTGCCTGCATCGGTGACGTTTGACGCCGGATCTGGCGTCGTGTCCGGCGCGGGCTTGAGCGTGCGGCTTGCTCATCGTGAAGCGCAGATCTTCGAAGCGCTGTGGGATGCCAAGGGTCGCAATGTTTCGTCTGGAATGTTGGTCGAGCTGGTGTACGACATGAATGACGAGCCGGAAGATCCAGCTGGAAACATCCACACCTTTATCTCAAGGATGCGGCGTCGGTTGGCTGTTTATGGGATTGCGATCCATTCGCGGCGTTTCCAGGGCTATTGGGTTGAGGTATCACGGGGTGGCCGTGAAAAGATTGCTCCCATTGCATTGCAGGAGCATATGGGGTTTCAGCGATCGCTCGGCGTGATCATTTACGACAAATTGGTGATTGCCGCCCTACGTGCCAAGGCCGAGCAGCATGATTGCCTGCCGCAGCATGTGGCGCTGGCGCTGCTGAAGGCAGTCGTCACCGCCGATCTGATCGACGCGGTGTTCGACGGCGACCCGCCGCAAGCCTTCGTGCGGGTGCCTGCCGTCGTGGCTGGACCGCCTGCCAAAGCGACGCAACGCCCGCCCTTGAGGCTCGGGGCCACGCAACGCCGCTTTCTGGAGTGGTTTGCCAGCCAGCCGCCCGGGCCGGTGGAACTCTCAACCAACCAGATCGCCGAAACGCTCAGTGCCGAACGCTGGCGTGCGCACGAAATCCTCCAATCGCTGACGCGGCGCGGGTTTCTTGAGGTTGCACAGCAAGGCAAGCGCGGCGGTCAGCCGACATTCTATCAGCTGGTGCGGGGTGACGTGGCATGAACTACGTCGATTTCCTCAAAAACAAAGTCCAGATGGCCCCGCAAGGCGGGTTTGATGTCTCGCTGGACGAAATCAATCCCATTCTCCTGCCCCATCAGAAGGCGATGGTCGTCTGGGCCTGCCGTGGTGGACGGCGGGCGGTGTTCGCCAAGTTCGGCCTTGGCAAGTCTGTCATTCAGATCGAGATCCTGCGCATCATCACTGCCAGGTTCGGCGGTCGCGGGCTGATCGTCACGCCGCTTGGCGTACGGCAGGAATTTCGCCGCGATGCGCATATGCTGGCAACCGGCGATCACCCGCGCATTACCGATGCGCAGCGCGCCGAGCTGCGAGCTTGGCAGGCGGGTCGGCCTGATCGTATCCCAACGTTTGAATTCATCCGGTCGATTGATGATGCCAGTGCCACCGGCCTCTACATGACCAATTACGAGACGGTGCGCGACGGGAAACTGGACCCGCACCTGTTTGAGGCTGTCAGCCTCGACGAAGCGTCCTGCCTGCGCGGCTTCGGCGGCTCCAAGACGTTTCGCGAATTCATGCGGCTGTTCGATGGGGTGCGCTTCAAGTTTGTTGCCACGGCCACGCCAAGCCCCAACCAGTTCATTGAGCTTCTGGCCTATTCCGCCTTTCTCGAAATCATGGATGTCGGGCAGGCAAAGACCAGGTTCTTCAAGCGCAATTCCGAAAAAGCCGACAGCCTGACCATCCACCCGCACAAGCAGCGCGAGTTCTGGCTGTGGGTGGCGAGCTGGGCGCTGTTTGTCCAAAAGCCGTCCGATCTCGGCTTTTCCGATGAAGGGTATGACCTGCCTGCCATGGTGGTGCATTGGCACGAACTGCCTGCCGACCATACCAGCGCCGGTGCGGAAAAGAACGGCCAGTCCCGGCTGTTTCGCAATGCCAGTGCATCGCTATCGGATGCCGCCCGCGAAAAGCGCGACAGCCTGCCGGTGCGGATTGCCAAGATGATGGAGTTGCGGGCGGAAAACCCCGATGCGCACCGGTTGATCTGGCACGATCTGGAAGCCGAGCGGCTTGCCATCGAGGCGGCGATCCCCGGCATTGCCACTGTGTATGGCAGCCAGGATCTCGATGCGCGCGAAGAGACGATTTGTGCCTTTTCCGATGGTCGGTTGCCGGAGCTGGCGGGCAAGCCGTCGATGCTCGGGTCCGGACCCAACTTTCAATACCATTGCTGGTGGGAAATCTTCCTCGGCATCGGCTTCAAGTTCAACGACTTCATCCAGGGCGTCCACCGCATCTACCGCTTCATGCAGGACCACGAGGTGCGCCTCGACCTCATCTACACGGAGGCCGAGCGACCGGTGCGCGACAATCTGCAAGAAAAATGGCAGCGCCACGAGGAGCAGATGCAAATCATGACCGACATCATCAAGGAATACGGCCTTTCCAGCGCCGCCATGGCCGCCACACTGCAACGCTCGCTTGGCGTCGACCGAATCGAGGTGTCCGGCGACGGTTACCGGCTGATCAACAATGATTGCGTGCTGGAAACCCAGACGATGGCCGCCGACAGCGTTGACCTGATCGTCACCTCCATCCCGTTTTCGACCCAATACGAATATTCGCCGAACTACTGCGATTTCGGCCATACCGACGATAACGATCATTTCTGGCAGCAGATGGATTTCCTCATTCCCGAACTGCTGCGGGTGCTGTCACCGGGCCGGATTGCTGCCATTCATGTGAAGGACCGGATCGTGCCGGGCGGCATGACGGGGCTGGGCTTCCAGACCGTCTATCCTTTTTCGGATGATTGCGTTGCCCGCTTCAAGCAGCACGGCTTTGCCTTCCTGTCCCGCAAGACCATCACGACGGATGTGGTGCGGGAAAACAACCAGACCTACCGGCTCGGCTGGTCGGAGCAGTGCAAGGATGGCAGCCGGATGGGCAACGGCATGCCGGAATATCTGCTGATTTTCCGCAAGCCGCCCTCCGATGCCTCAAACGGCTATGCCGATCGGACGGTGAAGAAGGACAAGCGCCAATGGAGCGGCGCCGATGGTGCGTGGTCGAATGAGACCGGCTATTCCCGCGCCCGCTGGCAGCTCGATGCCCATGGTTTCATGCCAAGTTCCGGCAATCGGCTGTTGCCCATTCAGGATCTGGCCGGGTTGGAGCATCACCAGATCTTCAAGCTCTGGAAACGCTACTCGCTCGAATCTGTCTATGATTTCGAGCATCACGTGAAGATTGCCGAACACCTGGAAGAGCGGGGCATGCTGCCCTCGACCTTCATGCTGTTGCCGCCGCATTCCAATCATGACGACGTCTGGACCGATATCACCCGCATGCTGTCGATGAATACGCTGCAGGCGCAGGCGGGCAAGGAAATGCACCTCTGCCCGTTGCAATTCGACATCGTCGACAGGGCTATCAGCCAATATACCGAGCCGGGTGAAACGGTCTTCGATCCGTTTGGCGGGCTGATGACGGTGCCTTACCGGGCCATCAAGCTCGGCCGCAAGGGCATCGCGACGGAATTGAACCCGGCCTATTTTCTCGACGGCTGCAAATATGTCGAGGCGGCGGCCCGCGACATGGCCATGCCCAACCTGTTCGACCTGCTGGAGGCGGCACAGTGAGCAGCGCCAGCAGCAAACCACCAGCCGCGCCAGGCCTCTACGTCGTCACCAACAACCCGCAGGCGGCCGCCATCGATTTCTTTCATTGCGATCTGGAGCTGATGCCTGCATGGGCGCGGATCGTCAGTGATGTCTCGGGTATCCCGGCGATCCCGACCGACGCCAAGGTGATCAATCGCTGGTATGGCGCGGGCGGTCTGTTTGAACAGCTCTGGCGCGAAGAGCGCCAGCGGCGGAAATTCGATATGGATTATGCCGCCCATGTGGCCACGCTTCAGGCCTGGCATGACAAGCGGTGGGCCGTCGATGCGCCCGCCACACCGGCGGAGCCGTCACCCGCACCCTCCGCGTCGGTTTCCTCTCCCTCGGCGGCCAGTCATCCGGACCAGGCCGCCCCGTCTTCCCTTCCCAGAAAATCGAGGTGGTCATGATCGCACTGGATCTCTTCGGGCCTTGTTCTTTGTCCCCGGTAAAATTCGCAAGCCTTTCCCCCGCAGATCAGACGCTTTGCGTCCGCCTGATGTTTGAAAAAATGTCGGAAATGCCCGCTGCCACGGGCTTGAAAGGTGATGGTATGCAGCGGATCGGCGCGGCGCGCCATCAGGTCAACATGCCAGACCAGCGGGAACGCCACCGCTGCGAACGAAGCGATGATGACGATCTGTCTGCGCCCGCCTCGAAAATCCTGCGGCTGTTTTGTGCCGAAGATGGGCCGATCAGCATGCCTCATGCTGAAATGGAGCGTCGGGCGGGCCTGACCAAAGGTTCGGTGCGCTGGATATTGGAAAGCCTGAAGGAACGCGGACTGATCATCTGCCTTCGCGCTGGCAAAGGCCCGCGTCAAAGCACCTGGTCGGTCACCGACGCCGGTCGTCTTGCCATCGCGGCCATTGCGCCGGAGGCGGCCGATGCGTGAGGACCGGAAAATCACCCTGATCATCGCCCCCAACCGGGATGCGGCGGCAAAGACCTGTGATGCCTGGCAGGTGCCGCGTGGCCGCCTTGGCGATGGCCGCGCGCTTCGCGTCATCACCTGCCCGGAAGGCCTTCGCGGCTGGCACGAAGGCACGGCCTGCCTGATCGATTTCAATCTGTTCGGCCGGGAAGACGTGCGGCTGAAAGACCTGGCGCAAAGCCTGCTGGCCAGCGGCCGGTTGCGGCGAATCGGCTTCAAGGAATTGCGCGAATTGCGTGGGGAGATGGTTTGATGAGCGGATTTCAACCAACGCTATTCGGTGGCGCTGCCAAGCTCGCTTATGACGATGCGGTCGAGATGACGCTCCAGTCCATGCAAGCCTATGGCAAGGATCATGACCACTGGGTTTTTGCGTTCTCCGGCGGAAAAGACAGTACCGCAACGCTAACCGTCGTCATCCATCTGGTCGATGCTGGGCTTTTACCCATGCCGAAGACGATCAGTGTCCTTTATGCCGATACGAGAATGGAGTTGACGCCGCTGTCAATCGCGGCGGCCAGCTTGCTCGACAGGTTGCGGGCGCGCGGCATTCATTGCGAGACGGTCTATGCGCCCATGGACCATCGGTTTCTCGTCTATATGCTGGGCCGCGGCGTTCCGCCTCCAAACAATAACACCTTCCGCTGGTGTACGCGGCAGATCAAGGTCGAGCCGATGACTGCGGCCTTGGAGCGGCGCATCAATGAGCTTGACGGCTCCATTCTGATGATTACCGGCGTGCGCCAAGGCGAAAGTGCCATACGAGATGGTCGCATTGCCATGTCCTGCGGCAAGGATGGTGCTGAGTGCGGGCAGGGCTGGTACCAGCAAGTGGTGCCGGAAGCGAAAGGCATCAAAGGCCGGATCGCCACCCTTGCGCCCATTCTCCACTGGCGGGTCTGCAACGTCTTTGACTGGCTAAAAATCTACGCCCGTATGGAGGCTTACGGCGCTTGGGACACTGTGGCCGTCGTCGATGCCTATGGAGGTGACGAGGCGCAAGAGATCAACGCTCGAACCGGCTGCATTGGTTGCCCGCTTGCTACCAAGGATCTGGGCTTGATGACCGTGATCCGCGTTCCATACTGGTCATACATCGAACCATTGATGGGCCTGAAGCCGATCTATCGCGAGCTTCGTGAGCCTCGCAACCGGCTGAAAAAGACCGGCATAGACAGCAACGGTGACGTTGCCACCGCCAAAAACAAGCAGCGCATGGGGCCTCTGACCTTCGAAGCCCGCTTGAATGCGCTCGACCGCATTCTGTCTATCCAATCCCAGATCAATGTCGAAGCTCTGCGTCTTGGTCGGCCCTTTGTCGACATTCTCAACGCCGAGGAAGAGGCGAGGATCAGGGAGCTGATTGCTTTGAAGACGTGGCCGAACGGTTGGGATGGTGATGAGCCGATAGCTGACACGCCCATGGATACCGTCTTCGCGGACGGATCTGTCCAACCGTTGTTCTTGTGAGGCCGAAATGCAACGTTCCCTCCCACTGCTTATGCCAAGGACTAGCGTTACACGGTCCTTACGTGTCCTCGTTGGATGCGAGTTCACCGGTACAGTCCGAGATGCATTTCTGGATCGTGGCCACGATGCGTGGTCTTGTGATCTCCTCCCCGCTGAAAATGGACATAATCGACACATTCGGGGCGATGTCCGCAATTACCTCGCTGATGGATGGGATCTTCTCATCGTCGCCCATCCGCCATGCACTCGGCTTTGCCGCTCCGGCCGCCGATGGCTTTCAGGTCCCGGCGACATGACCCAGCCGAAGAAGTTACCGAACGGTAGGACGTGGGAAAGCATGAAAGCGGAGTTCGAAGACGGCGTGGACCTTTTCGTCTCGTGCTGGCGGGCGCCGATTGACCGGGTGGCCATTGAAAACCCGGAGATGCATGATCTCGCTAAGGCTCGTATGCCAAAGGATCTGCCGCGTCCTCAAATCGTTCAGCCCTTCTGGTTTGGCCATCCAGAATACAAGGGCACGGGGTGGTATCTCCGCAATCTCCCTTCGCTGCAGGATACTGATAGACTTCACGAGCCGGCAAAGGGCAGCCCTGAGTGGAAAGCATGGAACCGGGTTTGGCGCATGTCGCCCGGCCCCGACCGTGGCAAGGAGCGAAGTCGTTTTTTCCTCGGTATGGCAGCGGCGATGGCCGACCAATGGGGTGGCTATGCTCACGAGCAGTTTCATTTGGAGGCTGCCGAATGACCAGCCCCATCATCGACGATTTCGTCACCCGGGCCCGCGATGTCACCGTGTCGGATGCTATGGATCGGCTCGGGATCGTAGAGCCCAAAGGCCGCACCGAATATCAGGGGCCGTGCCCGCGCTGCCATGATGGCACGGACCGGTTTTCCGTCAATCGCACCAAGAATGTCTTCAATTGCCGGACCTGCGGTGGCGGGCGCGATGGGATCGGTCTGGCGGCTGTCTGGCGCGATCTCGATCTGCGCAACCGGGCGGAATTTCTGATGGCCTGCGGCCATGCATTGGGCGAGACGGTGCCAGCCGAGGGCGAGCAGGAAACGGAAGAACAGCGCCTGGCGCGCGAACAGCGGGCAGCCGATAGCCGCGCCAAGGCCTACAAGAAGCGGGCCGAAAACGATGCCAAGGCCGATCAGCAGCGCCAGAAGGCCATCAACCTCGGGCGCAACCTCTGGCTCAATGCCCTGGATTGCCTTGCCGCTGGCCAGCGTGAGGCGGAAGGCTATGCGCTGATCCGCAGTTACCTGCGGTTTCGCACCGGCTTCTGGCCGCATGATGGCGTGTTCGAGCATATCCGCTTCCTCCCCCGCGCCACCTATTATGGTGTCGACGAATGGAAGCGGCCCATGTCGATCTATGTCGGCCCGGCGCTGTCCATTCCCTTCGTCAACCTGGACTTCCGGATCACCGGCAGCCAGCAGCTCTGGATCAATCTCGCCAACAAGCCGAAATTCCGCCCGGTGTTGCTCGATGCGGAGGGCAAGCCGCTGTCATCGAAGAAAATGCACGGCGTCAAGAAAGGCTCGATCCTGCCGGTGTTCGGCAATCCGGAGGCCAAGCGCTGGGTAGTTGGCGAGGGGATTGAAAATCCCGCAGCCTGGGCCGGGCCGGAAGGCTGGCGCGAAGACACCTTCTACCTCGCCGCCGGCGACATCGGCAATCTCGCCGGTCCACGCGACCCGGCCTCGGATTTCAAACACCCGACGCTGACGACCGTCGACAAGATCGGCCGGGCGCGTCGTGTCAATGTGCAGGGTCCAAAGCCAAAGCCGGACCAGGCGCCGGACGATGCCATGCAGGTTCCCGCCCATGTGACCGAACTGCTGGTGCTGGCCGATGGCGATAGCGAGCCGGTGCAAACCGCCGCCTGCCTCGCCCGCATGGCCGCCCGCCTGAAGCGACCGGGGCTGGATATCCAGATCGTCTATCCGCCCGAAGGGACGGATTTTTCAGAAGCGTTTGCTGATGGTGTCCGCCATTGGGCTGCCTCAGGAAGAGAATTCCCGGCTTTTTTGGAGTGTGATGATAATGGCTGATCCAAAGAAGCCGGATCTCCCGCAGGAAGTCCATCAGATTTTGCAGATGGCAGCCGCCCAACGCCAAGGCTATGCGCCAAACCCCGAAACCCCTGAAGACCCCTTAGGTGATGCCCCCGCTGCGTTGGCCGGTGACAGCGATCCTGATGAGGCCGTGGTGGAATTCTGCGCCGAGCTGGACCATTCCGACACCGACAACGCCACGCGGCTCCGGCTGCACTTCGGCGACGACATGACGGTGATTGCGCAGGAAAAAGCCAAAACCCCGCTTTATGCCGTCTGGACTGGCAACCATTGGGATGTTGCAAATGGCAAGCCCAAGGCCCTGGCCATTGCGCAGCGCCTTGGCAGTCGGATCGCTGCGGAAATCAAATACATAAAGCCGAACGAGTTTGAGCAGTTTCTGATCGATACCGCCAAGGATGCCCTGGCAAAGAAAGAAAGCGAGCGCGATGCAGACGAGCGGAAGCTGGTTTCGGCAGCACAGGCGGCGTCCGAATCTCATGGCAAGCGGGTGGCGAAGCGGCTGAACCATGCGGTCACATCCAAGAATGTCGCCCGGCTGAATGCGATGCTGGAATGCCTTTCGCCGCATATCATGAAGTCGCCGGACGATTTCAACGCCGATAAGTGGATGGTCGCGGTCAAAAACGCCACGCTGCGGTTTGAGCGCACCATGACCCGAAAGAAGAACGCACGTCACAAGAGCGTCGAGGAAACGCCGGATGCACCGGAATATCTACAGGTTTGCACCAAGGCTGAATTGAACGTCACGCCCGGCCATCGCCGCAAAGATCTGATCACCCATGTTGTCCCGGTCCGCTATGATCCGAAGGCAAAGTGCCCGCAATGGGATGCGTTTCTAAACAGCAAGCTACCCGACGAATCGGTCAGACGGCTGGTGCAGGTCAGTTCCGGGCTCAGTTTGCTGGGCGTATCGGTGCAATATCTGTTTTTCCACTATGGCAACGGCGCCAACGGAAAATCCGTCTACATGGAGACTTTGTGCCGGATTATCGGCGAAGCCTCGGTGACGCTGCCATCAAGCAGCTTGATCGGCGAGGGCGGATCATCGGGCAGCGCCAGCCCCGATGTGGCCCGCCTGTACGGAAAGCGGCTGCTGCGCGTCAAGGAACTGCCCGAGGGTGAGGATCTGCGCGAGAACCTGGTGAAGGAACTGACCGGCGGTGAGACCGTCACGGCACGTGACCTGTTTTCCGGCTATATGGACTTCCAGCCCTTGTTCATCGCCATGATGAGCGGCAATGGCTATCCTAAGATTAGCGGCACGGATGACGGTATCTGGCGGCGTATGGCGGTTATCCATTGGCCGCGCCAGATCGCCATAGAGGATCGCCGCGACTTTGAAGAGGTCGTCCAATCTTTCGTGCCAGAGCATTCCGGTATTTTGAACTGGCTGATCGAGGGCGTGTTCATCTACCTGCGGGAAGGTCTTGTCATCCCCGAAGCCGTCAAGGTGGCAACGCAGCAGTATCGCGATGACATGGACCGCACGGCGGCTTTTGTGGCGCGCTGCGTGGTCAAGAATGAGAACGCCGAGCCTGTAGAGGGCAAGGTGCTGTATCAGGCCTATTGCGACTTCACCATCGACCAGGGCGGCAAGCCGATGAATGTCACCGTCTTTGGCCGGGAAATGGGCAAAAAATTCGCCAAGGATCGAACCTCTGGTATCGTGCTGTATCGTGGCATATCTCTCGTCAACGTCCCAGATGTACAGCAAAGCGCCCCGCTGTCCCGCCATTCCGACGAACCGTTCCCGAGCGGCCCGGACAGCTATGGAAGCCCATTCTGACCGGCATTGACGCTTAAGGTTGCATCATGGCATCAATTCAGGCCAGTGGGTTCTTTGCAGTTTTTGCAAACAATGGAGGGGATGAGGATGAAGCGCGCTGGTTTGGTCGTGGGTGTATTATTGGCAACTGTTGGCGCACCCTCGGCCGCTGATAAGCCCGGCAGTGAGTTTCTGACCGGTTGCGCCTTGGCGGATGACATGAAGATGTGCGAGGTGCAGCAGGCTCAATTCATCAAATGGTATCCACTGGCGCTGAAA
Source organism: Agrobacterium vitis (assembly GCF_014926405.1). NCBI lineage: Bacteria > Pseudomonadati > Pseudomonadota > Alphaproteobacteria > Hyphomicrobiales > Rhizobiaceae > Gillisella > Gillisella vitis. The sequence continues at coordinate 1,030,402 of NZ_JACXXJ020000005.1, forward strand.
CGAAGTTATCAAGGCCAGAGGAATGTTGCCTACTGCCAGCGCACTGGTTGTGACAGCGCCGTGCAGGTCGATGTTGTCAACGCTTGCGCATGGCGAATAGTCATTATGGCGTCCGATGCGACGTTGGATTCGAGTGATGCATCCAACTATCGGATCGATTGCGCGGGGGTCGGCTCTACTGGATTTGCCGACGCCACCATCATCGCCAAACAACTGTTTCGAAAAATATACAAGCGTCCGATGCCTGATGTTGATCCGCCTATGTGAGCAAACCCCGCAACCCCTGAAGCTGCGCAGGCTATCGCCGCAATTTCCGCCGAATTACGTTCGGCGCAACACAAAAGTCTTGGCTTATTCGAAAACCTCAACTACCACGGTTGTAGCGCGCGTCTGTCGCGTCGGCCCTTAGGCTCAACGCCCTTCCCCGGAACCCCCTCGCCGACCGGGAAAGTCGAAATAACTGTCTGAAATCTGACAGTTTTGACAGTTCATCTGACAGTCACACCGACAGTTTAAGGCGAAATTCACCAACGATATCAACAAATCCTGACAGTTCGGATAGTTTTTCGACCCTATACGTATAAGGGTTTGGGGAGGTCGGGAGGTTGGGGCTGGATTTTCTCTATATGTATGTGTGAAATAACTGTCAAAACTGTCTAACTTATTGTAATATATAAACATAACTGTCAATAAACTGTCAGGTCAACTGTCAAAACTGTCAGAAAGTATTTCTCATGAAGAAAATGAGCATTGAAGCCTTTCTGAATTGGGCTTTCACGAAAGAACTGTGCAAAGTCGGGTCTGGATCAAATGTCGGTCTGGCCTCAATTCCATCGTCTTGGGGGATGATCGGCTCATACGCGGCTTTGGGCACGATGATTGACCGCAGCCCGAACGGGTACGGTGTGATCCCGGATTTCATTGAGGATGGCTTGCCGCACGCCGACGCAGTGCGGGCAGGGGACGCTGTGCGGCAATTGGCTTCTGTCGCCCAGGATATTCCAGAAGGCTGGAACCTCTTTCCGGAATGGTCGGATGACCATGGTCTGGTTGCCGCCGAGGTTGAGCGTGTGCGAGCCGAGGTGATGATCAAGGGCGATAGGCTGGCTGGCAGTCATGTGGCCGCGCTGGTCACCACATGCGCCATTCTCAACCGTGGCCCCGATTGGCAGGCATCGAAACCACGCGAAACCATGATTGCCGACAAGGATGGCACGCCACGCTGGTTTTGCCAGAGGACATCGAAGGATGCCTTTGGCCGGTCCTACACCATCGAAACGGACGGCTATAACCGCCGTGCCCGCAAACCGCACCGTGGTGCCTACCACAAATACCAGCTTGCATCGTCCATCCGGGGCGCAATCCTCGACCGGATGGAATGGCAACAATGGCAAGCAGCCCTCGCCATCCTCGCCGCTGATCTGCAAACTGATTTGCTAGCCCATGAAATTCTGCCCTTCGAGCCGGATCTTGAGCCGTGGGTGAGCGAAGAAAAAATGCAGGAATGTGCATAGTTCATTGAAAATACATCGAAATAATCGCAATTGCGGTCAATGGACGTCGGCCAAAGTTTGACATAGGTTGAACACACTGAAAAAGGTAAGAAAAACCCGCTGGCGGAAACGCTCGGCGGGTTTCGCATTTCCAGCCGATGGAGGCGACCATGAGCCCCGCCGCTGTAATGGCGGCTTTCAGTGAGAGGCGATGATGCCTGGTGCTGTTCTGGGTTAGCAGCAAGGTACACGACCAGACATCTATAAGCGGCCCAGCGGTCGCCTCGATCAATTCGGAGTGTATGTCATGGCTGATCTGACCGTTCGTTGGGGCGATGTATCCGGCGTAAAGCGTCTGGAAAATGCCATGGGGCGGCTGGATGGCCCGCAAAAGCGGATCGTCTTGCAGCGTGCGGTCAATCATACCGGTGACAAAGCCCTGACACAGGTCAGTCGCACACTGGCAAAGCAGACCGGACTGCCATACGGCGTCATCAAGAAGGCGTTGAAGGTTCGAAAGGCGACGGGAACGGGTATAAGCCGGGACACTGGCGAGATCGTCTCGTTTACCGATGCCTCGTTCAACTACACGATCACATCTCGGGGCGGCGATATCGCCCTGAAATACTTCAAGGCCCGGGAAACCAAGGCTGGTGTGACCGCTGCCCCATTCGGCAAGCGCACCCTGTTCGCCGGCACATTCATGAAGGGCGGGCGTTTCCCTGGTCGGGTGAATGCACCTTCCCTTCACGGTCACGTCTTCCGCCGGGCGGGAAAAGGTCGCAACCCTATCGAGCTTCAAAACTCTGGTGTGGTCATTCCAGCCGAGATGGTCTCAGGCGCAAGCGCCAAGGTCTTCACCGAGACCGTCGAGACTAACCTGCCGACGCGCGTCATGCATGAGATCGGGTATCTGATCCCCGGTTTCTTCGAATAAAAACAATAACTTGAAAGCGAAAACGTTGCATTTTTGCATCGATTTCGACCCCAAAAGCAGGGTGTGGCAACCCTGCCACACCCCCCCCTGGTCTAGGGACCGTACCCAAGCCCGACAGACCCACGAACAGATTTGTGCCCGGGTTTCTGGCAGTCTCAGTGGTTTGAATGTTGGGTTAACGGGGTTGACGGGGTTAACGGGGGCGGTTGACGGGGTTGACGGCTGAAAGGTGATGGTGATCGATGTCTGATGTGATGTGGTCAATCACCGAAATTGCGGCGCGGGACAGTGTTTCGAAGGCTGCGATTTCCAAGGCGGTCAAGAAGTTGCTGGAAGCCAAGCCGGATACTCCGGTTGATCGGGGTCCGCAGGGGCAGGTAATGCGAGTGTCTCTGGCGCACTACGACCATTACCGGGCGCGCTATATCAACCCTGCCAAGGCCTCTGCGCCTGTTCGGCCTATTGGGTCAGATGAGGCGGCGGCAGGCGCAGGGCCGCAGGTGCCGCAGGGTGACAGACTGGAGGAGGCTCGCCGGCAGAGAGAGTGGTTGGCTCTTGGCCGTGAGCGATTGCGGGACCAGGAAGAACGCGGACAACTTGTTCGAAAGGACAAAGTGGACGCTGCGGTTCTTGCCATTGGCGCAGAATTACAGGCGATTCTTCGGCGGCTGCCAAACCGGGCGGACGATATTGCCTTGGCTGTCTCGAAAGAGGGCGTGCATAGCGTTCGGGTCTTGTTGCGGGAAATCGCTTTCGAGATGGGTAACGAGATGGCGAACAAGCTGGAGGCGATTGCCAGCGAAGCGCCGACCGGTGATCCGTTGATCGAGGAAGAGGAAGCGTGACCGTTCATCCTGGTGCGCTGCGTGGTGTTGCGTCTTCGTTGGCGACAGCCATCAGACCGACACCGCCAGTGCCCTTTGATCGCTGGTTGACCCATAATGTCGTGCTGGTGGACGGGCCGAAAAAGGGTGAGCTTTGGTCAGCGGCGGATGCGCCATATCTGGTCGAGATCGCGCAATGTCTGAGCCAGGAGCATCCTTGCAATCTGGTTTCGGTACGAAAGTCGCAGCAAACGGGCGTGTCCATTCTGGCTTTGTCCTGGATGATGTATATTGCGGAGACCTGCCCGGATAACGCGCTGTATGGCGTTCCCGGCATCGATGCTCTGCAAGACATCAACTCTGGCAAGCTCCAGCCGTTGATTGACGCCTGGCAGAAGAAGACGAAAAAAGAGACGATCTACCCGTCGACCAGCCGTTCCGGTGTTGGATCGACCACGTATGAGAAGAAATTCGCCGGCGGTGCGATCTATCTGGCCAATGCCAACACGGTCATGGATCTGTCGGCGAAGACGGCGCGGTTTGGCGTCAAGGACGAGGTGTCCAAATGGAACATGCTGCCGAATGGCGCTGATCCGGAAAACCTGTTCTTCGGTCGCTTCACGGCGTTTCGCCGTCAGAAGACCTATAAGATTTTTGAGCTGTCCACGCCGGAATTGGACAGTGGCGATGCGCTGGGCGAGGGGCCTGGCCATTGCCGTATCGACCGTTCGTTCCGGCGTTCGGACCAGCGATTCTGGCATATCAAATGCCCGGAATGCGGTGTTGAGCAGGTCCAGGACGATCAGAATTTTCTGATCAACCGGGGCCAGCCGCATAAATCTATGATGCGTTGCGTGAAATGCGGGCATCATATTTCGGAAATGGAGCGGGTATCTGCGGTGCGGGAAGGGCGGTATATTCCGTCTCTATCCGGGCCGGATCGTCATCCTGGCTTCCATGTCGACGCCTTCATGTCGTTGATGATGTCCTACGAGGCGATTGCCGAGGACAAGATCAGCTACGAGGCAAAGGGTGAGGCCGGCGCGAAGGACTACCATAATCTGATCCTGGCCAAGCCATATCAGATGAAGGGCAATGCACCGGACCACAAGCGGCTGATGGAGCGGCGGGAAGACTACAAGCCCGGCGTCATCCCATCTGGCGGACTGCTGTTTGTGGCCGGTGCAGACGTTCAGGGCTACGGCATTTACTGCGAAGGCGTTGCTTTCGGGGAAGATCGCCAGAGCTGGAACGTCTTTGCCGAATTCTTCGAAGGCGCGACGGACAACCCGCAAGCGGGCGCTTGGCTGCTGTTTGAGGAATTCGTTTCGCAGGAATTTCCGGATGCGTTCGGGGTGCTGCGGAAAATCGATGCACTGGCGGTTGATGCTGGCTGGCGAACCAACCAGGTCATGGAATGGTGCCGCCGCCATCCGAATGCCTATGCCACGAAGGGCCAGCCAGGCCGAGGCCTACCGGCCATCGGCCTGCCGTCGCGCAAGACCGTTACCAAACGGGGCAAGCGCAAGCGGTTCGGTTCGGCGATGTCCTGGCCGGTCGGCACATGGTCATTGAAGGCAGAGTTTTACGGCAATTTGCACAAGATTGGTCTAGCGGCTGGAGAGGCGCAGGACCCATCCGGCTATTGCCATTTCCATAAGGAGCTTGGCGAGGAATATTTCCAGCAGATCACCGGGGAATATTTTCATCAGGCTTTGGTGAAGGGCAAGCTGCACGAAGAGTGGAAAAAGCGGCGGGAGCATAACCACTTTCTCGATTGCCGCATCTACGCGATGGCCATGGCGGAACACCTCGGCCTGTCAAAAATGAATGCCAGCGAGTGGGCAAGACTGCGAGCCATGCTGGAGCCGGAGATTGTGCCGGATCTGCTGTCCTCGGCCAGCCACAAGGTCTTGCATGAGGATCGGCCAGCGGAGCCGCAGAAAATACCGGTTACCGCGCCCGCGTCGTCGGTACCGGCGCAGGCCAGAGCAGACAAACCGACTGAAAACAGGTGGAAAAAGCGCAAATGACGGAAAAGCCACGGGTGAGGGTGAAGGCGGGTAGCGTGAGCGCGCCCGCAGTGCGCCCAACTGGTGCGCCCCGCAACGGGCGCGCTTCGTCCGCCTATATGCGCGATAGCCAGTCCGGTATCATTGCCTCGCGTCCCGCGTCTTTGCGGGAGCATCGTGACGAGGTTCGGCGCATCTGGTGGCGGGCGGCGGGCCTTGCCATGGATATGTTGCAGAATTCCGGCCGGCTGCGCGGGACCGCTGACCAGATCCTGGTCGATACCATAGGTGTCGAGCTGCAACTTAATCCGATGCCGGATTTGAGCCGTCTCGGCTACGATCAGATGGAATCTATAGCCTGGACACGAATGGTGAAGGCGGAATGGAAGCCTTGGAGCTGGAACCCGCGTGAGTGCGATTTCCGTGCCAAGCTGACCATTCCGCAGCAGACAGATGTCGGCATGCGCAACTGGCTGGCATTCGGCGAAAGCACCGGCGTGGTTTCGTATCTGCCGCGTGCGCAGCGCCTTCCTGGCTGCCGCACCGGTACAAAAATGTTGATGCTGTCGCCGCAAAAGCTGGTGCAGGATACCAGCGAAATGAGTGGTCTCTATCAGGGCATATACCACGATGCCTATGGTCGCCCGCAGGTCTATCGTTTCAAGGAATGCCGGGACGGCATGACCTATACGGTGGACTATGCGGCGGCGGATGCGGATGGACGGCAGCTTGTCTTGCATGCATTCGACCCGTTTTCTGCCGAAGATGTGCGTGGGATTTCCCCTTTGGTGCCGACATTCCGGAAATATTTGATGGCCGAGAACACGGATGACGCTACGGCGCAGATCATGTTCATGCAGACCATCTATTCGGCGGTTCTGAAAAGTGACAAGCCCAGCGCTGAGGTATTTGAAGCGCTTGAAAGCCTCAAAGACAGTCCTTTGGACGGGGCTAAGGAAATGGCGCAGGACGTTGTCGATTACTTTCGTGCGCAGATGGACCGTGCTGCCGAATCGGAGATCCGTATGGGTGCCGGAGCAGGTGTTTCGCATCTCGCCCCCGGCGAGGAACTTGAATTCAAGAACATCACGGCGCCTGGCTCCTACTACAAGGATTTCATGGCGTCTCTGCACCGGGAAACGGCCCGCGCGCTTGGTGTCAGCTATGGCGGGTACACGCTGGACTATACGGCTGCCACCTATGCCTCGACGATGATGGAGAATTCGGCGCTTTGGCCGATTGCCCAACGCCGGACCCAGCGGATTGCAGCGCCGCATGTGCTTGTGCCTTACGGTAGTTGGCTGGATGAGATGATCGAGGAGGGGCGTATTCCCTTCAAGGGCGGTCTCGAAGTCTACCGCGCCAACCGTGATGCGGTGCAATGGGCGCTGTGCAACGGCCCTGCCAAGCCGACAGCCGACGATTTGAAGCGGGCCAAGGCTTCCAGCGAGCGGATCGCCAACGGAACCGGCGACCTAACCGAGGAAATCAGCGAATTGGGCGGCGATGCCGAGGAGCGGTTTGAAAGCCGTCTCCGGTGGCATAATCGCTACAAGGAAGCGGGGATGGCTTCACCTTTCGAGCGCGGCTTGCCAAGCGATCCAGCCGGCACCAACGAATCTGGCGCAAGCCAGGAACAGACGGCGGGTGCGTGATGGCGCTGGTGAAGATCAACGGTGTCGAGGTCGACCAGGACGATCCCTGCGCCCTGTTTAAGGCGCTGTATTCGGTGAAGTTGAGGGCTTTGGCGGGCGAACATGTCAGCCAGATGTCGATTCAGTCACCTGTCACCCGCGACCAGGTGGTGTTTTCATCGGCCAATTTGTCGGCGCTTGACGCCGAATTGAACCGGCTTGCCGCCGCCTGCCAGGAAAAGACCACCGGACGGCGGCCCAATCGCCGCTGGCGGCTTCGGTTTTAGAGGGAAAGTCATGAGTTTTCGCTATGGCCATATCGCGCAGCGGGTGTTCAACACACCGTTGCTCTACGATCCGCGCAAGGCGGAAGCTTTCTTGCAGGGCATGGGCAGCCGGATCGCCGGTGATACCATCGTCATCGCCAACCCGGCGGGCGCTGCGGATCATGTTGCTTTCGGCAATGGCCGTCCGCTGGCGGGCAAGGTTGGCAACCGACTGGAGCGAGCCTATCAGCGCGCCAATATGTTGCCGTTCGACATGATCGACAACATTGCGATCATCCCGGTCGAAGGCAGCCTTGTCCATAAAGGTGGGTGGGTCGGTTCGGCCTCTGGCGAGACCTCTTACCAGGGTTTGCAGGCTCAAGTCGCGGCGGCCCGTAAATATGCGGGCGTCAAAGGCGTGGTCTTCGAATATGACAGCTATGGCGGCGAGGTGAACGGCGGGTTTGAAACAGCCGCCGCCATGCAGGCGCTTTCGCGGGAAAAGCCGACCCTGGCGATCCTGACAGATTTTGCCTATTCGGCGGGGTATCTGCTGGCATCGCAGGCGCGGGGCATCGTCATGCCGGAATTTGGCGGGGCGGGGTCCATTGGCGTGATCATCATGCATGCCGATTATTCGCAAGCCCTTGAGCAGGATGGCATCAAGGTCACCATCATCCGCTCCGGCAAGAAAAAGGCGGATGGGAACCCTTACGAACCATTGTCCGCCGATGTTGCCGACCGCTGGCAAGCGCAGGCCGACCAGATGCGGGATAAATTCGCCGAAACCGTCGCCAAGGGCCGCAAGAACCGGATCACCAAGGCGAAGGCGCTGGCGTCTGAAGCCGATGTTTATGACGCAAAGCAGGCCCTTGCCATGGGTTTGGTGGATGCCATCGGCGATCCCATCGAGGCGTTCGACGCCTTCGTGAAGGAAGTTAACCGGAGTTGATCCCATGACCAGTTTGATTGCCACGATCCGGGGGATTGTTTCTCCGGGATCGCACCCCCTTGCCCTCGACGAGGGTGAGCTGGACGCAAATGCGTCCTTATCCGAAGCGCCTCTGATCCCTGAGGCATCAACCACTGGAGGTGACATGTCTGTAAATCAGACAGTGCCCGGCGCGGCTTCCGCGACCGGAGCAACCGCCGCCGTCGTTCCCGCCGTTCAGGTTGGTGCCGATGGCGTACAGGCTGCCATGACCCGGATCAATGCGATCCTGTCGGCAGACGGCATCAAGGGTGACGGCGCCCGTATGAGCGCCGCCCTCGAACTCGCCAGCACGGCCCCCGGCATGACGGCCGATCAGGTCGTAGCATTTGTGACGGACAATGTTGCCGGTGCCAACACCGCCGCACCTGCTGCGGCTACGGCTCCAGCGCCTGCCGCCGCGGCTCCGGTTACCCAGCCAGGCGCATCCTATGAGCAGCAGCGTATTGCTGCCGCCAATCTTGCCATGCCCGGGGCTTCTCAGTCATCGGCCAAGGCTGGTCCGAAAATCAATGCCACGGACATCTACGCGATGCGCCGTGAGGCCCTGAAAGGAGCCTGACCATGGAAACATTTACCGAAAAGGCGCGTCCTCTCGCGTTCCTCCTCTCGGAGGGCAACGGGTACATTTCCCGTGAGGTTCTGACAATTGCTTCCGGTTCCGGTGTTCTGGAAGCGGGAACCATCCTCGGCAAGATTACGGCGGGCGGCAAATATACCTATTCGCCGAATGCTTCGGTGACCGCCATTGCCGGCGCGGAAGCTGCTGTGGCCATTCTCTGCTACGGCGTCGATGCGACCGACGCGGACGTGGAGGCGCTTTGCGTCACCAACGATGCGGAGGCGAAGGAGCCGATGCTCCTGGTGCATAGCAGCGTCGATGACGCCACCAAGCGTGCCGCCAAAATCGCGCAGCTGCGCACCGTCAACATCAAGGCTCGATAAGGAGACCCGATCATGCCTGCACCGAATGTCCATACCGGCGATCCTTTCAGCCTTGAAAGCCTGACCGCCGCTGTCAACTCCATCCCTTATCGTCCTGGTCAGGTTTCCGCTTCCCGTATCTACGAGGAAGACGGCGTCTCCACCACGATGGTTTCCGTCGAAATGCGCGAGGGGAAGCTGGCGCTTGTCGAGCCGACCGCGCGTGGCGGTGCTGGTGAAACAACGGATGACGAAAACCGAACCAAGGTGCCGTTTATCATCCCGCATTATCAGCGTGATGACAGCATTTTGGCTGATGAAGTCCAGAACGTCCGCGAATTTGGCACGGAAGATCAGCTTGAAGTGCTGGAGGATCGGGTCAACCGCAAGGCACAGCGGCATGCCGCCGATTTGACGATGACTCTGGAACACCAGCGCGTTGGTGGTATCAAAGGCATCGTCCTATCGAAGAGTGGCAAGGTTCTCGCTAATCTCTACGATAAATTCGGCATTGCTGTTCCGGCGTCTGTCTCTCTGGAGCTGGATGTTGAATCGACCAAGGTCGGCCAACTGTTTCAGAACGTTATTTACAGCATCGAAGACGCGCTCGATGAACCGTATGAAGGCATTCACAACTTTACAGGACGTGATTTCCATCGTGCTCTTTGGACGCATAAGTCGGTGACCGATACATTCCTCTACCACTCTGGCGCTGCGGTGTTGCGCGAGGATGTGCCGGATGTGTTTACTTGGGGTGGCGCTACCTGGGAACGCTACCGGACGGGTGCAAAGGCCACGGCAGATCTCGGTTCTCCTTATATTGCCGCCGATGAAGCGCGGGTGACCATTAAGGGTGTGCCTGACCTGTTTATCACTCGGTTTGCACCGGCCGATTACGAAGAAACGGTGAACACGCGCGGTTTGCCGTTCTACAGCCGTGCGACACCCAAGCCGAACGGCAAAGGCCGGGATCTGGAAGTGCAGATGAATGCGATTTCAATCTGCACTCGGCCTGCTGTCTTGCGGACACTGAAGCTCACCTAATCAGCCCCTTGCCAAAATGATCGCCGGTTTTCCGGCGATTTCTCCCCCTCTCACAGGAGTTGATCGAATGGCTTCGAAAGAGACATTGAAGATCGCATTTAAAACCGGCGGTATTCTGCCTGCATCCGTCATGTCTGCGGAAAAGGACGAACGGGTTGCTGCCCGCGTCCCGCGTGATGTGCCGGCTGATTATGCCCAGCAGCTCATCGACGACAAGTTCGCCTATCTCTATGAGGATGACGACGAAGAGGACGATGCGGCGGCATGGGCCAAAGCACAGCAGTACGCAGCCGTCAACAAGGCTGCCGAGGAAGCTGCTGCCAAGGCAAAGGCCGAAGAAGAGGCCGCCGCGAAGGCCAAGGCTGAACAGGATGCTGCGGACAAGAAGGCGGCTGACGAAGCCGCTGCCAAGGTGAAAGCCGAAGAAGAGTCCGCAGCCAAAGCCAAGGCAGAGCAGGCCGCAGCTGATAAGAAGGCGGCTGATGAGGCCAAGCAGCTGGATCTGTCCAGCCAGGGCAAGGCCTGATCCATGGATATCGCTGCTGCCCGTGCTGCCTTGCCATCGATGACGCGGGCTCTGCTTGGTGAGCCCGCGACCATCACGCCGATGACGATCAGCAAAATGAAGTCGGGGCGCGACCTGTCCCGCGATTTGCAGACCGGCGTCATGGCGCGGTTCGATTCCGTGCCTGACGATACGGCATTGGGTGGCGGTGATGTGGTGCGCAGCCGCGCCACCGTGGGTGCGGCAACCAAGACGGTCAGCTTTGACCGGGCAGCACTTGCCTGGTTGCCCAAACAGGGTGACCAGATCTCGCGTGCCAACGGCGATGTCTTCGAAGTCGTGCGACCCGGCGAGGATGCTGGCGCCGGCGTGATTTTCTGGCTGTCGGAGGTCTAATCATGGGTGTTGTTCGCCAGCTGATCCAGATTGCCGCGACGGAAGCACTGCTTGGGCGGACCATTGCCGAGGATCGCGTCAAGGACAGTTTGATCATGGCGTTGCCATTAATCATGGATGATGACCCGAAGCCAATCATCGCCGTTTCTGTCGAGGACAGCCTCAGCCCATCGACTGGCGACGGCCTGTTTCGCACGGATGTCAGCATGACGCTGCAATTGCAGATGGCCGTGGCGAAATCTGTTTCGGTCGCGGTGGAAGATGAAAACGGCGGTCCGGGCAGCATGTCCATGCTGGAAATTGGCACCACGGATGCGGCGCTGGAAGCAAGTTTGAACCTGATGGACCGGCAATGGCGGCTGGCTTTGTCGGACCCGGCAAATGAATGGTCCCAGATCCTGCTTGGTCTTATCGGCGATTTCGGGCGGATCAGCGATGTTCGCATGGTCGATCCGGAAAGCGGGCGAAAGCATGCGGCCCGGATCATTGAAGTCACGCTCGACCCGATTGCCGAGCCATCATTGAGGCAGGATGTTCCAGAGGTGATTGCGACCGGGTTGGCGAAAATGACCGCAACGGACGAATATGCCGATCTGGCGCGGATCTTCTCGGCCTCGCTGGCTGGTGGCGCCGGTCTTGCCAAATGGGAAGAGGTGCAGGCGATGCTGGGCGTCACCAAGCCGGTTCCCGCCCTGATCGGGGTTGGCACGCCGGATGATGGCATCGAAGTTCTGATCAGCGACGTGTCGTTGAACATCGCCGGGGAAATCGAGGTTCCGGGCGCATGAGCGACCAGGTGCTTGTCAACATCATCCTTGAGCTGAAGGCCGAGGTTGCAGGCTTGCGCCGTGCGGTGCAGGGCATGCAGCGGGTCGGCACGGTTCACGCGGTCGACGGCGATAGCCGCCGCCTGCGGATGAAACTGGCGGGCGATGCTGGCAACGAATTCCTGACGCCATGGCGGCCATGGTCGGAGGTGGCGGGTGCGGAAAAGAGCTGGCGGCCACCATCCGAGGGTCAGCAAATGATATTGCTGTCGCCGTTTGGCGATATGCGCCAGGGCGTGGCGGTACCGTTGACGTTTTCGGATGCCAATGGCGCGCCGTCTTCGGCGCTTGATGCCCGCATCCTGTCGTCGTTCGGTTCCGGCCTGATCGGGTTTTCCGACAATGGCGGGGTAACAGAGCTGCATGGAGAGCGGGTCAATCTGGCCGGGACGGATGGCAAGCGGGTGGCGCGGCTGGGTGACCGGGTGCGCGTATCCAGCGGTTCGTCTGCCGGTCTGTGGCCTATCGTCGAGGCTTCGGAAAAGGTTTTTGCGGAATGAGTACGCAATACGGCATGGACCCGGAGACTGGAAAGTGGGTTTCCGGCTGGGATAGCGTGGTGGTTGCCATCGGCAAGCTGCTGACCACCCGGTATTTCGAGCGGGTCTTGCGCGAATATGTCGGATCGCCCGTGCCAACCATTCTTGGACAGACGGCGAATGTGCAGACGATCCTGAAATTCCGCTGGGCCTTGGTGTTGGCTATCGAGCTGTTCGAACCGCGCTTCAAGCCTACCAAAGTCACCATGGACGCGCTGGATCGCAAGGGAAACTCGACCTGGACCATTCGCGGCACCTATCGGCCACGGGCGCATCTTGGCGACCTGACCGAAGCCGGTGAAGTTTCGCTTTCATTCGGTTCTGACGGAACCTCAACCATCATCGCAGGGTAAATCATGGTCGATCTGACGACACTGCCGACCCCGCAGATGCTGCAAAGCATCGATGCGGAGGCGATGATTACCACCATGGCGACCGCCTTTGTTGCATGGGCGCAAGACAATTACGGTGTGGATGTGACCGGGATTGTCTCGCTGGAGGGTGAGCCGATTGCCGTGCAGATCGAGTTTCAGGCCTATCAGCGGGCGGCGCTGTATGCGTCTTTCAACGATGTGCTGAAATCCAATCTGCTGGCGTTTGCCGCCGGGGCCGATCTTGATGCTCTTGCCGCCGACCATGGCGTGACCCGCTTGACCGGTGAGACAGATGCGCAGTTGCGGTCGCGTATCGTGCTGGCCGATCAGGGATCATCCACGGCAGGGTCGGAAGAATGGTATGCCTATCAGGCCCGGTCGGTTTCGTCCGAAGTGGATGCGGTTGCGGTTTACCGGACTGGCAGCGGCCCGGAAATTGAGGTTGCCATTCTGTCGACTGCGGAGGGTGGCGTGCCATCTTCGGCGCTGCTGGCGCAGGTCTCGGCGAAAGTCACCTCCAGCGCGGTCCGGTGCGTGAATGATATCGTGTCCGTTGTGTCTGGCACCAAGACCACGGTTGATGTCGTGGCGGATGTCTGGCTGTTGCCGGATACGCCGGTTGCCGTGTTCGATGGTCTGGAAGCCGTGTTGCGGGCTGCGCTCGATAGCGAGGGAGGCTTCGGCTTCGACATAAACCGGGCCTGGCTGATTGCCAAACTGATGGTGTCAGGTGTCTCCAAGGTGTCGATCACCGCGCCCGCCGTCGATGTGGTAATGGATAGCAATTCTGCGGCGACATTCGGCACGATCACCCTTGCCTATAAGGGTCGCTCGAAATGACGGCGGTGATTGTTCCCAGCAATTCGACGGTGCTGGAAGAGGCGCTGGCCGTTGCCACCGATCCCTACGACGCCACGCTTGGCGATATCGAGGCGGTGCGCGGGTTTCGCTACCAGCGCCCGCTGAATGCGACTGTGGCGCCCTATCTGGTGCAGGAATATGGGCTCGGGCCGATTGCCGATTTCTTTGCGACAGCAGAAGACCTGATCGATACCGGCCGGGCCTGGCAGAGAATTCGCGGGACGCCGAAAGCCGTTCTCGATGCGCTGCGCTGGATTGCCTATTATGGCGCGCGTCTCGAAGACCAGGTGAAGGGCCGCCGCCGCTGGCATCTTTATCAGATCGCCATGGGTGAATTGCCCGGCGATGACGAGGTGCAGCGGCTGTATAATGCCTGGTATCTGGCCGATCTATCGGACCCGGCCCGGGCGGAATTCTTCCGCGGCTATTTCGGTTATGACGTTCGGGGCCTTGCCTGGAGCCGTCAGCGCTGGGGCGGGGCCTTGTGGGGAGATTCGTCGGGTACACGGATCGATGGCAATCCGGTGAAATGGAGCCATGGCCGCAGCCATTCGGTTGCCATCGAGGATACGTTCTACGAATGGGAATTGTTCGGCTGGAATGATCTGCTTTCGGCTTTTGGCGATGGGGGATGGCCCGGCATTGCGTGGTCGCAGGCGACAATTCCGTGGTCGGCTGCCGGATCGTCGACGACCATGAAGGCATGGCTTTTGTTGCAGCAGACTGCCTTTATCGCATTTTATGCCGCTGGTGGGGATGTGATCGGCTATGCCCGGGTGATCATGGCGGCGGAAAACCAGACGGACGCAGACGATGACCTGGTGACCGTCGCTTATAAGGTCCGGACCAGATTCGGGAATGGGGCCGGGAAGACCGTGTCGAAGATCAGCATCATCTACGGGCTGGAGCTGTCCGATGGCGTCAAACCTTACAAGGCCTGGCTGGAGCCTTCCGAGGTGATTGCCGGATCTGGTGTCGAGGTTGGGAAAACCAATTTCGCGCTGACATTTTTCAGGACGGTGCGCGAGTTGATGACCGTGACGCTGACCATCAATCCGATCCAGATCGTGCCGGTGCATTACGCAAACCCTGCTCTGAGCCTCGGCTAATAGGATTTATCCATGACAACCAATGTTTTCGATACCGGGACGTACCCGGATCTTGCCAATGTGCATGACCGGTCGGCGGATCGGCCGGGCATTGATCGCGTCTATTTCGGCGAAGGTGACTTTGCGCAGGGTGCCGATATCAATGAGGCATTTTCCATCGAGGAAAAGAAACGCAGCGCGATTGGTGATCTGGTCGCCTCCGATGGCGACCGGCTGTCTGGCGCTGATATTGTCGTCGACGTGGATACTGGAACCGTGCTGATCACGCAGGGCTCGATCTATCTGAAGGGTGCGCCGCGTAGCGTTGACGCCCGGACGTTGACGGGTGTTGCGATGACCGGCGATGTTTCCTTGGGTGTACGGGTTGTGACTTCGCCCCTGACGGCGGCGGATGACAGTATTTTCTATGGCCTTGGCGCTGGCACGGAAGGCTACGGCGAAGAAGGTGCGGTGCGCACCAATATGGCGATCACCTGGGCGACGGCGACGGATGGCGGCGAGGGCGATTTCTACAGCTATGCCATGTTGCGCGACGGTTCTGTGATTTCGCAGGATGCCCCGCCGACGCTGACCGGTGTGCAAAAGCAGATCGGCACCTATGATTATGATGCCCATGGCAATTATGTGGTGCGTGGCTGTGTCGTCACGGCGCTTGGCAAGACAGGAGCCGCGCAGGTGTTTTCCGTGGGCGCCGGTGTCTGCAACGTGCAGGGGACGAAAGTCACCCGTGGCAGCGACAACCGCCTGACCGTGGCGGAAGAACCTGATGTGGCATCGGTCAGCCTGGAAGGCCATACCTTTGCGAGCGGCGGCACGGGTACGGTCACCATTACCGTTCGCCGCCCGCCGATTGCGGCTATCGAGGATATCGTGATCACCCGGCAGAAGACTGTGACGCTCTCCAAGGGTGTCGGTGGCTCTTCCGACGCGCTGCCCGATACCGGCGTGGTCAGCATCATCAGCGTGGTGCAGCTCTCGACCACCTATGTGGTGGACACCGATTACATCCGATCCGGTGACAGCGTGAACTGGTCTCCCGCTGGTGCCGAGCCCGCGACCGGGTCGAGCTATCAGGTGACCTATCGCTATTATGATAATGTTGTACCTGACAGCTTCACCTCGACCACGATTGTGGTTTCTGGCGGTGTCGATGGGACGGATATGTTCCTCGAATATTCCTACAAATTGCCGCGCTATGACCGCATCCTGATCTCCTCCGATGGTTCGCTATCCTATCTTAAGGGTATATCCTCGGTTGCCAATCCGCATGCGCCCGCCGAGCCGGAAGATGCCTTGTCGCTCTGCACGGTGCAGAATGATTGGTATGGCACGCCTGTTATCAACAACGATGCGACCCGGGCTATTGGATACAAGCGGCTGAACTATCTTCAGGACAGGCTTTCCGAGGTGATCGACTTGGTGCTGATCGAGCGGCTGAAATCCGACGCCAATGCCCGTTCTGCCGGGCCGACGCTGGGGGTGTTTACCGATCCTCTTTGGGATGACAGCTACCGGGATTTCGGGGTCGCCCAGACGGCAGCAGTGTTCGACGGCTCTATGCAGGTGGCAATTGACGCCGATGTGCGGTCCGTTCGGCTGGCTGATTGGGGGTTGCTGGACTACAGCGAGGAAGTGGTTGTTTCGCAGGAACTTTATACGGCTTGCGAAAAGATTAATCCCTACCAGAATTTCAACCCGGTCCCGTTCGAAATCACCATTGACCCGTCGACGGATTATTGGACTGAAACCCAGACGGTTTCGCTTTCGGCGGTTACGCAGGTGTTCGGCTCCGGTAACGAAAGCCGTGTCCGATCCTCGACCGTGTCATCCACCACGACCAGCACGGTGATTGCCTATCTGCGCCAGATCGACATTGGTTTCGAAATCACCGGCATGGGTGGCGGCGAGAACCTGTCGGGCCTCACCTTCGACGGGCTGGACGTGAACCCGGGCGGGATCGTCGCCGATGTGAACGGCAAGGCCACCGGCACGTTCCAGATCCCGGCCAATGTGTCGGCTGGAACCAAGAAGATCGAAGCGGTTGGTGGGGCAGGGCTTTCGGCGTCGGCGACCTTCCGGGGTGAAGGCCGGTTGGAAACGACGACCACGCAAACCACCACCGTCATTGAGCGATTTTCGACTGTGACCGTGACCCGTGAGCATGAGAGTGGCGGCCATAACAGTTCCGACCCGCAGGCGCAGAGCTACGCTTTGACTGAGGGGCGCTATATCACGTCGCTGGATGTGAAATTCTGCGCCATCGGCACCCGCTCCAAGCCTGTTGATATCGATTTCGTGGAAATGGAAAACGGCTTTCCGACCAATTCGGTGTTTGCCAACAAGCGGATCGATATGAATTCCGTTGCCACCGGGGACTGGACGAAAGCGGCGCTGGATTGCCCGGTCTACAATCCTGCCGATACCTATCTGGCCTTCAAGCTGCGCACGGACGATGCCAGCCATTCCATCGGGATCGCCACGCTTGGTGACTTCGATTCTGGCGCGCAGGCGTGGGTGACATCGCAGCCCTATACGATTGGCGACCGGTTTTCCGGGTCGAACAATGAAAGCTGGCTGCTGCATCCGTCCAGCGACATCAGTTTCAAGATGCGGGCCGCCGTTTTTTCGCCGATCACCAAAAGCATTGCCATCGGTGATTTCGTCGTGGCTGACGTGTCCGACATTCTGATCCGCTCCGATGTCATTCTGCCGGAAAGCAGTTGTTCCGTGGTGTTTCAGGTGAAGGTGCCAAAGGTAACCGATGGCGTCACGACCTATACGACCTACACGGTCTCTGTCGATCAGACGCTGGAGCTGGATTATTTTGCCACCGGAACCGTAACTATCACGGCTGTTCTATCCGGCACGTCGAAGGTTTCGCCGCTGCTGAACAAGGATGTCACGGTGATTTTTGGAACCATGCGGGCAATGGGCGACTATGTCGGCCGCAGCTTCACCATGGGATCGGGCGTCGAGCTGAATGTGGTGTTTTCCGGCCTGCTGCCAAATGGGTCAACGGTGGCTGTATCGGCCGATGCGAATGATGGCACATTTTCTCCGGCGTCCCTATCGAAGGCCGAGGCCCTGGACGATGGCTGGGTGGAATACACCTATAAAATTGCCAGCCATGCCGCGCCGGATGGTGGACGATTGAAAATGGTGCTGACCGGAACGCCGGCGGCCCGCCCTGCCATTGCCGACCTGCGCGCCTGGACGTTTTGAGGGTAGAACATGACCGTCGATCTTGAGACAAGCAACCGCGACTATCCGCTGCCAAACATCGAAAACACCATGGCGCATGATGTTGCCAGGCTGATCAGCGCACTGACGGCCATCGATGTAGATGTTGCCAGCATCTTGACCGCTCTGGCGCTGAAGGCTGCCATTGACAGTCCGGCCTTCAGCGGCACCCCGACCGCGCCGACACAGCCGGCCACGGCCAACAATGCTACGCTTGCTACGACCGCTCATGTGAAGGCGGCGCTTTCGCAGTTCCTGTCCGATGCGGAAGGCGCGATTGCCACCATTACCGAGTTGCAGGCCGCACTTGGCGATGCGGATGCGGTGACCGGACTGACGGCGCTGATCAGTACCCGCGCCCCGCTGGACAGTGCCAATCTGACCGGGACACCGACGACGGTCACGCCTGAGGTTGATGATAATTCGCAGAAGATCCCGACGACCGGATGGGTCCAGGCGATTAAGGCGACGATCCTCGGCGGCGTGGTGGCGGATGGCAATACCCTGGCCAAGCTGTTTGCAGCGCTTGGCGGGGACAAGAACTTTGCCGCCTCTGTGGCATCCGATCTTTCGAATAAGGCGTCACTGGCAAGCCCGGCGTTTACCGGCAACCCGACTGCACCGACGCAAACGCCGGGCAGCAGCAACACGAGGATCGCGAACACCGCCTTCGTCGCCACGGCGATTTCAAGTGCCGTGACCTCGATATCGTCGGCGATCTCGAATCTTTCCACCATGTATGCGCCGCTTGTCCGCAAGGTTTCGGCGGGTGTTGGTATGTCGGGTGGTGGTGATCTTAGCGCGGACCGGACGATTTCACTTGGGGCTGCCAAGCCGATCAGCAACAGCACGACCGGCACGGTGGACAATACCGGTCATGACCATCCTCTTGGTTTCGTCGCAGCAGAAGTCTTTCAGGGTGGTGCTGTGAATGAAATCAACTTTCCGGTCGGCAGGGTTCTGCTGGTTTCAACCAATGGCGGGCTTCCGGTGCGCAATACGCAACAGGTGCCTTGTCTCAAGTCGGACAACTCATTCAGCTACGTGACCGCCAATGACAGCAAGGCCGGGGCTGTTCTCAGTGGCATATGGTTTTCCGCAGGCAATGCGGCGGGATCGAATATCTCCCTGGTGCAGAGGGCTGGATAATGTTGAAGCTGAGTTTTGCGCGACTGACTGCCGTCGACAGGACCACGGAAGACAAATTCTATGTGGCCTCCATCGTCTTCAAAAACGAGGACGGAACAGAGGTTTCCGGCACCTATGGCAGCCGCCCCGGCGACACCTATGGAATGGCGGTTGAGGTTCGGGCTGCGATCACCGAGTGGATCGCCGCCGGGAAATCTGTCGGCACCTGGAAACCGCCCACCTGACCACTGACCCCACCCGATCCGGCCGCCTTTCTGGCGGCTTTTTTTATGGCCGTATTTGCCCGCTGGCCGGGGCTTATCAGCAATAGGAGCTTCGGTCATGACCGACCCGACATTTGGCATTACCATCAACCGAAGCGCCAACGAGGCGACGACGGCCTCGAAAGCGCAGATGAGCGTCGTTGGCATTTGCATGCCGATCGATAAGGCCGCCAGCGCCGATCAGACGGCGTTCAACACGGCGTTTCCGCTGAACACCTGCGTCAAGCTGAACAGCAATGACACCAGCATTCTGGCGCTCTGCGATCAGGATGGCGGCTTCATCGACGCGGTCGAAGGCATCAACGATCAGCTTGGCAGCTATCAGACGGCGGCGACCCTGGTGGTTGTCCGTGTTGCCGAGGGTGTCGACGATGCGGCGACCATGGCCAATATCACGGGCACCTCGGTGGCAGGCACGGGCATCTATGCTTTTCTCGATGCCGGTCCGGATGTCGGGGTTTATCCCCGCCTGCTGATTTGCCCGGGCTTTACCAAGACCCATGCCGATGGCGCCGCCAACCCTGTGCTGGCTTCGTTGCCGACCGTGGCTAACCAGATCCTGGCGCAAGTGATTGCCGATGGCCCGGCTGGACTGGACGACTTTACCAACTGGGTCGAAAACCATGCCGGTATGCGGATCATTCCTGTTTCCGGGGGCGTCTATGCCACTGATAGCACCGGCACGGATGTGTTGCGGCCGATGAGCCCGCGTGTAGCCGGTCTCTTCGTGCGCCGCGATTACGAGAACGACGGCTCGCCGTTCAAGTCCATTGCCAACCAGACGGTCTATGGAATTACCGGCGTCGAGAAGAACCTGCGGTTTTCGCTCACGGACGGCTCGACAGAGGGCCAGCAGATCCTGGCGGTGCATGGCGGCATTATCGTCCGGGGTGAGAGCGGCGACGATTTCTCGATTTCCGATGGCGGTTTCGTCTTTATCGGCACGGACAATCTGTCCGAGGAAAGCGTCTGGGACCAGTATCACAAGGTCCGTGGCCGCGACTTTGTCGAGCTGACCGTGCTGCGCACCGTGCGCTCCTACCTCGGCAAGTACAATCTGACCACACAGACCATCCAGTCTGTCGTCAACACCATTTCCACCATCCTGCAGAACCGGCAGTCAAACGGCGATATCCTCGGGTTCCGGGCGCGGTTCGACCCATCCAAGAACAATGCCAGCGACCTGCGCGCCGGGCATATCTACGTGGATATGCAGTTCGAGGAAGCCCCGGTCTTCAAGCGCTTGACCGTGGCCTCGCGGCCTTACGCGGCGGCGCTGGATGCCACCATCGATGAAATCTTGGCGGCACAGAACGCCTGACCGCTGGCGAGATAAGGAAACACGCACATGGCTGAAAAACTGCTTATCCTCGAACAGGTCAACATCTTCGTTGGCGATGCTGACCCTGAGGACACCAATCACGTCAAGCTGCAAAGCCTTGGCCTGCCGACGCTGGAACGCGCCGCCGTCTCGCATCTGGGCGGCGGTGCTGTGATGAGCGTCAACTGGACGGTTGGCGCCTTCAACGCGCTGGAGCCCAGCTTCAAGCTGGCCGGTTTTACCGAGACATCCTATAAATATCTCGGGATCGGCAGCAATGAGAGCCAGAAATTCACCGCCTATGGTGTGCTGCGCAACAAGCAGACGGGTGCCATCTTGCAGGCCAAGGCCGTTATTCAGGGCATTGTCGGCAAGGTGACGCCGGATAGTTTCGACCGGGCCAGCGCTTTCGGCCACGACCACGGCATCACGGAAGTGACCCATTACCAACTGACCGTTGACGGCACAGAGTGGTTCTATCTGGACTATTTCACCTCGACCGTCCGTCAGTTCGGCAATGACGAAACGCAGTCCATCCGCGTAGCGTTGGGGATTGAATGATGGCCGAGCCGCGCCGCAGCCGCAAGCCGGTTGATGATCCCTTGGGACAGGCCCTGGCCGGGCCTGCGCCCGCCGTGCCGGAAGTGTCCCCCACGCCAAAGGCCACGCTGGTCGACCTCGATGCCTTCACCACATCGGTGGGCGAGGTTTACTATTCGCCTGATGCGGATGACGAAGAGCGCGATCCGGTTGTCAACTATGATGATGATCTCGCCGGATCGCGGTCTTACGCGCTGGTGCATAAGCCGAAGGTGGACGGCGTGTTGCTTTCCACCGTTACCATGCGGCTGCCGGAACAGCAGGACATCGATGATTTCTATTCCGGCGAAATCTCTGGCACCCGCGCCATGCTGGCCCGCCTGACCGGGCTGCATCCAGTCGTGATCAAGCGGCTGAAATGGCCAGACGCGGAAGCTGTGTTTCAGCTTTACCGCGATGTCGTGCCGTCCTTCATGATCGGGAATGATCCGTTGAGCAAGTTGCAAGCCTCGCTGGTGGTCGATCTGGTCGACAAGACCGGCGCGAAAACATCGGCTGTGATCGGCAATATGAGCCGTCTGCAAAAGGCAGAGCGGGACTACATGCTGTCCAGCAAAGGCTTGCGGCTGTCTAATAAAGACAGGGCGATGGAACGCCTGATGATGGAGCGTCAGGCTGCCGAGGAAGCGCGGCTTGCCCAGATGAAGGAAACCCATGCCAGAAGCGTGGCTTCGCGGGCGGCGGTTATCGGGCGCCTTGCCAGCGGTGTTGCCATCGCTGGCGCCGCTGCGGGCAAGGCCTATGTTGACTTTGCCGAGCTGGAACGACGGGTCAACCGCATCGTGATCAACGCCGATAAGGGTGCCGATGCAATTCAGCCGACAATTGCCAAGCTTCAGGAAGTCGCGTCTACGACCAAGATGGCCTTTTCCGATGTTGTCGAAGGTTTGGAGACGCTGGTTTCATCTGGGCGGTCGCTTGATGAAGCGATGCAGTTTCTGCCAGCGGTAACGATGACGGCGCAGGCATCCGGTGCGGCTATCTCCGATATGGCGTTGACGGCAGATTCGATGTCCGGATCGCTGAAGATTGGCGCCAAGGACATGCAGCATGCCTTCGATATTTTAGTGGCAGGTGGCAAGGCTGGCAAATTCGAGCTGAAGGATATGGCGTCCGAACTGCCAAGCCTGCTGCCAGCCTTCGCGACCCTCGGTTACAAGGGGACCGCCGGTCTGGAAAAGATGGTGGCGATGTTGCAGGTTTTGCGCAACCAAACCGGCACCTCCGGCGAGGCGGCAACCAATCTGCAAAATATCCTTCAGAAGATGTATTCGGCAGATACGGCCACCAAGTTCAAGAAATTCGGCATTGACCTACCGAAGTCATTGGATAAGGCCCGCAAGAGCGGCAAGGATGTGATCGACGTTTTGCTTGATATGAGCATGATCGCCACCAAGGGCGATCTTTCCAAGCTGACATTGCTGTTTCCCGATGCGCAGATGCAGGCCGGTGTGCGCGGTTTGATCACGCAGCGGCAGGAAATGAACAAACTGAATGCATCCCTGAAAAATGTCGATGGTTCGACCATGCGGGATTTTGCGCAGGTCATTGGCGATAGCAAAGCCAAGTTGCAGGATCTCAATAATGAGTGGGATCGGCTGGTGAAGAATGTCGGCTCCGGTGTTGCCAAGGTGGCAAGCCCGGCTTTGAGCTACATTAATGAACAGATGGATGCGAACCGCAAAGCCAGTGAAGCGGAAAGTGAGCGCATCAAGGCGGTGCAGAGTGAGGCGACCGGATATAAGGGCGCCTGGAATGCCCGCAATCCGAACGCCTGGCCATGGGAGGCGGGTAACGCCTATTTCGAGGCGACCAAACGGGTGAAAAGCGGCGAACAGAAAGACGTGATGGCCGAATTTACCGATGGGCCGCCGCGCCAATGGCCAAAGGCGCCCGGGTCTGTGGCGTCTGCCTTAAGTGAGAATGAACTACTCCAGCAGCAAATGGATGCGGCGTTGGTGGGCACCAATGGTGCGCCGAACATTGGCACTGTGATTTCTGACCAGATCACCCAAGGTGGTGGCGCGGCTGGCAAGGCGGCGGCTGATACTATGCAGAGCCAGGCGGGCGCGATCGGCGCCGCCATAGGGTCTGCCATCGTTTCGAAAATCTCTGGCGCGCTCGGTTCCTTCATGGCCAACCCGGGCGGCGGCATGCCGCGCAGCACCGGGCAGGCCTTGCAGCAACAGACCAACGGCCAATTTTTGGATCAACCCTGATGCTCTATCAAATCGGCGTGGTGACCTTCGATCTCAAGTTCAACCTCGATGGGGTTTCGCGCGAGACGACGGCGGATTTCGTTGACAAGCCCGTCATTGGCGAGCGTCCGCCGCTGGAAGCCATGGGCGAGGGGCCCGAACAGATGACCCTTGCCGGTCGGCTGTTTCCCGACAAGCTCGGTGGCCTGTCCAACCTGAAGACCTTGCAGACCCTGCTGAAAAACCAGGTGCCGCAGCTGGTGGTGCGCGGCGATGGCGAGGTTATGGGCTGGTTTGTCATCACCCGTATTACCGAGGGTCACACCTATCTGAATACCAAGGGTGTCGGCCAGGTGATCGATATGCAGATCGAGCTGAAAAAGTCCGATGCGCCGGACGGGGAAAGTTACTTCTCGACTTTGTGGGAGCTGGTGTCTTGAGCGATACAGAAACCATCACCGTTGGCCGCGACGGGCTTACCCTGTCCGGCGTGCTGGCGCGGCATTACCGGGAGGTGATCACGGGTGCCTGCGAACAGGTCTGGTCGCTCAACCAGGATCTTGCCCGCAAGGGCGCGGAAGTCCCACGCGGGACGGTACTGACCGTGCCGACCAAGGATGCCTTGTCCACCGATACGACCGACAGCAAAGTCACGGGCCTGTTTGACTGATGGCAAAGGCGCATTTTCTGGTGTCGGTCGACGGGCGGGTGGTGACGAAAAACTTCCTGCCCGTCTTGCTGTCCGCCTCGATCACCAAGGGTGTCGACAAGACGGCGGATGCCGCGCAATTTGACCTCGACGACAGCGGCGGCACGCTGCGCTGGCCGCAGACGGGGCAGAAAGTGCACGTCGAGCTTGGCCGGGAAAATGGTGCGATCCGCATATTCGACGGTGAAGTGGATACGGCCAGCTGGTCCCTAAATCGGGGTTCCGGCTCGGTGCTTTCGGTGACCGCCCGGTCTGTTTCGTTGAAGGGCAAGGCGAAGGCTAGTAAGGAAAAACACTGGGACAGCAAGCCTTTGAAGTCTGTTCTTCAGGATGCAGGTGAAGACGCCGGGATATCGGTTGCTGTCCATGCTGATTATGCCGACATGGTTCTGGATTGGGAGGCAATGGATGCAGAAAGCTTCATTGCCTTTGGCGAGCGGCTGGCGCGCGAGCATGGGGCGATCTTCCGGATTTCCGGCACATCCGCCGTATTCGTGCCCTACGGCAAGGCAGTGACCGGGGCCGATCTTTCGGCCTTCACTGTCACCCGGTCAATCCTGCTTTCGGCCACGGGCTTCGCCCCGGTGACGGACCGCCCGCGCATCAAGCAGAAGGTCGAGACCTATTACGACCTCGACAAGGCTGCTCGTCTGGCAGCGCAATATGCCAGCGGCGACAAGGTGGACGCGGATCTGCAATCCGGGTTTTCCGCCTCGTCAAAGGACCATGCCGACCGGCGGGCCAAATCCGGCGCCAGGAAAGCGAGCCGTGACAAGGCCGAAGGATCGGTTGTCATCAATGGCGATGCCACCCCGCAGCCGGGCGGCAAGTGCATTCTTTCCGGCCTCCGCGCCGGTGTGGATGGAACCTATACGATCAAGAGTGTGACCGATGAGCTTTCCCGCTCTTCCGGCTACACGACCTCGATCAGCCTGAGCGAGCCGCAAGGCAAGGCCGGCCAGGACAGCCGGTAGATTTTAACGAACATAAGGAAACGATCATGGATCGCGCGAAGTTTTTCGCGGCGGTGCGCATTTCGCTGTTTAGCGGAAAGCTTTCCGACCCGCAGGTAAAGGGCATGGATGCCATTCTGGATGAATGGGTGGCGCAAGGGCTGACCGATATCCGGTGGCTGGCATATATGTTTGCCACGGCCTTTCATGAGACTGGCCAGGCCATGCAGCCAGTTTCGGAAAACCTGAAATATTCAGCGCTGGGCTTGCAAAAGACCTTTCCGAAATACTTTTCGGCGCGGGATGCGCAGGCTTACGCCGGACAACCGGAGCGGATTGCCAATCGTGCTTATGCCAACCGGCTCGGCAATGGTGATGAGGAGAGTGGCGATGGCTGGCGTTATCGTGGCCGAGGACTGGTGCAGATCACTGGCCGAGGGAACTACGAGACCTTTGGACTGGACAGCAATCCCGACCGGGCGCTGGTCGACCAGGTGGCGGTGAAGATCATGTTCACAGGCATGACTGGCGGTTTGTTCACTGGTGACCGGCTGACAGATCACTTTACCCTCAAGGGTTCCGATTGGGTCAATGCCCGGAAGATCATCAACCGGCTCGATAGGGCGCAGGATATCGCCGGCTATGCCAAGGCTTTCAACAGCGCGCTGGCAGGTGCCCAATGAATGCCGCTTTGCGTCCGCGCGGGCGAGAGGCAAAATCATCCGGTGAGCCGGGTTGGACCTGGCGCAAAAGCCTGATCTTCCCCATCGTCATCTTCGCTTGCTGGCGGCTGATGGAAATGGAGAACGCTCCTGACACGATGGTCAACCAGACCATCGCTTGGGGATGGATGATCACCATTATCTCAATGGCGTTCTTTTTCACGGGTTTTGCATCGGCGCAGGATATCGCCGCGATCATCGCCATGCGCACCGGCACGCCCTACGCGCCAGATCGGCAAGCCGCCGATCCGTGCCCGCCCGAACCATATGAGCCACCAGCCCGGCCGTTTGATGCCAGAGATTCGGGGCGGCCATGACCATCGCCCTCACAATCCTCAAAGCCATTGGCTGGCGCGGCCTGGTGCTGATCGGCGCGCTGGCCGCGCTCTTCGCCTGGCACCTGCATGGCATTTCCGCCGCGAAGGAATCTGGTCGCATCGAAGTCCGCCAGCAATGGGCCGAGGCGCAGCGCCGGGCGGACCTGAAGCAGATTGCCAAGGTCGAAGCCCAGCAAAAGCAGATCAATGCCGCCGACGCGGCTTTGGTCACCACCATTGCCGCGCATGTCGGGCAGGTCGCCGGATTGGAAGCAGCGCTTGCCGATGAGAGGAAACGAAAAAATGCGAAGCCGAATGCTGCTGGCACTTCTGCCTGCCCTGCTATCCCTGACGGGGTGCGGAACGCACTCAATGCCATTGGCGCAGCCAAGCCATGATCGCAAGCCGAACGTATCAGCCGCCGTGATGGCCGATTGCGCCGAGCTTGCATACATCCCGGCCGGAGTGGACCGGGATGACGAATACCGGCTGTGGGGCCAGGATAGAAAGGCACTGGCCGATTGCCGTGCCTTGAATGCCGCAAAGGCGGCTACGATCAATTCATTGCAAGGGAATTAGGGGCTGATGGCGACAGGAGAACAGGACGTGGCAGCCAGCACCAATTTGTTCGACCCGATGGCGTCCTGGGCAAGGTTGAGCGAGCGCGTCGAAAACCAGGGCAAGGACATTGTCGATCTTAGATCGAACATGAACACCGGCTTCCAGAGCGTGCAGTCCTCGATCAATGCTTTGTCGAATGAATTGCGCAGCTCCAGCAAAACGCAGTGGCCGGTGATATGGGCTGCTGCCGGCGTCTGTTTCGGGATTATCGTTGCGCTCGGGTCGCAGGCTCTCAGCCCGATCAAGGAGGCGGTTTCCGAGACGAAGACAGATTTGCGCGTCACAGCGCAAAATGCTCTGTCCGTCGCGGCTTTCACCGACTTCAAAGCGACCTATGAAAATAACCGGGTCGTGTCTCGCAACGACCTGATCGACAAATTCAACCAGGTGAATACGCAGCTCGATACCATCCGCAAGGACCAGGTCCCTCGTGCCGAGCTGGAGCGGACATGGCAATCGGAAGATCAGCAGCGCGCGCAAATGCAAAAGCAGATCGATGAACTGAAGCAGGGGCAGGCCACCACCTATAGTGCCCGCGACCTGCTGCTGGATATGCGCGACCGTCAGGATCGTTTCGAGCGCCAGCTTTATGGGCAGCGTCCGCCGAGCTGACCGCATGCCCTGATCGGGCAGGCATCGCAATGTAATTCGAAAATTCAAACCCTTGATGGAACCGCCAGATCTGGCGGCGAAAGGATTTCCCATGGCCCTGAAAGATGGTGCTGTCTTGTGTCCGGCCTCGCAGTGGACACTGATCGCCGGCGGAGTGCTGAATATTCTCGTCAACCTGCCAAAGACCGGCACGCTCTACATCCGCCGTGTTGAAGTTGGATCGGGCGCGCCGGACGTTGCGCCGGACCCGGATGCCTCGGCCAGTGACTCCAGTTTCCATTTCATGACTATGACCGCCTTGAAGCCCTACGCCGCCAGCTTCACCGAGGCCTGCGATGTCTATGGCTATCCGGAGGGTGACAGTGCCCTGCGGATCGAAATGCAGGGTGATTGATCCATGCCCCTGCATTTTGGCCGGCCCGGTAAATCGCTGGGGTCTCTCTACTCTTGGACACCCATCGTGCCCACCGAGGACTTGCCAGATGGCATGGGGTGGGTCGTGCGCAGCGGTTCCACCGAACTTTACCTGATTGATCGCAACGGGGCCTACGTTTATGCGCCCCTGGAGGCTTCCGCATGAGCAAGGTCCAGAGCAAAGACGCATTTCTATACGACCTTAATGGTGATGCGGGCGAATTGAAGATCGCTTTGCGCGAAGCAATGGATCTGGGCAGCGCAGCTGAATTGGATGCTACCGAATTCGCGTCAGCCGGACAGGGTGGCAAAGCAGACACGGCAATCCAGCCCGACGATCTGGTGACAGAAACAGTCGACGGGCTGATGACTGCTGCCGACAAACTCAAACTCAATGGGGTGGCAGCCGGAGCCACGCAAAATGCCGCTGATGCCGCGCTGCGCGATCGCACGACGCATACAGGTGAACAGGCAATGGCAACGATCACAGGGTTGGTTGCCGCGCTTGCGGCCAAAGCCACGCCCGCTGATATCTCGGCGGCCATTAGTTCGTTGGTCAATAGCTCTCCTGCGGCGCTCGATACCCTGAATGAGCTTGCCACAGCGCTGGGCAATGATCCGAATTTTGCGACAACCACGGCCACGGCGTTGGGCAATCGCCTGCGGGTGGATACTGCGGCACAGGGTCTGGATGCCACGCAAAAGTCGAATGGCCGCGCAAACCTGGATGTGCCTGCAAAGTCAGAGGCGTTGACTGTTGATACCGCAAGCGCTCCTCTTGCGCTCAATATATTAAAGTTATTGCCTCTCGGTTACGTCAATCCGGAATGGTGGGGTTTTTCTGCATCCGCTGCCGCATCTGCCAACACTACGGCTTTGACCAACGCTTTGGCCGAAAATGAAAAAGTGGACCCCCCACGTGGGTTATTCAAGCTTGCAACATTTACGCATGTCCTCGCTGAGGGCGCCGACTGCGTTATAGACGGTGGTGGTGCGCACGCATCCATCTTTAATTTTGGGTCTGACAACGGAGCGGAGATCCAGATAAGTGCGGCAGCATCGCAAATGCAGGCGGATAAGACGCTTATTCAGGTAACGGGGTTATCTTTTCAGACGGAGTTGTCCTCGGGTGCTGGTGTCGGTCTCCATATCAATTATCCAGACTCTCTTGCTGGCACTGATGCCGGATCGTCTGTCAGACGTATCCTAAGGGATCTCAGTTTTTCGGGTCGGTTGGCTGATGCTAAATATTGGGGTTCCGGCCTTAAGATTACCAATGGCTCCTATTTTGACCTTGAAAACATCTATGGATCTGGCCCGGAATCTGGAGTTGGTGGAACTCTGGTGAATGTTCTTGGAAATAAAAACAGCGTCGACAACACGTTTAGGAACCTTCGCGGTCGAAACCTATCAATATTGGCGAACGTAGCCGGTCGGTTTGAGGGATTGACCTTCGACAACCCCATTGCTGTTGATTGTTCCAATGGTCTCAAATGGTATGCAACGCTTGACTCTGGTGAAACAGCGCAGCCGTGGTGCAGGGTCAGTGGCGGTCACTTCAATGTTACGGGTCGGGCCATGGATTTCGACAACGTCACACAAATCAAAGTTCAGGGGACTGTGATTTATCTTAGCGCCAACAACGCAATGGGTATCTACGCCAATAGAAGCGCCGCGACTGAGGGTGTAGCGAACAACTCGTTCACTGAAATAGAAGTGCAAAACAAGGGCTCTTTCACCGGTCAGGCTGGCATACAACTCGGGCAGTATACGGGTAATTCGATCATATCGAACAACAGGGTAACGGGCATGAATAATGGTATCGTGCTTCTCACCAACTCGAACGGAAATATTGGATCGAGCAATCTATCGACATCAACTGGCTCAAATGGCCTCGTTAATAATGGTACAAACAACAATGTGTCGGTCACGGTTTTGTAAGCGCCGAAATAAAATAGAGAATCGAATGATTTGAGGGGAAATTGATGTTTGATTTTGTCTGGTGCGTCATTCGATATTATCTTGTCGCGTCCGTGCTTGCGGCCGATGATAATGGCTTGCAACGATTTCTTCTCATCTGTGTGTTTTTGTGTTGGCACCTCATTACTTTTATAATGCTTTGCCGTTGGGTGATCTCACTTGCTAAGACCATAACAAAATCGATTGCTTGGATAATCAAGCAGTTCCGATTGGAGGCGGTATGATGGTTGATTTTGTCTGGTCAGTGTTGCGCGAACTGATGGCCTGTTTAGTGCGCTACGGAGACGCCTCAAGAAGATCGCGATGTATTGTCGTGGCAATCTTCTTTGTTCATTGTTTAGCGACAGCAATGATCGGATTAAATGGTACCGTAAGCATCGCCGCGCGCTTTTGATGCGCGGCGATGCTTATGATTTTTTCAGGACAGCCACGAATTCGAATATCCCGCGCGGTGTTTCGTTGATCTGCTCAACTGAAAAAGGAATTTCAGTTTGCAATTCATTTATGATTTGACCCAACGAATTGGGTGTGAATTGCCAGCGATGAACATCAACATAACCTCCATCTGCCGCTTGGTATTCAGCTATCGCTGCTAGGGCTCTCTTTGGTTGCGTCTCATGCCAATCATTGTCGAAATGATCACCGTTCCAGTGCCGAATTGGATTGTTGTGTGTCGTGATAGCCCGGTGCTCAATGACCTTGATCAAGGGATGACGGGTCGCGCCCTTGGCCATAACAATGTCGTCTGATGTTGAAACGGGAATGCTGTGATCAAAGCAGTAGCGCTTGTCTGGAACGATCAGATAGTACCGACCGTCATCTTCAAGAGTTGCTGCGACCTGCTGAAAATGATGAATGAGATCGGGTTGATGCTCAATACAGTGGCAGCTGACGACCGCAGAGAATTTTTCAGGGAAGTTTTCTAGGATGCCTGGCTCTCGATGATAGTGGATGGCAGGAACAGTATTTGGATCGATCCCAATTTTGATCGCTCTTTGCCGCAACTCATCAGTGGTCATGATGTCGCAATATCGCGCATTTTCGCCAATTGCTACCGGGCTGTTAAAAGGGCCAATTTCCATGACTAAACGCTCAGACTTTGCGGCAGCGGTGATGTCTGACCTAGTGAGTAGCGGTGGCGGTTCAACTACCGCGTCGACGGCTGCCACCGGGTCCGGAGCTTCAGCATCATTGAGAGTTAGCCCGGTCTTAATCAATCTAGAAAGGTTCATGATCGTCCCCCCAAAATCACAGGTGGCAGCTAACCACCACCTTGGGACGATTGCAATCCAATTTTCGTTCAGCTTGGGATTGGATGTTTATGTGTTGGGCCGCGCATCGCGGTGAAGGTGAGTTATCCACATTGAGCGAAATCTGTGGATTTCATTTTACAATTCGCTCTTGACGGCCTTGGAAAGATGTGGATTTTTTCGGCTGCTTTTTACAGACATTATGCCCGTAAAATGTTGTAATTAATGAATTTACGCCCCGCCTCTTAATCAGCGGGTCGTAGGTTCGAACCCTACATCACCCACCATTTTTTCAGTAACTTCAATGTTTCTGATTTAATTTCCTTAGCTCTGATGTTGCGAACATCGCGTTGAATTGGATGGTTTCTTTATTGAGACTGTTTTGCGGGCGCTGCACTTGCGTTTGCTCGCTTTTGATTATCAGTGCGAAGCCATTCGATCTGCTGGAATTTTCCAACTTTTCTCTGCTATCGTTTCAACGGGAATGATTTTTTTCCGCATCGGACGTGACCTGAAAGCTGGTCTCACGTTTCCGTTCAGTGCTGTAGTGAGGAAAGATGTTTGATATACGTGCTCTGGTATGGCCAGTAGATGACGATACTATGAAGCCTTGGGTGCGTCGGTTTCTCGATGATGTTTTGTCCCGCCCATTATTCAGCAGGATGATTTTGTTTTCTTCGATGGAAAATCGTCTTGCCATTCGAAATCGATTTGCAAGAAAGTATCTCGTTGGCCGGGGCATTGAACTCGGTGCGCAGCAGGTTCCGACAAAAACCTCGGAAAACTGTCAGGTCGAATATGTCGATGTCGTTTCCAACAAGACGTTGGTCGAGCTCCATCATCTGCCTGCGGAGGATCTCGTGCCGCTGACGCATGTTATCGATGGAAACGATCTTTCGGTTTACGCCGATGGGGAGCTGGATTTCGTCATCGCCAATCACGTGCTTGAACATTTCGACGATCCGGTCGGGGGGCTCTGCGAATGGATAAGGACCGTCAAAACCGGAGGCAAGCTCTTCCTAACCTTGCCCAATTTTCGCTGTAACTGTTACGATGTCGACCGCGTGCCGGCGCGGCGTGATCACCTGGACCTCGACTACAGGGATTCGGAAGGTCGGGCTGCCCGTAACTTCCAGCACTATGTAGACATAATGCAAACGCTCTTTCAGCTGTCTGATCCCGTCGAACAAAGACGTCAGGCGCAGGAGTGGATCGACGCAGACCTCAGGCAGCACTATCACGTCTACGACCAAGAGACGGTAAAGGACGTCGCGGCCCTTGCCGCGAAAGCGTCGTCAGTCGGATTGCGGTATGTGGACGGACTTTTCTCCAAGGATGGCTTTGAATTTCTGCTCATTCTGGAAAAGCAACCATCCGGTGGACTGCAAGGCTGGCCTTCGTCACGGCGTAGCGCGATCAGTGCGTTGCTCTGCCACGCACCGTTTCTCAAACATGAAATCATGCGTCGCCAATGATCGCGCGTCGGTCGCGCTATGGTTTCGGACAAAGCCTGCAGCCTGGCCATTTTTGTGGCTGGGCGGCGCCTAGTGCTTCTTCACCATTGAGCTTGTTTTGTTCTCTGTCATCGTCGTAATATTCATGGTTCGTTCTTGATTATTTCAAAGTTTCATCCAAAAATGGCTGTGGATTCCTGTGGATAACTTTTATCGGGAATGTCTGATTCCGGCTGGTTAAGCCGGGATGTTCAGCCTGGATTGCGGCAGGACGAAAGGGAGGTTGGTCGGCGCGCGGCTGACCGTTCCACTCAGTCCATAGACGGAGGCGATGATGTCGTCGCGGATGACTGTTTGCGGCGGACCCTCGGCAATCAACTGACCACCATCAAGCACAATCAGACTGTCGGCGAATTCTGCTGCGAGGTTGAGGTCGTGCAGAACCGCAAGCACCATTCCTCCATCAGCGGCAAAGGTGCGGGCGATTTCCAGGACGGAAATTTGGTGTGTTAGGTCCAGGCTTGAGGTTGGCTCATCGAGAAACAGGGCGCGTGGGCCGGTTTCATCGACCGCTGTTGGCAGTTGCGCCAGGACGCGGGCAAATTGCACCCTTTGTTGTTCGCCGCCAGACAAGGCCTGATAGGGGCGCGCTTCAAAGGTTGAGAGGCCCACCCGTGCCAGCGCCTGTCTTGCGGCCTGCATTGGTCGGGCGGTGCCTGAAGCCATGGCACCCATACGCACCACTTCCAGGGCTGTAAACGGAAACGAAAGGCTGGTGCTTTGCGGCAGGACGCCACGCCTGCGTGCTAGATATTGAGGTTTCAGCCGGGTGATATCCTGACCGTCATAGGCAATCTTGCCGCTGTCGGCCCTCAGGTCGCCGCAGAGCAGTTTCAGCAAGGTTGACTTGCCCGCGCCGTTTGGACCGATAATGACGGTGAAGCGACCCGGTACAAGGCGCAGGCTGATCCTGTCCAGCAGCAAACGCCCGTGCCGGTGCAATGTCAGATTTTCTGCGGTTATCATGGTGTGCTCGCTTTGCCTTTTTTGATGCTCTAATTTTCCATCATGCCGCGCCCTTGGCGGCCAAGCAGCAAGAGCAGAAACACCGGCGCGCCGATCAGTGCTGTGACGATGCCGATCGGCAGTTCCGCCGGTGCAACAATGGTGCGGGCAAGGCTGTCTGCTATCAGCAGGAGGCTTGCGCCGCCCAGTGCGGAGGCAGGTAAAAGGAAACGGTGCGATGGGCCGATGGCCATGCGCAGCAGGTGCGGGACGACGATGCCGATAAAGGCAATCGAACCAGCCACGGCCACAGCGGCCCCGCAGGCGGCGGCAACGATCAGTACGCTGACGCGTTTCAGCCTCTCCACTGGAATTCCCATGTGAAAAGCAGCGGCATCGCCCAGCACGAGTGCGTCCAGTCCACGCGCGATGAAGGGTACGGCGGCAAGCGCACCGAGAATGAAGGGTGCGATTGACGCGGCCTTGGCATAGGTCGCCCCGCCCAGCGATCCCAGGTTCCAGAAGGTGATGTCGCGCAAGGCCCGGTCGTCGGCCATGAAGATCAGCAGGCCCGTTGCGGCCATGCTGAGGGCGCCGATGGCAATGCCTGATAGCACTAGTGCAATGGTCGAGGTCTGGCCGCCACGGGTGGCGATGGCATAGAGCAGGGCGGTGTTGAGTAGGGCGCCGCAAAACGCCATGATCGGCAGGAATTCCTCTCCAAGTACCGTTTGCAGCGGTAAAAGCAGGCCGGGGCCAAGCACGATGGCCGCCACTGCGGCAAGGCTGGCCCCGGAGGTGATGCCGACAATGCCAGGGTCGGCCAACGGATTGCGAAAAAGGCCCTGCATCATCGCCCCGGAAAGCCCGAGGCCTGCGCCCACCAGAGCACCCATCAAGGTGCGGGGCAGGCGGACGGCCTCCAGCACAATACGATCCTGCTGCGCCAGCGCGTCATGCCCGGAGAGATATGTAATCAGATCGCTCAAGCCAACCCCGGTCGGCCCGCTGATCAGCGAGACGAAGCAGGCCGTCACAAGCAAGGCCGCCAGTAGAAGCACGGCTGTCATGCCACGGCGCGAGCGGTCACCCGTCGATGCCGGTAGCCTTGATGATGAGGTCACAGCAATCGTCACTGAATGGTCGCCTCTGGGTACAGCTTGGACGCCAGTTCTCGGGCTGCGTCGGCGGTGCGTGGCCCAAAGCCCAGCAGGTAAAGCCCATCCATGCTAAGAAAGGCTTGCGTCTTGGCAGCCGGACTGGTGGCAAGGGCTGGTAAAGCGAAGATTTCCTCGGCGGATAGCGGGGCTGCGCCATGCTCCATGGTGAGAATAATGTCGGGTGCTGCGGCAATCACGGCTTCATCGCTGAGTGGTTTGTAGCCTGTGCTGTCGCCCACCGCATTGGTGGCGCCGGCAAGCCGGATCATCGCATCGGCTGCCGTCTCTTTGCCGGCGGCCATGATACGACCATTGGCGATGGACAGAACGAACAGGACCCGCTTTTTCTGGGCTGGAAGGTGGGCGAGATCAGTCTTTAACTTATCCAATTGTGTCTCGAACTGGCTTGCCAATGCCTCTGCCTGCGGCCCCTTGCCGATGGCCGCGCCGACGGCACGGATACGGGGAGCTACGGTCTCCGCCGAAGGCTGTTGAGGGATGTTCACCAGCGCGACACCGCTTTGCGCCAGCACAGCCAAGGCATCGGGCGGGCCGGAGCCCGCCTCCGTCAGGATGAGATCGGGCTTCTGGGCCAATATGCCTTCGGCGGAAAGGCGGCGCATATAGCCGACATTGGGCTTTGAGGATGCTTCAGGAGGATAGAGGCTTGTGGAATCAACCGCAACGATGCGGTCCCCGGCACTCAGGTCATAGAGAATTTCGGTGACCGTCCCGCCAATCGAGACGATGCGGTTGGCCTGGGGAAAGCTGTCCGCCGCGAAGGCCGTTGGCGTCATGGTCCAAGGGAGGGGAGGTGGGAGGGTAACAAGACCGAAAAGTGCAAGCGAGGTCAGAAGAGAAGAAGGTCTCATCAAGGTATCGTCCTGAAGGTTGCCCAGGCAACGCCATTTCATGCGTTTTCAGAGCTGGATTGTGTATAGTGATCGAGCCCCTTCGCGGGCGTCGGGTCCGGTCTTCACGTGACGAATGACGACGAACAACAGCGGGCTGGATTTTAACTTGACTATAATGCACAAGTTTTCATAATGACGCAACAGGACAGGTGCATGACAGCGCCGTGTGTTTTGTCAAATACACAAAAGACGCTGTAACGCTTTCTATCTGCTGCATAATTCCTCAAGCCAATTCCGGTTTGAGGAATTATGCAGCATCGCATTTCCAGCCAACGTGTGGAGCAGACTATGTATATTGCAATGAACCGTTTTCGCGTCGTTCCGGGTTTCGAGGACGTGTTTGAAGCTCAGTGGCGTGATCGTCAGGGCCGGTTGGCGGAAGTGCCGGGCTATGTCGAATTTCATATGTTGAAAGGCCCCAAGGGCGAGGACCACTCGCTTTATGTGTCCCATACGGTCTGGGAAAGCCATGAAACCTTCGTTGCCTGGACGAAGTCCGAGCAGTTCCGTGCGGCCCATGCCAATGCCGGGCAGAGCAAGGTTCAATATCTTGGCGGTCCGCATTTCGAAGGATTTGAAGTGATCCTTCATGAAGACAGTACGGGTACGCGCAGTTCCAAGGCGGCCTGAGACGATCATGGCCGCTGTCGATACTGCCCGCCTTTCACCGCTTGAGGTTGCCAGAGCGGCTCTCGCCGAAAAACCTGACGGCGTGGTGGAAACCATTGCAACGGAGGCAGGGGTAACGCCCGCCGAGATTCTGGCCATTCTACCGCCAGATTGTGTGACCATCGCGCCGTCAGAGGCTTTCGAACCGATCTGGACCCATTTGTCAGGTTGGGGCGATGTGCTGACCATCGTCCACACCAAAGATGTCGTTCTGGAAGTGGTCGGCGCTCTTCCGCCGGGGTCCATTGGCCATGGCTGGTTCAACATTCACGGCGACAGTCCGGTCGGCGGCCATATCCGTATCGACCATTGCCGTTCCGTCGCCTTTGTCGACCGGATGTTTCATGGCCGACGGTCCCTGTCGGTGTGGTTCATGAATGGCGAGGGCACTGCAATGTTGAAGGTCTTCGTGCGCAGAGATGCACAAAAGACTTTGATGGCCGAGCAAGTCGCTCTGTTCGAGCAGTTGCGCTCCCAGTACCGGGGTTCGGTGTCGGGATAGGGCTGGTTATTGCCAATCTGGTGACCTTAAAATTCCTAGAGCTTTGCTTAGCCGC
Organism: Agrobacterium vitis; assembly: GCF_014926405.1. Lineage (NCBI taxonomy): Bacteria > Pseudomonadati > Pseudomonadota > Alphaproteobacteria > Hyphomicrobiales > Rhizobiaceae > Gillisella > Gillisella vitis. Next base: position 1,067,246 of record NZ_JACXXJ020000005.1, read on the forward strand.
CGGAAACCTTCCCGGCGGCTTTTTGCTTTTGCTGTTTGTTTTGAAAGTGCGGGGAATCGAGTATTGAACGCATGCATGGCGCCAATTGAGGGCTGCCGTCCTGCTTGGATGTGGTGCTGTTTTGTGCATAAGGCGGTTTGGTCATCGATTGGCCTGAAATATGCTGCAGGCCAGCATGACGTCGTCTGGAGTGTGTCAGGGAAATAAGCGGAAGCTGGTTTTCCTGATAAGACAAACAAAAACAAAAAACGATGGTCTGTTTAGGTCAATATAAAGCTGACAGACTGTCCTGCATTATTTCTGATACCGGATGCGGTTTAAGTGATTATGCAGCAGTTTTAGGGTGCTACAGCAGGTTTCGTGCAGCATGTCATATGCGCGGCGCTGTAATCGATGCGGACAAAGGGACAGTGATTTGCACAGCCTGAAGAAGTTTCTAGCGCTATTTCCGATCATCCTGCTGATTGCTGTTGGGATAAGTTCTTTCGGGCTTCATGGTTTTGTCGGGACGGCACTGGCGCAGGATAGTAATTTTGCCGATGACGATCCGGTTGCCAAGGCACCTGCGACGCTTGACCAGTTACAAAAGAAAATCGATTCGCTTGCCGGCATTCCGCAAAAGGCTGGAAACAACGACCGCGAGTTGATGGAAGCCAAATCCAGCCTGGACGACATTGTCGGACAATTGCAGGGCATGAAACTGCTGATTTCGCCGCGTCAGGATGATATTGCCGCTCGATTGAAAGAACTCGGCGATCCGCCGAAGGACGGTCAGCCTGCTGAAGCGGCCGAGGTGACCCAGCAGCGAAACAAGCTCAATGCCCAGAAAGCACAGATTGCTTCGGTCCTGAACCGGATCGACGAAGTCAGCAAGGCTGCGAGCGATTTGTCCATCAAGGTCACTGCTGTGCGGCGGGAATTGTTCACACGGCAATTGCTGGCCCATACGGACATTTCCGTTGATAGTATGACGGATGCCGCCTTGTCCTATGGCACGGAAGCGAGCCGCTTTACCGAGATGCTTGAGGGGTGGGCGGGTTTCGCCTGGCGCTTCAAGAAAATTTCGCTGGTCTCGGCCATGGTTCTGTCGCTCGCCATGGCGCTGGGATTACGGCTCGTTCTTCAGCGGATTCTGGGGCCAATCATCGAGCGGGGCAAGCTGGAGGAAAACCCCTCCTATATGAGCCGGTTTTCGGTGGCCTTCTGGGCGACGATCATTCCGTCCTTTGCCTTCAGCTTCTTCCTGATTTCTAGTTACTTCTTTCTCGACACCTTCAGCGTCATGCGGCCAGACATCGAGCCGATTATCGCGTCATTTTTCGGCGTGTTCTGGCTGGTGTTTTTCTCGTCGCGGCTTGCAATCGCCGTGTTTAATCCATGGGCGCCGAAATGGCGGCTCGTGCATGTGTCCGACCGGGGCAGCCGCCAGCTGGTAGCGGCCTTCGTGGCTATGACGGTGATCAACGGTCTCGATTATGGCCTGTCCAGTATTGCGCAGACATTGGGATCGCCAGTCGAACTCTCGGTGTTGAAGGGTATGGTGTCGTCAAGCCTGGTCGGTCTCATCCTGCTCTGGGTTTCCTTCATTCGTCCGCTTCTGCCGAAATCCGAGGATGAAGCCGCCACGGGTGGCCGTCCATGGTCGAAGCGGACAGCCATCGCTCTTCGGGTCTGCGGCGTCTGGCTGATCTTCACCAGCCTGATCGGCTATATTGGTCTGGCCCGGTTCGTTGCCAGCCAGCTTATCCTGACGGGGGGCGTGGCGGCCACCATGTATATCGGCATTCGTTCAGGCCGGGCTGTGTCCGAGCGTGACCGGTTTGCCGAGACGATCGTGGGCCGCTTCCTGCAGCGTCGCTTCAATTTCGGACCCGTCGCCCTCGACCAGTTTGGTATTGCCGCTGGCCTGCTGATCTATGGCTTCGTTTTTGTGATCGGCGTTCCCCTGATCATGATGTCCTGGGGGTTCCAGCCGCCGGATATCCAGACCTGGTTCTATAATCTGTTCATCCAGATCAATGTTGGCGGCATCAGCATTTCCATCGTTGGCATCTTCAGCGGGATCGCCATTTTCCTGATTGGTGTCGTGCTGACCCGCTGGTTCGAGAAATGGCTTGACGGTAATGTCATGGCGCGGTCGCAGGTCGATCCGGGCGTGCGCAATTCTGTCAAAACCTCCGTCGGCTATTTCGGCGCGATTGTTGCCGGTTTCATGGGCCTGTCGGCGGCCGGTATCAACCTGTCCAGCCTGGCACTGGTTGCCGGTGCCTTGTCAGTCGGTATCGGTTTTGGTTTGCAGAATATCATTTCCAACTTTGTCTCAGGCCTGATCCTGCTCTTCGAGCGGCCCTTCAAGGTTGGCGACTGGGTGGCGACGGGTACGAGCGAAGGTTTTGTGCGGCGTATTTCGGTGCGCGCCACGGAAATCGAAACCTTTCAGCGTCAGTCGATCATTGTGCCGAATTCGCAGCTGATCAACGCCTCGGTCGGCAACTGGACCCATCGCAACAAGCTGGGGCGTATCGACATGGAGATTGCCGCCAAGGCCGTCAATGATCCGCGCCATGTCATGGGCATGCTGAGGGAGGTGGCAAGCGATGTACCCGGCGTGTTGCGCACCCCGGAACCGGTCGTCGTCTTCAAGAAATTTGATGGAGCGGATCTTGAATTTGAAGTCCGGGTGTTTGTCGGCGATGTCTTGAACGGTCTTGCGGTGCGCAACGAGTTGAGACTGGGGATTTTCGAGAGGTTCAAAGCCGAAGGCGTGATTCTGAAGGAAGAAGCTGCTGATGCGGAAGAAGTCGTGGCAGCAGCGGCACCGCTGCCACCATCGCCCGCTTCTTGATAGGCAACTGCTCGTCACAGGCAAATCAGCTTGCGACGAGCCGGCTCCTCATATCCTGTGGGTTTCAAACAGCGCGACATCGAGCATGAAGGAGCCGTCGGGTTCGATTTCGAAATGCGCTTTTGTCTCGGCAGCGGCATCCTGTTGCAACAGGCGGATGGCGGTGCGCATGGCATCCGGTGTGTTCATGCGGTCCGTCCAAACCTTGAAATCCATCCGCAACCGGCTGGTCTGACAGGTTTTTATCGCAAACCCAGCCTGTCCCAGCATCTGCGTCCATTCGCTCAGCATATAGTTCCTGACATGCGAGGTGTCGCGCAGCAGTTCGACTGCTTGCAGATGTGTGTTCAGCAATGGCGATTGCGGCGAGACCACATCGATGAAGATTGCTGGGGCGCCCGGCTTCAATACACGCTGGGCCTGTCGCAAGCCGGCATGGACATCGTGCCAGTGGTGGGCGGAGAAACGGCAGGCGAGAAAATCGAACTGACCATCGTCACAGGGCAATTGTTCGGCTGAAGCCCTGATTGTCGCAATATTCGTTAAACCGCGCTCGGTTGCGGTTTGAGAGACTGCGGCCAGCATATCGGCGGAAAGATCGATGGCGGTCACGGTTGTCATATGCGGTGCAATCGCATAGGCGACATGGCCGCCACCACAGCCCAGATCGATGCCGTGGCTGGCATTGGCAGTGCGGGCGATGTCGCCCAGGCGAACCAGATCGGCGCCGGAAGCGTGGACGGCACTTTCCACATAGGCGTTCGCCCTTGGGCCGAAATTCTGCTGCACGTGGTGGTCGTGATTTTCGTTCACTGTATTTTTCTCGCTGGTTGCTGTTGGCATCTAACTGTTCCTGTTAAGCTGGTTTATCCCGGTTCAGACCATGAAACGCTTGAAATTCAGCGTTGCAACTCCATGTCTGGAGTGTAGCGCATCCTTCCTTTGTTCCTGGCGATCCGCTCAGGTCCCGCTGCATGAGCTGTCCGTATCGTATCAAGGCATCGAAGATAGGGAGGCATCCTCGGTGAGTGGAATTGTGACTGTCTCGAAGAGGCCAAAGGCTTGAGATCGTTACAATAAGAAGGCCAAGGGGCATGGTGATGTCGCCTGGTGTAAACAGCATGACGCCAACAATATGCTGTTACAAGAGGAGCAGTTATCCTGTTATAAATACTGCCATGCTGGATGTAGAACAGAGACGTTTGCTGGGTGAGTTCGTGCGCACCCATCGTGAAAAATTGGTGCCGGACCGGATCGGACGGCGCCGCACGCCGGGCCTGAGGCGCGAGGAACTGGCCGAACGAGCGGGCATCAGCGCCACATGGTGTGCCTGGATAGAGCAGGGGCGCCAGGTGCAGGCCTCGCCGCAGGCTTTGGCGAGGCTGGCGCGGGCCCTGGAATTGACCCGGGCCGAACGTGCCTATCTGTTTGAACTGGCATCCCGACGCGATCCCGACGAGGAAGAGGGAGACGCCATTGACGATGTGCCAGCGTCCCTGGTAACGGCAGTCAGCATGGTGCAGCATCCAGCCTATGCGCTTGACCGCAACTGGAATGCCTGCTGTTTCAATTCCGCGGCCGCATCCCTGTTTCCTGATTGGCTTGGGGAGCACAGCAAGGATAGAAACCTGCTACGCTATGTATTTCTCAATCCTGGCGCCCGCGAGATCATTGTCGATTGGGAAATGCGCGCGTTACGGCTGCTGGCCGAATTTCGCGCCGATTACAGTCATGCATTGCGCGATTCAACGGTCCGTGCGCTGATTGAACAGCTACAGCGCGACAGTCCGCTCTTTGCGCAGGGGTGGCGGGAGCAGACGGTGCTGGATCGCGAAGGCGGAGAGCGTGAACTGGTTTCCCCGGATCGAGGCAGGTTGCGATTTCGCCAGTTCAACTACCGGCCCTGCGACCGTCCGGATTGCAAGCTGGTCTTCCTGATACCGCAATAAAGCATGTCTATGATAGGGCTTAGGACGAGGGCTTGCTCCGCGTTTGGCGATTTGCGATTGATCAAGGATCGTTACATCAGCAGTTTTTATCCGCAGGTCGCGCCAGCCCATGCCCATGTCGCAAACGGGCGGCACAGGGAAGCGGGTCTTTATCATAGTCGCGGGATCAATCTTGCGGCGTCATCCGGTCGTTTGCGCCTTGCGCTCGCAGCAGAACAGGGGAAATTCCATGTCGATCAAATCTCATGCACGGGCCGTGGTGATCGGTGGCGGCGTCGTCGGCGTTTCCACGCTCTATCACTTGGCCAGGAAGGGCTGGAGCGATAGCGTGCTGATCGAGCGCAAGGAGCTGACCTCAGGCTCGACATGGCATGCCGCCGGTCTGCTGCCGCTGTTCAACATGAGCTATTCGGTCGGCCAGATCCACAAATACTCGGTGAAGTTCTATCAGGAACTTCAGGAAGAGACCGGCATGAATGTCGGTTTCAGCAAGGTTTCCAATATTCGTCTCGCCCGCAGCAAGGATCGCTGGGACGAGTTTATGTATTATGCCGGGATTGCCGAAACCATCGGCGTCAAGGTCAACATCCTGACACCTGAACAGGTCAAGGAAATCTGGCCGCTGTGTGAAACGGAAGGTCTGCTCGGCGCCATCCAACATCCCGACGACGGTTATATCCAGCCCGCCGACCTGACCCAGGCGCTGGCCAAGGGTGCCCGCGACCGTGGTGCCACCATCTATCGCAACACGACCGTGACGGCCATCGAGTGTCAGCCGGATGGCTTGTGGAAGATCACCACCGACAAGGGTGAGATCACAGCCGAACACGTGATTTCCTGTACAGGCAATTTTGCCCGCAAGACCGGCGAAATGGTGGGCATCAATATTCCGGTCATTCCGGTTGAGCACCAGTATATCGTCACCGAGCCGCATCCGGCCATTGTTGAACGCAAGGCCAAGGGCCTGCCGGAAATGGGCGTGCTGCGCGAGGCCGACAGCGCCTGGTACATGCGCGAGGAAAATGGTGGCCTGTTGCTTGGGCCTTACGAAGTGGGCGCGCCGGTTTGTTATGTCGATGGCCCATCCGACGAGAGTGAATACGAACTGTTCCAGGAAGAACTCGACCGGCTGATGCCGCATATCGAGACGGCCATGGTGCGTGTGCCGGCCTTTGGCGAGGTCGGTATCAAGAAAGTTTATAACGGCGCTATCGCCTATACGCCGGATGGCAATCCGATTGTTGGCCCGGCACCAGGATTGAAGAATTTCTGGCTGAACGAGGGCCATTCCTTTGGCATCACCGCGGCTGGCGGTGCCGGTTGGCAATTGGCGGAATGGATCGTCGATGGCGAATCCACCCTCGACATGATGGGTGCCGATCCGCGCCGCTTCGGTCCTTATGCGACGGAAGGCTATCTGATCGCCAAGAACGAAGAAGCCTATGCCAATGTCTTCACCATGCATTACCCGGATGAGGAGCGCGCTGCCGCCCGTCCGCTGAAAACCACGCCGGTCTATGACCGGTTGAAAAAGATGGGTGCCGTCTTCGGCTCCGTCTATGGTTGGGAGCGCGCCAACTGGTTTGCGCCTGAAGGCTATGAAGTGCCGAAGAACGAGCTTGGCGTTGGCGTCGATGTCATCACCAACCACAATTATGCAGCCCCGACCGAAGATGGCCGGGTGGTGGAAAAATGGTCGTTCCGCCGCTCAAACTATTTCGAGCATGTTGGCAATGAGGTGAAGCATGTCAACGAGCATGTCGGCGTGCTCGACATGTCAGCCTTCGCCAAGATGGAAGTGTCCGGTCCCGGCGCACGGACCTGGCTGGACAGCCTGTTTGCCAACGCCATCCCGAAGAAGCGTGGCCGTATCGCGCTGTGCCACATGCTGACCCAGCATGGCGGTGTCCGCGCTGAATTCACGGTCTATGAATGGGCTCCGAACCGTTTCTATCTTGTGTCGGCTGGCGCTTACGAAGCTCATGACCATGATTATCTGCGCAAGCTGGCTCCGACCGATGGGTCGGTCAAGCTTCAGCAGATCACCCAGAAGCTCGGCGTACTGGTTCTGGCCGGGCCAAAGTCGCGGCAGGTGCTGCAAAAGCTGACGCGCACCAGCCTGGAGAACAAGGATTTCCCCTGGTTGACCGGCAAGGAGATTTCGGTTGGTGTGGCGAGCGCCCATGCGCTGCGCGTCAATTTTGTCGGGGAACTGGGCTGGGAATTGCATCACCCCATCGAGATGCAGGCCTATATTTTCGACAAGCTGATGGAGGCCGGTGCCGAATTCGACATCAAGCCTTTCGGCATCCGCGCCATGCTGTCGATGTCGGTCGAGAAATCCTATCGCCTGATCCCGAGGGAAATGTCGATCGAATACAACGCCTATGAATCGGCCCTCGACCGTTTCATCAAGCTCGATAAGGACTTTATCGGCAAGGAGGCTCTGGTTGCCTATAAGGAAAAGGGTCTGAAATGGAATTTCGCCACCCTGGTTGTTGAAGGCGTGGCGGATGTCGATGCTCGCGGCTCGGAAGCGATCTACAATGAAACGGGCGATCTGGTCGGGCGTGCAACCAATGGCACCTATGGATGGCGCATCGGCAAATCCATCGCGCTCGCCATGCTGCAACCCGGCTATGCAACTGAAGGCACCAAGCTGAAGATCAAGATCCTGGGCGATCTCTATGACGCGGTGGTTGTGGGCGAAAGCCCGTTCGATCCTGATAATGCCGCTCTCAGGGCTTGAGAGTGGTAAAATGGAACCAGATATTGCTTGAAGTGGCGTTTGGAAATAGTTGCTGTTTTCTGAACACTGGACGGATGGCAATGTTTGAAACCTGCCGTCGATAGACGACGCGCTGAATCTATCCAAAAAGGCGGCCACCTCTGGGCCGCCTTTTTGTTCTTATTAAGCATAGAAGGTATAACGCCCCGTTTCGATTAATATTTCAGCAATCGGTCATGTCTATATTGCGGCAAGATCTCTTGTTCAAAGGCGTGTCATGACCTATCTTGGCGTTTCAGGAATGCAATATTCCGGCGAAAAATTTCCGGACGCACGTATTATCGTCGCAGAAGACTCCAATGTCTTTACATCCATGATCACGCAACGTTTGAAAGAGATTTTCAATATTGATGCGGAAATCTGCCGTACCTATGAAGATTTGATGGCCGCAAACGAGCTTTCCGACGAGCCTGTTACATTGGCAATTTCCAACATCAACCTGCCAGGCGCCGAAAATGGCGAGGCTTTGGAATATCTGACCGATCTGAACATTCCAACTGTTGTCTTTACCAGCACGTTCCACGAGAAAACCCGTGAAAAGCTTTTGGCCAAGGACATTGTCGACTATATCCTCAAGGACAATATCTTCGCGGTTGAAATGCTGATCGAGTCCGTCTGCCGCTTTCTCACCAATCACAATCACCACGTGCTGATCGTCGATGACAGCCCGACGGCGCGCGCTTTGCTGTCGAGCCGCTTGAAGCGCTACAATTTCCGGGTCAGCACGGCGGATAACGGTGCCACGGCCCTGCAACTCCTGAAGAGCAATGCCGATATCGGTCTGGTCGTGACCGACTATAACATGCCTGACATCGATGGATTTGAACTGACGCGGCGCATTCGGGCTGTGCGCGGCTCGCATGAACTGCGGATCATCGGCGTGTCGTCCTCGTCGGACCGTTTGCTGTCTGCGCGTTTCCTAAAGGTGGGCGGCAATGATTTCATGCTGCGCCCGTTCATCGACGAAGAATTCTACTGCCGGGTCAATCAGAACCTCGATACGCTGGTGCAGATCCGCGCCGGGCGCAAGAGAAACCAGGCCGCAGCCTGATCTTCCTACCTAATATCAAGATGAAGGTGCATCAGAAACGTCGTCTTGATATTACAGACCAATGCGTTTTTTATAGGCGGCGCTACAACGTTTTCTACATTCTGCGTCATTCCTTAGATCTATTCGGATTTAAGGAATGACGGATTAAAGCGCTAAATAGATTGTGACAGATTCCATCTCGATCTCTCATACAGACAGGTGATGCTGAACAGTGGTCATGTGACGGTCACGGTTTCCATCGGGGTGACGGAAGTGGGTGGGCGTGTGGTCTTCGACTATGACCTGCATGCGGCCGATCAATATCTCTACCTGGCCAAGCCAGGCCGACGAAACCGTGTCTATTGCGACCATTTGCATATGTGTGGATGTGTTCTTTTACAAAAGATTTCTCCTATAGCGGTGGCCGGTTCAAGGAGCCGTGCTATATAGGCGCCTCTGTTGCACATAGTCCGTTTCCGGGAGTGGAGACCGGTGGGGCGCATGGCAAGGTCCGTGTTGTCGCATTGTCTCGACAGTCCAGGAGGCGGACGTTCAGGATTGTCTGCAAGCATGGCGTCTATCGTATCGATCAAGTCCCTCACCAAGACCTATTCCACCGGTTTTTCTGCATTGAAGGATGTGTCGCTGGAGATCGAGGAGGGCGAGATCCTCGCTCTGCTCGGCCCCAATGGCGCGGGCAAGACCACGCTGATTTCCATCATATGCGGCATCGTCAATCCCACATCCGGAACGGTTGTTGTCGATGGTTACGATGTCGTTCAGGATTTTCGCCAGACCCGGGCGCTGATTGGCCTCGTGCCGCAGGAACTGACCACGGATCAGTTTGAGACTGTGTGGAATACCGTGGCGTTTTCGCGCGGGTTGCATGGGCGCAAGGCCGATCCAGTCTATCTTGAGGGAATATTGAAATCCCTGTCGCTCTGGGAAAAGCGCGATGCGGTGCTGCGGGAGCTTTCCGGCGGCATGAAGCGCCGGGTGCTGATCGCCAAGGCGCTGTCCCATGAACCCCGCGTGCTGTTTCTGGATGAACCAACCGCGGGGGTCGACGTCGCGCTCCGCCGCGATATGTGGAACCTGGTGCGTGATCTGCGCAGCCGGGGCGTCACCATCATTCTCACCACCCATTATATCGAGGAGGCCGAGGAGATTGCAGACCGGATCGGCATCATCAACCAGGGCGAGGTGCTGCTGGTGGAGGACAAGGTGGCGCTGATGCGCAAGCTTGGCCGCAAGCAGATGATCCTAGACCTGGCCGAGCCGCTGAAAAGCCTGCCGGGGCGGCTGGACGAATGGCGCCTCAGCCTTGCTGGCGAAGGTCGCCAGATCGTCTACGATTATGAGCCGCAGGCAACACCCGGCGCCTTGATGGCGCTTTTGACGGCGTTGGAAACCTCCAGCATCGCTGTGGTCGACATCTCCACCAGGCAAACCTCGCTCGAGGATATTTTCGTTTCGCTGACCGGGGGGAAATCATGAATTATACCGCAGTCTGGGCCATCTACCGCGCCGAAATGCAACGGATGCGCCGCACCCTGATGCAGAGCCTGATTTCTCCTGTTGTGTCGACCGCGCTTTATTTCATCGTGTTCGGTGCGGCGATTGGCACGAAAATGCAGACCGGAACTGCGGTGGGATATGGTGGGTTCATTACGCCGGGACTGATCATGCTGACGCTGATTTCGCAATGCATATCCAATGGCGCCAATGGCATCTATTTTCCCAAATTCACCGGTACCATCTATGAAATTCTCTCGGCGCCGATTGCGCTGGGTGAGGTTCTGCTGGGCTATGTCGGGGCGGCGACCACCAAGGGGATGATCGTCGGCCTGATCATTCTGGCCACATCGACGCTGTTCGTCGATATCCGGGTGGATCATCCGGTGCTGATGCTGGTCTTTATGGCTTTAACGGCGATGTCCTTCAGCATGGCGGGTTTCATCATCGGCATATGGGCGAAGAATTTCGAACAATTGAGCATGGTGCCGATGCTGGTCATCCCGCCGCTGACCTTTCTGGGTGGGACATTCTACTCGATCAACGCTCTGCCGCCTGTCTGGCAGATGATCAGTCACTTAAACCCGGTCTTCTACCTGGTGAGCGGTTTCCGTTGGAGCTTCTTCGGGGAGGCGGATATCAATCCACTGATCAGTCTGGCGATGATCGGCCTGTTCCTGACCGTCTGCCTCGCGGTGCTGACCTGGATGTTCCGCACCGGCTACAAGCTGAAGGCCTAGAATTTGTCTTGGGGAAAGCGGAGTTTCTGCTTCCTCGAAAGGAAAAGCGCACAAAATACGCCGTAACGCTCTGTATTTTTGCGTAATTTCTTAGCCGTCACCGGCTTGAGGAATTATGCAGTCGCTTCATGATCTGCCATGGTGATGGGCGGCGTGCCGCCGATGATATCCCTCATACAGTTCACCTCATCGATGGGTACCCATCCTCTGGTATAGCCGAGACTGATTGCATTTGACGCAATTGCCAATTGCTGACGCAAATGATGCACATCGTCCAAGAGCGTGGCGATGGCGGCTCTTGCATCGCCGTCGTGCCATTCAATAAGATGAGCAATCCGGTCGGCTTCCGGGGAACCAGACTTTGAGCACATATCGAAGATCTCCTGTGAAAGCAGGCTGTCAGCGTATCGATACGCTATAGTGTTCTTGTTATGTTCTTGCCAATGAAGAGTCAAGGATGATGTGTGGCTCCATCGTTTCTGCACAGGGCATGCCGAACTGGAGGCAATTTTAGACTTTCTGTCTCATTATTCCTGCGGAACCCGGCTCGAATATAGTTTCAGAAATTTTAGAACGAGGTTTTTCGGAAATTCCTCTTGCGCTTCTTTTCGATCCGTTCTAAATGCCCGTCACCACACGCTTTTAAGTTATGGAATGGCCTCGTGGCGGAGTGGTTACGCAGAGGACTGCAAATCCTTGCACCCCGGTTCGATTCCGGGCGAGGCCTCCATTCCCTTTTTCTCCCATATGTAAGTCTCTGATTTGCCGACGTTATTTTTAGCGTGTGGCAGTTCGTTCGCTTCTTGTTCCGCCACACAATTTTGAGGGTGTGGCAGTGCGTTTCTGAACTAGCTGTTTTCGGCTTCTTTAAGCGCCAATAATTGCGGCCCAATTCCATCCCAGTTGATCCGCTCCACGGTCTGGCGAGCAAGTCGAGAGCGCTCCGCGTTGCGGGTGTAGATTTTTGATGTTTTACTATCGCGCCATCCGAACATGGCTTCCAACATGCTGTCGGTCGCTTCGTTGTGTGCAACGTCTGTCGCCAGGCCTTTGCGAACAGAATGGGAGGTCAAGTGCGGCATGCCCGCCTGCGACCACCAATCTGAGATCCTGTTTCCCAGACCCTTTACGCTAAACGGCTTTCCGAATTCCGTCACCAGATAGGTGGGGCCTATTGTCTTGTGTGTTGCCAGGACGGCTTCAAGGATCGGATGAATGGTGATGTTTATATCTACTGGCGTCCTGTTGCGGTTTTTGAACAGGCGAAACCGGAAGGTGTCTTTTTGTCGATGAGCCGGCCCAAGCGCGGCGAGATCGGAGACGCGCAAGCTCGTATACATTTGGATAGCGAGATAGAGTGTCGCTTTTGACCCGGTGCCATGGTGTGCGATGAAGCGCTCCAGGTCGCCGGGTGTTGCCGTTTGGTGGCCATCGGTCTGAGCGCGAAACGGCTTCACTATCCGTGCGATATTGGCCGTGATGGGTTTTCCGTTCTGGGTGGTGTCAAACACCTGCCGAAGCACTTTCAGTCTTTCATCTGCCGCAAACGGCGTTTCCTTCTTACGGTCTCGCAGAACCTCCAGATTTGTGACGTCCATGTGCTGGAGGGGCATGTCTGCAAAAGTGCGTTCGTCGCCTGCTTTCAAGGGTTCGTGCCACATGGCTTCGATGATGTGCCGGCGGCGCGTCTGCGTGGTGTTGTCCAAGGTCGTGAATTCATGACTGCGCATGTATTCCATGCAGAGCCATCGGAACGTACCGGTCTTCACAAGACGAGAAATCGGTTTTGGCCCTGTGTCCTCCTCTGGAGGGCGAACGGTGTCAATCGGCGCGGAAAGTTGACCCCATATCGGCGTCCAATGTTGACCCCCGTGTTGACGATCAGCACCTGGATCGCCCGGCGCTGGCCGGGGTTGCAGAGGGCGAAACAGGTGCGGGTGATGGGGCTCTTCGGCTTTAGCTTTGAGAGCGGTTTTTGAAGCGCCAGGACTCGTTGCCGGTTTCGACGATCTCGCAGTGATGGGTGAGCCTGTCGAGGAGCGCGGTGGTCATCTTGGCGTCGCCGAAGACGGTTGGCCATTCGCCGAATGCCAGGTTGGTGGTGACTATGATGGATGTGCGCTCGTAGAGCCTGCTGATCAGGTGGAACAGAAGCTGGCCGCCGGCCTGGGCGAATGGCAGGTATCCGAGTTCGTCGAGGATGATGAAGTCGAGGCGGTTGAGATAGTCCGCCGTCCGGCCCTGCTTGCCGCTGCGCGTCTCCGTCTCCAGCCGATTGACCAAGTCGACGACATTGTAGAAGCGCCCGCGTGTGCCGTTGCGGATGAGCGCGCGGGCGATCGCGATGGCCAGGTGGCTCTTGCCGGTGCCCGTGCCTCCGACGAGAACAACATTGCGCTGATCGGCAACAAAGGCTCCGGTGGCCAGGTCGCGGACAAGGCCTTCATTGACGGGCGTGTTGGTGAAGTCGAAGTCGTCGATATCCTTGGCGAGCGGCAGCTTGGCGATGCTGAGCTGGTAGCGGATGGAGCGGGCCTGCTTCTCGGCGATCTCGGACTGCAGAAGATCGCCAACGATACGCGGCGGCTCATGCTGGCGCTTGATGCCGTTGCCCATGACCTCGTCATAGGCGCTGCGCATGCCGTAGAGCTTCAAGGTGCTCATCAATTCCAGAACCTGTGTGCGTTCCATCAGCTTGCCCTCCTGAGGCTGTCATAGCGAGCGCAATCGGCGACCGGCTCATGGGTCAGCCGCAGTGCATCGGGGATTTGCAGGGGCGCAGCCGGAGCAGGATCACGACGCCGCGCCAGTATGTTGAGGATGACGGCAGCCGAGCAGACGCCCTGATCAAGCGCCTCCTGGCAGGCGGCCTCAACGGTCGTGATACCGTCGCCCGGTACGCATCCGAGAATGGTGACCATTTGCCGATCGCCGTCATCGACTGTCTTCAATCGCTTGCGGACCTTCTCCATCGCCGCCGGCATTACCCAGTCGCGGAACGGCGCGCCATTGCGAAGAGCGCCGGGTTTACGGGCCAGGACAGGCACATAATGCCAGGGATCATAGACCGTCTCGCCGCGGCCGAAGCTGCGCCGATGTTCGGCGATGACCGTGCCATCCTGCTTGACCACAATCCGGTCGGCATAGGCGTGGACTTCGACCGGGCGGCCGACAGCCGTTGAGAGGACCGAGTATTTGTTATTGTCGAAACGGACCGTGCAGGTCTTCGAGACCGAGGCCGGAACGCAGTGAAAGCCGTCGAACGGACCGACATAGGGGACGAGGCTGCTGCGTTCGGCTTCGAACATCTGCCAGATCGTCTGGTCGGCCTGTTCCGGATGGTTATGCGCTTTGGCATAGGCGACGCATTTGTCGAGCAGCCAAACGTTCAATTCCTCAAGGCTCTTAACCCTCAGGCGCGGCGTGAAGAAGCGTTCGCGCACCAGGCCAACCTGGTTCTCGACCTGGCCCTTCTCCCAACCAGACGCCGGGGTGCAGGCGACAGGCTGAACAAGGTAGTGGCTGCACATCTGCAGAAAGCGGCGATTGTATAGCCGCTCCTTGCCCACGAACACCGCCTCCACCGCCGTCTTCATGTTATCGTAGATGCCACGCGTGCAGGTACCACGGAAGAAGGCAAACGCCTTGTCGTGGGCGTCAAACACCATCTCCTGGCTCTCGCGCATATAGGCACGTGCAAACATCATGCGGCTGTGGCAGAGCCGGACATGAGCAACCTTCACGGTCGTCGTCGTGCCGTTGATCAGCACGATCTCGTGGCTCCAGTCGAACTGGTAGGCTTCGCCGGGTGCATAGTAGAGCGGCACATAGGCCTGCGCCGTCGCTGATCCCCGGTTCTTCGCCCAACCCTTGGCGTAACGGCGGATCGCATCATAGCTGCCGTCATATCCGAGCGCTCGAAGCTCCTCGTAAATCCGGATCAGCGTTAGCCGTTCGCGCGATGGCCTGCCTTCGTTCGTCGCAAGAAACCGCTCGATCTCCGCCTGCCAGGCCCCCGTCTTTGGCAAAGGCTGCCGCTCGCGCTCGTAGGAGAAGTCGGTCTCGTCGCTGCGCAATATCTTGCGGACCGTGTTGCGGGAAACATGCAGTTCACGGGCGATCTTCTTCATCGACCAACCTTGAACATGAAAGGCCCGCCGGACGCGCGCAATCGTATCCACTCGCTTCAACTCCCTCTCCATCCGCCGTCAAAAGACGGATGGTCAGATAAATCCGAAGGGGGTCAAAATTGGACGCCGATTACCCCGCTAATGGGGTCAATTTTGCACGCCGGAACACAGACTGTCATTGTTGGTCAAACTGTAGCTGCATGCCCGGCCCGGATTTACCCCTGTCGCGACCCAGAATGACAAACGGCTCCCGGCCTCTTCATCCGACCATCCAACGACGTCGACCGTCACCTTGTTATAGCTCTCGTAAGATGATTTCCAATTCTTGTCTTCCGGCATCCGGGGCCATCCGAGCTGGTCTCCCTTTTGCTTTGCCTCCTCGACACTTGTGGATCGACAAACGGCAAGAGCTTGTGCGACCGTAATGCGATTTGCGAGAGATACGCTGACCGGGCCAAGGCAAACAATTGCCGCGGCAATCAGCAATGGCGCAAAGCGATGTTAGCTGAAGTCTGAAACGTTCAATAGCGGCTCTCCGCAAATTCATTGGATCATCCAAATAGGATGGCGCGTGGCGGCTTCTTTTCAAGTCAATGGAGGTCTGAGCTTGAAAAGCCGAAAACCCACATCCGAAGCCCGTTCTGGCAATTGACCCAATATCAGCAAGGGTGGTGATAATCGGTTTTGCAAGCTGATCTTAGCTGTCAACGCGCAATCGGATTTCGCAAGACCTGTGGATTGGTGGTCTCCATGTGCTGTAACAAACCATCGATCCGCGTGTCGGTTGGGACCTGCGACTGTTCAAATCAGCGTCGGCATGTAACAATGGCGTATGACGCACGGTGATCTCCACTATATCTTGCAGACGCTTTACGATGCCGGAGGCCGGGACGTGAATGCGAAGGATTTGCCTTGGTCGACAGGGATGACGCCTGCGATCCTGCAAGCATTGAACATGCTCTATATGACGCGCTCGGAGCGGGGAGAGGATAGGCTGTTTTCGCTGACGAGATCAGGCTATGGAGCTATAGGGCAGGAGCCGCCGGTGCTATTTCCATTTTTGCGAAAATTATTTCGATAGTGCGATTTATACTATCGCATGTCGCGTTTAACTGGGATCAATATCAACAATAACATCCATGCGCAAAACAAGGGCCGCCATTTTTAATGACTCTCTGTCTTAAATCTCGGCATCCTGTTGTTCGAATTGCCAGGTCAGCACTTGTGATCCGTGGCGCAGCGTCATGATGGCCGGGTTTGCTGTTGCCTCGTCGGGAGCGCCGATCAACATAGGCCAGCGGCGCAGGAAGCGGATGAGCATGCCCTCGCCGCAATCGTTGACGGACAGGATGATGTCACCGACATATTTCTCTATCGGCTCATCACCAAAGATTGCGGCAAGAGAAGCCGTCAGCCGATAGTGATTGGAGAAAGTTATATGCATGTAGTGCGCGCAGAAGGCCAATTCCTTGATTGAACTTCCAACGATGTCTCTCGGTTTTATCATGGTCGCGCCGTTTGCAACGTTTATTTCATTTGATATGCGAGTGGGATGCTCAATTCGTAGCAAATACGGTATGGTGAATTTCGCGCAGGATGTATCCGCAGCAATCGACATCAAATTTGATGTTGTCATGCCGTCGTAATACGTTTCACCTGCTGCCTGATCCCGGTATTGCTTTGATTCAGTCCCCACGATTTGACTCGTAATCTAGAATGCAGAAAAAATACACTGAATTACTAGGGGTTTTTTGACCAATATTGGGTTGATTCGTGCTTAATGCAATTTCATTGCGATGAACTTCATGTCTCCATGCGCAACGCTTTCCGGCCTTGAACGTTTCAGATCCAGGTTGGAAAAGCGACTGCATAGTTCCTTAAGTCGGAGTCGCTTTAGGAGAAAATTATGCAGAAAATTTAAAGTGTTACTGTGTCCTTTGTGCGTTTTATGAAACGCACGGCGCTGTAAGGGCTTTGCGGGGCTTGATCCATTGCAGGCAGAGATTTTAGAGGCTCTTGCCCGACATGGCTTGAAAGCTGCGTTGCCGCCGATTAAACACGCTATAGCAAATGGTGTGATCCCTTTGGGGATGGCGCCCTTGGCAGTGGCAGCTCTCAGGTTCTACGGCGTTGTTTTCGGTCATCGGAGACGCGGCGAGCGGTGATATGGAGCCGCTTCGGAACATGTCGGGGCGGCGGCTTTGGATTGTTTGCCAGCGGTGTCCCGCGGCAGACGCAACCGGTGTAAAATGGGCAACGATATGATCGATTTTGAAGCAGCGCGGGCGAAAATGGTGGACGGCCAAATTCGAACGACGGATGTAACCTCTCATTCCGTGCTTTCGGCTTTTCTGTCCGTACCGCGGGAAGCCTTTGTGCCGGACAATCTGAAAGCCCTGGCTTATATCGATGAAGATATTCAGGTCGCTCCTGGTCGCTATCTGATGGATCCGTCGCCGCTTGCCAAGCTTTTGCAGCTGGCTGAAATTGGCCGCAGTGAACTGGTCCTGGAAATCGGAGCGGGCACCGGTTATGTCTCGGCTTTGCTCGGACGGCTGGCCGGTGCGGTTTTCGCCGTTGAAAGCGATGAGCAACTGGCCAGTGCTGCAAAGTCCAATCTTGAAAAGCTGGGTGCCGCGAATGTCACGGTCGTTCAATGTCCACTGGAGGCTGGCTATGCCAAAGAAGCTCCTTACGATCTGATTTTCCTGAGTGGGTCGGTCGAGGAAGTGCCTCCGGCACTGTTCGATCAATTGCGTGACGGTGGCCGTTTGATTGGAGTGGTCGGTAGCGGCCGTGCCGTCCGTGCCCATGTCTTCGTCAAGGCCGGTGGTTCGGTTTCGACAAGCTCGCTTTTCAATGCTTCGATCAAGCCGCTTCCCGGTTTTGAAAAAGCGCGCGAATTCGTATTCTGATCATCGCGGCAGGATGTTTGCGAACGGTCATTATGAATGATCGTTCGTATCCATTTTGAATATCTCAGTTCATGAAGCATTTGAGATATTCAAAATGTCTTCAAGGCGAGGATGTGGTCCACACCTTCAGCCTTGGTCATTATTGGCATGGCTTCTGCCATTGCCCCGGACCGGTCCTGCATCCATCCTCGTAAAATGGTTGTGTTTTTTATTTATATCCATTTTGGTTGTGGATGACCGGGTGGCTGTTTCTTGTTTTAAAGTTATTTTCGTTCAATTCTTAACATCATTGATTTTTTGGGCGGCATGAAATGCAAGCTGTCAGGCTCTTGTCAAACTCCTGTAAACCTGCGGGCTCAGCCTATGAATTCTCCTAGGATGATTTGTGGTCAGCTTCACGCAATCTAGGCCCTTAGAATAAGGGCTGTCGTCGTTTGATGGTGAGTCTGTCGTCATCTTGTCAGCAGTGCCGGGAATGGGTGAGGCCCGTTTCCAATGTTGGTGACAAGTTGGAGAGAATCGGCTTCACATGAGAATGCTAGTAAAACATTCAGGCGGTCCTTCGGGGCCGGCCCCTCCATGATGGATAGGGCCTTGGCTTAATTAAAGTTGGGAGATGTATCCTTGTCGAGCCTTCGTAACGTGGCCTATGCCGCAGCATTTCTTCCGCTGTTTTTTCAACCTGCCGTGCTGCATGCCGAAACCATCTTCGGCGCCATGGAAAAGGCTTATAAGAACAATCCTGATCTGAACTCGGTGCGTGCCGCCCTGAGGGCAACGGATGAGAGCGTGACGATTGCCAAGGCCGGCTACAGGCCGCAACTGGGCTTTTCCGTCTCCGGCACTCAGTCTTCCTTTGCCAATTTCAACGGCACCGCCGTCGGCAATATCCCAGCGGATAAATATTCGGCGGATTATTATAAATCCGACGTGCAGGTGACATTGACCCAGCAGATTTTCGATGGATTCCAGACGCTGAACAATGTGCGCTCCTCGGAAGCGGGCGTGCTTTCCAATCGGGAAAGTATGAAGGCGGATGAAATCCAGATCCTGCTCGGCGCAGCCCAGGCCTATGCGGATGTGGCGCGGGACCAGCAGATTGTCAGTATCCGCCGCCAGAACCTGAACTTCCTCAAGGAACAGCTGAAAGCCGCCAATGCGCGGCTGGAGGTGGGCGAAGGCACCAAAACCGATGTCAGTCAGGCAGAAGCGCAGCTGGCGGGTGCCGACAGTCTGCTGGCCTCCGCGATCGCCCAGTTGAGACAGAGCGAAGCATCCTATATGCAGGTGGTCGGCGAGATGCCGAAGGATGTGCGCCAGCCCGTACGCGCCACCAAGGCGATGCCGACCAATCTCGACAAAGCCGTTGCTTTGGGAATCAGAGAGCATCCCAGCGTGCTTGCCGCGCTTCATGCGGTAACCTCGGCGCAATACCAGGTGAAATCGGCTGAAGGCAGCCTGCTTCCAGGCGTCAGCATTCAGGGCAGCCTTGATCGGCACAATACGGATAATCCCAGCGAGTCGACCGACCGCGATTATTCTGCGGCCTCGATTACAGCGCAGCTGAAAATTCCGCTCTACCAGGGCGGTTCGGAATATGGTCAGATCCGCAAAGCCAAGGAAACCGTTGGTGCGCAGGAACTGAAAGTCGATTACGCCCGATTGAGCGTGCGAAAGCAGATCATGACCGCTTTTGCCCAGATGCAAGCCGCAACGGCGGCCATCACCTCGGGCCGCAAGCAGGTTGCTGCCGCAAAGCTCGCCTTACAAGGCGTTATCGAGGAACGCAATGTCGGCCAGAAAATCACCCTTGACGTTTTGAACTCGCAGCAGACCGCGCTCGACGCGCAGGAAAGCCTGGTGAATGCACAGCGCAATGAAGTGGTGGCCAGCTACTCGTTGCTGGCGGCAACCGGCACCTTGACGGTCAGGAGCCAGGGATTGCAGGTGGCGGAGTATAATGCAGAAGAGCATTACGATGCCGTCAAGGACCAGTGGTTTGGATTGCGGGCTGCCAAAGGCAAGTAAACCAATGGGTCATTGAGAAGGGCAGTTGGTATTACCTTTGCAAATATCTCAAGCGTCGGATGCATTTGAGATATTTGCAAAGCGTTCAAGGCGGGGATGCGTCAGCATGTTCTCGCCTTGGTATGATGCCCTTCATCCCGGATAATTCGGTCCGGCTGGCGAAACAATCCTCGATTGAACTCATAAAACTGTGTATTTTGGGCTTTAAGCTTTTGAAGGCGATTTCCTCGAGCAAAGGGGTATCCTAAGGTCAAGCGAATCACATGGCAAAAGCCGATGGGGTTTGAAGCCAAATGGGGAATGTAATGGCCCAGCCGAATGTATCGCGTGAACCGTCCATGGAAGAGATCCTGGCCTCCATTCGCCGGATTATCGAAAGCAATGAGCCGGCACCCGCCCGGTCTTTCGATGATGCCTATGGTTATGACAGTGAAGTGGACGAACTGGATATTGCAGGCAATGCGTTTTCCGTTGAGGCTGTGCCCATGGATTTGCCGGTTGCGGCCAACCAGCCAGGTCCGGTTCAGCTAGCGGCATCTGCTACAAACCGTTTCTCTGAGGGGGCAGGCGATCAGGGTGCTGGTGGACAGCAGATAGCAGATGGCGCAAGAGCAGATAGTCCAAGACATGCCGCGAAGCCGGTTTCGCTTGCCGATCTTGCGGCGCGGGTGCGCGCCACGTCTGAGCGGCGCGAAGAGCCTGGCGTTTCCGAGTTTTCTTCTGAATTTCCCTCCGCTTTTTCCAAGCAAGAGCCACAGTCTCGCGATGGTCGTGGGGCCTCTTCCTACATGTCTGACACTATTGGTGGTTTTCGCGAGATTGCTACGGAGCAAGCGGCGCCTCTGGGGCAGATCCGGCCCATGGCACAGGCGCGAATCGCCGAACCGGAAGCCATGAGCGCCAGCCAGCGCCATATCGAATCTCTATTGCAGTCGGAACCTGTGGCCCAGGCTGCGGTCGCCCCTCAGGAGCAGACCGAAGAGGCAGATACGCAAGGCGATACTCGACAAGGCGCGCTTTTGTCCATGCAGGCCGGTGCGCAGGTGGCCAAGTCCTTTGAGGAACTGGCAGCTGTCGTCGATGGTCAGCAGCGCAGATCGCTGGATGAAATCGCCCAGGATATGTTGCGGCCGATGTTGCAGGACTGGCTTGACGACAATTTGCCGACGCTGGTTGAGCGTCTGGTGCGCGAAGAAATCGAACGAATTGCACGTGGTCCGCGCCGCTAAGAGGACAGTGCCGCAGGTAGTTGTTGGCAAGCGTGCGTTCGAAAACATCGAACTGGAACAATCAGAAGCCGCCTTGTGAATGGGCGGCTTTTTGCTTTCCTTTCTTGACACTGCGCGACCTGTCCGCTTTACCACGTGGTTGACGAAAACAATGAAATCCAACGTCCGCCCGCGTTCCCGTGAACCGGTAGGGCCTTAATGTCTGGTCAGAACATGCTCGATAAGACCTATGATTCCGCAAGCGTTGAACCGAAAATCGCCAAGGCCTGGGA
Source organism: Agrobacterium vitis (assembly GCF_014926405.1). Classification (NCBI taxonomy): domain Bacteria; kingdom Pseudomonadati; phylum Pseudomonadota; class Alphaproteobacteria; order Hyphomicrobiales; family Rhizobiaceae; genus Gillisella; species Gillisella vitis. Next base: position 1,088,687 of record NZ_JACXXJ020000005.1, read on the forward strand.
TGAGGCGGAGGCATTCCGCGCCGGTGTCAATGCCAAGCCGGGTGCGGAAAGCTTCACCATCGTCATCCCGCCGCCGAACGTGACCGGGTCGCTGCATATGGGCCACGCGCTCAACAATACCTTGCAGGACATCATGATCCGCTTCGAGCGGATGCGCGGCAAGGATGTGCTGTGGCAGCCGGGTATGGACCATGCCGGCATTGCCACGCAGATGGTTGTCGAGCGGCAGTTGATGGAAAAGCAGCTTCCGGGCCGCCGCGAGATGGGCCGTGATGCCTTTATCGACAAAGTGTGGGAGTGGAAGGACGAATCTGGCGGGTTGATCTTCAACCAGCTGAAGCGGCTTGGCGCATCCTGCGACTGGTCGCGCGAGCGCTTCACCATGGACGAGGGCCTGTCCGAGGCGGTTCTGGAAGTCTTTGTCACCCTCTACAAGCAGGGGCTGATCTACAAGGACAAGCGTCTCGTCAATTGGGACCCCAAGCTTTTGACGGCGATTTCCGATCTGGAAGTCGAACAGCATGAGGTCAACGGCAATCTCTGGCACCTGCGCTACCCGCTGGAAGAAGGCGTGACCTACCAGCATCCTGTTGCTTTCGATGAAGACGGCAAGGCGACGGAATGGGAGACCCGCGACTATCTCGTGGTGGCGACCACCCGTCCTGAAACCATGCTGGGCGATACCGGTATTGCCGTTCACCCTGATGATGCGCGCTATCAGTCGATCATTGGCAAGCATGTGATCCTGCCGATCGTTGGCCGTAGAATTCCTATTGTCGGCGACGAATACCCGGATCCGACGGCAGGTACAGGCGCTGTAAAAATGACGCCCGCCCATGACTTCAACGATTTTGATGTCGGCAAACGCGCGGGCTTGAGGATGATCAATATCCTCAATATCGATGCGACCGTGACCATTGTAGAAAATGACGATTTCCTGGAGGGGCTGACCCCAAGCCGCGAACAGCAGATGGTCTGGGCCGAGCTGGAAGGCCAGGACCGGTTCTTCGTGCGCAAGAAGATCGTCGAGATTTTCGAGGCGGAAGGGCTCCTTGACAAAATCGAGCCGCATAAACACACGGTGCCGCATGGCGACCGTGGAGGCGTGCCAATCGAGCCGCGCCTGACCGAGCAATGGTATGTGGATGCCAAGACGCTGGCCAAGCCCGCCATTGACAGCGTGCGCGAGGGCCGCACCAAATTCGTGCCGAAAAACTGGGACAAGACCTATTACGAGTGGATGGAGAATATCCAGCCGTGGTGCGTCTCGCGCCAGCTCTGGTGGGGACATCAGATCCCGGCCTGGTATGGTCCGGATGGTCAGGTCTTCGTTGAAAAGGACGAGGAAACGGCGCTTCACGCCGCCATTCAGCATTATCTGTCGCATGAAGGGCCGATGAAGGCTTTCGTGGAAGACAAGATCGAGAACTTTAAACCGGGCGAAATCCTCACCCGCGATGAAGACGTGCTCGATACCTGGTTTTCCTCGGCGCTTTGGCCGTTCTCGACGCTTGGCTGGCCGGAAAAAACGCCGGAAGTGGCGCGCTATTATCCGACCAATGTGCTCGTCACCGGTTTTGACATCATCTTCTTCTGGGTTGCCCGGATGATGATGATGAGCCTGCATTTCATGAAGGATGAAGCGGGCAATCCCGTCGAACCATTTGAAACCGTTTATGTCCACGCGCTGGTGCGTGACAAGAACGGTCAGAAAATGTCGAAATCCAAGGGCAATGTCATCAATCCGCTGGAGCTGATCGATGAATATGGCGCCGATGCGCTGCGCTTCACGCTGACCATCATGGCAGCCCAGGGCCGCGATGTGAAGCTGGATACGGCACGCGTCGCCGGCTATCGCAATTTTGGCACCAAGCTGTGGAACGCCACCCGTTTTGCCGAGATGAACGGCGTGAAGTCCGATCCATCGTTCCTGCCCGAGGCAGCGACATTGGCCATCAACCGCTGGATCCTGACGGAGCTGACGCGGGCTGAACGTGAGGTCACGGAGGCCATCGCGCATTTCCGGTTCAATGATGCGGCCAGTGCGCTTTATCGCTTTGTCTGGAACCAGTTCTGCGACTGGTATCTGGAATTGCTGAAGCCGGTCTTTGCCGGTGAAGACGAGGTTGCCAAGACTGAAGCCCAGGCGTGCGCTGCCTATGTGCTGGAGCAGACCTACAAGCTGCTGCACCCCTTCATGCCGTTCATGACGGAAGAATTGTGGGCGCATACCGCAGGTGAGGGTGTCGAGCGCGACACGTTGCTGTGCCATGCCGATTGGCCGGTTCTGACCTTCAACGATGAGCAGGCGGCGGCCGATATCAACTGGCTGGTGGATCTGGTCAGCGGCATTCGCTCGGCCCGCGCAGAAATGAATGTGCCGCCTTCCGCCGTCGCACCGCTCACAGTCGTGGGTGCCAACGGCGTGACCCGCTCCAGGCTGGAGCACCATGAAGCCGCCATCAAGCGTCTGGCGCGGGTGGGTGACATTAGCCATGCACCGGAAGCGCCGAAGGGGTCTGCTCAGGTGATTGTCGGCGAGGCCACGGCCTGCCTGCCGCTCGGCAGTCTGATCGATCTTGGTGCTGAGCGAGCCCGGCTAGAGAAGTCCATTGGCAAGGTGGACCAGGATATTGAGAAGGGGCGCAAGAAGCTCGGCAACGAGAAGTTTGTCGCCAATGCCGATCCGGAAGTCGTCGCGGCTGAGCGTCAGCGGCTTGCCGAACTGGAAGAGCAGCGCGGCGTGCTGGCCGTGGCCCTGCAGCGGGTCAACGAGGCCGGTTGACCTCCTGGAGTTTGTCTTGGGAAGCGTGGGTTTCACGTTTCCCAGCAAAACAAACGATAATAGGAAAAATGAAAACCTGTCTGGTTCAAGCAAAACCAAACAGGTTTTCCGTGGCCGTGTGTGATCTAAAACCCACGAGGGATGCCGTAGCCATCCGAAATCACTTCCATTGTGATTGTACCCGAAGGTGGAAACGCCCTCGGTTTTTTTGATCGTGAAACAGCTTACGCCAGTGACTTATCGTCCAGCGGAATGCAGCTTTTGCACTGCAAAAAATCGCGTTGGAAAATCAAGAATAACGAATAAGGACTGCGTTGCAGTTTCGCAACGGTTGTGAAGAAATGTAAAATATTATTCCGCAAACTCGGGGATAATCCTAGTTTGACGCAAAAGGTTCCTTTCAATTTGTCAATTTTACGGCGTTAATAAGACCTTACGTAAAACGATCCATTCATATGGTGCGCTGCAATCGTGTTTCGTGAAGTTGTCATTTAGTTTTAATAGGTTAGGCTTCATTCAACAAAATTCCTATGTGTGGAGGGGACATGTCAAAAAAACAAATTACGCTGAGCGTTTTGGCTTTGGTCGCGGCGGCGCTTTCCAGCACGGCGGCTCTGGCGGGGGGCTTTTCCCGAGGTGAAGCCGATACCGACATTCTTTACGAGGATGGGAAAGTCAAGGCTCGCGCTGGCGCTGTCTTCGTCTCGCCGGAGCGTAAATACGACACGGTGGGAGGATCGAAATCATCTGACGGTAGCTTTAGTGACAGTTACTGGATTCCCAGTGTTGCCGCCAAGGTCCAGATTTCCGATGCATTGGGCTGTGCCTTTACCTATACCCAGCCCTTCGGCGCATCCTCTACCTATGGAACGGATACACGTCGCGCTGACCAGTTGGCCGGGGCTGCTTCAGGCAATTTCAACTATTACACCAAGAAGCATTTCATCACCAATGAATATGGCGGCACGTGCGCCGTGCGTTTCGATGTTGGTCCTGGCAAGCTCTATGTGTTGGGTGGCGGTTTCTTTCAGGATTTCGATTACACGGCCGATTCCTATTATGGAACGCTGCACCTGAAGGATAATTCGTCTGTCGGATATCGCTTGGGTGTGGGCTATGACATTCCCGAATATGCGATGCGTGCCCAGCTGATGTATCGTTCGCAGATCAAGGAAGAGGCCGATGGTGACTTCACGCCGCGTGCCCTGTCGGCGCTACTGGGCACTGGTGCCGTTTCTGCCGATGGTTATGGCACCTTGCCTCAATCACTCAAGCTAAGCTTGCAAAGCGGTATCGCACCCGGTTGGCTTGCCTACGGCTCTGTCAAGTGGACGGACTGGAGCGTTTTGCAAACGCTCAACTACAATATTACTGGCCTCGGCGCCCAGAGGGACGATTTTTTCTGGAAAGATGGCTGGACCATCCAGGCGGGCATTGGCCACAAGTTTAACGATCGCGTTTCCGGTACCGTCAATATCACCTGGGACAAGGGTGTAGGCAATGGCGCCGATATCATGACCGATACCTGGACGTTGGGTGTGGGAACCGAGATCAAGCTTGGCCCAGGCGATCTGCGTGTTGGGGCAGGGGTCAGCTACCTCACCGCCGGGAGCCAAAGCTATTCCAAGGGTGCATCCTATGATGCGACCGCTAATGGAGACTGGGCCTATGCCTTCGGTAGCTCCTACCAGATCAAGTTCTGATATCAGTTCATGACTCTATGAAATGGCACGGTTGCTCTTAAATGAGCGATCGTGCCATTTGCCTAATGGAGCTACGACGAAGCCGACCCAGGCTTTTCAGCATGTCTTACCCCTTGTCCCCTCGTTATGCCGGACGTCGCACTTGAGAGCTTCGTAGCGATCGTGAACATGTGTCCGCTAAATATGGCGCGCGGCCCTGTGGAGAGGGTCTCGCCAGGTGGATGCGTTGCCCTGACTATAGCTGATTTTGCTGTGCTCTGGTTGTCCGTTCTGTGCTTTATTTGCAACATATTTTATATCCTCTCCATGGTAATCCTCTTAGCGCTAAAATGTCTATTTCCCGCCACAAAGAGAGCGCAGCACAAGTTCGTTGCGAAGTTCCGGGTGTGCAATCCCTGCGCTTGCTTGATCGAGAGAAGATGGGTTCGGATGAAAAACCTCGGTTTTTCAGGAGGCTCCGGCTTATTCGGCACAGCAAAAGGCGTGGAGCAGTATACCGGCCGCAGTTTCAGGTCTCAGGCCGCTTTCTCGCCCGAAAGGCATTTTATGTTGGGGAAAATAGAGAGGACGCGAAGAATAATTTACCGGATTTCAATCTGGTTGCGTTCTTTATGGGATTTGGATCTGTACCCGGCTGCGGACGTTGTTGGCTCTGGCGCTGTCGTAAATCCTTCGCTTGTGCGTAGAAGGGCCTTTGGTCGTGGAAATGTTTAAGGTTTACGGTAATCAGGGGCGGACAATCGGACAGTCTTCAGCCTTTCTGCTGCTGTCATTGGCGCTCGGTAATCTGTTTTATACGGGCTGTGCCCATGCATTCGACTTCAAGGCCGGTGTCTCCAAGGAGTCCGGTCCCTTCGATCTGTTCAAGTTCGGCTTCAACGCTCAAAAGAGCGGCAAGACGCAGGATGCCGTTGAAGCCTATCGGTATGCTGCCGAAAAAGGTCATACCGGATCGCGCTGGGCGCTGGCCAATATGTATGCCGATGGCGATGGCGTCGTCAAAAACGATTATGAAGCCTTCAAGATTTATTCCGAAATTGCCAACCAGGGTGTAGAGCCGGGCTCGGAAGACACGGTCTATTTCGTTAATGCGCTGATCTCGCTTGCCAGTTATTATCAGCAGGGCATTGCCGGCAGCCCGGTTAAGTCCGATCTGGTCCAGGCCCGTCAGCTTTATTTTCAAGCGGCGTCCGCCTTTGGTTTCCCGGAGGCCCAGTTCGAGCTGGCGAAAATGCTGTTGGCGGGCGAGGGCGGCAAACGCAATGTTCAGCAGGCCAAGAAATGGCTCAACCTTGCTCGGAAGAACGGCCATGCGGGCGCCATGGCCCTGTTTGGTGATGTGATTTTCGAAGAAGGACAGGCGGCCCGTGGGCTCGCTTTCCTGACGGCAGCGCTTGATAAATGCGCGCCGAAGGATTGTCCGTGGATCGAGGATCTCCAGGAGCGCGCCTTCTCGCTTGCCGATGAAAAGGATCGCCGCGTTGCCGTGGCGCTCGTGCCGCAGGTGCAGGAGCAGCCCTGAGCGGCTACCCTACTACATCCTCTTCATGCTGCGACGAAATTGAAATGCCCGATAACCGGCACATGGTCGGAGGGCTTTTCCCAGCTGCGCACATGCTTTTCGATCTCTGTCGAGACAAGCCGATCGGTGGCCTCCGCCGAGAGCAGAAGGTGATCGATGCGAATGCCGTTGTTCTTCTGCCAGGCTCCTGCCTGATAATCCCAGAACGAGTAAAGCTTCGTCGCATCCGTCGTGGCACGGACCGCATCGGTCAGGCCCAGATTTTCCAGGGCTTGGAATGCGGCGCGGGTTTGTGGCAGGAAAAGCGCGTCCGTGGCCCAGACCGCCGGGTCGAAGCAATCATGCGGATGCGGAATGACATTATAGTCACCTGCCAAAATAAGCGGTTCTTCCAAGGCAAGCCGATCTGCTGCAAAGCGTTGCAGCCGGGCCATCCAAGCCAGCTTGTAGGGGTATTTCACCGGATCGTCGGAGGGATTGCCGTTGGGCAGGTAAAGCGAGCAAACCCGCAACACGCCATCCGCCACCGAAAATACACCCTCGATAAAGCGCGCCTGTTCATCAGCCTCATCGCCGGGCAGGCCGCGATTGACCTCATCTGGCCTGATTTTTGACAGTAGTGCGACGCCGTTGAACCCCTTCTGCCCATGGGTTTCGACGTGATAGCCCAAAGCCTCGATCTCGGCGCGTGGAAAGCCTTCATCGACGGATTTGATTTCCTGGAGACAGACAATGTCAGGCGATGAGCTTTCCAGCCATTGGCAGAGATTGGCAAGGCGGGCTTTCACGCCATTGATGTTCCAGGTGGCAATTTTCATCGGCAGGCTTCCCTTGGTTCAGGCCCCGGTTCTAACGGAAAGCCTGCCGTTTGCCACGGAGAATTATACCGAACCCACAAAAGCCTCACATGGCAAAGCTGGTGCCACAACCGCAGCTGGCCACAGCATTGGGATTGGTGATCTGGAAGGACTGGCCCATCAGGTTATCGACAAAATCGATTTCCGACCCGGCCATGTAGACCAACGATACCGGATCGATCAGCAGCGTGGCGCCATCGCGCTCAATCACCAGATCGCCGTCCTGCGGGCCTTGATCCAGGTCGAATTTATAGGAGAAGCCGGAACAGCCGCCACCTTCAACAGAGACGCGCAGAGCGTGCTTGTCCTGTTCGCTGGAAACGATTTTGGCGATACGCTTGGCTGCATTTTCCGAAACTGTAACTGTCTGCGTGGTCATTTTTGCCTCCTGACGGGTTCAAGGCCCGTAGAAACCTGGGGTTTGTCTATTTTTTCCTGTCAACTTCGCGGCGAAGCAGCAAAAATTGGCAGGAAGTTAGGTCATTATAAAGAGGAAGCCGGTGCCTTGCACGGGATTTTCCTATAGGTATGAACCATAGGCGAAAGCGTCAATGGGCAGGATGAAGAGCAGGCATGACAATCGATAGAAATGCATTGGGATTCGGTGTTGGAGAACGGGCGATTTTTGCTGCCGATCCCTGGAATTCGCGTGGGCGCCTCTATCCGGAAGGCGGCAGCCTGACCCGGTCCGATTTCCAGCGCGACCGCGACCGCATTGTTCATACGACAGCTTTTCGCCGCCTCAAGCATAAGACGCAGGTTTTCATCGGCCCCGACAGCGACCATTACCGCACCCGGTTGACCCACACGATCGAAGTGGCGCAAATTGCCCGGGCGCTGGCCCGCGCCTTTCGTATCGATGAGGATCTGGCCGAAGGCGTGGCTCTGGTGCATGATTTCGGCCACACACCGTTTGGCCATACCGGCGAGGATGCGCTGCACGAATTGCTGGAACCCTATGGTGGCTTCGATCACAATGCCCAGTCGTTGCGAATCGTCACCAAGCTGGAGCGCCGCTATGCCGAATTCGATGGCCTTAACCTGACCTGGGAAACGCTGGAAGGCCTCGTCAAGCACAATGGGCCGCTGATGAATGCGGACGGCGAGGGGACGCGCGGACCGGTGCCTTTGCCCATAACTGAATATTGTGAGATGCAGGATCTCGATATTGCCAGCCATGCCAGCCTGGAAGCCCAGGCTGCCGCAGTGGCAGACGACATTGCCTATAATACCCATGACATCGATGACGGTCTGCGCTCCGGCTATCTGACGTTTGATATGCTGGAGGATGTGCCGTTTTTGGCCGGTCTGATGCGTGATGTGCGCGACCGTTATCCCAATCTGGAGGCCGACCGGTTTACCCATGAGATCATGCGCCGCCAGATCACTCGGATGGTCGAGGATGTGATTGCGGTGGCCCAGGAGCGGCTGACCCGGATTCGCCCGATGTCGGCTGACGATATTCGCCAGGCAGGTGAAACCGTGATTACCTTTTCACAAGAAATGGCCGAGACCGACCGACAGATCAAGAAACTGCTGTTTTCGAAAATCTACCGCCATCCCGATATCATGCGCATTCGCGCTGGCGCGGCCCAGATCGTCACGGACCTCTTCAAGGCCTATATGGCCGATCCGACCTTGATGCGCAGCGACTATTGGGTGGAGCATACGGCAGGGCTGGAAACGCCTGCCAAAGCCCGCCATGTCGGCGATTTTCTGGCCGGGATGACCGACACCTATGCGGTGCGTGTCCACCGGCAGCTGTTTGACCATACACCCGATTTGCGCTAGGCAGCGGGCGAAACGCCGCCTGTTGGGCTGGCTTCGACCTGCATCTGTCTGGATTGATCCTCATGAACCTGTTCGCCGATTTCGAAAATCGAATCAAAACTGCGCTGGAAACCCTTGATCTTGTAAAGGAAAAGCGAAGCGAACTGTCGTTCGACCGGATCGTCGTCGAGCCGCCGCGTGATGCGAGCCATGGCGACGCCGCAACCAATGCGGCGATGGTTCTGGCCAAGCCGCTGGGCGTCAGCCCCAGGGTTCTGGCCGATCTGATCGGCGAAAAACTCAAGGAAGATGCGGATATTGCCGAGGTTTCCGTGGCCGGTCCCGGCTTCCTGAATATCCGCTTGTCCGTTGCCTATTGGCAGCGGCTGCTGGCCAATGTGATTGCTGGAGGCACGGATTTCGGTCGCTCGCAAACAGGTGCTGGCCGCAAGGTCAATGTTGAATATGTCTCGGCCAATCCGACGGGGCCGATGCATGTTGGCCATTGCCGGGGTGCCGTGGTCGGCGATGCGCTGGCCAATCTGCTGGCCTTTGCCGGTTATGGCGTTACCAAGGAATATTACATCAACGATGCCGGTTCGCAGATCGACGTGCTGGCCCGCTCCGTTTTCCTGCGTTACCGGGAAGCGTTGGGTGAAGCTGTCGGCGAGATCCCGGCTGGGCTTTATCCTGGCGATTATCTGATACCGGTCGGCGAGGCGCTGGCCCAGGAATACGGCGTGCGTCTGCACAACATGCCGGAAGAGCAGTGGATGGAGATCGTCAAGGATCGCGCCATTGATGCAATGATGGTGATGATCCGTGAGGATCTTGCCGCACTCAACGTGCATCACGACCTGTTTTATTCCGAGCGGCAATTGCATGCCAATGGAGCCGCCGCCATCCGCACTGCGATCAACGATCTGACCTTCAAGGGCCATGTCTATCGCGGTACGCTGCCGCCGCCGAAGGGGCAATTGCCTGAAGATTGGGAAAATCGCGAGCAGACGCTGTTTCGCTCCACCGAAGTCGGCGACGATATCGATCGTCCACTGATCAAGTCCGATGGCAGCTATACCTATTTTGCCGCCGACGTCGCCTATTTCAAGGACAAGTATGATCGCGGTTTTGACCGGATGATCTATGTTTTGGGTGCCGACCATGGTGGCTATGTGAAGCGGCTGGAGGCGGTTGCCAAGGCTGTGTCCGAGGGCAAGGCCAAGCTGACCGTGTTGCTCTGCCAGCTCGTCAAGCTTTATCGCGATGGCGAGCCGGTCAAGATGTCGAAGCGGTCGGGCGATTTCGTGACGTTGCGCGACGTGGTCGAGGAAGTCGGCCGCGATTCGGTGCGCTTCATGATGCTTTACCGCAAGAGCAGCGAGCCATTGGATTTCGATTTTGCCAAAGTGACGGAGCAGTCCAAGGACAATCCGGTCTTCTACGTGCAATATGCTCATGCCCGGTGCATGTCGATCTTTAGGCAGGCGCGCGAAGCCTTCGGCGATATCGACCTTTCTCCGGATGTTCTGGGGGCAGCCGTGACCGGTATTACCGAGCCGAGCGAAGTGCAATTGATTGCCAAGCTTGCGGAATATCCGCGAATCATTGAAGCTTCGGCCCAGTCAATGGAACCGCATCGCATCGCATTTTATCTTTACGATCTGGCTAGTTCGTTCCATGCTCACTGGAATAAGGGCAAGGATCAGCCGGAATTACGATTTGTTAACGATAAAAACCGACAATCAAGTCTTGCCAGACTTGGGCTGGTGCATGCTGTCGCTTCTGTGTTGCAGTCCGGACTGGCCATTACCGGCACGGATGCTCCGCAAGAGATGCGATAGTATCGTCACCAATTCCCCACATTGCGCTGGCAAGCCGATGGTCGCGTAGCGAGTGGAAGTGTAGGGTTATGGTGCAAAAACAGGCTGCATATAGCAGGGATCCAGCAGGCAGTGCGTTTGCGGACGACGATCCGTTGGCAGAGCTGGCCCGTCTCGTCGGCTACGATGCGCCGGTGGCGCGTCGTGATCCGCCCATGACTCAGAATATGACTCCGCCTGCGGCACCCGAGCCGCACCGGCATTCGCCAGCGCAGGATCAGGTCAATTTGCAGGACGAGCTGCTTCAGGATCTCGATGGTTACGTCGATGCGCCTGCCTATGTCGGCGTGTCCCAGCCGTCAGCCGGGTATTCCCATGAAGCGGTATCGGCGCGCGAGCCGGTGTCATTCGGTGGCGTCGAGGCTCCTGCGTCAACCGGGTCTTCTGCTTCGGATATATCCCTTGCCGATGAACTTGAGTGGTCGGTTGGCGATGTGGCAGTAGAACCGCCATCAGCGCGTTCCGGTGGTGCCGATCCAACCGAAGGCTATGGGCGTCATCGTCTGCCGCTTGCCAACTTTAATCCGGTCAGTGCTGCTACCTCGCGTTCCAGTGCTGCTCGCCATGAAGAGCAGGTCCGCCAGAGGCACGAGCCGGTGATGGAGCCTGCGCAGGTTGATGTGGCGCCGCCTGCCGTCCACGCTGCCCCTAGTGTCCGCCAGGAGCCTGATGCTCCGGAGATGGAGCAGGATTTTGATTTCGGGTTCAGCCCCGAAGCGTCGCGATCACCAGTACAGGCAGCGCCCACGCAGGACGCTTTCGCCCAGCGCCGTGAACCGCCGCTTTTCCAGCCTGTTGCCCATTCGGTTTTCGCAGGCGCGCCGCTTGCCCCGCCATCGCGGGAGGTTCCGAGCTTTTTCGAGGCCCTGGCGCGCAATGAAGAGGTGGAAGCTCGGCCCGTCGCAGCTTCTGCCTATTCGGTGCAAGAGCCTCGATTCGAACCTCAGGCGGCGTCCCCAAGCCTTGACCATCAGCGCCCTGACCATCAGCGCCATGACCATCAGCCCGAGTTCAAGGACGAAACATCTGTCGCCCAGCAGGAGGCCGATCCTTTCGGTGGCGATTTTGATTTCGATCTCGAAGATATCGAACTCGATCTTTCCGAGCTGGAGGCTGACTCTGCTCCGCCGGTGACAGAGCAGAGGCCGCCGCAGCCCGTGGCAGCCGCTGTTGCTGGTCCTGCCGCATTTCAGCCGTCCCGTCCGGCAGAGGTCGCACCTGTTCAGGCGGCAGCGCCCATTGCTGAACCGGCGCCGCAGCATGTGAGTGAACCCGTTCCGCTGCCGTTTGATGCTGCCGAAATTTCCGATCAAGACGAACACCTGGAAGCGGTCGCGCATCTGGACGTTCCCGATTTGCCGCCGGTGGAAGATGCCGCGCCTGCCACCTATCGGCAGGATTATGATTTCGATATCGATTCCGAACTGGCAACATTGCTGGATCAGACGGTGGAGCCGCGCTCGGCGTCTGCGCCATCAAAGCCGGCGCAGGCTGTGGCCGCAGCGGCTGTTGCTGCTCCGGTAGCGCCTATGCCGCCCTTGGCCGAGCAGGTCAAAAATATGCCCAGCGATGATTTCGACGTGTTCGAAAAGGCGCTGGAGGAAGATTTCCGCAAGAGCCTCGATGGTCCCCATAGTTTCGGTGCCAAGCCCGGTGGGCCTGTGCCGATGCCGTTGGAAGCAGAGGACTATGACGATTACGAAGAGCCGCGCGGTTCGCGCCGCTGGGTGGCGATGGCTGCCGCAGCGGTGGTCGTGCTGGTTGGCGGTGGCGGCGTCTATGCCTGGATGAAGACCAGTGGGGGTGAAACGTTCAGCTCCAACGAACCGAAAGTGGTGATGGCTGACAAGGGGCCGGTCAAGGTCGTGCCTGCCGATCCCGGTGGTAAGGCGGTTCCGAACCAGAACAAGGCCGTCTATGACCGCGTGTCTGGTTCGACCCCCGACCAGCCGCAGCAAAAGAGCCTGATCTCTTCGCAGGAAGAGCCGGTTGATGTTGCCCAGCGCACGCTGGAGCCTGACAATCTGCCCCTGGAACAGGAATCAGAGGCTGACAATGCCGGTATGAACGGGGCTGGGATGAGCGGCGATGCGCCACAGACGGGCCAGAATGGCCAGCCGGGCGATCCCGCCAAGCAAGGCGACCAGCAGAGCCTTTCGCCGCGCAAAGTGAAAACCATGATTGTGCGGCCAGACGGCTCGCTGGTTGCGCAGGAAGCCCCGGCCCAGTCGCCTGCGACTTCCCAGCCATCGACCGCGCAAGGTGGCGCTCCTCAACCAGCGGCGGCCCAGCCGGGCTCTGCGGCTCCGCAAAGCGTGGAACAGGCCATGGCCTCTGCGGATACGGCAACGGCTGCACCGGATGCAGCCCAGGATAGTGCAGGCGTTCCGGCTCCCAATATGCCAGTTCCGCGCAACAGACCGGCGTCTGCCCCAGTGCAGACGGCTGCGGCGGCTGCCAAGAGCCCAACGCCTCCTGCTGCTACGCCTGTCTCAGCCTCTCCTGCTTCGGCCAGCACGGCTGCAAGCTCTGGTGGTTATCTGGTGCAGATTTCTTCGCTGCCAAGCGAAGCCGATGCTCAGAAAAGCTACAAGAACCTGTCGGCTAAATTCGGCAGCGTGATCGGTGGCCGGGGCGTCGACATCAAGGCCGCCGATATTCCGGGCAAGGGCACCTACTACCGTGTCCGTATCCCGGCTGGCAGCAAGGATGAAGCCGTGTCGCTCTGCGAACGTTATCGCGGCGCTGGCGGAAATTGCATGGTGGTGCGCTAAAGGCATAGGGGAGCCTTTTTACGGTTCCCTTTGATTGAATGTGACTTCGTTTCAGGGCGCTCTTCTCAAAGAATAGCGCCCTTTCTGCTGCTTTTTCCGTGGATTCCTGTGCATGATCGGCAGTTTTCCCTCGGCTTTTCGCAAAGCTGGACTATTGTCAGACAATGACCCACGCAAAAGCAATGATTTTGGGCTGTTCTGGCCCGGTTCTGACCCCTGATGAGCAGGCTTTCTTTAAGGAGCAGCAGCCCTGGGGCTTCATTCTGTTCGGGCGCAACTGCCTTGATGGCGCGCAGATCAGCAATCTGGTTGCGCAGATGCGCGACACGGTTGGCGGGCGCAACGCGCCAGTGCTGATCGATCAGGAGGGTGGGCGCGTTCAGCGTATCCGCGAGCCGATGTGTCCGCGCTATCCATCGGGTGCCGAGATCGGCGCGCTTTACCGTCAGGACAAGGAGAAAGGGCTTCGCGCCGCCTGGCTGATGTCGCGGCTGCATGCCTTTGACCTTTTGCGCTATGGTATCAATGTCGATTGCCTGCCGGTGCTGGACGTGCCGGTTGAAGGGGCCAGCAATGTGATTGGCAACCGCGCCTATGGTTTCGATCCGGAAACGGTCGGGGCATTGGGCGAGGCGGCGGCGGCGGGGTTGAAGGCGGGCGGTGTGCTGCCGACCGTCAAGCATATTCCCGGTCATGGCCGGGGCATGGCCGATTCTCACCATGAATTGCCGGTGGTGACAGCATCTCGGGCCGAGCTGGAAGCGCATGATTTCCCGCCTTTCCGGCGTCTCAACGGTGAATTGATGGCGATGACCGCGCATGTGGTCTATTCTGCCTATGACCCAGATTATACGGCCTCGACCTCATCCATTGTCGTGGATGAGGTGATCCGCGGACTGATCGGGTTCCAGGGGCTGCTGATGAATGACGATCTCTCCATGAATGCTCTGAAGGGGACGATTTCCGAGCGGGCAGCGGCGGTGGTTGCTGCTGGCAACGACGTTCTGCTGCATTGCCACGGCATTATGGAGGAAATGGTGCAGGTTGCGGAGCGCGCTCCGGTATTGGCCGGAGCGGCGCTTGCGCGGGCAAAGGCTGTCGAGGCGGCCTTCGGCGGTAACGACGGCGCCGATGAACAAGCGATCCGTGAGGAGTTTGCCTCTCTGATGGCGGTGGCTTGATGGCAGAGCCTGTCGCACCCGCTCCGGCTTCCCCCGCTCCGGCTTCCAATGTGAAGGGCGGCACCGCCACGCCGATGGAGAAGCTGTGGCAGGGCGATGCGGCGATTGAGCGGGCCAGCGATGATCCGTCTCTGGTCATTGACGTGGCTGGCTTTGAAGGCCCTCTGGATCTTTTGCTGTTTCTGGCCCGCAATCAGAAGGTCGATCTGTCGCGGATTTCGGTTCTGGCGCTGGCTGAACAATATCTGCTGTTCGTCGAAGAGGCCCGCAGCATCCGCATTGAGCTTGCCGCCGATTATCTTGTTATGGCGGCTTGGCTTGCCTATCTGAAATCCCGGCTGCTGATTCCCCAACAGGCCAAGGACGACGAGCCGTCCGGCGAGGAAATGGCCGCAGCACTGGCCTTCCGGCTGAAGCGGCTGGAGGCGATGCGCGATGCGGCTGGAAAGCTGGTCAACCGCAACCGGCTGGGCCGCGATATCTTTCAGCGTGGCGCGCCGGAGCATGTGCCGGATCGAGTGAACTCGGCCTTTGAGGCCAGTCTCTACGACCTTCTCTCTGCCTACGCAAATCTGCGCCAGCGTCAGGCCTATACGCAGGTCACCATCGAGCGGCGCACAGTCTGGTCGCTTGTTGACGCCAGGACGCTGCTCAACCGGATGATTGGCGAGATCAGCGACTGGACGGCGCTGGACGCCTATCTGCTGCAATATCTGGCCGATCCCACGGAGCGGGTCACGGCGATTGCCAGCGCCTTTGCCGCTTCCCTGGAACTGGTGCGGGAAGGCAAGCTGGAAATTCGCCAGGCGGGCGCTTTCGAGCCGATCTATATGCGGGGCGGCAAGGGCCGGGATGCGGCGGGCATGTTGGTGCCTCATGCGGATGGTGGTCAGGCGTGATGGCAATGACAGGCGACAATCAACCGGATGACGACGACGCCAAGGATGGGGCAGGCGGGCTTGCGACCATACGGGAGCGCGAGGCCTTGCGCATCGTCGAAGCACTGGTGTTTGCCTCGGCAGAACCGGTATCGGAAGGTTTTCTGGCCGAGCGCCTGCCACGCGGCACCGATATTGGCGAGATGATGAAGGCGCTCCAGGCTGATTATGCGCCGCGCGGCGTCAATCTGGTGCGGGTTGATGGGCATTGGGCATTTCGCACGGCTGCCGATCTGGCCTTTGCCATTCGCCGCGAAGACAATGAGGTGCGGAAACTGTCGCGAGCGGCGCTGGAAGTGCTGGCGATCATTGCCTATCACCAGCCGGTCACACGGGCCGAAATCGAGGATATCAGAGGTGTGCAGACCTCCAAAGGCACGATCGATGTCCTGCTGGAGGCTGGCTGGGTGCGGTTTCGCGGTCGTCGCCGCACGCCGGGCCGACCTGTGACGTTCGGCACGACTCGCGATTTTCTCGATCATTTCGGGTTGGAGGAGTTGCGCGATCTGCCGGGCATGGAGGAATTGAAGGGGGCAGGGCTGCTGACCGGTCGCATCCCGGCGAATTTCCATGTGCCGATGCCAATGGATGGTGATGCGCTTGGTGAGGACGAAGACCCTATTACTCAGCTTGATCTGGAGGAACTGGGCCTGCTGGCACCCGCCGATGCCCGTGATGCATAATCTGTTGTTGAGCTTGGACTGTAGAAATGCCCATAAAATCTGCGGGACTGTTGATGGGGCGGCGGCGGTATCTTGCCTCCCGTCATTTCCCATGCCAATCAGGTAAAAGATTTTGTAATTTGAAAAAGATGCACAAACATCTTACATCGGTAATACCGATCAATAAGGAGTGGGGACCATGGGTTCTTTCAGTATGTGGCATTGGCTGATCGTTCTGGCGATTGTGCTGTTGTTGTTTGGCCGCGGCAAGATCCCGGAACTGATGGGTGACGTTGCCAAGGGCATCAAGAGCTTCAAGAAGGGCATGTCGGATGACGATACGGCCCCTGACGGGACGCCTAAGCCCGCTGATCAGTCGAAGACCGTGGACCACCGGGCTGACGATCACAAATAGCCATGCGTGCAATTGAATGAGGCCGGGGCCGATGGCGCCGGTCTGTTTCTGGAATGGGTCGCCGCTTGGCCGACGGCTTCAGGAGACTGAAGAATGCTTGACATTGGCTGGAGCGAATTGCTGGTCATCGCGGTCGTGCTGATCGTTGTGGTTGGTCCGAAAGACTTGCCGCCCATGCTGCGGGCCTTTGGCAAGATGACGACGCGGTTGCGCAAGACGGCGGGCGAGTTTCGCGCCCAGTTCGACGAAGCCCTGCGCGAAGCTGATATGGATGATGTGCGCCGCACGATCGATGATGCCCAGCGGCTGAACCCCGCCAATGCGTTGCGCGAGGCGATCAACCCGCTGCGGCAGATGGGGGCTGATATCAGATCCGATCTCCAGCGCTCGACGCAGGTGGATCATTTCCCTGAAGATGAGAGTAGCCGTCTGCCGCTGGCGGATGAACCGGCCCGGCCGATGACGGCGGAAGATCTTCCACCACTGGCACCGCTGGGCGACACTTTGGCAAAGCCGCAATTGCCGGGTTCGGCTGCTGCCGCACCTGTGACAGCACCGGTCGTCAAAGCTACCGAAACCGTTACCCCAGTGGAAAAAGCACCGGTGAAACGGGTGCGAAAGCCAAAGTCGGACGTCGCGGCGCCTGAAGTGCTGACGTCTGAAGTGTCGGCGCCTAAGGTAGCAAAGACGGCAAAAGCCACGAAAGCCAAGGCTGTTTCCAAGCCAGTCAAAAATCTAAAACCAGCGGCCGTCACCGCGCCGATCACGCAGGCGTCTGTTGATGCGGATATTGCTGTTTCGGATTCGTCGCCGAAGACGACGACGCGCACCAAGCGGCCAGCAACGACAAAGGTTTTACCGGAAACGGTTGCCGTGCCAGCATTGAAAAAGAAAACCGTGTCCAGGAAGAAGACTGTCCCTGGTGAGGCGACGGCCAGCCAGCCTGAGTCGCGTGCGCCAGACACTGAAAAGCAAGACACCAGCAAACAAGACACTGGCAAGCAAGAGACTGGCAAGGGTGAAGCATGAGTGACGACATTGAGGACAAGCCGCAGCCGCTGATCGAGCATCTGATAGAGCTGAGGACGCGGCTGATCTGGTCTTTGGGTGCGTTTTTCCTGGCCTTCATCGTCTGTTTTTTCTTCGCCAAGCATTTGTTCAATCTTCTGGTCATCCCCTATAAATGGGCGGTGATCTGGGCGCATCTGGATGTCAGCAAGGCGGAGCTGATTTATACGGCACCGCAAGAGTTTTTCTTCACCCAGGTCAAGGTGGCGATGTTTTCTGCCATGGTCATCGCTTTTCCGGTGATTGCCGCGCAGATCTACAAGTTCGTGGCACCGGGCCTTTATAAAAACGAGCGTCAGGCTTTCCTGCCTTTCCTGGTTGCCTCTCCGGTCCTGTTCCTGATGGGGGCGGCGCTGGTCTATTTCTTCTTTACTCCGATGGTGATGTGGTTCTTCCTGGCCATGCAACAGGCGCCGGGGGAGGGTGACGTGGCGATTTCGCTGATGCCGAAAGTTTCGGAATATCTCAGCCTGATCATGTCTCTGGTCTTTGCCTTCGGTCTTGTCTTCCAATTGCCTGTGGTGACCACGCTTCTGGCCCGGGTTGGAATCATCGACAGCAAATGGCTGGCCGAAAAGCGCAAATATTTCATCGTCATCGCCTTCATCGTCGCGGCAGTGCTAACTCCGCCTGATCCGATGTCCCAGATCGGTCTTGCACTGCCCACCATCCTTCTCTACGAAGTCTCGATCTATGCGGCAAAGCTGGTGGAACGGGAGCGGTCGAAGAAAGCTGCGGCAGAGGCCAGTACTTCCACCGAGGTGAAATAGCCTGCGTCAGAATTTGGCCCGCTTACATATTTGGAACGACGATGCTTGATATAAAATGGATTCGTGAAAACCCTGCCCTTCTCGATCAGGCGCTGGCAAAGCGCGGAGCTGATCCCCTGTCGCAGAGCCTGATTGCACTTGATGAACAGCGCCGGGCCGTCGTCCAGTCCATGCAGGACATGCAGTCGCGTCGTAATTCCGCTTCCAAGGAAATCGGCGCGGCCATGGCGCAGAAGGATATGGCGCTGGCCGAAAAGCTGAAGGCCGAAGTTGCCTCTCTGAAGGACACCCTGCCGGCTGCCGAAGAAGATGAGCGCCGCCTGAGCGCGGAACTGACCGATGCCCTGTCGCGCATTCCCAATATTCCGCTTGATGATGTGCCTGTTGGTGCGGACGAACACGACAATGTCGTGGCGCGTGTTGTGGGCCAGAAGCCGGGCTGGAACCACAAGGCCATCGAGCATCCGGAAATCGGCGAAGCACTGGGCTATATGGATTTCGACCGGGCTGCCAAACTTTCTGGTGCACGTTTTACCGTCTTGACCGGGCCTTTGGCGCGGCTGGAGCGGGCGCTCGGTCAGTTCATGATCGATCTTCACACCAGTGAGCATGGCTATACGGAAGTCTCCTCGCCGCTGATGGTGCGCGATGAAGCGATGTATGGCACCGGCCAATTGCCGAAATTTTCTGAGGAACTGTTCAAGACCACCGATGGCCGCTGGTTGATCCCGACGGCAGAGGTGACGCTGACCAATCTGGTCTCCGGCGAAATTCTCGATCAGGAAAAACTGCCGCTGCGCTTTACAGCCTTGACGCCGTCCTTCCGCTCGGAAGCAGGGTCGGCTGGCCGTGATACGCGCGGCATGTTGCGCCAGCATCAATTCTGGAAATGCGAACTGGTGTCGATCACCGATGCGCAGAGCGCCTTGGCTGAACATGAGCGGATGACGGCCTGCGCCGAAGAAGTGCTGAAGCGTCTCGGCCTGCATTTCCGCACCATGACGCTTTGCACCGGGGATATGGGGTTCGGTGCCGCCAAGACCTACGATCTGGAAGTCTGGCTGCCGGGACAGAACACGTTCCGTGAAATCTCCTCCTGCTCGGTTTGCGGCGATTTCCAGGGACGGCGGATGAATGCCCGCTACCGCAACAAGGATGGCAAGGGTACGACCTTCGTTCACACGCTGAACGGCTCGGGTACGGCGGTTGGCCGGTGCTTGATTGCAGTGATGGAGAACTATCTCAATGAAGATGGCTCGATCACTGTGCCAGACGTATTGTTGCCCTATATGGGCGGTCTGACGAGAATCGAAAAAGCCAGCTAGAGCATCGGACCGAAAGTTAAGAACCGGTTTTCGGATAAATCCGACGCGCAAACAAAAACTTAGAGCATCGTGCTGGTTCCGATTTTCTGTACGATGCTCTAAAACCGGCTTCAGAAACGTCTTGACGAGGACCAATGCGGATTCTGCTGACCAATGACGATGGCATTCATGCAGACGGTCTGGCCGTTCTGGAACGAATAGCCCACACACTGTCCGACGATGTGTGGATTGTTGCGCCGGAAACCGACCAGAGCGGCCTTGCCCATTCGTTGACCCTGTCGGAGCCGTTGCGACTGCGGCAGCTTGGCGAGAAACGCTATGCGCTGCGGGGAACGCCGACTGATTGCGTCATCATGGCCATCCGCAAACTGCTGCCCGGCAAACCGGATCTGGTGCTGTCAGGCGTTAATGCCGGGGCAAACCTTGCTGATGATGTCACCTATTCCGGCACGGTGGCTGGGGCCATCGAAGGCACGGTGCATGGTGCGCGCTCGTTTGCGCTTAGTCAGGCCTATAGCTACGTGGCTGGCCATTCCATTCCCTGGCATGTGGCTGAAACGCATGCACCAGAGCTGATTGCCAAGCTGATGCATATCGACCTGCCACCCGGTACACTCCTCAACCTCAATTTTCCCAATTGCGAACCGGACGAGGTTGCGGGTGTCGATGTGACTTCGCAGGGCAAGCTTGATTTCGGTCTCAGCGTCGAAGAGCGGTTGGATGGCCGTGGGCTGCCCTATTTCTGGCTGCGATTCGGCGACCGCAAGGGCAATTTCCGCGCCGGAACTGATATCAGCACGTTGCGCGATAACCGTATTTCGGTCACGCCGCTGAAGCTGGATCTGACCGACTACGCGGTTCAGGATATCATCGCCGCCGCGCTAAACCCGGAGGTGGGGTCTTGAAATCCGCAATGCTTGAAAAAGAAGGCTTTGCAGCCCTGGTGCTGCGGCTGCGCTCCGAGGGGATTTCCGACATCAACCTGCTGACGGCGGTGGAACAGACGCCCCGGTCGCGATTCGTCGCTCATCATCTGGCCGAGCACGCCTATTCCCGCCAGACGATCCCGCTTGAATGCGGTGCGTTCATGGAAGGGGCCGATCTTGCCGTCCGGCTGATCGAGCGCCTGCGTGTCAAGCCCGGCCAACGGGTGATGGAGGTCGGCACCGGCAGCGGGTTCATGACCGCTGTTCTGGCGCGGCTATGTGAGCGTGTCGTCTCGGTGGAACGCTACAACACGCTGGTCAACGATGCGCAGGCCCGTCTGGAGCAATTATCGGTCCGCAATGCCATTATTCGTCATGGCGATGGCAGCCTGGGCTTGCCGGGCGAGGGGACATTCGACCGAATCATCGCGACCGCCGCCTTCCCCTCGATGCCAAAAGTCTTTACCGAGCAACTGGTCCATAACGGGGTGCTGCTGGCTCCGTTGATTTTGGACGAAAATCGATGCGTCATGGTGCGGCTCACCCGGACGGGCAGCCGGTTTGAGCGGGAAGACCTGTTCGAGGTTCCCTATCTGCCCCTGACCCCAAATGTTGCTGCCTTCCTCTGATTGGAAGCTTCCATCTCTCTAAATTTACCAAAATAGGAGGGTTTGCTGGTGCTTGGCTCAGTCCCATTAATTTTTATGGTTAATGACATTTCTCCAAAAGCCCGGCACAGCAGGGTTTCCAACCGCACAGCCCCCGGTTTTCTTGAGATTTTTTGCGGAATGTTCATAAGGATTCCACGCGGTTAACCGCCCGGTAACACTAACGCGCTTTAATAAACTCACAAATGGTTGCGTCGTCAGTGGGTTGTATCATGCGTCAGAGTCAGTCTTATAAATCCGGCATGCCTGTTGCCCAGATTCTCTGGGTTGGCCTGATGGCAAGCGTCGCAACTGGTTGCAGTTCCGATTCAAGCCGCTTTTCCGGCCTGTTTTCCAAAACCGATTCGATGACGACCGCCTCGACGGGCGGCCAGATCACTGGAATGGCTAATGCACCGGTGCCCCAGACGGATGTCGATGGCGGCGGCTCTTATGCTCCAGTGGCGTCCGGCGGATCGATGGGTGGCGGTGGTTATGGCAATCGCCAGCAGGCGATGACGCAGCCCTATCCGGCCCAGCAGACCTATTCGCCAGCACGGCGTGCTTCTTCGGCTGTGTCTGTTCAGAAGGCCGAACTTGCGCCGCCGTCCGGTTCCACCGCATCGACAGGCCCGATCTCTTCGCGCCGCCAGACGGCCTCGGCCCAGCCATTCCCCGCGGCCACACACCAGTCGGCTGCACTGGAAGATGGTGATGGTCTGTCCACCAACACCCTGCCGCAGCCGGCAAAGCCCGGCCCAGCGAATGGTCAAGGCGCCAATGGCCAAGGTGCCAATGGATGGAGCACGGTCAATGCACCCCGCGTCGTGCTGAAGCCGGGCGAAAGCCTGGCAACCCTGTCACAGCGTTACGGCGTGCCTGAAAAGGAAATCGTCAAGGCCAATGGACTTTCGACGGCAGGGGCTGCGCGTCCCGGTCAGTCCATCCTCATTCCGACCTTCGGTTCGCGCAATACGCCGACCAGGGCGGCTGCTGCCGAAGGCACGCTGTTGCCTCCAGGTCAGTCTCCTGGACCAACGCCGCGCCAGGAAGAAAAGGTCGCGGTGTTGCCGACCAATCCGAAGCTGCGCGATAAGGTCAAGACCGATATTGCTGCAAACAACACCACCAATGCCGCGGGCACCGGCAAGACGCCGCCTGCCGCTGGCACCTATGTGGTCAAGTCAGGCGACTCGATTGCCAAGATTGCCCGCGAAAACGGTGTTTCCGTTACGGCCCTCAAGCAGGCGAACCATCTCGGCACCCAGGGTGTCCGCGTTGGCCAGACGCTGGAACTGCCGCAGGCCGATCAAAAGTTGGCCGCGACACCTGTCAGCACGGCGCCTGCCAATACCAAGCCGGAAGCGCCTAAGGTGACTGCTGCGGCTCCGGCGCCTGCCGCGCCGACCAAGTCGGTCACCGATGTTGCCTCCGCCGATCCAGGCGACAAGGCCCCGGATGCAACCGGCATTGGCAAATATCGCTGGCCGGTGCGTGGTGCGGTGGTGGCTCCGTTTGGCGCCAATGTCGCTGGTAAGCGCAATGACGGTATCGATATTTCCGTGCCGACCGGTACGCCGATCAAGGCCGCCGAAAACGGCGTGGTCATCTACGCTGGCAATGGTCTGAAAGAACTCGGCAACACTGTGCTTGTGCGCCATGACGACGGCACTGTGACTGTTTACGGCCATGCCGATGCCATTTCCGTTCAGCGTGGCCAGAAGGTGCAGCGCGGCCAGCAGGTGGCGACGTCAGGCATGAGCGGCAATGCCAGCCAGCCCACCCTGCATTTCGAAGTCCGCAAGGATGCGACCCCGGTCAACCCGATGGGCTTCCTGGAATAGGCTTTGGTTCGCAAGAGTTTTTCTTGAATAAGGTAGTGCGTTTCAGGAAAGTTGAGAAAGGCTCGGAGCAATCCGGGCCTTTCTTCATAAGGGGCTTTCGATTGGGCTGGAAAACCTAGCGTCCAAGATCGACACGCAACCGCCCGGCCAGATCCTGGATATATTGCCAGGCGACACGGCCGGAGCGCGCACCTCGCGTGGTGGCCCATTCCAGTGCCTCGGCGTGCAATTGCTCAGGCAGTAGCGGCAGCTTGAAATGTGCGGCATAGCCGTCAATCATCGCCAGGTAGTCGTCCTGGCTGCATTTATGAAAGCCGAGCCAAAGGCCGAATCGGTCGGAGAGCGAGACCTTTTCTTCGACGGCTTCCGACGGGTTGATGGCGGTCGATTGCTCATTTTCCATCATATGCCGGGGCAGGAGGTGGCGGCGGTTGGAGGTGGCGTAGAACAGCACATTGTCCGGACGGCCCTCGATACCGCCATCCAGTGCCGCCTTCAGCGATTTATAGGCGGTATCGTCATGATCGAAGGAAAGATCGTCGCAAAACAGCAGCACCCGCTCTTGGCTGTTTTTCAGCAGGTCCATCAGCGCAGGCAGGGAGGCGATGTCTTCGCGGTGTACTTCCACCAGCTTCAGCCGCACTCCGGTAGCCTTTACGATATCGGCATGCACCGCCTTGACCAGCGAGGATTTGCCCATGCCGCGCGCGCCCCAGAGCAGGACATTGTTGGCGGCAAAGCCAAGCGCGAACCGTTCGGTGTTTTCATGCAGGATGTCGCGCACCCGGTCGACACCCCTGATCAGGCCGAGCGCGACGCGGTTGGGCCTTGGCACCGGTTGCAGATGCTGATTGGTCGGATGCCAGACGAAGCAGTCCGCTCCGCTCCAATCGTTGAGCGCAGGGGCTGGACCGGCCAGCCGCTCCATGGCATCGGCGAGCCGCGTCACTTCGCGCAGCAGATCAGCCAGCGTATCGGTCATGTTTTGCCTCCGTTCACGCGGGAAAAGTGGTCCAAGACCGCCTGTGATCGTTGCGCTACCATGGTCATACAGGGTTCGAAAGTGTATTGACCGGGGATTCGGTACGCAAAGCCGCTGTTTCTGTTGCATTCCCTTGGGGTATTCCTATATTCCGGCGGCAAAACAGGGGGACAGGATCTTTGCTGCCCCGGTTCCGAAGGAGTTTCTCATGTTCATAACACAGGCATTCGCTCAGGATGCAGCACCTGCCGCTGGCGGGATGGGGTCCGGGTTTGAAATGCTTCTGCTTTTCGCACCCTTGATGGTGATCTGGTATTTCCTGCTGATCCGCCCGCAGCGCAACCAGCTCAAAAAGCGGGAAGCAACGCTGTCGGCCATTCGCCGTGGCGACCAGGTGGTGCTGGGTGGCGGCTTGATCGGCAAGGTGACCAAGGTCACTGACGACAAGGAACTGGAAGTCGAAATTGCTGATGGCGTCAAGGTCAAGGCACTTCGCAGCCTGATCGCCGAAGTGCGCGTCAAGGGCGAACCGGTCAAGGCCGAGATTGCCAAAGCCGACGGTTCCAAGACCGACGCTTGACCCAAGTTTGAACACCGGGCCGCCCAACAGGGCGGCCTGACTTTTTTCTGCTGTCTGCTGGAGAAAAGCCGCTTCCGTCCTCTGAAATGGCCGCTTTGTATGTTGAGCGCTGGTTTGCCCTGCGGTAAATTTTGCTCGGCGTATCAAGCCGCCATTTCCGTTTGACGATCCCGGTCTATTTGCCCCAGACCTTACCCTTCGAGATGTCGATGCTGCATTTCTCCCGCTGGAAAACCATTCTCCTCTGGCTTGCCGTCGTGGCGAGCGTCCTGATCGCGCTGCCCGACCTGTTCAGCAAGGATCAACTGGCCCGTCTTCCGTCCTGGTTCCCGAGCAAGCAGATGACGCTCGGCCTCGATTTGCAGGGCGGCTCGCATATCATGCTGAAGATCGAGCGCAACGATATCGTCAAGGAGCGGCTCGAAGCCGTGGTTGGCGATATCCGCAGCAGTCTTCGCGATGCGGGCGTTCGCTATACCGGGCTGAATGGCGTTGGCCAGGCGGTCCAGGTCCGCATTACCGATCCGGCTCAGCTTGATGCGGCGCGCAAGGCCTTGCAGACACTAACCGCGCCTGTCAGCACCGGCGGTTTCGGGTCGAGCAGCGTCCAGGAAGCGACACTGGACGATAGCGGCGATGGGGTGTTGAAGTTTAACCTCACCGATGCCGGTATCGATTACCGCATGTCCTCGGCGCTCACCCAGTCCATCGAAGTCGTGCGCCGCCGCGTCGATGAGCTTGGTAATACCGAGCCGTTGATCCAGCGTCAGGGCTCCGACCGGATCATCGTGCAGGTGCCGGGTCTGGATGATCCACAGCGTTTGAAGAATCTTCTGAACCAGACCGCGAAGCTGAGCTTCCGCATGGTCGATACCAGCATGTCGGCCACCGAAGCGATCAGCGGCCGCCCGCCTGCCACGTCCGAAGTGCTCTACAGCCAGGATGAGGCTGCGGTGCCTTATCTGGTCGAAAAGCGGGTTCTGGTGTCCGGTGAGGATCTCGTCGATGCGCAGGCAAGCTTCAATCAGCAAAATAACGAACCGGTCGTCAGCTTCCGCTTCGATAGCCGGGGCGCACAGCGTTTTGCCCAGGCGACCCAGCAGAATGTCGGGCGGCCTTTCGCCATTGTACTTGATAATCAGGTGATTTCCGCGCCTGTGATCCGTGAACCGATTGTCGGTGGCTCCGGCCAGATTTCCGGCAATTTCACGGTGCAGGGCGCCAATGACTTGGCCGTGCTGCTGCGCGCCGGTGCCTTGCCGGCAACCTTGACCGTGGTCGAAGAGCGCACCGTCGGCCCAAGCCTTGGTGCCGATTCGATCCGGGCCGGGGTTTCTGCCGGCTTTATCGGCGCGGGGCTGGTCGTGGTGCTGATGATCGGGCTTTACGGATTTTTCGGCGTGCTTGCCGTGCTTGCGCTGTTGGCCAATATCGTCATGATTATTGCGATCCTGACGCTGCTTGGATCGACGCTGACGCTGCCGGGCATCGCCGGTATCGTATTGACCATCGGTATGGCGGTTGATTCCAACGTGCTGATCTACGAGCGTATCCGCGAGGAATACAAGAGCGGGCGTTCCCTGATCCAGTCGATCGATATCGGCTTCAACAAGGCCTTGGCGACGATTGTCGATGCCAATGTTACGACGCTGATTGCTGCTGGCGTGCTGTTCTTCCTTGGCTCCGGTCCTGTACGCGGCTTTTCGGTGACGCTGGCCATCGGTATCATCACCACCGTATTTACTGCCTTTGGGTTGACCCGCTGGATGTTTACCGTCTGGGTCAACACGCGCCGTCCCAAGGCCCTGCCCAAGGGGGTTCGGACCGGAATTTTCGACGGAACCAACATCCCGTTCATGGGTGTCCGCCGTTACACGTTCCTGCTGTCGGCGGCCTTGTCTATAGCCGCCCTCGTCGGTTTCGGCACGGTCGGCATGAAGCTCGGCATCGATTTTACCGGCGGTTCGATCATCGAATTGAAGGCGCGTCAGGGCAATGCTGATCCCGCCGCCATTCGTGAACAGTTGAGCAGTCTCAATCTCGGCGATGTCCAGGTCCAGGGTTTTGGCGATCCGAGCAGTGTTCTGGTCCGTTTGCAGGCCCAGGACGAGGGTGAAAACGGCGAACAATCGGCTGTGGCCAAGGTGCGGGGCGCATTGGAACAGGCCTACGAGTTCCGCCGCACCGAAGTTGTCGGCCCGTCCGTGTCGGGTGAGTTGACGAAATCCGCAACCATTGGCGTGCTGATTTCGCTGATGGCGATCCTGGTTTACATCTGGATCCGGTTTGAATGGCAGTTTGCGGCGGGTGCTATTATCGCAACCCTGCATGACGTTATTCTGACACTCGGTCTCTACGTGATCACCGGGGTGGAATTCGACCTCAGCAGTATCGCGGCGATCCTGACGATTGTCGGCTATTCGCTGAACGACACCGTGGTCGTTTATGACCGCATGCGCGAGAACCTGCGCCGTTACAAGAAAATGCCGCTGGATGTGTTGATCGACACGTCGATCAACCAGACCCTGTCTCGAACCATCCTGACATCGGTGACAACGCTTCTGGCCCTTCTGGCACTGTTCCTGTTCGGTGGCGAAGTTATCCGCTCCTTCACCTTTGCCATGCTGTTCGGGGTTCTCGTCGGCACATTCTCCTCTATCTATATGGCGGCACCGGTGCTGATCGCCTTCCGTCTGCGCCCTGAAGGTCAGGGCGAGCCGGATAAGGCTGAAAAAGCAAAGCCGGAAAAGAACGGCGCAGCGGGTAAGGCGGGAGCATAGGCATTGGCAAAGGGCATTATCATCCGCGAGGCGCATTTTCCGGGTCGGTCCCCCATCGATGCCTATGGCAATGGCGGGTTCCGGTTTGCGGATATGTCGCATCGCGGCTCCCTTTTGCTGTTACCATCAGGCATTTATGGCTGGGATATGCGCGAGGGCGAGGACCTGACGGTTGCCGCCCTCCAGCGCCTGCTGGACGAGGCGGATAAGGTCGAGTTCCTGTTGCTCGGCACGGGCACGGAACTGCGCCGTATCCCCAGCGACGTTAAGGCCGCTCTGACCGCCGCTGGTATTGGTTCTGACCCGATGAGCACCGGAGCTGCGGTGCGGACCTATAATGTGATGCTGGCGGAAGAACGGCCCGTGGCCGCCGCATTGATTGCAGTCTGACCGCATGGCGGAAAGCGCTAAACCATCGCCATTGGCCGCCGATGTCTGTCTTACGACACTGCGGGAAATCGACCGCGACCGGTATTTGGCCTGCCTTCTCTCCCCGCCGGAAAAACAGCCTGCCTTGGCAGCGCTCTATGCCTTCAATGCCGAGCTTGCCCGCGTGCGTGATCTGGTGCGCGAACCCTTGCCGGGCGAAATCCGGTTGCAATATTGGCGCGATCTGCTTTCGGGCAAGGGACATGGCGATACCACGGCCAATCCGCTGGCGGCAGGGCTTTTGGCGGCGGTGGACTCCTATCGTTTACCGGTTCAGCCCCTGCTCGACATGATCGATGCGCGGATTGCCGATCTTTACGATGATCCGATTGGGCCAAAATCAGCGCTGGAAGGCTATGCAGGAGAGACCGCCTCGGCGCTGATCCAGCTGGCGAGCCTGGTGCTGGATACCGAGGCCGCGCTGAATTGCGCAACCATCGCCGGACATGCTGGGGTTGCCCAGGCCATTGCCGGACTGTTGGCACTGATGCCGCAACATCGGGCGCGGGGACAGCTTTACATTCCCGACGAGATATTGACTGCGACTGGCCTCGACCGTGATGCCTTTCTGTCGGGCAAGGACGAGATGAGGATCGATGGTGCCATCGAAGCCTTTGCCGGTCTGGGGCTCGATCACCTTTCCAAGGCGCGCGCTGGTGGCAAGCTTCCGGCGTCTCTGGTTGCTGCCTATCTGCCTGTGGCGCTCGCAGGGCCGATTCTGCGGGATGCTCGTCGGCGCGGCGCCGATATTCTGCAAACACCGATTCGCCGAGCCCAGTGGCGCCGCCAACTGACACTGCTGCGCGCCAGCGTGACGGGTCGATTTTAGGGCTGTCAGGTCCCTCCTGAACCAGCCCCTCGGGAAAACCCGGATTCCACTTTTCCTGGCAAACGCTGCACAGGTTCGCACTGAGCCTCCAAACTCACGCAAGGCTCAACCGTTAGATCTTGCCAACTGCAAATCCGCAAGTTGGAATCGTATCAACGGATTATGCAGCAGATATAAAGTGTTGCCGCAATTGCGCGATCCTTGATCGGCAGTGCTGCTCAAGCATCATCCGGAGGTTGCCAGTGGGCGTTGGGATCGGTATTTTTGTGTTTTTGGGCATTATCGCCTTCGCTTGGTATGTCTCGCGCATGGCGGAGCGCAATGACGGCGAAACCCTAAGCGATGTCGGGCTTGCCATCCTGGAATTCGGCCGGGCCTTTCCTGGCGAAGCCATCCGCAGCCTGCATGCCACAGCCGATGGCAAAGCGGTATTCGTCAGGCTGCATGACAACCGTGCAGGCTTCATGCGCAATCTTCGCAATCATTATGCCTGCCATCTGATCAAGCCGGGGCATGTGCAGGTCCAGCCCTTGGAGAGCGTTCACGGTTTCCACATCACGTTTCTCGATGCAGCCCAGCATAACGGCGACTATATTTTCGCCAAGCCCGCCGAGGCAGCAGAAGTTTCGCTATGGCTGCTCGGCAACTATATCGCGCCGAACGATTTGGAGCCGGCAGAAGACAGGTTTGACAAGACATCCTCTTGAGTAGGATGGGATAATCACGTCCATTAAGATCTTCGGGCCTCGGTATTAAAAGCCCGCGTCTTCCATTTCGGCAACCGGCTGTGGGATGTGCGGCGGCAGGCCGAGCCATTCCCGGCAATGGGCGAGGGCGCGGATGGCGATCAACTGGCGCTTCATGACAGTCTTGTCCTTGCCCCGGAAACGCTTCACGCCTTCTGGCTTGACGATGGAGCCGGGCTCCAGATCCGGAAACAGTCCGAAGTTGATGTTCATCGGCTGGAAAGACTTTTTACCGGGTTCGTCATTGGACACGATATGGCCACCGGTAATATGGTTGAGCAGCGCACCGAGCGCCGTTGTCACCGGCGGCGGGCTAAAGGCTTCGCCCTTGCGCTCGGCAGCAGCAAAGCGACCGGCCAGAAGACCGATGGAGGCACTCTCGACGTAGCCTTCGCAGCCGGTGATCTGCCCGGCAAAACGCAGGCCCGGTCTGCTCTTTAGGGAAAGAGACGGATCGAGCAGTACCGGCGAATGGATATAGGTATTGCGGTGCAGGCCACCAAGCCGGGCGAATTCGGCGTTTTCCAGACCGGGGATCATCCGGAAAATCTCGGCCTGGGCGCCGTAGCGCAGCTTGGTCTGGAAGCCGACCATATTATAGAGCGTGCCCAGCGCATTATCCTGGCGCAGCTGCACGACGGCATAGGCTTTCACGGTAGGGTTATGGGAATTGGTCAGCCCCATCGGCTTCATCGGTCCATGGCGCAGGGTTTCACGCCCGCGTTCTGCCATGACTTCGATGGGCAGGCAGCCGTCGAAATAGGGCGTGCCTTCCCATTCCTTGAAGCCGACTGCGTCACCAGCAATCAATGCATCAATGAAGGCGTTATATTGGGCCTCGTCCAGCGGGCAGTTTATGTAATCCTTGCCTGTACCGCCCGGGCCAACCTTGTCATAGCGCGACTGATACCAGCAGATATCCATATTGATGCTGTCGCGGTGGACGATGGGGGCGATGGCGTCGAAAAAGGCCAGCGCGTCCTCACCTGTTTCAGCGCGGATGGCCTCGGCCAATGCCGGTGATGTTAGCGGACCGCTGGCGATAATGGCAAGATCCCAATCGCGCGGCGGCAGGCCGGTGATTTCCTCGCGCACCACGGTTACCAGCGGGTGAGCTTGCAGTGCCTGCGTCACAGCCTCGGCAAAGCCATCCCTGTCAACGGCAAGCGCGCCGCCCGCTGGCACCTGATGGCGGTCGGCGCAGGCCATGATCAACGAGCCGGCCAGCCGCATTTCCGCATGGATAACCCCGACCGCATTGGCGGTGGCATCGTCGGAGCGGAAGGAATTGGAGCAGACAAGCTCAGCAAGGCTATCGGTCTTATGGGCGTCGGTGCCGCGAAGGCCGCGCATCTCATGAAGAATGACCGGCACGCCCGCCTCAGCGATCTGCCATGCGGCTTCGGAGCCAGCCAGCCCGCCGCCAATGATGTGAATAGGGGAATAGGAGTTGTTGTCTGTCATGGCGGCTGCTTATCACGCCTTGCCGCCGCTTCCAATCTTGAACAGAGCAAATTGCACTTTGGAGATGCAAGCTTGGTTTGGAGAGTTAGAAATAGAAAACGGCGCCAAAAGCGCCGTTCGAACATTCAATTCAAATTTTAAAGCCGGGTCCGATTAACGGAACGAACGGTTGGCAATGTGACGGATGTCGTAACGGGTGATGCCGATGTCGGACAGGGTCTGGTTGGACAGGCCGCCCAGCTCGGACAGAGTGCGGCGATAGCTAATCCAGTTTTTTGCAATGCGGATCGGGTTCATGACGTTTCCTCGAGATCTTGTTTGCTGATCCGGCGGTCTCTCCCGCCTCAGCTGTTGACATGCTTATACATCGGGGAAGGTCTTTGTGGCAGTGCAATAAATGGGCGACTGCTATGCGTTTGTGCAGATTCATGGCTATTAATTGTGCTTCGGCTAAGATTTGAGCGTGATCCTGGGACGCTCAAAACAGGCCTTTTCCAAGTGAAATTCTCACCAGTGCGAGGGTGTGGAATCGCCGACCCTAGGCACAAGACGGTCCCATAATGGCTTTGTTTAACAAGAATCCAGCAGATATTTTCTTTTGCGCAGCATTCCTTGCTTTGTGGCCAGCAAAAGGCGGCATAATTCGTCAAAACGCCGTCATCACGTCTATCTCCGTTGCGGACTTATAGCGTAAGCTTGCGGCAAGCTCTGGCTTTGATGGTCCGTGCCATATCTTTGTGCGGAGTATGACCTTGCTGCGGTATTTGCGCGTTCTTGCCTTTCTATCGATCTGCATGGCGCTTGCCGGGTGCATGGCCGGGCTGTTTCAATCAGATCAGAAGAAGTTCTATTATGATATTCGTGCGGTCACCGTGCTGGCTGGTCCGAAAGTGCCGTTGGTTCTGGTTCAGGGGGTGGAGCGGCGTCTGTCGGCTGCCGTCGCTGCCACGGTGCGCAGCGAGGTTCTGCCACGGATGATTCTGACGGTCAGGGTCGAGGCGATGGCGAGTGGGCTTGGGCTGGACAAGCAGCATAACGAGGCCGAGATCAAAGTCAGTGCTGCCTCGGTTGAAACCGGTGATGTGGTCGCTCAGGGTGCGTTCAAGGTGCTGACCATTACCAATGACCAGACGCTTGGCCCTGAAAGCCTGGCGGAAGAAATTTCAGCCCGGATACGCTCGCTGTTTTCCCTGACCGCGCCAAAGCTATAGCGTGTGCTGGCTCATGGCTTGCAGATTGACTTCAAGCTTCATTCTGCTAACCCTAAAGGTGGATGGTTTTCGGCCTGAAGAGATTGAGGCTGGAAAGCAAAAGGGAATGCGAAGGCGTGGACCCAGACAGGGCATGCCAAACGCAGCCGACCCCGCGACTGTAGAACAGCGAGGGTTTTCCATCCGGTTTTGACGATCCTTGCATGGCGGGCCGCGTGGTGTGGCCGGTGCGGTGAGCGGACGGACCGGAAAAGCCACTGGAGTGGCAAAGCGATCTGCCGGGGTTGGACGCCTCTTTATCTACGAATCGTCCGCCTTTTCGCTTTTGCCATGACCTCCGGGAAGGTGAGGGAAATCTGCGAACGGGTGCCGTTATGGTACCGGTTTGACGCTGTGAGCCAGGAGACCTGCCGTCCGTGACGGGCTTTACGCCCAATTGGGGGAGAGATCCCCGACGCCAGCACGGAGGTTGTCGTGGCGCAACAGATTGATCGCGGGCTTTCCAGGCTCCGCTCCACGGTCTTTTGGCCGTTTGTTTTTTCGCCGCCTGCCCCAATAGGAGGCAGGTCATGATGACGCTCGTGTCATCACGCAGCATAGGTGCGGCCTTGGCTCTGCTTATGCTGGCGGCGCTGGTTTTTGCGTTGCTGCCGTTTTCCCGTCATACGCCTTCTGGCCCTTCCGAGCGGCCTGCGGAGCAGCAATTGCGCGCACCGTCCGGTTCCAATTCCACCTTTGGCGGGGCGGTGTCGCAGCCAAGGCCGGATGTGCGGTCTTCTCCGCCATCTGCTGCCGATGCAGCCCCACCCGCATGGCCGGGCTTTGTGCCGCGTTCCAGCGGGCTCTACACGCCGCCTGCGGGTGGAAACTGACGCCATGGCCGAGACAATTTCGAAACGTGTCTTCGTTCTTGGAGGCGCGCGGTCCGGCAAGTCGCGTTTTGCCGAACAGCTTTGTGCCGAGACCGGCCTGGAGCGTCATTATCTGGCGACCGGGCGGGCCTGGGACGAGGAAATGCGCGCCCGGATCGACCAGCATCAGCAGGATCGTGGCGGCCTTTGGGTGACGCATGAGGAGCCGCTGGCGCTGGTGGAGAAGCTTAGGCAGATCGATGCAACAGGCCGGGTGGTGCTGGTCGATTGCCTGACGCTCTGGGTGACCAATCTGATGATGGAGGAGGGGCGCGACATGGCCGCTGAGGCTGCGGCCTTTGCGGATCTGCTGCCCCGGCTTTCCGCCTCCATCGTGCTTGTTTCCAATGAAGTCGGCCTTGGCATTGTGCCGGAAAACCGCATGGCCCGGCATTTCCGCGATCATGCCGGACGGCTTCATCAATTGATCGCGGCAAGCGCTGACGAGGTTTATTTCGTCGCGGCTGGTCTGCCCCTGAAAATGAAAGGCTGAACAATGTTGCAAAAGAAAATTCCCGTCACCGTCATCACCGGCTTTCTCGGCGCGGGCAAGACGACGATCATCCGCAATATGCTGATGAATGCGGGTGGCAAGAAAATCGCGTTGATCATTAACGAATTCGGCGATCTAGGGGTCGATGGCGAGGTGCTGAAAGGTTGCGGTGCCGAGACCTGCACCGAGGACGACATTATTGAACTGACCAATGGCTGCATCTGCTGCACGGTTGCCGATGATTTCGTGCCGACCATGCAAAGGCTGCTGGCACGGGATGTGTTGCCCGACCATATCGTCATCGAGACCTCCGGCCTTGCCTTGCCGCAGCCGCTGGTGGCTGCCTTCAACTGGCCGGATATCCGCACCCGCGTGACCGTTGATGGTGTTGTGACGGTGGTCGATAGCGCTGCTGTCGCCGCTGGCCGGTTTGCTGACGACCACGACCGGATCGATGCCCAGCGCGCTGCCGATGACAGTCTTGATCACGAAAGCCCGATCGAGGAGCTGTTCGAGGACCAGTTGACCTGCGCCGATCTGATCGTGCTCAACAAAACCGATCTGCTTGATGCCGATGGTCTTGCCAAAGTGCGAACCGACGTGACCGCCCGGATGAGCCGCAAGCCAACATTGATCGAGGCGAAGAACGGCGATGTACCTGTCATGGTGCTGCTTGGTATCGGTGCGGGTTCGGAAGCCGATATCGACAATCGCAAGTCCCATCACGAGCTGGAGCATGAGGCGCTGCATGCGAGCGGTGAGGACCATGACCATCATCACGACCACGACGAATTCGACAGTTTTGTTGTCGATCTGCCGCAGGTGCGCGAGCCGGACCGTTTTGTCGATGGCTTGAAGACCGTGATCGAAGCGCATGACGTGCTGCGGCTGAAAGGCTTCGTCGATGTGCCGGGCAAGCCGATGCGGCTGGTGGTGCAGGCGGTCGGCAGCCGCATTGACCAATATTATGACCGGCCCTGGGCCTCTGGCGAGCAGCGGGCGACGCGGCTGGTGGTAATCGGCCTGCATGATCTCGACCAATCGGCGATTGCCGATGCCATCCGGGCGGCAGCGTAAGCCATGCATCTTCTGCTTGCCCAGCAAGGCTCGATCAGCGACGGGGATGACGCGATAGACCTTGGCCAGACGCCAGGGGATATCCTGTTTCTGTCTGCCGCCGATACCGAGCTGTCCGCCATCGCGGCGGCGCTGGCGCGGCAATCCGAGACCGCGACATGGCGGCTCGCCAGCCTGATGGCGCTGAAACATCCGATGTCGGTCGATACCTATATCGAGCGCACCGCCCGCCATGCGAAACTGATTGTGGTCAGGGCTTTGGGTGGGGCCAGCTATTTTCATTATGCGCTGGAAGCGCTGCACGCCTGCGCCCGCCGCCATGGGATCAAAATTGCCGTCCTGCCCGGCGACGACAAGCCGGATGCCGGGCTGGAGGCTTTTTCAAACCTGGATGCCCCGGATCTATCGGCGCTTTGGGCCTATCTGATCGAAGGCGGCGATAGCAATGCCAGCCATTTCGTGTCCTATGCGCAAGCGCTGCTGACCAATGCACCAAAACCGCAAGAGGCCTTGCCGTTGTTGAAGGCCGGGTTGTGGTGGCCGGGGCGTGGGATGATTGACGTTCAGGCATGGCAGGTGCTTGCAGGCGAGGGGCCGATTGCCGCCCTCTGCTTTTACCGCGCCCTCGTGCAAAGCGGCGAGACTGCGCCGGTTGAGGCGATGATTGAGGCGCTGCAAGCGCAGGGCCTGCGGCCTTTGCCGGTGTTTGTTGCCAGTCTGAAAGATGGTGTCTGCGTTGAGACGCTGCGGATGATTTTTAACCAGGCCGCTCCAGATGTGGTGGTCAACACGACAGGCTTTGCAGTTTCCGTTCCGGGTGCCGATGCGCCCTCGACCGTGCTGGACGAGCAGGGCGCTGTTGTGTTGCAGGCGCTGTTTTCCTCGTCGCCACGCTCCGTCTGGGAAGCCTCGATGCAAGGGCTGAGCGCCCGCGATCTCGCCATGAATGTTGCGCTGCCGGAAGTGGACGGGCGGGTACTGACCCGGGCTGCGTCCTTCAAATCGGCTGCCCGCTACGATGCGCGGGTGGAAACCACCTTGGTCAGTCATGCGCCGGACCATGGCCGTATGGCCTTCGTTGCCAGCCTGGCTGCCAATTGGGCGCGGCTGAGGCACACACCTGCGCCAGAACGGCAGGTCGCCCTGATCATGGCCAACTATCCCAACCGGGATGGACGCCTTGGCAATGGTGTCGGGCTGGATACGCCTGCTGCCAGTCTTGAAGTGTTGAAGGCGTTGAAGGCCGAAGGCTATGACACCGGCATCCTGCCCGCCAGCTCTGACGCGTTGATGACGGTGCTGATGGCCGGTGTCACCAATGCGGCGGTGAAGGGCAGGGTGATCCGCGAAACCCTGCGGCTTGCCGATTACCAGCAGTTTTTCGGGAGCCTGCCTGACAAGATCAGGCGGGAGATTAGCGACAGATGGGGGGAGCCGCAGGCCGATCCATTTTTTGCCGGGGATGGTTTCGCGCTGCCGCTGCTGCGGTTCGGCAAGGTGATGGTCGGCATTCAGCCAGCGCGGGGCTATAATATCGATCCGAAGGACAGCTATCATTCGCCGGATCTGGTGCCTCCCCACGGCTATTTCGCCTTCTACGCATTTCTCCGCCAGAGATTTGGCGTTCACGCCATCATTCATATGGGCAAGCACGGCAATCTGGAATGGTTGCCGGGCAAGGCACTGGCGCTGAGCGAGAGCTGTTATCCCGAAGCGGTGCTGGGTCCGGTGCCGCATCTCTATCCCTTCATCGTCAACGATCCCGGTGAGGGTACGCAGGCCAAGCGCCGGGCGAGCGCCGTTATTATCGATCACCTGACCCCGCCACTGACCAGGGCGGAAAGCTATGGTCCGCTGAAGGATCTGGAAGCGCTGGTCGATGAATATTACCAGGCGATGGGCGGCGATCCACGCCGGGTTACCTTGTTGAAATCCCAGATCCTCGATCTGGTCGCCGATATCGGTCTGGATGAGGATGCCGGCATTGCCGGTGGTGAGGCGGAGGAGGTCAAGCTGACCAAGCTCGACGCCTATCTCTGCGACCTCAAGGAAATGCAGATCCGCGACGGCCTGCATATTTTCGGGCAGGCACCGCAAGGCCGGTTGCTGACCGATCTGGTCGTGGCCTTGGCGCGGGTGCCGCGTGGCCAAGGGCAGAGCCAAGGGGGGCAAGGCGGCGATGCCAGTCTGCACCGGGCGATTGCTGCGGATGCGCTTGGCGGTTGCGCCGATTTCGACCCTCTGGACTGTGTGTTTTCCGATAGCTGGGACGGGCCGCAACCGGACCTTCTGAGAAACCTGACGCAAGCCCCCTGGCGCACCAAGGGCGATACGGTTGAGCGGATCGAATTACTGGCCTCAGACATGGTGTCGGGCAGTCTTGCCTGTCCCGAAGACTGGCAAAACACCCGCGCTGTTCTGGATGAAGTTGAAACCCGGCTGCAACCGAGCGTGATCAAATCCGGCCCATCCGAAATCGCTGGACTGCTCAAAGGACTGTCTGGTCGGTTCGTTGCTCCCGGCCCATCCGGTGCGCCGACGCGCGGACGCCCGGATGTGCTGCCGACCGGGCGTAATTTCTACTCTGTCGATAGCCGCGTCGTGCCGACACCCGCCGCTTACCAACTCGGCCAGAAATCCGCCGAACTGCTGGTTGCCCGCTATGTGCAGGATCATGGCGAATGGCCGGTATCGTTTGGCATTACCGCCTGGGGTACCAGCAATATGCGCACGGGCGGCGATGATATTGCCCAGGCGCTGGCGCTGATCGGCGTCAAGCCGCTCTGGGACAGCGCCTCACGCCGGGTGACCGGCTATGAGATCATTCCCCAGGCGATTTTGGGTCGCCCGCGTGTCGATGTAACGCTGCGGATCTCAGGGTTTTTCCGCGACGCCTTTCCCGAACAGATCGCCTTGTTCGACAAGGCGGTGCGGGCGGTTGGCGCTCTGGATGAGGATGCGGCGGATAACCCGATTGCGGCGCGCATCAAGGCGGAAACAGTCTTGTTCCAGCAACAGGGGCTGGACGAAAAGACCGCCAGCCGCCGGGCGGGCTACCGGGTATTCGGCTCGAAACCCGGCGCTTACGGAGCGGGCCTGCAAGCCTTGATCGATGAAAAGGGCTGGGAGCGCCGGGCCGATCTGGCCGAGGCCTATCTGGTCTGGGGCGCTTACGCTTACGGCGCGGGCGAAGAAGGTAGGGCCGAGCGCGGCCTGTTCGAAGAGCGCTTGCAGGGCGTGCAGGCCGTGGTGCAAAACCAGGACAATCGCGAGCATGATCTGCTGGATAGCGACGATTACTATCAGTTCGAGGGCGGCATGACGGCGGCGGTCGAGCAGCTTTCGGGTCGCAGGCCAACCGTCTATCACAACGACCATTCCCGACCGGAAAAGCCTGTCATCCGCACGCTGGAGGAAGAGATTGGCCGGGTGGTGCGCGCTCGTGTCGTCAATCCGAAATGGATCGAAGGCGTGATGCGTCACGGCTATAAGGGCGCGTTCGAAATTGCCGCCTCCGTGGATTATCTGTTCGCCTTTGCCGCCACCACCGGCGCCGTGCGCCAGCCGCATTTCGACGCCGTCTACCGGGCTTTTATCGGTGATGACCGGGTGCGGGCTTTCATGGCCGATAAAAACCCGGCTGCCTTGAAGGACATGTCGCAGCGGCTGTTGGAAGCCATTGAGCGTGGCCTCTGGACGCCGCGCAGCAATTCGGCGAGATATCATCTGTCCCAACTTTCCCAAGCCGAGCTTTTACAGACGATTGAATTGGAGAATGCCCTATGACCGAAACCGTCGATAGCGGAGCCGTTGCAACACCGTCGGACGATCTTGCCCGCCACGCTGAGAAGATGGCGAAGAAAAAAGCGGCGCGCGACAAGATCATGGCGACCAAAACTGGCGAAAAGGGCCTGGTTATCGTCCATACCGGCAAGGGCAAGGGCAAGTCCTCGGCAGCCTTCGGGATGATCTTCCGCCATATCGCCCATGGCAAAAAATGCGCTGTGGTGCAATTCATCAAGGGGGCGATGTCAACCGGCGAACGCGACCTGATCCTGCGGCATTTTTCCGACCTCTGCGCTTTCCACACTATGGGTGAGGGCTTTACCTGGGAAACCCAGGACAAGGCCCGCGACATGGCCATGGCCAGAGCCGCCTGGGACAAGGCCAAGGAACTGATCCGCGATCCCGCCAACAGCATGGTGCTGCTCGACGAAATCAATATCGCCATCCGCTATGACTATATTGACCTCAGCGAAGTCGTCGCCTTCCTGACGGAAGAAAAGCCGCCCATGACCCATGTGGTGCTAACGGGACGCAATGCCAAGGATGAGCTGATCGAGATTGCCGATCTGGTGACGGAAATGGAACTGGTCAAACACCCGTTCCGCTCTGGTATCAAGGCTCAGTTGGGTGTGGAGTTCTGATGGCCCAGAACTGAGTATTCTGGGGCGCGCGCTGTTATTTGATCGGGGCTGTTACAGTCGCTCTTCCAGGCTCATGCGCTGATGAAGGACACGGAGGATGTCGATCCCATCGGCATTGATCCGGTAAAAGATCATGTGCGCGCCCTCGGAAAAACCGAAAAGGCCTTCCCTACTGCATAATTCTTTAAACCGGACTCGGTTTAAAGAGAAAATTATGCAGCAGATATAAAGCGCTACAGCGAACCTTTGTGCGCCATATATGGCGCACGGCGCTGTAATGTGGTCATGCTGTTGTCCAGAATAGGGAAATTCAGCGAGAAACTCGAACCTGCTGAACAAGGCTCGCAGATAATCGTTTCGCTGACGCTTGCCCCAGGTTTTGTTGGTGTAACGACCGATATCCTCGACATCGAGACGTGCTATTTCAGTAATTCGGTAGCCTTTGCCGCTCATTGCTCACGGTCGAGTTTTTCATTGAGTGACTGGAGCGACCAATCCTCTGCAAACTCTCCACGATCTGCTTGTTGCCAACCCTTGTCGATCTGATGGCGCAAAATTTTCAGCTTTTCTTCCCGCTCCTCCAACTCGCGGAGCGCGTCTCGCACCACTTCGCTCGCAGAGGCGTAGCGGCCACTGCTTATCTGCTGCTTGATGAAGCCTTCCCAATGCGGGCCAAGTGTCAGGCTGGTTGTTGCCATGTGTAAACCTCTATCCTGTATTCAAAATGAATATAGTGGATGGTTGTAAACATAGCAACTTGGTTCAGATCCCCATCCACACCCGCACAGGGTTGGTCGGGTCCAGCAGCAGCTTTATCGCCAACCCGATGCAGGTGACGATCAGCAGCGGCTTGATGATTTTGGCACCGCTTTTCATTGCCAGTTTCGAGCCGGTCTGGGCGCCCAGGAACTGACCGATGCCCATGACAATGCCGATTTTCCACAAAACCACGCCATTGAACACGAAGACCAGGAAGGCACCGACATTGGAGCCGAAATTCAGCAGTTTCGTGTGGGCGGTGGCTTTCAACATGCCGAAACCGGCGAGCGAAACGAAGGCCAGCATCAGGAAGGAGCCGGTGCCGGGGCCGAAGACGCCGTCATAAATGGCGATCAGCGGGGCAAGTGTCAGGCCGAACAGGAAAGGTGTCATCCGCTGATGGCTATCGACGTCGGAGATATTTGGCTTCAGGGCGAAATAGGCGGCAATCGCCACCAGCAGAAACGGCATTAGCGCTTTCAGCACATCGCCCGGCACATAGGTCGCGATGACAGCGCCAATCGCGCCGCCCAGCACCGACATGGCGGCCATCGGCAATTGTTTCTTCAGGTTGACATGACCCTTGCGGCCATAGGCGATGGTGGCAGAGGCCGAGCCGAACATGCCCTGCAATTTGTTGGTTCCCAGCGTTTCCAGTGGAGGAATACCGGCAATCAGCATGGCTGGAATGGTAATGAGGCCACCACCACCGGCAATCGCATCGACAAAGCCTGCGATAAAGGCGGCGAAGAACAGGAAGATCAGGGCTTGAAGAGCAATATCGGTCATGGAAAATCCGGAGAAGAGTGGAATACTGAGCCTCTTACTGCATTCCCTGCCAAACGG
This sequence comes from Agrobacterium vitis, assembly GCF_014926405.1. NCBI lineage: Bacteria > Pseudomonadati > Pseudomonadota > Alphaproteobacteria > Hyphomicrobiales > Rhizobiaceae > Gillisella > Gillisella vitis. Next base: position 1,129,288 of record NZ_JACXXJ020000005.1, read on the forward strand.
TAATCGGTTTGAGAGGAAAATTTTCCGTGAGAAGGGTTTTGGCGGTGGGCGGATCGTCTCCGGCTGAAATTGCGGTTTGACCCGGCTCGGGCGCTTCGCTATTCCTGCCCGCCAAGATGTGCGACGGCGCCTGTTCGACAGGCTGGAATCGTCCGGTGCGGCTGACCCAATCAGGGGGCCAATTCCGGAGCTGTCCCAAAGGCCATAGGAGATGCCGGAAAACCGGCAGCTCCGGCGCTTCGTACATAAAACGAAACGAAGCAGGGAGCCTTTTGTCATGGCAGAAAAACTCGGAATCATGGTCTGTGGACATGGCAGCCGCAACCAGAATGCGGCGCGCGAATTCGCTGTCATCGCCGAAGGGCTGAAGGCGCGCAATCCCGACCTGCCGGTCGAGTATGGCTATCTGGAATTCTGCAATCCGGTGATCTCGGCAGGCCTCGACAGCTTGCGGGAAAAGGGCGTGACACGGGTTCTGGCCGTGCCGGGCATGCTGTTTGCCGCGGGCCATGCCAAGAACGATATTCCCTCCGTGCTGAATACTTATCAGGCGCAGAACCCCGGCATGGTGATCAACTATGGGCGCGAGCTTGGCATCGACCTTAAGATGATCCGTGCTGCCGGTGATCGCATCCAGGCAGCAGTAGATGAGGCGAATGCGCAACTGGGTGTCATCGATAAGCATGACACGCTGCTGATGGTGGTCGGGCGCGGCTCTTCCGATCCCGATGCCAATTCCAACGCCACCAAGGTGATGCGGATGCTGTGGGAAGGCATGGGCTTTGGCTGGGGCGAAACCTGTTATTCCGGCGTGACCTTTCCGCTGGTGGAACCGGGCCTGACCCATGCCGCCAAGCTGGGTTACAAACGCATCATCGTCTTCCCCTATTTCCTGTTTACCGGCGTGCTGGTGAAGAGGATCTACAGCTATACCGACGAAGTGGCGGCCCGCTATCCTGATATCCAGTTCGTCAAGGCCAGCTATCTCAACGATCATCCGCTGGTGCTGGATGCCTTTCAGGATCGGGTACGCGAAATCCTCGAAGGGGCGGCGGTGATGAACTGCCAGATGTGCAAATACCGCGAACAGGTTCTAGGCTTTGAGGCCGATATCGGCCAGCCGCAGGAAAGCCACCACCACCATGTCGAGGGCATTGGCGGCGGACTGGAAGACTGTCCGTGCAAGGGCGATTGCGACGCCTCCTGCCGCGATCAGGCGTTCTGTCTTCAGCATGGCCTGCCGTGGACGCCGGTGCATAGCCATGCCGATCCGGCTCCGCTGCAACCCGCCTTCGACTATGGCGCATCGACAACGCTTGGCGGCAAATACGGGCATTTGCTGAATGCCAGCCCTGACGCGGGGCTGGAAGCGGTGATGAATGCACCGTCCAGCGGCAAAGCGCATGTCCACGAGCACGGGCCGGATTGCGGCTGTGGTCATGACCATAGCCACGACCATCATGGGCATGATCATCACGGACATGAGCACCATGACCACCATCACGACCATGGACACGCCCACAGCCATACCCACGCGCCTTACCCCCATGCGGATCATCCGCTGGGTCCGAAATCCATGAAGAAGACCTGATGGCCTTATTCGACCGCATCTTGATCGTGGACTGGTCCGGCGCAACCAAGCCGGTGACGGGCAAGAACTCCATCTGGGCCTGCCTTGCTGATTGCGGCGCGGCGGGAGCAGAGATCGTCTGGCTGGAAAACTTCCCCACCCGTGCCGCCTTCATGGCGCGGTTTGAGGCTGTGGTCAGCGATGCGCTGGCGGCAGGCAAGCGCCTGCTGGCCGGTTTCGATTTCGCCTTCGGTTATCCCACGGGAACGGCTGCGCGGGTGACGGGTGAGCCGGGTTGGCAAGGCCTGTGGCGCGCCATTGCCGGTGAGATTGAAGACGGCGCTGATAATGCTAATAACCGTTTCGCGCTGGCCGCGCGTTGGAACCGGGACTATTTTGCTCGGGAACCGCGTTTTTGGGGCAGGCCGCAGACGCTGGATCTGGACGGCCTGTCCGCAACCAAGCCTCCCACACCGACCAGCGCGCCTTTTACCCTGCGGCTTTCCGAGCGCCATGCGCGCGGTGCAAAATCCGTCTGGCAACTGGCCTATGCCGGGTCAGTCGGCAGCCAGAGCTTGCTGGGTATTGCCCGGCTGAGTGCCTTTCTCGATGGGCATCCGAACCGTGACAGGATTGGGGTTTGGCCGTTTGAGACTGGCTTTGCGGCTGGACATGCGGAATGGCCTCACTCTTTCAATGGCGGCTACAGCGTGGTTTTGGCGGAAATTTATCCCTCGCTGTTTTCGCTGGGGGATCACGAGAATGAAGTGAAGGATGCCGCGCAGGTGCGCCGAGTGGCTGTAGCCTTTGCCGGGTTCGATGCAGCCGGGATGTTGGGTCGGCTGTTTGAACGGCCCCGCATGCTCTCGGATGAGGAGATTGACGTGACGACGCAGGAAGAGGGTTGGGTGCTGGGCATCGGCCATGAAGATCTGGCCTTAACAGGTGCAGAGCTTTCGTTAGGTGAGGCGGATGACGCAACGGAAGACGTCATGCAAACCCCGGCACTCGACTATATCCGCCAACCTGCCGAGATCTACCGCCAGTCCTTCGAGACCATCCGGCGCGAGGCCAATCTTGACCGGTTTCCTGTCGCCATGCAGCCTCTGGTGATCCGCTTGATCCATGCCTGCGGGATGATCGATCTGGCTGATGACATCGTGTTTTCGCAAGGCGCGTTCGAGGCAGGCGCTGCGGCACTTGCCGCCGGTGCGCCCATTCTCTGCGACGCGGAAATGGTCCGGCACGGCATTATCCGCAGCCTTCTGCCCGCGGAAAACGAAGTGATCTGCCTGATCAATGATGTCAGAGTGCGGCCGCTGGCCGCCTGGGCCGGCAATACCCGCTCGGCAGCGCAGGTCAATCTTTGGGCCGGTCAACTGGAAGGCGCTGTCGTTGCCATCGGCAATGCACCGACGGCGCTGTTTCGTCTCCTGGAATTGCTGGATCAGGGCGCGCCGAAGCCAGCATTGATCCTCGGTCTGCCGGTTGGCTTTGTCGGGGCGGCCGAAAGCAAGGCAGAACTTGCCGCCAACAGCCGGGGCGTGCCGTTCATTGCCGTTCAAGGGCGGCGAGGTGGTTCCGCCATGGCATCGGCTGCGGTCAATGCGCTGGCGGGAGGGCTGGGTGCCAATGACTGAGGCCTCCAGCGATCCGTGGTTGACCATTATCGGTATCGGTGATGGCGGTCTCGCCAGCCTGACGCCGCAGCAGCTTGCTCATCTCAGCGAAGCGCAGGTGCTGGTGCTGGGTGAGCGGCTGGAACATGCGGTGGCCGATGCCATTCCCAATGTGCGGCGCATCCTCACCTGGGGTGCTGGGTTTCGGGAAACACTGGATCAGCTTCTGGCACTGCGCGGCACGCCGGTCGTGGTGGTGGCGACCGGCGATCCCATGCATTTCGGCATAGGTGCGACGCTGCGGCGCTATCTGGCGCCAGAGGAAATGCGGGTCCTGCCTAGCCCCTCGGCCTTTTCGCTGGCGGCTGCCCGGCTTGGCTGGCCGCTGCAAAATGTGGCGCAGATTTCGCTGCATGGCCGCCCGCTGTCCTACCTTAACCGGCATGTGCTGCCGGGTGCGCGCATCCTCGCCCTGACCTCCAATGCCGAAACGGTTTTTGAGGCTGCCGACCTGCTGGTGCGGCGCGGCTTTGGGGCCTCCATGCTGCATGTACTGGAACATATGGGCGGCGCGCTGGAGCGCATTCTCCATATCACCGCGCAAGACCTGCTGGCACAGCTGCCGGGGATTGCTGATTTCAACACTCTTGCCGTGGATTGCGCCGCTGCCGGAGTGCTTCTCTCGCCGGTGCCGGGCCTACCGGACGATGCCTTCCGTCACGATGGGCAATTGACCAAGCGTGAGGTGAGGGCGGCAACGCTTGCGCATCTGGCACCGTTTCCCAATGCTTTGCTCTGGGATGTTGGTGCCGGTTGCGGCTCCATCGCCATCGAATGGCTGCGGACTGGAATGGGTACCCGCGCTATCGCAATCGAGCCGAAGCCGGAGCGGCTGGCGATGATGCGCGACAATGCCGAGGTGCTTGGCGTGCCGGATCTGGAGATTGTCGAGGCCGAAGCACCGGCGGGGCTGCTGACGCTTGATCCGCCGGACGTGATTTTCATTGGCGGCGGCATCACCACCGAAGGTCTGTTCGAGGCCTGCTGGCAGGCGCTGAAGCCAGGCGGGCGGCTGGTCGCCAATGCCGTGACGCTGGAAGGTGAGGCGCAGCTTGTGACTTTGCGCGGCCTGCATGGTGGTGAGCTGAGCCGGATTTCCGTGTCGCGCGCAGCACCCGTCGGTCGGTTCTGCGGCTGGAAATCGCTGATGCCGGTGACAACATGGAGTGTTTCCAAATGGAGCTTTTCCAAATGACGGGTAAACTCTATGGCCTCGGTCTCGGCCCCGGCGACCCGGAACTGCTGACCCTGAAGGCGCATCGCATCCTGACCTCCGTTTCGGTGATTGCCTATCCGGCACCTGATACCGGTCCAAGCTTTGCCCGCCAGATTGCCGCGCCCTATCTGCGGGCCGACCAGCTGGAAGTGCCTATGATCGTGCCGATGCGGGTGGAGCGTTATCCGGCTCAGGAAATTTATGACGCCGCCGCTGTCACCCTGTCGCATCATCTGGATGCCGGTTCGGATGTGGCGGTGCTGTGCGAGGGCGATCCGTTTTTCTACGGCTCGTTCATGTATCTGTTCGAGCGGCTGGCGCATCGCTATCCGACCGAAGTTGTTCCCGGCGTCTCGTCGATGATGGCCGCCGCCGCCGCCTATGGCCGACCGCTGGCGGCCCGCAATGATGTGCTGACCGTGCTGCCAGGCCCGCTGGAGGATGATGTCCTACGCGCCCGGATCGAAAGCGCCTCTGCCGTCGCCATCATCAAGCTGGGACGGCATTTCCCCCGCATCCGGGCGCTGATCGATGCCATGGGCCTCACTGCCAATGCCGGTTATGTCGAGCGCGTATCGCTACAAAACGAGCGCCTGTTGCCGCTGGGCGATGTCGCCGAAGACGTTGCCCCGTATTTCTCGATGATCCTTATTTACAAGGGGGCTGAGGGCTGGGCTCTCGACTCGGCTCCGCAGACGGAAAGACTTTGATGACGACGCCCCAAAAAACCATTGATGAGCAAACCGGCCCTGAAAAACCCGGCCCTGAAAAAAACGACAATACAAAACCCGCTATTGTCATTCTGATGCCAACGGCGCTGGCCTTGGCGCGGCGCATTGCCGAGGCTGTTGGCGGTGAGGTTCACGCTGCCGCCTCCCGCGTGGACGGGGCCGATCAGAGCTTTGACGATGTGAAACGCCATGTTCGGGCGTTATTTTCTGCTGGCCGTCCGATCATCGCAATCATGGCATCGGGCGCGTTGATCCGGCTGCTGGCACCATTGCTCACCGACAAGCAGTCCGAACCGCCGGTGCTGTGCGTGTCCGAGGATGGCGCTTCTGTCGTGCCACTGCTGGGCGGCCATCACGGTGCCAATGACATGGCGCGCACCGTTGCTGAGGCTCTCAATGCCCATGCGGCAATTACCACGGCAGGGGATCTGCGGTTCGGTGTGGCTTTGGATGCGCCGCCTGATGGCTATGCGCTGGCCAATCCTGAACAGGCCAAGACCGTCATGGCCGAATTGGTGGCCGGTTCAGGCGTCCGGCTGGTTGGCGATGCCGAGTGGCTGGCGGCTTCGCGTCTAGCCTTTGACGACGAGGGCGCTGTGACGCTGACCGTCACCGATCAGCGCCGAACGGCGGGGCCGCTGGAGCTGGTCTACCACCCGAAAACTCTGGTGCTGGGCATGGGCTGCGAGCGCCATGCCTCAGTTGAAGAGGCGATTGCGCTGGCGCAGCAGGCATTGGATATATCGGGTCTTGCCGCCCAAAGCCTTGGTGCCGTGGCCTCTGTCGACGTCAAGGCCGATGAGGCGGCAATCCATGCGGTGGCCAAGCATTTCGGCGTATCCGCCCGGTTCTTTTCCGCCGAACGGTTGGAGCAGGAACGCCCCCGGCTGCAAAACCCGTCGGACGTGGTGTTTGCCGAGGTCGGTTGCCACGGCGTGGCAGAAGGCGCGGCGCTGGCGGTGGTTGGTTCCGATGGCGCGCTGGTTCTGCCCAAGATCAAATCGAAAGGCGTGACTGCTGCGCTCGGCCGCAGCGCCCAGCCCATCAAGGAGGCAGGTCTTGGCCGCGCCCGTGGGACCTTGTTCGTTGTCGGCATCGGGCCGGGGTCTGACGGTTGGCGCTCGCCGGAAGTCTCCCGCATGGTGGCAGCGTCGAGCGATCTCGTTGGCTACTCGCTTTACCTCGATCTGCTCGGATCGCTTGCCGAGGGCAAGACCCGGCATGATTTTGACCTTGGCAAGGAAGAAGCTCGCGTGGTCCATGCGATGGAACTGGCGGGCGAGGGCAAGACGGTGGCGCTGGTCTGTTCCGGCGATGCCGGTATTTATGCCATGGCGACGCTGGTGTTCGAGCTGTTGGACAAGGGTGGAATTTCTGCGGGTGCGCAGCGGATCGAGGTGCAGGTTTCGCCGGGCATTTCCGCGCTTCAAGCTGCCGCCGCCCGGATTGGCGCGCCGCTTGGCCATGATTTCTGCACCATTTCACTGTCGGACCTGTTGACACCCTGGGAGCATATCCAGCGCCGGGTGAAGGCGGCGGGCGAGGGCGATTTCGTCATCGCCTTCTACAATCCCGTGTCGATGAAGCGGCGTACGCAGCTGGCCTATGCCCGCGACCAGCTGCTGACCTATCGCCCGGCTGACACGCCGGTCATTCTCGCCACCAATCTTGGCCGTCCCGGCGAGACGGTGCGGATCGTGCCACTGGCTGGCTTGAATGTCGATGATGTCGATATGCTGACGGTGGTGATCGTTGGTTCGTCGGAAAGCCGCACCGTCAAAACCGGTGACGGAAAGACCTGGGTTTACACGCCGCGCGGCTATTCCGGCAAGGCGGATACGGCAATGCAGAAGGACGCATGACATGACGGTTTTTTTCATTGGTGCCGGTCCCGGCGCGCCAGATCTGATCACCGTGCGGGGCTTGAGGCTGATTGAGCGCTGCCCGGTCTGCCTCTATGCCGGATCGCTGGTGCCGGAGGAAATCGTCAAGGCCGCGCCTGATGATGCGCTGGTCAAGGACACAGCGCCCATGCATCTGGACGAGATTATCACCGAGATCCAGGCGGCCCATGCCCGAGGTCAGGATGTGGCGCGGGTGCATTCCGGCGATCCGGCCATCTATGGGGCGATTGCCGAACAGATGCGCAGGCTGGACGCGCTGGATATTCCCTATGACGTGGTGCCGGGCGTACCCGCCTTCGCGGCGGCTGCCGCACGGCTGAAAACCGAGCTAACCCTTCCTGAAGTGGCTCAGACGGTCATCATTACCCGCACGGAAATGAAGGCATCATTGATGCCGGAATTCGAGACGCTTGAAATCCTCGGCAAATCCCGCGCCACGCTGGCCATTCATCTGTCGATCCGCAATCTCAACCATATCCGCGAGACGCTCACGCCTTATTATGGCGAAGACTGCCCGGTGGTGATTGCTTACCGTGCCACATGGCCGGACGAATTGTTCATCCGCACCACGCTGAAGGACATGGCGGAGGAGGTGCGCAAGGCGAAGATTACCCGAACGGCGCTGGTCATGGTCGGCAAAGTGTTCGGCGATGTCGCCTTCCGCGATAGCGATCTCTACAATTCTGATTTTTCCCATGTGCTACGCAATGTGGGCAAGAAGGGTGTAACCAAGAAAAACCAGGCCGTCTGACGGCAACAGTGGTTGCGGGATGGCGCAAGGCCGCTATTCTTCCGTCAAACATATGAAGGACAAGTGCCATGCATAAGGTGATTTTCGATACGGACCCCGGCGTTGACGATGCCATGGCACTGCTGTTTCTGCATCACCATGCGGATATCGATCTGCTGGGCATTACCACGGTGTTTGGCAATGCCACTATTGAGACCACGACGCGCAATGCGCTCTATCTGAAGCAGGAATGGAATATCGAGGCGCCGGTTGCCAGGGGTGCTGGCGAAACCTTCATTCCGCATCGTGTTACCCATGAGCCGCCGAAATTCATTCACGGCGATGACGGACTTGGCAATATCGGCGTGCCGGATGCCGTGGACGTGCCGCTTGATCCGCGCCCGGCGCATCGCTTTATCGTCGAGACCATCCGCGCCAATCCAGGCGAAGTGCGGATCGTCGCGGTTGGGCGAATGACCAACCTTGCCAATGCCTTGAAGGAAGATCCTGAGATCGTTTCTCTGGTCAAGGACGTGGTCATCATGGGCGGTGCCTTCGATGTCAACGGCAATGTGACGCCCGCCGCCGAGGCCAATATCCACGGCGACCCGGAAGCGGCCGATATCGTCTTCACCGCCGGCTGGCCGGTGGTTGTGGTTGGTTTGGATGTCACGACGAAAACCGTGATGACCCGCCAGGCGCTGTCCGACATCCGCGATGCGGCTGGCATGCGGGCGCAATTGCTGTTCGACCTGTCGCAGTTCTACATCAAGTTCTACGAGAGCCGGGTGCCTGATGGCATGGTGGTCCATGACAGCTGCGCCTGCGCCTATGTGGTGGCACCGGAGCTGTTCACCACCCGCAGCGGTTCGATCCGCGTGGTGTGCGGCGGCATTGCCGATGGCCAGACCATCCAGAAGCCTGACAGCATGGGCTTCGGCCCCAGCGATTGGGACGACCTGCCAAGCCAGACGATCTGCGCCGATATCGAGGCCGTTGCCGTGCTGAAGCTGATCCACGACACGATCGTGTCAGTCCAGGAAGCGTGACTTCGTCCGCTGCATTCCTTGACCGATGAAGAGTAGACAATAAATCAATATATTCATGGTTTATTAGCCAGGAAACCGGAACGCTTGGCTAATCGGAAAATTGGCACCACTGAATTGGCTGGTGTCTGCGTTGTGTCCGATGAGTGAGCATGTTGCAATAATGTCTGGTGTAATTTCTTATCCAAAGCCTGAGTCATAATTTCTTAAACCGGTTGCAGTTTAAGGAGAACATTATGCAGAAAATATAAAGTGTTACAGCGTCCTTTGTGCGGTTTTCCAAAACGCAGGGCGCTGTGGCGCGGCGTACGGACAGAAATGATCAATAGGTTTTTATCTCAATCTATGCTTTCATTAGAATGTAATGTTAGGGGTCGGATTGAATGTCTTTCGTTTGGAATGCTCCAGTGGCTTCACGAATGGATCTGCCCAAGGGTCGGGTGACCATTTCGCAGGGACAATTTGCCGTCAGCGACGATCCCGATACGGTGATGACGACGGTGCTTGGCTCCTGTGTCGCTGCCTGTATTCGCGATCCCGTGCTGGGTCTCGGCGGTATGAATCATTTCGTCTTGCCGGGTCCGGTTGCCAAGGGCATGAGCAAAAGCGAGGCGGCGCGATATGGCTGCCAGTTGATGGAGCTTCTTGTTGACGGGTTGCTGGCGCGTGGCGCAAATGTCTGGCGGTTGGAGGCAAAGATTTTCGGTGGCGCCAGTCCCGGCAACTCCTTCTATAATGTGGGGGCGCGCAATTTTGATTTCGCGCGGCAGTTTCTGGCAACGAACGGTATTGCGGTCATTGAGGAAAATGTCGGCGGCCCTTATGGCTGCAAGCTCGAATATTGGCCCTATTCGGGCAAGACAAATTGTGTGCCGCTCAGCGGACGTATGGGTGTGAAGCCCAAGGTCACGGCAATTCGGTCGCCAGCTCAGAAGGTGTGAGGATATCGCCTTCACCGTGGCGAAACAAAATCAATATCAATGTGACAACGCAATAGGTCGTCAAGTGATCGGGCGGGCGATCATCACCACGGGCAATCCCAATTTTCGGGCCGCGATAATCTTGCCATAGCTTGCCTCGCCGCCTGAATTGCGGGTCACGAGATGGGTGATGGCATGGCCTTCCAGCAGGGCTTTTTCTGCTTCCCAATCCGCCGCCGCTTTGCCAAGAACGATGTCAGCATGGGTAAAGGGCAGCGGCGTTGAAGGCGCATCCACCATGCGGATCACAAAGTGGCAATCCGTTCGCCGCACAAATATGTCGATATATTGCCGCCCCAGCGCCAGGAAGACCCTGGCTCCCTCCGGCAACGTATGGGCCGCCGCTTCCAGTGTCTCGACCATGATCCAGCGGTCGCCGGGTTGCTCCAGCCATTGCGGGCGCAGATGGACGATGAGCGGTATGTCCGCCTTTTGGCAGGCTTCGACGGCATTGGCGGAAATTTGCCGGGCAAAGGGATGGGTGGCGTCGATCACCCTGGTAATGCCTTCAGTGCTTAGATAGGCCGCCAGCCCATTGACACCGCCGAAACCACCGATGCGGACGTCTCCGGCCAGACTGGCCGGATATTCGGTGCGTCCGGCCAGCGCGGTGATGACAGTGGTTTTGCCTTGCTCCACCAGTTCTGCGGCAAGCTTTGCCGCCTCCGCTGTGCCGCCGAGAATGAGGATGCGCTCAGGAGGCGATGGCAAGGATCGCTCCTGTCCGGTCGGTGACGATCACATCGACCGCGATATCGGCACCGCGCAGGACCGAAAGAGCTGTCTGTCTTGCCCTTTGCGCAATTGGTGTCGCCATGTCCAGATTGTTTTGCCGGGTAACCTCGAGGATTTCCAAGGCGGTGTTGGCGGACCTGATCCTTTCCTTGATGTCTTGCGAGAGAGGATGATTGGACATCAATGTTTCCATGAAGGAATTGTCGATCTGACTGCGGGCGGAATGCAGATCCAGCGCGCCTTGCGCGAGCTTGCTCATCTTGGCAAATCCGCCAGCAATCGTCAGACGGGGCACGGGGTGCTGGCGTAGATATTTGAGCAGGCCGCCGGCAAAATCGCCCATGTCCAGCAGCGCTTCCTCCGGCAGGCCGTAAAGCTGCTGGGCGGCGCGTTCCGATGTCGAGCCGGTGGCACCCAGCACATGCGGAAGGCCCATGGCGCGTGCCACATCGATGCCGCGATGGATGGAGTGAATCCAGGCGGCACAGGAAAATGGATTGACGATGCCGGTCGTTCCCAGCACCGAAAGCCCGCCGATAATGCCCAGGCGCGGGTTCCAGGTCTTTTCCGCCAGGGCCTGACCGCCGGGAATGGAAATGATTATTTCCACATCGGGCGCCACTCCATGCTGTTTGGCCAGCGCCTCCACCTCGGCCACCATCATCGCGCGCGGCACGGGGTTGATGGCTGGCTCGCCAATGGCCAGCGGCAGGCCGGGCCGCGTCACCGTGCCGACGCCGTCACCCGCCACGAAGCGGATGCCAGAACCGGCGGCGATACGCCGCACAATGGCGATCACGGTCGCGCCATGGGTCACATCAGGGTCGTCGCCCGCGTCCTTGATGATTCCCGCCGAGGCCTGGCCACCCGCGATCTGTTCATAGGCAAGTGCAAAGGCTGGTTCCTGGCCGCCCGGCAGGCGGATCGACACCGGATCGGGAAATTCACCGGTCAAAAGCGCCGTCAGCGCTGCCTTGGTCGCGGCTGTCGCGCAGGCGCCCGTGGTCCAGCCCTTGCGCAGCGGTCCACTCGGCTTGCGCGGAGCGGCGGCATCGGCTGTATCGGTGGGCGGCGCGGCTTCGGTCATGGCTCTTTATAGGCAAGGCTTGCGGCGGGGGGAAGATGGGCGTGATCCTTGCCGCTCATTCGGACAAATCATCTTCATGCGGTATAATTTTCCCCGCCAACCGATTTCGGTTTGGGAAATTATGCAGTAGATCTTCTGACCATGATGCAAGATGTTTTCAAGCCTTTGCCCCTGTTGCAGCCGGGCCATGTCTGGCTGGCGGGGGCAGGGCCGGGTGATCCAGGTCTGTTGACGCTTTTGGCGGTGCGTGGCCTTTGCATGGCGGATGTGATTGTGCATGACGCGCTGGTTGATGAGGCTTGCCTTGCCTACGCCAATCCAGGCGCGGTGTTGGAATATGCTGGAAAGCGCGGCGGCAAGCCTTCGGCCCGGCAGCGTGATATTTCTCTGCGATTGGTGGAACTGGCGAAATCCGGCAAGCGGGTGCTGCGGCTGAAAGGCGGCGACCCCTTCGTGTTCGGGCGCGGCGGCGAGGAGGCGCTGACATTGGTCGAGCATGGCGTGCCGTTTCGCATCGTACCCGGCATTACCGCAGGCATTGGCGGGCTGGCCTATGCGGGCATTCCCGTCACCCACCGCGAGGTCAACCATGCTGTCACCTTCCTGACTGGTCACGATTCATCCGGCGCCATGCCTGATGGCATTGATTGGCAGGCGGTGGCCAAAGGTTCCCGGGTGATTGTCATGTATATGGCGATGAAGCATATGGGCCATATCGCCGCGCAATTGATGGCGGCAGGACGCCAGCCTGAAGAGCCGCTGGCCTTTGTCTGCGACGCGGCAACGGACCGGCAAAGAGTGCTGGAAACCACGCTGGGTGAGGCCGATGTCGCCATGCAGGCCGCAGGTATCCAGCCACCCGCCATCGTGGTGTTGGGCGATGTGGTGCGGCTTCGTCCTTCGCTGGACTGGCTGGGGGCCTTGTCGGGCCGGGGTTTGCAACCGGACCCCTTTGCCAATCGAAGCCTAAAGGATACGGCATGAGTGGCCTTCTGATTGCCGCGCCTGCCTCCGGGTCAGGCAAGACCACCGTCACGCTTGGGCTATTGCGCGCCTTGAGCGAGGCCGGTCATAAGCTGGCGCCGGGCAAGGCCGGGCCGGATTATATCGATCCGGCCTTTCATGCAGCGGCAAGCGGTGAGACCTGCCTGAATTTCGACCCCTGGGCGATGCGCCCGGAATTGATCGCCGCCAATGCCGCCCTGCACCGCCAGGGTGGGCGGACCCTGGTGGTCGAGGCGATGATGGGGCTTTACGACGGGGCGGCGGATGGCAGCGGTTCGGCGGCGGATCTCGCCCTGATGCTCGGCCTGTCGGTGGTGTTGGTGGTCGATTGCGCCCGCACCTCGCATTCCGTTGCCGCCCTGGTAAAGGGCTTTGCCGATTTCAGGCCTGGTCTGCTGATGGTCGGCGTTATCATCAACCGGGTCGCCAGCGACCGGCATGAGGCGATGCTGCGCCAGGCGCTGGAGACAATCCGCATGCCGGTGCTGGGCGTGATCCGCAGCGATACGGGGCTTGCCCTGCCAGAGCGGCATTTGGGATTGGTGCAGGCGGCGGAGCAGGCCGATCTTGAAGGCTTTATCACCCATGCCGCGCAGGTCGTGGCAAAAGGCTGTGATCTCGACGCCATTATCAGGGCTGCCGCTCGCTGCCCTGATCCAGTCTCGGAGGCCAATATTGCCCGGCTTGCGCCGCTAGGGCATCACATCGCCGTGGCGCGGGACGAGGCGTTTGCCTTTTGCTATGAGCATATGCTGCTGGGCTGGCGGCGACGCGGCGCGCAGATCAGCTTCTTTTCGCCCCTGCAGGATGAGGCTCCGGCAGGTGATGCCGATGCGGTCTATCTGCCCGGCGGATATCCCGAACTTCATGCCGGAAGGATTGCCAATGCCCACCGGTTCCGGGCGGGAATGCTGGCGGCGGCGGCAAGGCCGGTGAAAATTTACGGGGAATGCGGTGGCTATATGGTGCTGGGTGAAGGGTTGACCGATGCGGATGGAACGGACCATGCGATGCTGGGACTTTTACCGCTGAAAACCAGCTTTGCGACGCGAAAGCGCCATTTGGGTTACCGGCTTTTGCGGCCATTGGCTGGAGATTTCTTTGCCCATGTCATGACCGGCCACGAGTTTCATTATTCGACCGTGATCGAGGAAGGCGAGGGCGACCGGCTGTTTGCCACTGAGGATGCCCTGGGCGTGTCGCTTGGGCAGGTCGGCTTGCGGCGTGCCAATGTGGCTGGCTCCTATATGCATCTGATCGACCGTGCGAGCGAGAACAGGTCATGACATTGCAACCCGGCCAGACCATTGCCCATGGCGGCGGCCTTGCTGCGGCAGCGCACCTTTATGGCGGAAACATTGAGGACTGGCTGGACCTGTCCACCGGGATCAATCCCTGTCCACCGGATCTGCCCGCCATCGATGCCCGCGCCTGGCATCGCCTGCCGGACCGCGAGCGTGAGGATGCAGCCCGGCTTGCGGCACGGGATTTTTATGGCAGCGGGACCGTTCTGCCTCTGCCGGTTCCCGGCACGCAATCGGTCATCCAGCTTTTGCCGAAGTTAATGGATGCGGGCCGGCGCGCCGCTATTCTCAGCCCCACCTACGGCGAATATGCCCGCAGCCTCACGCTGGCTGGTATTGCTGTCGATGCGGTGGACGGGCTTGAGGCCATCACGTCAGTCCATGGGCTGGCGGTGGTGGTCAATCCCAACAATCCGACCGGGCGGCAGATTGCGCGGGCAGACCTGGTCGCCGCTGCGCAGCGCATGGCGGTCCATGGCGGTCTTTTGCTGGTGGACGAAGCCTTCGCCGATGCGCAGCCGGAGCAATCTCTGGCACCGTTTGTGGTGGATCATCCCAATCTCGTGCTGTTTCGCTCCTTCGGCAAATTCTTCGGCATGGCAGGCTTGAGGTTGGGCTTTGTGATTGCCGATCAGGCGCTGTTGGACCGCTTTGCCTGTTGGCTTGGCCCCTGGGCGGTGTCCGGCCCAGCCCTGTCGGTGGCAACGCAATTGTTCAGTGCCGACCACCATGCGCTTCGCACCAGGATCTTTGCCCGCAAGGCGGCGCTTGATGCGGTTTTGGCGCAGGTAGGTTTGAAGGTTATCGGTGGCACGCCGCTGTTTTCACTGGTGGAGCATACGGATGCGACGAAGATCCACGCCCATCTGGCACGCGCGCATATCCTGACGCGGATTTTTGATTATGCGCCGGGCTGGTTGCGGATCGGTCTGACGCCCAACGAAGAGGCCGATGCCCGACTTCTGGCTGCCTTGCAGGACTTCCGGTCATGATGGAAACGCATCTGGTTATCTTAGCTCTGGCGCTGGTGCTTGACCGCGTGGTTGGCGACCCGCCCTGGTTATGGTCGCGCCTGCCGCATCCGGTCGTGGTGTTTGGCACATGTATTTCGGCCTTCGACCGGCTGCTGAACCGGCCTGTTCTGGCCGATCCGTTGCGCAAGGCGGGCGGGGTGCTGACGATTGTGCTTCTGCTGATCGCAAGCCTTGGCGTTGGATATGGTCTGCATCGTCTGTTTGCGGCGCTTGGATTTCTCGGGGTGCTGCTGGAAATTGCCGTCACGGCGGCGTTTCTGGCGCAGAAAAGTCTGCTGGACCATGTGAAAGCCGTCGCCGACGGCTTGTTGCATGACGGGCTTGCCGGTGGTCGCCGGGCCGTGTCGATGATTGTCGGGCGCGATCCCGATGTGCTCGATGAGGCCGGTGTGGCACGCGCCGCGCTGGAAAGCCTGTCGGAAAACTTTGCCGATGGGGTGGTGGCTCCTGCCCTCTGGTATGGCCTGCTCGGCCTGCCGGGCCTGCTTGCCTATAAAATGCTGAACACTGCCGATTCGATGATTGGTCACAAATCCGAACGCTATGTGCAATTCGGCTGGGCTTCTGCTCGGCTGGATGATTTGGCCAATTGGCCTGCTGCCCGGCTGGCGGGATTGTTGACTGTGTGTTCCGTCTGGTTGGACAATGGCGCTCTGGCAGCCCGGCGATGCTTTTTCGTCATGATGGCTGACCATGGCCTGCATCGCTCGCCAAATTCCGGCTGGCCGGAGGCGGCTGCGGCAGGTGCGCTGGATGTGGCGCTGGCGGGACCGCGAATTTATGCAGGAGAAACAGTGCGCGAGCCGATGATGAACGCTGCTGGTCGGCGCGCCATCGGCGGTGCCGATATCAGGCTTGGCCTGCGGTTGATCGATGGCGTCTGGCGTCTAGGTCTGGGTCTCCTGATGGTTTTGACGGTCCTTTGATCGGGTAACAGTTACTTTTTTCACCCTATCAGCACGGAATCTGCCTTCTTTTCGGGCCGGTTACGGATCGCTATCTGTTCGGCGCCGGGCGAATTGCCCGGAATGAGGTTCAGATAGGCCGAAACCGCAGAGCTGTTTCGGCTTCCAGCATGCATAAAGGGGCAGTTGATGACGAAGGTTGCTGTTGTTTTTCACTCGGGCTATGGCCACACCAAACGGGTTGCGGACTATGTTGCCAAGGGCGCTAGCGCCGAACTGATCGAAATCGATAGTGAGGGCAATGTTTCGGAAGCCGGCTGGGACAGCCTGTCTGCCGCCGACGCCATCATTTTCGGGTCGCCGACCTACATGGGCAACGTGACCTGGCAGTTCAAGAAATTCGCAGAGGCGTCGTCGAAGATCTGGTTCACACGTGGCTGGCATAACAAGATTTTCGGTGGTTTCGTCAACAGCGCCAGCTTTAACGGCGACAAGGCGGTCGCGCTGATTTCCTTGCAGACTTTGGCATCTCAACACGGCGGTATTTGGGTTAGCCTCGGTCTTTTGCCGAGCAATAGCAAGGCTGCGCAGCGCACCGACATCAACAATCTCGGTGGTTCGGTCGGGCTTCTGGTCCAGTCGCCCTCCGATGCTAGCGTCGATGAGATTCCCCAGGGCGACCTCGATACCGCTCTCGCTTATGGCGAACGTGTTGCAGACATCGCTGGTCGGTTGAAGTAATCGGCTCTTCCCAAGCGCCGTGCGCCATTGATGTGCACGGCGCTTGTCTTGTCGATTTCGCACATCATCCTGCATGCGCCTGCCGTTTTTTGTGGCATGTATCGCTTCTGTCATGCAGTTATGGTGAAGCTCTTCATTGGCGGTGAGGGATTCGTCTCTTCGCCGCCACGAAAGCGACAGGAACGGGAGCGCGAGCATGAGTGACATCGAAGAGCAAGTGCGCGCGCGCCATTCCCGTGACGAGGAAAAGGCCGATATCTACGACGAGGACGGCTCGATCCGCAGTGATTTCCGCGCGCTTGTTGGCGCCGCTATCGCCGATCGTGATGTGCTGTTCCTGCGCAAAGAAGTCGCGCATCTGCACGAATCGGAAATGGGCGACCTGATCGAGGCGATCCAGCCGGATCAGCGACTAGCGCTGATTACCCTTCTGGGTGACGATTTCGACATGACGGCGCTGACCGAGGTGGATGACGCCATCCGCCTGCAGATCGTCGACCAGATGCCGAACGAGCAGATCGCTGCTGCCATCGGCGATCTCGATTCGGACGATGCCGTCTACATTCTCGAAGACCTCGACGAGGAAGACCGCGACGAAATCCTCGCGCAATTGCCGTTTACCGAGCGGGTGCGGCTGCGCCGCGCCCTGGATTACCCGGAAAGCTCCGCCGGACGGCGTATGCAGTCGGAATTCGTGGCCGTTCCGCCCTTCTGGGCGGTGGGCCAGACCATCGATTATATGCGCGAAGAAGAAGGTCTGCCCGAGAGCTTCACTCAGATCTTCGTCATCGATCCTACCTTCAAGCTGCTGGGCGTGGTCGATCTCGACCGTATCCTGCGCACCAAGCGGCAGGTGAAGATCGAAACCATCATGCGCGAGACCAACCATCCGATCCCGGCCGAAATGGACCAGGAAGAGGCGGCGCAACTGTTCGAGCAATACGACCTTCTCTCCGCCGCCGTGGTCGATGAAGGTGGGCGCCTGGTGGGCGTGCTGACCATCGATGACGTGGTTGACGTGATCCAGGAAGAGGCCGAGGAAGACCTGATGCGCCTGGGCGGCGTCGGCGATGAAGAATTGTCGGACAGCATTCCCGAGACATCCCGCTCGCGCGTGCCGTGGTTGCTGGTCAACTTGCTGACTGCTTTTCTGGCCGCTTCGGTGATTTCGCTGTTTGAGGCAACCATTGAGCAGATCGTCGCGCTGGCGGTGCTGATGCCGATCGTGGCGGGCATGGGCGGCAATGCCGGATCGCAGACCATGACCGTGACGGTCCGGGCGCTCGCCACCCGCAATCTCGACATTCACAATGCCTGGCGGGTGGTGAGACGCGAAGCGGGCGTCGGGTTGTTGAACGGAGTGATCTTCGGCATCTTGATCGGCGTTATTGCCGGGTTCTGGTTCCATGACCCCAATATTGGCGGCATCATTGCTTCGGCAATGCTGATCAATATGATGGCCGCGGCCATTGCTGGCATTCTCATTCCGTTATTGCTGGACAAGATCGGTGCCGACCCCGCGGTTTCCTCGGCGGTTTTCGTGACCACCGTCACCGATATTACCGGGTTCTTTTCGTTTCTCGGGCTGGCCACCTGGTGGTTTGCGATCTAGGCCTTTGAACATCCCATCTGCAATTGGAAAAATCTGTAAAAGCAGCGAGATGTTCCCCGCTTGAGGCAGCGAGGTGAACAAAAATTGACTTTTACGTCAAAGTTAATATGATTATCGACTTGAGCGATACGGAACACCATGGCCTTGAAAAAATCTTACAGCATCACCGAGTTGACCCGCGAATTCGGCGTTTCGACCCGCACACTTCGTTTCTACGAGGATGAGGGGTTGATCCAGCCGGAACGCAAGGGCCGTACCCGTGTCTACCGGGGTGCCGACCGCCATCTTCTCAAAGAAATTCTGCGCGCTCGTCGCATCGGCTTTACGGTAGCAGATATCCGCGAAATCATCCATGTCTATAAGCAGCCACCGGGCGAGGTCGGGCAATTGAAGCTGATGATGAAGCGTATCGATGAAAAGCGTGATGATTTGCGCCAGAAACGCAAGGATATCGAGGAGACCCTGGCCGAGCTGGATCAGGCCGAAGAGGCCTGCCTGACCCGTCTGGTGGAAATTGGTGTCGGTTCATAGAGCGAGCCGACACCCTATTGCATAATTCTATAAACCGAAATCGGTTTGAAGATAAAATTATGCAACAGATACAGAGAGCTACAGCACTGCGCGCCCTATGGGCGCACAGTGCTGTCATCGGTTGACTTCATCGCTTCCGGTATTCCGTCAAAGCCAGCGGCGTGTGTGCTGGCAGTAGCGTTCGAAATCGACGCCGAACCGCACCAATAGATGCATTTCCTCACAGCGGATAGCGATCATCGTGGTTAGCATGGCGGTGAGGGGCGCTGCCAGGATAAGCCAGACATTGCCAAAAATCATTCCCGCCGCGATCATCAGCAGCGTATAGCCGAGATAGATCGGGTTGCGGGAATAGCGGTAAGGTCCCTCTGTCACCAGCCGCCGGGCGCGCTGGTGCTGGCTGAGGGGTGTATAGTTGGACATCAGGGTCTTGATGGCCCAGAAATCGATGGCGATTGCACCGGTGGCGATCATCGCGCCGGTCATCCACATCACGGGCTCCTGCTCCTCGAAAGGGCTGACAGGGGCAATATAGGCGTTGAGAAAAAAAGCAAGGACACAGGCGCCGACATAAAGAAGCGGCGGCCATGGGTATTTTAGCGGCTTCATGCGATAGGCGTTCATGTTAGGACCCTTTATTGGCTGGCGATCGTGCATTCCCGCGCCAGTTTCAGGACCCTTTCATCTTGCGCCGCTATGATTGCCCCAGACTGGAGCGGTTCTAGTATATTTCCGGTCTGCAACTTCTCCAGCGTGCAGCCGCAGAACCGTTGGCAAAAGCCAGCGTCGTTATTGCCTGCCGTGCAGGATTGCTGGCAACTGCGGTCATAGGCTGCCGCTCTGTCGGGTGGCGGCGGGGCGACGACCAGCGTCGCCAGATAGACGAGAGCGATCAGTACCGGCTGATGCACCAGGTAGAAGACCAGGCTATGACGGCCCGCAAGCGAGAGCAATTTGGGGCCGGACGGCCAGGCTGCCAGCTTTTGCCACAGGCCGAACCGCAGGGCGAGGCGGGCGCTGGCAATGCCAAGCAACACCGCGGCAAACCATGGAAACACCGGTACATAGTCATTTGAGCGCGGGATGGTCTCGGATAGGCCAAGCCACCAGAAATAGGGCGCGTCGAACACAGCCGAGCGCGCATAGAATGGCAGGATCAGCGTGGCAATTGCCGCGCCCAGCGTGACGACCACCGGCAGGCGAATGAAGGCCAGGCCGAGCAGGCTCATCAGCGCGATGGCATGCAGAATGCCGAAAAAGATCCAGCCTGCCCCCATGGCCAGATAGGTGGCAACGGATATGGCAAAGGCACTTGCGGCGATCTGCGCCAGCCGCTTGCCGAACGGTTTCCAGCGAATACCATTTCGATGCGCCAGCACCAGGCCGATGCCGACAAGGAACAGAAAGGTCGAGGCGATGCAGCGGGCATAGATCTTCAGAACGCCGGTTTCCGCCGTACCCGATGGCAGATAGCCGAAGAATTCCAGATCCCAGCTGAAGTGATAGGAAGCCATAGCCAGCAGCGCGAGCCCGCGCAGTGCATCGAGCAAGCCGATGCGGGGGGTGGATTTGGCGGGAAGGGGAGATTCGGTTGGAAAAGCCACGCGATGTCCTGAAACAGCTATCTACAGCGACCGGACATGCTGGGATGGCAAGTGGTCACCGGGGCAGATCATGCCCTTGGTTCGAGTTATGCCAAGGTCATTTTAATGACACCTGGCATCACGGTTCTTTACGACATTCCAGATGAGCTGTCGCCATCGGTTCCATGATGGGGGCTGGTTTGAAGGCTTGCTGTCATGTGTCCTGGCGCGGAGAGCGGATTTTTCAGCATGGCGGCGAGCCGGGCATTGGAGAAAAACTGGCGGTGCACCAGCACGAAGAAAATCAGCACTGTCGTTGCCATGAACATATAGGCGTTCAGGAACCAGCCGAGATAGCCCATGGACATAAAAATCGCCCGCAGGCCTGAATTGAAATTCTGCGCGGCGATGACATTCATGGCAATCACGGTTTCGGCCGCGTCTTCGGCTGCGGCCGGGTCCTGGCGAACCTCCGCATGCATGGGCAGGCCGCCAAACAGAATGGTGCAATAGTTGAACAGGCGATAGGACCAGCCGAATTTGAAGAAAGAATAGCCGAAAATCGCAATCAGCCCGCAGACTTTCAATTCAAATGCGGCCCGCCCGCCCGCGCCGAATAAAGGCAGGTCCCGCAACACCAGATCGACCTTTTCGGTGGCGCCCAGCATCGCAAAACAGCCGCCGATGGCGATGATCGAGGTCGAGGCAAAGAAGGCGGTACCGTTTTGCAAGCCGGCGAGAATCTGCGTGTCGATCATCCGCAGGTCGCGCTTCAGCGCATTGAAGATCCAGGCGCGGCGGCGCTCCGCCATGATCCGGCTGAGGCTGAGGCGGGATTTGATCAGACGGCCATTGGTTAAAAAAGCCAGACCGAACCAGCCGCAAAAAAACAGCAGCAGAGCAAGCCAATCCAGAAGGGTCATGTCCGACATTGTCTTTCAAATTTTGCGATAGCGACAGGGATGATGGTTGCGAATCTGCATTTTTCATCGTGTTTTATCATGCTGGGCTGATTTTATCATGATAGGCCGAGGCCAATTCACAAAGCGACAATATCAATTGTCACTGTCGATGATGGAGATGAAGCGCTCATGCCAAGGTGCTTGCGGTATCGTTTAAGAAATATGCGGCTCTGACCGCTGTCAGCGATTGAGCAGGGCCGCCAAATCGTCTATCCATGATGTGCTCGGGGGCTTTCGGGGGATTGGCCTCGTGCCTGCCGCTTTGTTGCGGTAGAAAACCGCTTTACGGCGGGGGACGACAGCGCGGCTGGAGACGAGCCGCGCTGTTTTTGTTTTGCGGTTTTTGTCGCTGCGGTTTCACTCAATGTCGATCCTTCATCACGAATTTGCCGAGGATAAGGCTAGAGTTTAGGCTATTGGCTACGGCTTCACGGGTAGGGTCCTTGCATGTTTCTTTCCGTCTTCGACGTTTTCAAGATCGGCATCGGGCCATCCAGCTCGCACACGATGGGGCCGATGTCGGCAGCAGGCCGGTTTCTTGACCTGATCCTCTCCAATGACTGGCCGCGCCCGGCTGGCGCCGAGGTCGCGGCACTGAAGGTCAGCCTGCACGGTTCGCTGGCTTATACCGGTGTAGGCCATGGCACCGACCGCGCCGTTATCATCGGCCTGACCGGCGAGATGCCCGACAGGGTCGATCCCGACCGGATGGCGGAGCTTGTCGCCGAGGTGCAGCGCACCGGCAAGGTCTGTCCCGCCGGGCATCCGGCTTATCAGTTCAATCCGGCCACCGATTTGGTGCTGGACAAGAAGACGCCTCTGGCAGGTCACGCCAATGGCATGCGATTTTCCGCCTTTGACAAGCAGGGCCGTCTGCTGCTGACGACGGTCTATTATTCCATCGGTGGCGGTTTCGTGGTGACCGATATCGAGCTTGCTGCCGTTCAGAAGACGAAGAAGACAGAAACTCACGCCGTCAAAGTGCCTTATCCTTTCGCCTCCGCCCGGCAGATGCTGGCCATGGCGGCATCATCCGGGCTGACGATTGCCCAGATGAAGCGCGCCAATGAGGAGGTCTCCCTGAGCCGTCAGGCGCTGGACGAAGGCCTCGACCGGCTTTGGACGGCGATGAGCGGCTGTATTGATCGTGGTTTGCGGGGTGAGGGCGAACTGCCCGGCGGGTTGAAAGTCAAGCGCCGCGCCCGTTACATCCATGACAAGCTCCAGGAAGAATGGCGCTCCAACCGGCAAAACCCCCTGCTGGCCAATGACTGGCTCTCGGTCTATGCCATGGCTGTCAACGAAGAAAATGCCGCTGGCGGCAGGGTGGTGACGGCGCCGACCAATGGGGCAGCAGGCGTCGTGCCTGCAACGATCCGCTATTACCTGCATTTTCATCCCAATGCTGATCAGGAAGGCATACGTGACTATCTTCTGACGGCGGCGGCCATCGGCGGAATCATCAAGCATAATGCCTCGATTTCCGGCGCCGAAGTCGGTTGCCAGGGAGAGGTGGGGTCGGCAGCGGCCATGGCTGCGGCCGGATTGGCAGCGGTGATGGGCGGCAGCCCGGAGCAGATCGAAAATGCCGCCGAGATTGCGCTGGAACATCATCTCGGCATGACCTGCGATCCCGTGGGGGGGCTGGTGCAGGTTCCCTGCATCGAGCGCAATGCGCTGGGCGCCGTCAAGGCGGTGACGGCGGCCTCGCTGGCCATCAAGGGCGATGGCAGCCATTTCGTGCCGCTCGACGCCTGTATCGAGACCATGCGCCAGACCGGCAACGACATGAGTGAGAAATATAAAGAGACTTCGCTCGGTGGCCTGGCCGTCAATGTAGTGGAATGTTAGCCGAGCCGCTTGACCTGCTGCCTGAAAGGTCTATCTGCAAAACCCATGGCGCTCAATCTCATCAAACTCTGTGTCGGGGCTGATAGCATCGACGACCTTAAGCACTGGGTAGCGGAACGCGCCCTGGTGGCGATATCGGCTGGCTTGGCGCCGCAAAGTTCACATGTCACCCGGATGATGCCCAAACGGGTTGAGGAATTGCTGGACGGCGGCTCGCTCTACTGGATCATCAAGGGTCAGGTTGCAGCCCGCCAGCCTCTGCTGGATATTGTCAGCGTCACTGGTGCTGATGGAATCAACCGCTGCGAACTGGTGCTTGGCCCTGAGGTCATTGAAACCACGCCAGCGCCACGCCGCCCGTTTCAGGGCTGGCGCTATCTGGACCCGAAAGATGCCCCGCGCGATCTTTCTGCCGGCGGTGCTGGCCTGGATGACATGCCCGACGATTTGAAGCGGGAACTGGCCGAACTTGGATTGCTGTAGGCCTTATCCGAACAGCCATTGAAAACGATTCGGCGTATTCCATTTTTGAATGTCTTAAGCCATTGATGTGTTTGAGATTTCGCTGAGGCGTGGACGGTTCCCCTATTTCAAGCCTTTGTATTTTCCAGCGCGATGCACTGGCATATGGATCATTTTTTAAATGGATAATTCTTTCATCGAAATCGATTTTTTTGAAATAGATAAGGCCGTTCAATCGGTTAGGTTGCATTTCTCTGTTTTGATTGCGGTATGCTGTACGGTCCTTTCAGAATTTATATTTGAATTCACTAACGGTTAAGACGCATCAACTATGTTTCTGATCAAGGAATCCAAAGTGGCCACGTGTGGCTGGCAGAGGCACAATCGAAGGCTGGCAGGATTACGGCATAGATTGCAAGTCGGGCGGTTCACGGTGCAGAGGCTTGCATTGCACGTGATTGTCTGGATCGGCAGCGATTTAAGGACGTATATGCTAAAATACTGTCCCAAACCTATGAAAGCTGGGAGAAAATTTGATGACCACATCGCATCTGGTGCAAGCGGGCTCTCTCGAGATCATTGCTTTCCGGCTTCATGCGCAGGAATTTTGCGTTAAAACCACGTCCATTCGGGAAATTCGCGGTTGGGCCACTGTTACCCCGCTCCCCCATGCGCCTTACGAAGTGCTGGGCGTGATGAACCTGCGCGGCACTGTCATTCCGATCGTCGATCTGGCCGTCAAGCTTGGCATGGCCAATTCCGAGGTCAACCAACGCAGCGCAGTGGTCGTGGCCGATGTCAATGGCGTTACAGTTGGCCTGCTGGTGGATGGCGTTTCCGACATCCTGACCATTCCAGCCGATCGCTTGCAGCCGCTGCCGCAGGCAGCTGGGCCAAGCGCTGCCTTTTCCGACGGCATCATTGCCCAGGGCGAAAGCATGATTTGCTTCCTCAACCTTGAGCGCATGTTCGGCGTTAATGACGCAGACGACTGGGGCATGGCAGTTTAATATCGAACGTTTGATAACGTCGGTATTCGACTTCCAACCTTGATGTATTTCAACAATCACCCTGGACCGATTTCGGTCTGGGGTTTTTTGTGTGACCGGGCGGACAAGACCATTCTGCTAGAGTCTGTCAGGTTCAGATTGAACCAGACAGACTCTCGCTACTCTTGTTTTCGTTTGTCTTTTCGAGAAAACCGGGTTCCACTTTTCCTAAGGCAAACTCTAGGATGATGTTGTCGGCCAGGGTGTCGGCAACCGCCGCGATGCAATCGTTTTTTGTGTCGCATCGGATTTTCCCGAAAAGACAACCGAAACATCTGCAGTCGGGGTGCATTGGGTTCCATCTAAACCTGACATACTCTAGGGAATATCTGAAACGCCCTCTTGCAATTCCGCCTCAGGTCGTTGAAAACGCTGCTTACGCGGACGTGGCGAAACTGGTAGACGCAAGGGACTTAAAATCCCTCGGAGCAATCTGTACGGGTTCGACCCCCGTCGTCCGCACCAATGATACATTTTGTCATTGAAATAATTGCGTTTTTTGGTATTTTAAAAGTTCGGAATGCACATAATGTTCCGCCCGTGTATCACATGCGACCATTAGATTTCAGCCTCTAAACTCTGGCCATCGCGGAGATGCTAAAGACTGTTGGTTTTTTTCCTGTCCGTGGCGGAGGCGACTTATGTCCTTTTTTCTCTTTCACTATAAATCAGTAAAATAGGGCGCAACATTAGGTCCCTGAGGCAGAAAGCAGAAGCGCGAAGTCCGCCGAAGGCAGATGAGTCCTACTGACTGTTAATCTCTGCGGGTAAAGATCGCTACAACGCGGCCAAGTATCTCGATCCCGGATTTCTGTATGACGACTGGATCTCCGTAGGCTGCACGATTGTCAGAAATCATCATGATTTCATTAGGTTTCGGCATAATCTTGATCCGCTTGAATGCGACTCCGTCACTGACCTTTATCGCATAGATGTCGTCTGTCGTGATCGAAGCATTTTTGGTGTCGACAAAAACCGAAGAGCCGCGTTGGATCGATGGCTCCATACTGTCTCCCACCATCTGGTATACCCGCAAGCCTGCGCCCATCCTCGAACCGACATGCGTCGGGATGACCCATGTGCCGCCGAGCTGGTCTGGAATAACCGACACCCGCCCATTGGCCGAACTCATGGTGATGGATTGAGCCATGACGTCCTGACCTTCTCTCACAGCTAGGGGATCATCAGGGTACTTGAACCTTTCCGTATACAAAGCGTTTATGAGTTCCGCGTTCTTGCGCTTGGGGCGGTTCTCGTTTCTCAGCCATTTGCTGACGACGCTTTGCGTTGCACCGACATTCTCGGCTGCCTGCCATTGCTTCCAGCCTTCTTCCTTGATGAGGCGTCGAAGTCGATCAACAACGATATCACCTGTGACTTCATCTCTTGGTTCCATCTATCACCTCCGTTTGAGCTTTAATGCCATAATTGAATAGAAAATAAAATTCTCTGATGACTTTCTGTGCTGACTTTATCAATGCCGTATGAAAGTTTGCGTCATGCCAAAGGACGCAATCAATATGATTTACGTGATCTGAAAAGAACTTTTCTGATTGGCTAAACACGAGTTCGAAGAAATTGCGGGCTCTTCCCAATCGACGGTGCGCAACGCGGTGAGGATCAGATCTGAATTAACGCAATGAATTCATTGAATTAGAATTCAGGACGCAATTAACTTTCTAGTGCAAGTGCGTCCGCACTAACCACAACTGATTGTTCCGCCATCCTTGGAATTTTCCAAGGCAAAAATAGACCACGTTTTTCCAGAAAAGACGAATAAAAACATATAGATCGCTAGTTCGGTGTGAACCTAACAGACTGTTGCCGTCATTTGATTGCTATCTTCCCTAACTGACTTTGTGTCCCATCGCGGTCTTAATCTTAAGTATAAGAAAATTAGAATTCACTAAAAATTAGATTTTACCCGGTAGTTTTCAAGGGTGCCGCCGTATCAGCCGACCGTTGCAGACCAATCATTCTGTGCGGTTTGGCGGGGACTGGAGCCGGTTCGGCGCGCCAAAAATTTACCCCCACATGTACTCGAAGGTCGAGCCACCTTGAGTTACGAGGCAATGAGATGAAAAACCTATCAATCATCGGGAAATTTCTGTCGATCATGGCGCTGTTCGGGTTATTTACCATCGGCATTGCGGCCTATTCCGGAGCGAAGCTGAAATCCATCGACGCAGCGTATAGCGGTTTGTTGGAGCAGGAATCCGCTGCTTCGCTTTACCTGGCGCGCGCCAATCGGTCGATGCAGTCTGCACGGGCCTCTTTGGCCGATATCATGTTATCGCGTACGGACGCACTCAATCAGTCCGCCGTAAAGGAATTCGAGACGGCTCGAGGTTCTTTCGTGACGTTCATGGATACAGCGACAAAGGCGCTTCCTGATAATCCCGACATCGCCGCGCTTAAAGCGGATACTCTGAAAATTCTCGATCAGACCTGTGGCAATGCCATGCAGGCGGGTAAAACCGCTACCACCGATGATGAGGTCACAAAATCCCAGTCGACTTTTCTGAAGGAATGCCAGCCTGAGTTTGCAAAGATTTCGCCGCGCTTTACCGAAGTCGTTACGACAATTAGCAAGGCTGCCGATGCAGAAAGTAACGACCTGACTGATATGACCAATAGCACGGTGATGACGACTGTGGTTGGCGTGCTGGTAGGCTTGGTTCTCGTTCTGACAATCGGCTTTTTCGCCATCCGCGCCTGGCTGGTTGTGCCGATCCGCGAACTGGCCAGCAAGATGGGCATTTTGTCCGGCGGTGATCTTTCGGCAATGGTCGAGGGAACAGATCGTCGTGATGAAGTTGGTGTCATGGCGCGTGCCGTGCAGATCTTCAAGGATAACGGGCTTGCCGCTCGTGAGCTGGAAAAACAGGCTGCGGCAGCCCGCGACATGAGCGAAGTGGAACGTCAGCGCGTTGCCGAGGCCGATGCCAAGCGCGCCGCTGAAATGGCCCAGGCAACGTCTGGTCTTGCGGAAGGCTTGAAGCGGCTTTCGGCTGGGGATCTCACGTTCCAGCTTACCCAGAATTTTGCCAGTGAATTCGAAGGTTTGCGGACTGACTTCAACAGCACGGTTGAGCAATTGCGTGACACGATGTCGTCCGTTGCCATCTCGACCAGCTCGATTGACAGCGGTTCGCGAGAAGTGAGCCAGAGCGCCAACGATCTGTCGAAGCGTACCGAACAGCAGGCAGCCTCGCTGGAAGAAACCGCAGCGGCGCTGGATCAGATCACCACCAATGTCTCCAATTCCTCCAAGCGTGCGGAAGAAGCCCGGGCGATGGCCGTCCAGGCCAACCAGTCGGCCCGGCAGTCCGGCGAAGTGGTCTCGAATGCCGTCAACGCCATGCAGCGGATCGAGCAGTCGTCCAGCCAGATCTCCAACATTATCGGCGTGATCGATGAAATCGCCTTCCAGACCAATCTTCTGGCGCTGAATGCCGGTGTGGAAGCGGCGCGTGCAGGTGAGGCTGGTAAGGGCTTTGCCGTGGTCGCCCAGGAAGTGCGCGAACTTGCCCAGCGCTCTGCCCAGGCTGCCAAGGAAATCAAGGACCTGATCCGCAATTCCGCCAGCGAAGTTGAAAACGGCGTCAAGTTGGTGACCGCAACCGGTGAAGTTCTGAAGGTGATCGAAGGCCATGTCGTCGCCATCAACGGCCAGCTTGATGCCATCGCCATTTCGGCCCGTGAGCAGTCTGTCGGCCTGTCTGAGGTGAATATCGCCGTCAACCAGATGGACCAGGTCACCCAGCAGAATGCCGCCATGGTGGAAGAAGCCACCGCTGCCAGCTCTTCACTGGCCAATGAAGCTGAAAAGCTGCGCCATCTGGTCGGCCAGTTTCAGCTTGGTTCAGGTTCCGGAGCAGTAGTCAATGCGGGCCCTTCCGGCGGCAGATCCACTGGTCCTGTTCCAGCCGGCGCCGGGCAAAGGCCTGTCGCGTCACCCGCCCGCCGCATGGTCGGTCAGGTCGCCAAGGCACTCGGCATGAATACCGCAGCCAAGCAGGAAAGCTGGGAAGAGTTTTAACACCATCTGACAGCATCGGATTTTCCGAAAACCGGTGCTTATTTCTCGGCTCTATCCTCTCATTGCTCAAGCCGCCCTGCGTTTTCTCTCACGCAGGGCGGCTTGCTGTTTGGCGGATGGAGGAACAAGACATCTGGGACGAGCGGCAAGGGCGAAAAAAGGTCTTGGCCGATAATTTCGTCTCTCTGTTTGGTCCAGTCTCGCAAAAATGACGTTACAGCGATATGCATCAAAGAAATGCATGAAAGCCGCCGCACGATTTCCGATCCGTTGCCTGGTCGTCACCTTAAATCGGACCCGATTGAGGGAATTATGCGGTTAGCCAAAGATAGTTTCAGTTCGTCAAAGCTCGTCAAAGTCCGTTAGAAGGCCCCGCCATGTCCGATTCCACCTCCGTTTCCCCGTCTCAAGTTGTCACCGCCGCCATGCTTGCCATAGGTGATGAATTGCTGTCTGGCCGCACCAAGGACAAGAATATCGGCCATCTGGCCGATGTGCTGACCCTGGCCGGTATCGACCTCAAGGAAGTGCGGATTGTCGCTGATGAGGAAGAGGCAATCGTCGAGGCGCTGAATGCGCTGCGTAGTCGCTATAACCATGTGTTCAGCTCGGGTGGCATTGGCCCGACCCATGACGATATTACCGCCGATGCCATCTCAAAAGCTTTCGGCCTGCCTTGTCTGCATGACGAAAAGGCCATGGCACTGATGGCGGAAATGTATGCTCGCCGCGGCCTGGAATTTACCGAGGCGCGCCAACGGATGGCCCGCATGCCGCAAGGCGCGGAGCATATTGCCAATCCGGTTTCCACCGCGCCGGGATTCCGGGTGGAGAATGTCTATGTCATGGCCGGTGTCCCGCAGGTGTTTCAGGCGATGCTGGAAAATGTCGTCAAAACTCTGCCCGGCGGCGTCCGTGTTCTGTCGCGGGCCATTGCCTGCCCCTATGGCGAAGGCGAGATCGGCACGGCGCTGGCCGCCGTTCAGAAGGCGCATCCGCAGACCAGTATCGGTTCTTATCCCCGCTATGACGGCGCCAAGGGCTTCCACACCGAACTCGTGGTGCGGGCGAGGGCCGAAGATGTTCTGAATGCCGCTGTTCTTGATGTCGAGGAGATGATCGCGACAATTACCGGCGGTAAAACCGTGCTGGAGGCCTGAGAATGTCCCACGTGGCTGAGACTTGAGTGGGACTCCAGATCAGCCTTGAGCGAAATCCCAATTCAGCCTTGAGCGAAATCAAGGAACCGGCGTGGTTTCGGCGCATTATCTTTTTCGGTGGTTGGGCGGGATGACGCAAGCGTGTCTTCCTGTCGCCCAGACCACGATGCAGTATGCTTTTGCTCGGACGATGTTCGGTCGGAGCAATTTGCGGGGAGATGACAATGGCTTACAAGACAATTCTGAGCGTTCTCGACAACCGCCGTACGGCAGCGCAGGTTTCTGATTTTTCCATTGCGTTGGCCGAACAGTTCGGGTCCCATGTCATCGGCGTTCATTGCGAAGCAGTCGCCGGCATGCCCCTGATCGCGCCGATGGAAATACCCGATCCGGTTGCGGTACAGGCCATGCAGGATCTGGCCCATAAGGAAACCGGGGCTATTGAGGCGATCTTCGCCGAGGTGGCGCGGCGCGAAGGCGTGTCGACCGAATGGCGCAATTTCGTGACCTCCGTCGGTTCGACAGGTTCGTTTGTTGACAGCGCCCGCTGCGCCGATCTGGTCGTGGCGGCCCAGGGAGAAAGCGGTTCGCTTTCAGATAACCGCAGCGAATTGGAAACGGCGTTGTTTGATAGCGGCAGGCCCGTGCTTCTCGTTCCTTATATCCTGAAGACGCCGCGGCCTATCAAGCGGGTGCTGATTGCCTGGAATGGGTCGCGTGAAGTGGCACGCGCCACATTCGATGCCCTCCCTTTCCTGAAACAGGCTGAAAGCGTTGAAATCTTCTCGGTGGTCGATAGCAGCGGTGACGATCTTTCACGCAGCCTGCCCGGCGCCGAAATTGCCGCGACGCTGAGCCGCCATGATATCAATGTCACCGTGACCCAGCAGGATCAGGAGCAATTGAAGGCGGCAGCGCATATCGAAAACCGCTTGTCCGACCAGAGCATCGATCTGTTGGTGATGGGCGCCTATTCCCACAAGCGCTGGTGGGAAGTGCTGTTCGGTGGCGTGACCCGCACGGTGCTTGACTCCATGACGGCACTGACTTTGCTATCACGTTAAAAGCCTTGGGCTTGCGCGCTGATAGGCGCTGAATTGAAAAATGTGTTGACGTAAGGCATTCGGTTTCCAACCGGATGCCTTACTGTTTCCGGCATCCTCTTTCCGTCTCTTGCCTTCATGGGCAGATTGCCGCTATAGCACCGAGAAAGACAAGGAGCCGAAAGGGCTTTTGCGCAAGGTCTGCTGCGCCCATGGCTCTTCCAGCCGGGCGGTTTCCGGGCCGATGCGCAAGCTGGATGGCGTCACTGTCTTCGTTTTTGCTGCGATGACGCGGCGGGCGGTTGAAACGCGAAGCGCTTCGGTTGCCTTTCCTTCTGTCTTTTCTTGATGCGCGGAGCCCTTGCATGTCTCTTCCCGATAAAGCCTTTCCCGTTGCCTGGGATCAATTCCATCGTGATGCCAGGGCGCTTGCCTGGCGCCTGGCCGGGCTTGGGCAGGAGTTTCGCGCCATTGTCTGCATCACCCGGGCGGGCTGGTGCCAGCGGCGATCATTTCGCGTGAGCTGAATATCCGCCTGATCGAGACGGTTTGCGTCGCCTCCTATCACGACTATGTCAACCAGGGCGAATTCAACCTGCTGAAGGGCATCACGCCGGAATTGCTCACCAATGGCGGCGAAGGTGTGCTTGTTATCGACGACCTCACCGATACCGGCAAGACCGCCACCGAAGTGCGCTCAATCATCCCGAAGGCGCATTTTGCCTGCGTCTATGCCAAGCCGAAAGGCGTGCCGACGGTCGATACATTTGTCACCGAGGTCAGCCAGGATACCTGGATCTATTTCCCGTGGGATATGGGCTTTACCTATCAAGAACCGATTGCAAAGGGATCCAAGGGCTAAAAGCCTTGCATCCTATGGATTTGCGCAATTGATCACGGACAAAGCGCTGGCCGAGGTTATGATGCAGAAATCAATCTGTTGTTGATAATGGATTGACTGATGCTGATTGCTTCTTTTCTTCCCGCTGTCCTGGCGCTGCTTCTGGCGCCGGGACCGACCAATACGTTGATGGGCGTTGCTGGTGCTCAAGGCGGCCTAGGGCGCGTGCTGCGTCTCCTGCCAGCGGAACTGGCGGGCTATCTGACGACCATCCTGCCGCTGGTTTATCTGGGAGATCAGCTGATGGCGCGCTGGCCTGCCGCTGCCGTCCTGCTGAAAATCGCCGCGGCGATCTGGGTGATGGTCATCGCCTTCAAGCTTTGGCAGATGCCGGGGCAGGGCAATGCGCTCAATCCCATCACAGCGGGCCGGATCTATCTGACGACCGCGCTCAATCCCAAGGCATTGGTGTTCGGTCTCGTTCTTCTTCCCGCTCCTGGCAATCCGAATTTCCTGCCTTGTCTTGGCCTGTTCTGCCTGCTGGTCAGCGCAGTGGCCTTGCTTTGGGGCTCTGCCGGGCGATTGACCCAGGCAGGGCATGGCGGCCAGGGCAGATTGCATATCCTCCAGCGTGTCGCCGCTGTCTGGCTCACTTTCGTCTCGGTTTCTCTTATCGTTGGCGTTGTGACGGCGGTTTAGTCAGCTAAATAGCCCCTTCGATCATTTGCCTGACCCAAAATGCCAAAAGCCCCTGCGCTTTTTCAAACGCAGGGGCTTTTGGATTTCGTGGCTTTTGGAGGAAGAATAAAAACTTCTGCGCTCTGATTACGCCACCGCGCGATACTCACCCCGTCTATTATCTTCCAGCCGGAACTGTTCAATCTGCACCAGCAGCTGTCGGGATTCGCTGGCCAGGACCTGGCTGGCAGCCGTGGTTTCTTCGACCATGGCGGCGTTCTGCTGGGTCATCTGGTCCATGTGGTTGACGGATGTGTTGATTTCAGCAAGCGCCGCCGACTGTTCCTGAGCGGCGCGGGCGATGCTCGCCACATGGCCATTGACATGATCAACCAGGCCGACGATTTCGTTGAGAGCTTCGCCGGTGGACAGAACCAGTGAGACGCCACCCTTGACTTCATCGGCGGAGGTGTTGATCAGCGCCTTGATTTCGCGGGCCGCATTGGCCGAACGCTGGGCCAGTTCGCGGACTTCCTGGGCAACAACGGCAAAGCCGCGTCCGGCCTCTCCGGCGCGGGCGGCTTCAACACCGGCATTCAGCGCCAGGAGATTGGTCTGGAAGGCGATTTCGTCAATCACCGAAATGATCTGGCTGATCTTTTGCGAGGATTGCTCGATCCGGCCCATCGCATCAATGGCGCTACGGACGATTTCGCCGGACTTGCCGGCGCTGTTGCGGGTCTGCTCCACCATCTGGTTGGCTTCATGGGCGCGTTCAGTGGAGGTGCGGACCGTCGTGGTGATTTCTTCAAGCGCTGCTGCTGTCTCTTCCAGGGCCGCAGCCTGCTGTTCGGTCCGGCGGGCCAATTGGTTGGCGGCTGAACTCAGTTCGCCGGAATTGTCGGTAATCGTACCCGAAGCGCCGCGAATGCTTTGCATGGCTTCGCGAAGCGTTGCCATCGCGTGGTTGACGTTGCTCTGCAATTCGGCGAAGGCGCCCTGGAAATTGCCGCGCATATCCTGGGTGAGATCGGAAGAGGAGAGGGCGGCAATCACCCGCCGCACTTCGGTGACGCCGAGATCGACATTGGCCACCAACTCGTTGACGCTGGAGGCGAAGCGTTGCAGGTCGGCATCCTCGTAGGATTTGGTGATGCGCTGCGAGAAATTACCCGCGGCTGCCGAGGCGACAATGCTGCTGATGCTGGATTGCAGATCCTTGCTCTGACTGTTAAGCGCGGCTTCCTGGGCTTCCATTTCCTGCATCTGCAATCTGTTGGCCCGGAAGATTTCCAGGGCGCGGGCCATTTCACCGATTTCGTCGCCGCGCTCTGTGCCCGGAATGGCGTCGCCCAGGGCGCCTTTGGCAATCCGGTTCATATTGTCGGTCAAAAGGCGGATCGGATTGACGATGCCGCGACGGGCAATCAGCGTGCTGACCGCAACGCCGAGAACGATGCTGATCGCAGCGGTCGACAACAGCGCGATCATCGTCAGCTGCGAGTCGGCAATGGCATTGCTGCGGGCCGCAGACAGGGTTTTGGCGGAATAGGTGCTGTAGACCTTGACCGCCGCCGTCACCGCTTTTTGTCCATCAAGTGCCTTGGAAAGCTCCTTGGCCATCACGCCGGGTTCCTTGGCGGCGTCGGTGCCTGCCACTTTCACCATCTGGCGGATCTGGTCGAAATAGGTGTTGAGTGTCGTGCGAACATCCTGCAGTTGCTTCTGCTCGTTTTCATCGGCGGTGGCCGCGATCTTTGGCAGGCGCGCCAGCATTTCGCTGGAGCGCGTTTCGGTTTCCTTGGCAAAATCAGCGGCCTTTTCCGGCGCGAAAGCCAGCTGATAGGTCATGCGGCTGATGGCGATAATGTCGACGCGCAGGTCCATGGCCTCGCGGGCCACTTCTTCACGCTGTCCGGTATTTTGAAGCGAGGCACCAAGCGAAGACAGGCCGAAGGCGCCAGCAGCGGCAATAGCGCCTGCCGCAACGCCCATCAGCACCACAAGAAGGCTGACCTTCTTCAGGATAGACAGATTACTGATGGTCATGACCAAACCTTAAGCGCAGCCCGGCG
The DNA here is from genome assembly GCF_014926405.1 of Agrobacterium vitis. Taxonomy (NCBI): domain Bacteria; kingdom Pseudomonadati; phylum Pseudomonadota; class Alphaproteobacteria; order Hyphomicrobiales; family Rhizobiaceae; genus Gillisella; species Gillisella vitis. The sequence goes on from NZ_JACXXJ020000005.1 coordinate 1,163,844, forward strand.
CTCTCATGGCGACTGGCGCAGCATATCTAGGCATGGACATCATTCCAGACCCTGGTCCCGATATAGTTGTCCACAAACATTAATATCCCTTTAGTTCGTTTGGTAATTAGCAAGACATATTCCCTGTGTATTAAAGGGTTTCCTGATGGAGGCGAGCACGGTCAGGGCGTTCTTGGGCACAAAAAACCTCCGATTCGTTTCGGTATAGAGGCAGGCAAGCGGCGGCAGGCCTCTGTCGTCTTGCTTGCGTGCCACGATGTGACGGTGGATAAAAAAAACCTTCACCCAGCGTTAATCATGAAGCTTTTCCGCCAAGCCTATGAATTCTCTAGGCTAGCCTCTTTCCCCGTTTTCCACAGATGCTGACCACAACATATAGGGTTCATATTTTCGATACAGACCAGCTCTTGCGCTTGCTCGCAGGCAGGGTTAATGAATTGGTTGTTGCGGCGGCGGCTGAACCGAGATGTCTACGAGGTCGGTTCAAATCAGCGAACATCATCAGGTTTGAAACGGTCATGGCTTCCACGCTTTGACCGCGCGGATATCCTTGTGAATTTTTCTGGCGCGCTGCGGCCATTTGCTCTGGCATGAAAACGCTGTTGATACTATATTTAGTGTCTAGCGGATAAGGCTGGCGCAAGATACAGAGCGGACCATCATTATGATCGGCCTCGCTCCGAAGAGAGCGAACCAACGGCAAGCCGCTTGAACGTGGTGCCGTAAAACCTATTCTGCGCCCTTTTCCGGGTGCTTGGACCAACGAGGACTAGCCAGATGCGCATCGAACGCCGTTTCACCAAGCCCGGCCAGTCGCCCTATGCGGAGATTGAATTCCGCAAGGCGGTAAGCGAAATCAAGAACCCGGATGGCTCTGTCGTCTTCCGGCTGGCCGATATCGATGTGCCCGCGCAGTTCAGCCAGGTGGCGGCCGATATTCTGGCCCAGAAATATTTCCGCAAGGCTGGCGTGCCGAAGATCTTGAAAAAGGTCGAGGAAAACGATGTTCCGTCTTTCCTGTGGCGTTCGGTTGCCGATGAAAAGGCCATGAAGGATCTGCCTGAAGACGAGCGCTACGGTTCGGAAACCGATGCGCGCCAGGTCTTTTCGCGTCTGGCCGGCACCTGGGCCTATTGGGGCTGGAAGGGCAAATATTTCACCTCAGAAGAAGACGTTCTCGCCTTCCGCGATGAGCTGGCCTATATGCTCGCCACCCAGCGCGTCGCGCCGAATTCTCCGCAATGGTTTAATACCGGCCTGCATTGGGCCTATGGCATTGATGGTCCCGGCCAGGGCCATTTCTACATCGATCCTTTCACCGGCAAGCTCACCAAGTCCAAGTCGGCCTATGAGCATCCGCAGCCGCATGCCTGCTTTATCCAGTCCGTCGAAGATGATCTCGTCAACGAAGGCGGCATTATGGATCTGTGGGTGCGCGAAGCCCGCCTGTTCAAATACGGCTCCGGCACCGGCTCGAACTTCTCCCATCTGCGCGGCGAGGGCGAAAAGCTGTCGGGCGGTGGCAAGTCTTCCGGTCTGATGAGCTTCCTGAAGATCGGCGACCGCGCCGCTGGTGCCATCAAGTCTGGCGGCACCACACGCCGTGCGGCCAAGATGGTGGTTGTGGATATCGACCATCCTGATATTGAAAACTACATCGACTGGAAGGTGAAGGAAGAGCAGAAGGTTGCAGCCCTCGTCACCGGTTCCAAGGTGGTTGCCAAGCATCTGAAGGCGATCATGAAAGCCTGCATCAATTGCTCCGGCGATAATGATGCCTGCTTCGATCCCAATGAAAACCCGGCCCTGAAGCGCGAAATCCGCGCTGCCAAGAAGGATATGGTGCCGGAAAACTACGTCAAGCGCGTCATCCAGTTCGCCCAGCAGGGCTATAAGGATCTGGAATTCAAGACCTATGACACGGATTGGGATTCGGAAGCCTATCTGACCGTCTCGGGCCAGAATTCCAATAATTCCGTTTCGCTGCGGGATGACTTCCTGCGCGCTGTGGAAGATGATGGCGACTGGAACCTTACCGCCCGCCGCGATGGCCGGGTGATGAAGACCCTGAAGGCCCGCGACCTCTGGGAAAAGATTTCCTACGCCGCCTGGGCGTCCGCCGATCCGGGCCTGCATTTCAACACCACCATGAACGACTGGCACACTTGCCCGGCGGCTGGCCCGATCCGTGCCTCCAATCCGTGCTCGGAATATATGTTCCTGGACGACACCGCCTGCAATCTGGCTTCGCTGAACCTGTTGCAGTTCAAGGATGCCGACACCAAGAAGATCGACATTGCCGATTACGAACATGCCGTTCGCCTTTGGACCGTGGTGCTTGAAGTCTCCGTAATGATGGCGCAGTTCCCTTCGCGCCAGATTGCCGAACTGTCCTATGAATACCGCACGCTCGGCCTTGGCTATGCCAATATCGGTGGCCTGCTGATGTCTACTGGCATTCCCTACGACTCGGCGGAAGGCCGCGCCATCTGCGGTGCGCTGAGCGCCATCATGACCGGCGTTTCCTATGCCACGTCGGCTGAAATCGCCTCCGAGCTTGGTCCGTTCCCCGGCTATGCTCCAAACCGCGACAACATGCTGCGCGTTATCCGCAACCATCGCCGCGCTGCCCATGGCCTGTCTGAAGGCTATGAGGGTCTTGCCGTCGATCCTGTGCCACTGGTCCATGCCGAATGCTCCGATCCGGCTCTGATTGCCCATGCCAAGGCGGCTTGGGACAAGGCGCTGGAACTGGGCGAACAACACGGCTACCGCAATGCTCAGGTCTCCGTCGTTGCTCCGACCGGCACGATCGGTCTGGTGATGGATTGTGACACCACGGGCATCGAGCCGGATTTCGCCCTGGTGAAGTTCAAGAAGCTGGCCGGTGGCGGCTATTTCAAGATCATCAACCGCGCTGTTCCCGAAGCCCTGCGCACGCTTGGCTATACGGAAAGCCAGCTTGCCGAGATCGAAGCCTATGCTGTCGGCCACGGCAATCTCAATCAGGCGCCGGGCGTCAACCCCGGTTCGCTGAAGGCCAAGGGCTTTACCGACGAGAAGATCGAGGCTGTCAACGCGGCCCTGGGCGCTGCCTTCGACATCAAGTTCGTCTTTAACCAATGGACCTTGGGCGCTGATTTCCTGAAGGAAACGCTTGGCGTCAGCGCTGAACAGCTGACCGATATGAGCTTCAACCTGCTGGAGCATCTGGGCTTTGCCAAGAAGGATATCGAGGCTGCCAATATCCATGTCTGCGGGGCGATGACGCTGGAAGGCGCGCCGTTCCTGAAGAAGGAGCATCTGGCGGTGTTCGATTGCGCCAACCCCTGCGGCAAGATCGGCAAGCGGTATCTGTCTGTCGAAAGCCATATCCGCATGATGGCAGCGGCCCAGCCGTTCATCTCGGGCGCGATTTCCAAGACCATCAACATGCCGAATGAAGCAACGGTGGAAGATTGCGGCGCAGCTTACATGCTGTCCTGGAAGCTGGCGCTGAAGGCCAATGCGCTTTACCGCGATGGCTCCAAGCTCAGCCAGCCGCTGAATTCCTCGCTGATCGAAGATGAGGATGATGAGGACGCGCTGGAAGACCTGATGTCCCAGCCGCAGGCTGCCCAGGCCGTGACCATTACCGAACGGATCGTTGAGCGGATCGTTGAGCGGATTGTCCGCGAACAGGAAAAGCTGCCGACCCGCCGCAAGGGTTATACCCAGAAGGCCAAGATCGGTGGTCACACCATCTTCTTGCGCACCGGCGAATATGACGATGGCCGTCTTGGTGAAATCTTCCTCGACATGAACAAGGAAGGTTCGGCGCTGCGTGCCTTCATCAACAACTTCGCCATCTCGGTCTCGCTCGGCCTGCAATATGGCGTGCCGCTGGAAGAATATGTCGATGCCTTCACCTTCACCAAGTTCGAACCGGCGGGCATGGTAACCGGCAATGACGCCATCAAGAACGCCACGTCGATCCTCGACTACGTGTTCCGCGAACTGGCGATCTCTTATCTGGGCCGCAACGATCTGGCCCATGTTGACACGTCCGACTTCTCCACCACGGCGCTTGGCCGCGGCGTGAAGGAAGGCAAGGCCGACGTGGTCTCCAAGGGCCTGACCCGTGGCTACAAGCCGACCCTGGTCTCCAGCAGCCAGGCCGGAACCGCCGAACCCCGTGGTGCTGCAAGTGCCGCTCCAGCCAAGGCTTCGGGCAATGTTGCCGCCTTTTCTGGCAATGCCGCCCGCAAGCTGGAAGTGACGACAGCCATTTCCACCTCCGAAGTCGTGTCCTTCAAGCGCGATTACGAGGAACGGGCCGCCGAACTGGTGGAAGACACGGTCACCGAAACCCTGTTCTCCGACGCCGCCACCGACGAAGCCGAAGCCGCCAAGGCCGAAGCCAAAAAGCTCGAAGCCGCCCGCCGCATGCGCTCCATCGCCCAAGGCTATACCGGCAACATGTGCTCCGAGTGCCAGAACTTTACGATGGTACGGAATGGGACATGCGAGAAGTGCGACACGTGTGGATCGACGAGTGGGTGCAGCTGATTAGCTGAGGTTTGAAACGAATTTGGCCCGGGTGAAAGCTCGGGCTGAAATGCAATGCGGAACGAAACAGGAATCAACCCCTGACTGAAACTTCGCATAAAAAAAGCCGACATCGACGATGCCGGCTTTCACGAATATCCAGTTAAGGCATTCGTGCGATGAGAAACAAAACTTCCCACCACTGTTGCAAGTCGGTTCTAAAGGAAGTTGGACGTCGAGTCGAGTTGATCTTAACGTTTTCCAAAGCGTAAAGCGCAGAACGGACGAACGAAATTGAAATCGTCTAATCGACCATCAGAGCACGAGTTCTCCTCGCATGTTAAAAAAGAAGTGGCGCAGCGGGCAGGGTTTGTGTGTTCCCGCTGTAAAGCAAGAACAGTCGGCGCATCGGCTGTTGATACAGAGCATTCCCTATCGGTTGGAGTGGCCGCTCACATTCATGCGGCATCTCAACTTGGACCAAGATACAATCCTCTGTTGCGAGCCGAAGAAACTGCAGACATTTCCAATGCAATTCATCTGTGTGCTTCCTGCTCAGTCTTGATCGATAAAAATGGCGGACAAGACTTTTCGCCCGAGAACCTGAGAAAAATAAAAACTGATCATGAATCGGAAATGTTCCTTGAAATCGGACGTCAACCAGAAAATAAATTCATCGATGTAGCTGGTACGCACGAGGCTTCCGGTATAGGCAACGTAACAGGATTGGAAATAAACCAGTCGGTCCGAATTTTACCAGGCACAGTTGTTCGCGCATCTGGCATTGGGCATATAATTGGCACGAAGATAGGAGGCTGAAGGTGAGTGTTTCAGTTTCTTATGGAATGAAATGTAACAGTTGCAATTCAAGAATAGGTACATTTGTTACAGTTGGTGCAGGCGCTGATTCCGAACGGTGTCCCCGTTGCTCCGGGCAACTTGTTGCCGATAGCAATTCATCTCCAATCTACTCGAATTTTTCATGTAGTTGCGGTGCTCGAATTGGATTGGCCGTCGGGTTACGAAATTGCCCGCAGTGTAACCGCACTATTTAGTGAATACGGAAATGTTTTAGGTCTGTTAGATGAATAGGCCTGAAGCATTAAGGGTAACGAAAACACCGTTAATTTGCCTCAAGCATGTGTTTTAAAGAAAATACGGTGAATTTAGTGAGTTCTAGCGGTGCAAATAGTGTTCGTGCTGTGATGTTCCTTATGGTTGCCTATCTGAAGCGTATGCTGACGAACCGGAAGACCAGCAAAATGACGGTTTGTAGAAGAACGTTTCCGTCCTACCTCTCTCTTGCGGGAGAGGACAAAAATCATGATCTTAGCGACCGTTAAGATCATGATTTTTTAGGTGAGGGATGCGCTCAGTGGTCCTTGAATGATTTGAACCCGGACATCACAAATGACCGAGCGGCTCTATCGTTCGTGAAAAATCTTTCCCACCGGCTGGCAGTTTTCAATAGTGGGTGCCAGCACGGTGTGGCCGTCAGCGATGACGCCGTTGACCATGGGGCAGATGAAAAGCACGCCTTTATAGCTCATGGTCTGGCGGTTGTTGATATTGTGAACGGCTGCACTGAGGAATATCTGGATGTTTCGGAACATGTATACGCCTGCGGAGGCGTTTTCCGAGATCACCTCTTTCTCCCGCGCTTCAACCACCACGCCGTCGGTCATCTTCAAATAGCTGTAGCAGTTTTCGCTTGAGGCAAAGACCGGCACGATTGCGCCGCATCCTTCCGTCGAAAACAGTGTCTTCGGGTCGTCAGGTCCGCTTGCGAACAATATGTCGGCCAGATCGATGATGACGGGCTCGTCTGGCGCAACGAGCGCCATTGCTGCCAGAACCGAGAACAGAGCGCCTCCGGTCAGGTCGGAGAGCGTCACTATGCGGCAGCCGGGCCATCTCAGGCGCAGATATTCAGCAAGCTCCGCGAGGTTCGCAACCTCGCGGATGACGAAGATGTAATCCTCTGGCCGAAGCCGGTTCGCCCACGCCCGGTCACCCAAGGCAGAGTCGATCAGCGGCTTTCCGCTGAGATCCACCAGCGGTCTAAAGCCATATTTCGGGGTCCACAAATCAGGCCCGGCAAGGGGTACGATGCATTTCATGCTTATCAAATCAGCCTAAGATAGGCCTCCAGATCGGGAGGCGTGCCTATACCGTGCATGGCGTCGGGAGCGACATGATAGACGCCGACCCTGGCTCCCTGTTTGATCAGGTAGTTGTAAACCGGGCAAACATAGAACTCGTTGTTAGACCGGTCATTGTGGGCGATCATATCGGTCGCGGCATCGATGAAATCGCGGGCGCGTCTGAAATAATAGATGCCAACGGTCGCGTTGTCGGAAATCGCCACCTTTTCTTTCACCTCATCGACCAAGCCATCATCGTTCACATGAGCGAACGACCATTTCGGGTCTCGATCCTTGTCCTTGAAGCAGAGAATTGAGCCATCCAGATCGCGCTCCAGTGCATCTTGAATGTAATCGGCGCAATCGAAATCGACGATCTGGTCGCAATTGGCAATCAATAATGGGGCATCGGGATCAAGATGTGTCCGCGCCGTCAAGACGGTGCAAGCAGCACCCTCGGTTACGAAGTTGATCGGCGAAAATGCGAGATCGCCATGAGCTTTCAAACCACTGACGACATCGGGTTCCGCATCCAGATGGTCCTGCCGGGCGATCAGGACGAAGCGCGCATGATCGAGGCGCAGATTGTCCATGACACGCTCGATCATCGTCTTGCCTTTCACGTCGATGAATGGCTTTGGCTTGAGATAACCGACTTGCGCAAACCGGCTGCCAAGGCCCGCCATCGGAATGACGACCTGAACCTGACGGGCGGGCTTGGTCATCGCGGCAACCTTGTCCCGGATCTCGTTCTGATAGAATTCGATGCGCTTGGGCGAGTAGAACGAGATATAGCTGTCGGATGGAATCTCGTGTTGGACGATCTTGCCACCGGCGAGAATGACCTCGTTCAGAACCGGGGAAAGATAGTATTTTCCACCAAACGGGTCGGCTTTCAGCAAATAATTCTGGGCAAATTCCACAAATAGGCTGCCGCTTCTAAAATAATAATATCCAGCAATCGCCTTGCGGCTCAGAACGCGCTTTTCCGCCGTTTCTATGACATATCCAGACTTATCCTCACGGATATAGGACCAGCGGGGGTGTACGGAATTGAAGGTCACGACACCGGCATCGGCCTGCGAGCGCGTAAAATCTCGTGCAATGCCCGCCAGATCCGCGTCGATAATCTGGTCGCCATTGCAGATCACCAGAGGATCGTCGTCCACAATATGATCGACGGCCATCAGCGCCGAGCACACAGCGCCCATGGTCGGATTGTTCAGTTTGATAACGACGGTGCTTTCGCCAGCCAGCAATTTCAAAATTGAATCGAGACTGTATTCAAGCGCATCCTGATTAAGAACGATAAAGATGAACTTCGCGGAGGCATCGCGGTTGCGGATACTGTTGACGACGAGCGAGATCATCGGCGAACCGTCGATTTCGATCAGAGGCTTGGGGAAATGAAACTCGTCCTTTGGGAAAAGATCATCCTTCGACGCGATGGGGATAAGATATCTCATGTGAGGGCCGATTCGATCTTGGTGATTTCGTTCATGATACGCTCATAGGTGACGTCGTTGGTCGATCCCACCACCAGGACATGGGCGCCTGAGGAGCGGGCGGCCTGTATGCCGTGATCGTTATCTTCCAGGATCAGGCATTCCTCCGGCTGCAATTGCAGCCGGTCGATTGCCGTCAGGTAGATTTCGGGATCGGGCTTCGCCTTGCCGACATCCTGATTGGATAGAAAGAAATCCAGGTATTTCAACAGATCAGCCTGGCGCATCATCGCCTCCACGCTCGATCTGACGGAGTTTGAGCAGACGACGATATGCTTTCCCTCCCGCTTCAGGCGCGCGAGGGCGTATTCGTGATGGAAGACCGGTTGGCATTTTTCGACGATGACCTGATAGGTCATCTTCTGTTTGAGCGTGTTGAGGAAATCGTGCAGCCTTGGCGGCAATCCCCGCGTCTTGGTCAGCATTTCCAGTTTTTTGCGTGTTGGCAGGCCGTCATAGACGGCGAGATGTTCGGTGCGGCTGATATTGAGCCCGAGAAGCGCCAGCGCGTCATTCAGCGTCTCGTAATGCCATTCCTTGGCATCGATCAGAACGCCGTCCATGTCGAAAAGCACTGCCTTGATCATAATGTCCTGTCCGTCTGGTTCATGGCTGGCTTATCCCCATTTCTCGGCGGCGAGATGCGGCAAGTCGGTGCAGATCGAGATGTCGTCACCTGTCAGATCACCCCAAACATCCCAGGCGGCGGTATGATCACGCCCGTGCAGTTCTGGAGAGACGAGCGCCACCTTCTTGCCGGCGTCGAGATGCTTCTGGATGACATCAGGAGTGATCCAGTCGGAATAGAAGGCATCCAGCCACACGCCTTGGGCCTTGTCATAAAAGGGAGGCAGCGGTTCGAGTTCGGAATGGCGGGTATAGGTTATAAAGCCATTATTGAGATAGCCGATGGCATCTGGAACAGCCATATCGAAGCAGAACAGATCGGTTATCCCGGCCCCCTCCAACGAGGCGCGGAGCGCCTTGTGCAGGCCGTCTGCCTTAATGTTCATGGCAATCGTGCCTGATCCGGCATAGCTCTTGTGCAGATCCAAAAAATAGTCGAGATCCATCACTTGGTCGCCGACGGGCATGTCATGCGCGATTTTCAGCACGCCATTCTGGTCGCGCGTGTCCGTCTCGACCCCGAATCCATTTTCAAAGGCGCGCCTGAAAGCCGTTTCACTGTTTTTTTCGACAGGTTCCAGCCACCAGCCCCTGTGCGCGAGAATTTTCATCGCTCTTTCCATTCAAACGTTGCGAAATAGGTGCTTCACCGGCCACCGCAAATTCCCCGGAAACTAGCCGGGGTTGAATTGAGGAAAGCTCTTCCTGTCGATGTGATAGACGGCAAGATAGTTGTTCTCTCGGAAAAAGTTCGGGTCCTGCGTATAGGCAAAGGCATTCGTCCATCTCATTGGATGGATCTGCTGATGCACCTTGGAGACAATCCCGGCGTTACAGAATTCCATCGCATGGGCGATGCCTTCGACCATCGTGAACGAGAAACCGCCGTAAAGAGCCATGTAGAACTGGTAGGTGATATGGTCGAATACGCTGTGGACGAGCCTTTCCACAAATTGCAGGCTGGTGTCCCAGCCAATCCACTCCAGAAAGCCCGGGATGCTCTTGGCCGAATAGACCGGAATATCCCACCACCAGGTATAGATGCCCCAATTGCCGGAAATGGCCTGAATTTTTTCATGATCGACCGCCGGTGCCAGCTTGATGGCTGAGGCGTGCATGATCTGCCTTTCGGCTGAGTGGTTTACAGTCAGTGTGCCGCCGTACCAGCGGGCTTCGGAAACAACGGCTGCGGCGGCCTCAGTCCAGCCCGTTCTATTGAGAATGAAGGTCTCTGCATCGACGCACAGAAGATAGTCGTAAAGCTTATGGGCGAGAGAAAGCGCCAGGAATTTCTTGACCGTCGGCCAGGTTCTACCCTCAGCGACGACCGACAGCGCACTGCCTGAGAAATAATCCGACAGCACAATGGATGAGTAGTTCAGGAAAGGGGAGGCCTGATGCATCTCTCTGAACTGCAGGCGATCGGCATCGGTGGAAAAGACGAAAATAATGTCGTAGTCGGCACCAATGCTCTGAAACAGCAGGTTGATACCATAGATGAAATAGGCGTCGTGAATGGGCACGATAAGAGCGGTTCTGTTCTGCGGCTTCGGTGCCTCGCCGGATTCCGCCAAGAGATGCACGCCATGTTCTCCTGGCAGGCGGAACTGTCCCTCCATTTCGAGGCGTCCGTCGACAGACCGTACGGTATCGAATCGCGTGGTGACAGCAGCGTTCTGGCTCAGAAACTCGACCGCCCCGCCTTTTACGCGCCAGGAGTTTTCATTGGTATGGGAATATCCGCGCAGCCAACCGCCGCTCTCGAAGGATATCTGCGACGCAAAAACCTCTTCGGCGCCAGCTTTACCGAAGGTCCACACACGCTCCTTCATCAGTCGCTCAAGCGACAAATCATCAAGGCCGATCGTCATTGTTGCACTCCTATCCGTAGTTACAAGGCACGGTAGGAAGGCAAACTTGTATGAAGCTGTCGGTCTTCGTTTCACTTGCCTGTGCGGTTGAAGCCGACAAGGTTTATGCGGGACCGTATGCAACCAATAGCGGGCTATAGCTTACCTTTGAGCATTTCCATGAAAATCAGAAACGCCCTCGTGTACCAAATATGGTGCACGAGGGCGTGTTGTAAAAACCGGTAGGCTGTGGCGAATTATATTTATGCGGCAACCGCCGCTTTTGCCGTTGCCAGTTTGCGTTCGGCGCGTTCCTGCTGGGGCGAGCGATTGTAGAATTCGCGGTAGCATTTGGAAAAATGCGAGGCGGAGACAAAGCCGCAGGCGACGGCGACTTCCACCACTGGCATCGAGGATTGCACCAGCAGATGCCGGGCGCGGTCAAGCCGGATTTCCAGATAGTAGCGTGCCGGTGAGCGGCCCATTTCCTGGCGGAACAGCCGTTCGATCTGGCGTCGTGACAGATCCACCTTGTCGGCGATATCAAGCAGGGACAAGGGTTCGGCCAAGCTTGCTTCCATCAATTCGATGATTTGCAAGACCTTGTTGTTCTGCACGCCAAGGCGGGCGCGTAGCGGCAGGCGCTGGCGGTCTCCGGCAGCCCGGACCCGGTCGGTCAGATGCTGTTCGCAGACCCGGTTGACGAGGCCCTCGCCAAAATCCTGGCCGATCAGGTTAAGCATCATGTCAAGCGAGGCGGTACCGCCCGCGCAGGTATAGAGATTGCTGTCGACTTCATAGAGATCGGCATAGACCTCTGCCTGGGGAAAGGCTTCAGAAAAGCCCGGCAGGTTTTCCCAATGGATCGCGCAGCGCTTGCCGTTCAAAAGTCCGGCCTGCGCCAGCACATGGGCGCCGGTGCAAAGGCTGCCGACCGCGACATTGCGATTATAGGCTTCCCGCAGCCAGGCATTGACGGATTTGTTGTTAAACTCCTCGACAAACACGCCGGAACAGACAATCGCCATATTGGGCCGGTTTTCACCGGCCAGGAAACGGCGCTCATCGGCAAGCGACGAATCGACCTCGATGCTGATGCCCGATGAAGAGGACACCTTGTTGCCGTCGACTGAACAGAGCCGCCACTCATAAGCCGCATAGCCCAGCATCCTGTTGGCAATGCGCAATGTTTCGATGGCGCCCGCAAACGGCAATAGCGTGAAATTCGGGACAAGAAAAAAGACGATATTGCGTTTTTTAACAGGCGTTTTGCTCATGATGCCACCGTGCTGAGGAGATCTGCTAGAATTGACAGTTTTTAATTCCGCCAATAGCTCAAAAACGACAATAGCACGATAGAAACCGACGACAACAATTTGACATCATTATTGCCGGACCATTTGTGGGTGTTTCATCAGTCAGCCGTCATCGGGCATGGGTCGAACACCTATAGCTAGAGGATTGAAAAAACACTCTATTTTGCTTGAATATCAGGGAAAGCAAGGCCTGGAGCAGCCTTTTTGGGCGGCTTAAACCATGTCGCGACGGGTCTGCCACGTGTCGTGTGCAGGCCAGCCAAGATCCTTGCGCATATCGAAAGGGGCTTCTGCCAGCGCCTTTTCCATGGCGCGGCGTTGCCGCCAGGACTCGAGCTGGCTGAACCACGTCGAAATCGCATGCAAAGCCGATTCGGCGAGGACGATACTGCCGGTAAATAGCCGCGAAGGGCTGGAATGAGAGATGTAGGCCATGGAAAGTTCCTTTCGTTGATCTCGCCAAAAGACTTCCTGGTCCTCAGGCGGCAGAGACATCATCTGCCTTGTTCATTGATCAATAAAGCGAATGTTTGTGATCTATCGCATCGCATATTGTGATCGGTTTGCTGTTTGGCTGTTCCGGCACGACAATCCCCACGTCTTCTCGCAGGTATTCAGGCAAGCAATTAAGATGCGCCATCGCCTTTTCACGCGCCTGGCGGAGATGGCGGCTCTCACGCCAGCGCCGAAAGGCCAGCCAGAGCCGCAGCATGGGTGGAACGCGGCTGGGTGTTGCTTCGAAGACCATGCTTTTCACTCCTCCTGATATCGGTCGGCTTCGTTGCAAACAGTGTCAGGCGGAATTGACATTCAATCAAACGAAACGATATGATCTTTATGTTGAAAAAAATTGATGGTTGTCCGATGACCCTTTCCCAGTCTCCCTCCATGCCTTCCACCGTTCTGGCAGCGGCCAGTTTGCCGCTTCTGGATAATGACGTGCTGCGCACCTTCGTGGCGATTTCCGAGGTCGGCAGTTTTACCGCTGCCGCAGACATGGTGTTTCGCACCCCCTCGGCGGTATCGATGCAGATCAAGAAGCTGGAGGATCAACTGGGCGTTTCGCTGTTTCGCCGTGACGCTCGCTCCGTCACGCTGACTCCGCATGGGGCCTTGCTGCTCAGCTATGCCAAGCGCATCCTGGCCCTGAACAATGAGGCGGTGGCACGGTTTTTGGCGCCCGAGATGAATGGTGTGGTGCGGCTGGGATCGCCTGATGATATCGGCGAACTGGTCCTGCCCGGTATTCTCACCCATCTGGCGCGCACATGGCCGCATCTGGCCATTGAGGTGACGATTGCCGGTTCTGTGGAGCTGCGCAAGGCGGTGAATGAGAAGCGGCTGGACGTAACACTGTTCAATTTCCTAAACGGCATCGCCGCCGATCCCACCATGACGGTGATGAGCGAAAAGCTGGTCTGGGCCGGAAAAAAACACGGTCAGGCCCATCTGAAAACGCCGCTGCCGCTGTCTGTCTGGGATGAGAGTTGTGTGTGGCGCAAGCGCGCCATGACCGAATTGACCCGCCAGGGCAAGGAATTCCGCATCGCTTATTTCTGCGGTCACCATGTTGGGCAATATGCGGCGATTCGGGCTGATATCGCCGTCGCGCCGCTTGCCCGCTTCCTGTTGCAGGAGGATATGGTGGAACTGACCGAGCGTGATGGATTGCCGGATCTTGGCAGTTACGAGGTCGGCCTTGCCTTGTGTGAAGATGCCTCGCCGCCGGTCAAGGCTGTTGCCGATTACGTGCGTTGCGTGCTGGGAAATCGCGGCTGTGTCGACACAGCGGTGGCCGCCTGACCGGATAAAGGCAATTTGGCGACGGGGCTTGGAACGGTCCTGTTCGATCTCTACATCCTGGATGCCGCCCAAAAAGGGTCTATGCAAAGGAGATGGCAGATGAATATGCCGGTCTTGTCCGCTACGAGTGAAGGTGTTGTTGCCAGCCGTCGTTCGCCGGTGCGGGTGATTGCTGATCTGATCCGCAATCCGCTGGATGCCCTGCCGCCGCAGATCTATGATCATAAGCTGGTCTATTCGCAGTTTGGCGATGAGGTGCGGCTGCATGTGATGGACCCTGAACTGATCCATGAGGCTCTGGTCAAAAATGCAGCGGTGCTTGGCAAGGGTGAAGACGTTCGCCGTGCACTGGGTCCGGCCTTAGGGCAGGGGTTGTTGACCGCTGATGGCGCCCATTGGAAATGGCAGCGCCAATCGGTTGCCGCTGGTTTTCAATGGGAAAAGCTGAGAGGCTTCCTGCCGGCGATGGTTGCCGCAGCCGAACGCCGCCGTGATTCCTGGCAGGCCGGCGAGACGGTCGATATCGGTCATGAAATGATGCAGACGACATTTGATATCATTGTCGAGACGATGATGACAGGGCGCGACAGGATCGATGTCGCGCGGGTCGAGCAGAGCGTTACCGATTACCTCGAACCGACGGGCTGGATGTTTGCGCTTGGTATGTTGAAGGCGCCGGAATGGATACCCTATCCCGGCAAGGGAAAGGCAAGCCGCGCCGTGGACTATTTGCGGTCCGCCATGGCCACGATGATTGCCGAGCGGCGCGCTGAAGGCGTGGAACGTGCCGACCTGATCTCGATGTTGCTATCGGCTCACGATCCGGAAACAGACCGCGAAATGAACGACGAGCAGATCATCGACAACCTGCTGACCTTCATTTCCGCAGGGCATGAAACCACCGCCCTTGGGCTTGCCTGGACATTCCATCTGCTGGCTAAGCATCCGGCTATCGAACAAAAGCTACTGGACGAGTTGGGCCGTGTGGTGGGGGATGGTCCGGTTCTGGCCGAGCATGTCGAGAAATTGACCTATACCAAGCAGGTTTTCAACGAAGCCATGCGGCTCTATCCGCCAGCGCCGGTCATTACCCGGACCGCGAACGAGGCGTTTACGTTGGGCCAACACCATATCCAGGCGGGTACTATATTGCTGGTGCCAATCCATGCCATTCACCGCCATAGCCTGATCTGGGACAGGCCGGAGGTGTTCGATCCCGACCGTTTTGCGCCCGAAGCGGTTAAAGCACGGCATCGCTACGCCTTCATGCCGTTTGGGGCAGGGCCGCGCATCTGTATCGGCAGTGCTTTTGCAACCATGGAGGCCGTTGCCATTCTGGCGGTGCTGGCCAAGACTTTTCGTCTGCGCAACAAGAGCGAGGTGACACCGGAGCCGACGATGCGCATTACCCTGAGGCCGAAGAAAAAACTGATCATGGAGATTGAGAACCGGCGGGAGGACGTGCCGGTTTCAAGCTGAACCAGAGTTCTCTTTGCTACCAGATGCCTTTGGTGAGGCCCGTCCACAGCCAGCGCCAGAGGGTCGGCGGAAAATAGAGGGCGGACGGCCCGGTCGGCGTGATAGGGCTCAGCTTGCCTTCCAGAGCATCGCCAACCGCCTGGCAGGTGATGGGAAGGGCTGCTGCCGTCAACAGCATCGGATAGGTGGAGATGAAATCACCGGAGCTAGGCTGCGCACGCACCTGGTAGAGGACCGCGCCTGTATCGGTGCCCTGATCGACCAGATGCACCGTTGCGCCGAAATTGCCGCGATCGCCTTTTGCCAGCGCCCAGTAGCCGCCCATCTGACCGCGATAGGCGGGATTGATGCCAGCATGAAGATTAAGCACGGGGCAGGGCATGCTGGCCAGAACTTTGGTCGTCATCAGCCGGGTGCTGACCAACAGGATCACGCGCGGAGAGAGCTGTTGGATCGCTTCCTGTGCCTCGGGACTGTTGATGCTGCGCACAGTAGTCACTGGGATCTGCGGATTGAAATGGGGATTGGCGGCAAAGTCCCGGCAGATCGTTTCTGTGCGTTTTTGGGCTGCCCGGCGCATGAATTTGCCGGCGGCCATGGTGGCGAGCTGACCAAGTGCTGCCACGGTTCCAACCCGCCGTTGACGGCGTCGAAAAATCTCCGCCTTGCTTTCCTGTTCTTCCAAGAGGACCTGCACGTCACCGAAACGGGCTTTCAGCGCGTTGACCACCATCCACGGGTTTGGCCCCCCGGCGGTCATCACCAGAATTGCGCCTTTGCCCTGCTGCTGCCCCATGATCAATCCCCTCAAGCGCCGCTTTAGCCCATGTTATTTATGTGCTCGCGAGCAATCTGAACCAAACTTTCATAAGTGCGGATATCATGCGGCGTAAATGTTTGGTTAAAAACGCTGAAATCTTTGGGTGCGAATGAACTTTTTTCGAGTTGCCGCGTTCATGCCAATGCGAGGCACCTGTGGTGCCCGATTATCATAATAGGGGTTTATCCAATATGAACACGAAAAAGCTCGCTGCCGTTGCTGCTCTCTTTGTTGCCGCTGCCGCATTGTCGTCATGCGGTAACACGATCCGTGGTATGGGCAAAGATACAGCCAATACCGTGAATGCCACGCAGTCGGCGGGCAATAATGTCGCCAAGGCTGCTAAATAACGCAACCTAACAGCAGTTTTGCTTCACGCCCTTCAAGGGATGAAGCAAAGCTGCTTCGGGAAAGGGAAGAGGAGTTAGGTCCATGTCCATGCATCTGGTTGCCAAAGTGAGTGCTGCTTATATTCTGGCGGTTGTCGTTTCGGCCGCTGGGCATGTCGCCTTCCAGGGTCCGCCGATTCAATTTGCGGGCCAAACTCAGGAAGTGGGCATTATGACCGCTTCTGCCCAGCAGTAAGAGTGGCGTCAACGGCGGGATACAGCTAGCTTTTTTGCTCTATTCCCTCGTGAACCTTGCGTATTGGCGTCCGTGCAAGAAGACGGACCAGAAGGGTCGCGCCTTCAAATATTTGATGTGAGAGTTCACTTTTGAGATTTTGCTCGGAAAACGCACTCCGTTTGAAAATAGTCATTTGGCTTTTTGCGTTCCTCTCACCGCTTGTCGTTTCTCTAGAGCGTGCTGAGGCAGACGAACAGAATTGTCGTGACCAGACGGAAAACGGCGTTGCTTATCGTGTCTGTCGATTTGATCCCGCCACGCGCACAATTCGCATCTTCAACCGCAATGCCGACGGCGATGTCTATGGTGGGTTCGATGCATTGCGAAGCCAGCTTTGGCAGCAAAGACTGATCCTCACCTTCGCCGTCAATGGCGGTATGTATC
Organism: Agrobacterium vitis; assembly: GCF_014926405.1. Lineage (NCBI taxonomy): Bacteria > Pseudomonadati > Pseudomonadota > Alphaproteobacteria > Hyphomicrobiales > Rhizobiaceae > Gillisella > Gillisella vitis. The sequence goes on from NZ_JACXXJ020000005.1 coordinate 1,180,926, forward strand.
ACTCCGATCTCAGTCCCGTTGGCCTGTTCGTGGAATATGGATCGATGCGCAAGCCAGCCGAAACCGCCGATGGCTGGGGCAACTTTTACCTGAAGCCGAATGGCGTGTTTTTTATCAAAGACGGCCATGCTGGAGTGCTTGAGACCGGGCAATTCGAAGCCCAGAAGATTGAAGCGGATTTCGCCACTCAATCCGGCCCGATGCTGGTCATTGATGGTGTTCTGCACCCGAAGTTTCTTCCCACCAGCGACAGTTTGAAAATCCGCAATGGTGTCGGTATCGACGCCAGCGGCCAAGTGGTGTTTGCGTTGAGCAAAGACCCTGTGCGTTTCTACGATATGGCTACGTTCTTTCGTGACCGGTTGGGCGCGGCCAATGCACTTTATCTGGATGGGACGATTTCAAGCCTCGCCGAGCCGATGGCTGGCCGAATCGACCGGGCCTATCCGCTCGGGCCGATCATTGCGGTGGTAGACCAGCGCCCCAACTGACGCATCTCGATCTTTGTGACTATCAGTCAGTATCCTGCCTGAACGGTTCCTGTCGGCTCGGCAGGGCTGGCACATCGATGTGATCCGGTTCCAAGCCGGCCTTTTCCCGTTCTACCATCAACTCAAAAGCGCGTTCCAGATGGCGGGTGAACCGTTGCGTGTCAAAGAGCGGCGCGTGCAGCCGATTGTCCCCAATCGTCTGCCTGAGTGCGGCAAGCCGGGGCCGATCCTGCGCCAGGTCTGCGGCCAGACGCACCATATCATCCGGTGTCTCCGCCACCAATTGTGGAACGCTGAGCGCGGTCAACAGGCTTTCAGACACCCTTGAAGCGAAATTGCTGCCCTTGAAGGTGATGACCGGCAGGCCCGCCCATAGCTTGTCCGAGGTCGTGGTGTGGCCGTTATAGGGATAGGTATCGAGACCGAGATCGGCCGCCTGCATTCGGGCAATATGCGGCGCGTAACTTTCGGCGCCAGTGAAATAAAGGCGTGAACGATCGATTCCGCACCCGGCCATAAATGCGGCCAGCCGGTCGCGCTGCTCGCGTCCGGCGCAGAGAACCCACAGAATGGATGAGGGAATGGCGTCCAGCATTCTTGCCCAGAGACGCGCGGTTTGCGGGGAAATCTTGCGAACCATGTTGAAGGAGGCCAGCACGAAGGCATTTTCCGGCAGATCGAGCAGGGAGCGGGATGTGGCCGGTGGCAGCGGGCGATAGCGATTGTCGTTTGCCTGATAGGTTTCCGGCAATCGGCAGAGCCTCTCGTGATAATGGGGTTTGGATGAGTCAGGTGTGACGATCAGGTCGGAGATGACATAATCGCAATCGATCCCATAGGCGGAGCCGGGAAAACCGAGATAGGCGACCTGCAAGCGGGCAAGGCCACTATTGATCAGATCGGCGCGGACATCTTTGGTATGGCCTTTGAGATCGACCAGAATATCAAGGTCAAAGCCGCGGATGAAATCGCGTGCCGTACCATCGTCCATGCGCAGGATGTCGTGAAGATTGGGGTAGGTCTGCCGCAGTCCCCGATCCAGCTCCCTGATATCCTCTGGGGTGTGACAGAATAGGTGGATCTCGAAGCGGGCTGCGTCGTGACCCAGCAAAACACTTTGCAACAGTCGCATGGTTGGATGTTGGTCGGAAAAATCCGACGAAAGATAACCGACACGGATTTTTTTCCCGAAATGATGGGGTAGGCTGCGGCGTGCCTGGCGCGATTGCTCCGTAAATGGCTTTCCGCTGGCCATCCGGGTTTGGCGGCCATTGATCGCCTCGTCGTCACACCACAGCATGTGCTGGTAGGGATCGTCGATGTTGAAAAATGCCGGATTGGTGCCATCGCGCATCGCGGCCACCAGCGCGTGGTCGCTGGCTTCGATTTCCTTGAGGCACAATTGTCCTCGCAGCAGCCGCCGATAGGTTCTTTGCTCTTCCGGGTCGAGTGATGCGAGGTGTTGGGATTCGAGATTTTGGGATTCTGGCACTTTGCGGATCAGGGAAAGCGCCTGCTCCCCCTGATCAATCTGCATATACAAACGCGCGGCCATCAGCAGAAACATCCGGCGATTTTGCGGCTGCACATCCGCCACCCGGGCGTAAAGCTCGGCGGCCTGGAGTTTTTCCTCCAGCTTTGCATGGCATTGCGCCGCCACCAGCATCATATTGGCGTCCGGTGGACGTTTTTTCAAAAGCGGATGCAGGCGGTCGAGGCAGGCGCGCAGATCGCCCTGCTTATAGGCCTGCAAAGCCTGGAGGAAGGCCGGGGACGGACCCACGCTCACAGCGCTGATTTCGGATAGGCACGCTCCAGGCCGCCGGAGCGTGTCAGCCCCTGGCGAAAGGCCAGGTAGACGCCATGCTGGCTGGACCTGGCAATTTCCATCAAGCGGATCTGCATCCGGGCCGGGCAGCTATTGCCAAGCCATTCGCCACAGCGCTCCAGCTTCAGGGAGTTGAGGAAGCGTTGACCGGCGGATTGTTCCAGATAGGCGAACAGGCCTTCGGCAAAGGTCTCGTCCTGCTTGGGGTTTTCCAGCATCAGGGCCAGGAAGGCCTTGTCGTCATCAGAGAATCCACCCAGCTTCATGGCGACGGTGTCTCGGTCGGTAACGGCGGTGGCGGACATGATGAAGGTCTCCTGCTGTCTTGGCTTTTGCCCGGCGTGTCTGTTGTGAGTCTCTGCCGATATTATCTGCATTGGTTCTTAAACAATCGTCGCTGGAGCAGAGCTTGCGATTTTATCAACCGAATAATTCGCGGCATTGTTTGGTGATCGACCATTTGACTCCGTTGAGCCTTGCGTGAGGCTTGCGGTTGGCTTCATCCGCTGGTTGACACAGATACTGCAACGTTTGACGGTAGGATATCGCTGTTCTTCAAAGGCGAACCAAATGCGGCAAAGCTTTGCGGATATTGTATAATTACCCATTTCGAGTCTGAGCTGGGAAAATTGTCTGAGAGCTGATCCCGCCTGAATGCTATTTTCTGCAATGGGGGCTTGTCATGGGGCCCGCATTTTTCCGGAGTGTTTCTATGGCCGAACTGACTATCTGCATGCCCAGCCATCGCCCGCTCGACGGTTCGCGCGCTGCCATCGACAGTGCGCTTGCTTTTTGCGAGGCGCGGGACGCCCTGCTGGTGGTCAGCGACAATTCCGGCGATGCCGCCAAAAAAGCCTATTTGCAGGCCCTGTCTCCCCGATTGACCTATGTGGCAAGCGAGGCACAAACGGCCTTCGCCAATATGTTCAACGCTGTCGAGGCAGCCTCCACGCCCTTCATCATGCCGATGGGCGATGATGACGAGATCCTTGCTGAAGCGGATCAGGCGCCTTTCGATCTCGATGATCTGCCCTTCGATTACGTTGGCGTGCTACCGGTAACCGAAAGCTTCCTCCAGCGGTCCGAAACTGGTTCGGTTCAGGCCTTTGCCCTGGAAGAGTATGATCCTGGCGAAAGAATGCTCGCCTATCTACAGAACAGTCCGACCAACAATGGCGGTTTCTATTCCATCCTGCGCCGCGAAGTCTGGCTTGCGACAATGGATCTGTTTCTGCGATCGCATCCGACCAAGGCAGCGACATGCGATTGGGCTGTCGCACTATCCCTGTTTTCGACTGGAAAAATGGCGCATGATCCGTCGATCCGCTATCGCTACAATGCCGCAAAATGGGCTGAAAAGGCGCAGATCGATGCGGAACGCAAGGTTATGCTGCTTGAAGCCGGACTGCCGGAGAGTGCGGTTCATTATGAAATGCTTCTGCTGTTTCTCGATGTTTTCGTGCTGATCAACCGGGTCGGCTCGCCGCTTTCCATCGACGAACGCCAGCGTCTGGGCAAATTCACGGTCAACCGGTTTCTCGGCAGCTTTATCAAGGAGGTGGCCGATTCTCCTGAACTTTACGCCGAAGGCGTCACAGGTCTGGCGGAAATGGCGCTGGAAGAAACCGATAGTTTCACCCAATTCCAGATCGCCATGCTGATGGCCGAGCGGCTGCAACCGGGTCTCAAGGACAAATACGTTGCCTTCATTCAAGCTTCTATTGCTGGAGCGTAAGGACAGGCGACGGCAATCCTGACCTATTGCATGCCGAAGTTGGAGAAAATGGCGGCAAGGCAGTGGGTTGATGTCTTGCTTGCCGCCAGGATTGCTTATTCCGCCGCCAGCGCCGGTTGGGCGCCCGGTTGCACACTTTGTGCAGGTGAGACCATGGCCGAAAGGATGATCGACAGGTCGATGGTGCCGATCTGGTGCCCCGCTTTATCGGTCACTTGCGCCTCTGTGACGCCTTGCTCGACCATGGCCCGGGCCGCCGCCTCCAGAGTCGTGCGGGCGGTGAGCTTGAACTGGCCGGACTGGCTGTGTGCTGGGGCCATCACCGTGCCGATGCGGATCACCCGACCGCGATTGACCTCGCGCACGAAGGCGGAGATGTAATCGTCCGCTGGACGCAGCACGATATCCTGACCGCTGCCCTGCTGCACCACCTCGCCATCGCGCAGAATGGCGATCTTGTCGCCCAGACGCAAAGCCTCGTCCAGATCGTGGGTGATGAACACCACGGTCTTTTGCAATTCCTGCTGCAAGTCGATCAACATGGTCTGCATATCGACCCGGATCAACGGGTCCAGCGCGGAATAGGCCTCGTCCATCAAGAGGATATCGGCATCGGTTGCCAAGGCCCGCGCCAGGCCGACGCGCTGCTGCATGCCACCGGAAAGCTGGTTCGGGTAATGATTCTCAAAGCCGGAAAGCCCGACCCGCTCGATCCAGTAATGCCCCTTGGCAAGGCTTTCCTGCCGTGGCATGCCCTGGATATCGAGGCCGTAGAGGACGTTTTCCATCACGGTTCGATGTGGCAGCAGGCCGAACTTCTGAAAGACCATCGCGGTTTTCCGGCGTCGGAAATCGCGCAGCTGCGCAGGCGACATGGCGCATATGTCGGTTCCGTCATAGAGCACTTCGCCCGCTGTCGGCTCGATCAACCGGTTGATATGGCGGATCAGCGTGGATTTGCCGGAGCCTGAAAGTCCCATGACCACGGTGATCTCGCCACCGGGCATGTCGATGCTGATGTCGCGCAGGCCGAGCACGTGGTGGTGCCTGTCATTCAACTCGGCCTTGGTGATGCCCTGGCGTACGGCGTCGATATGGGCTTTCTCATCGGGGCCGAAAATCTTGTAGAGATTGCGGATGTCTATGCCGTGACTAGCCATCCAGCACCTGTGTATGTTTCTGGAGGCGTTTGCCATAGGCTTGGCTTGCCCTGTCAAAAATGATGGCGATTGCCACAAGGGCAAAGCCGTTGAGCAGGCCGATGGTGAAGAACTGGTTGGTGATGGCCTGCAGGACGTTCTTGCCAAGCCCGCCAACACCGATCATCGAGGCGATGACCACCATGGCCAGCGACATCATGATCGTCTGGTTGATGCCCGCCATGATGTTGGGCAGCGCCAGCGGGATCTGCACATTGAACAGTTTCTGCCTCTCCGACGACCCGAAAGCATCTGCCGCTTCTATGGCTTCGCGGCTGACAAGGCGGATACCGAGATTGGTGAGCCGGATAATCGGCGCGATGGCATAGATCACCACTGCGATCAGGCCCGGCACCTTGCCGATCCCGAAAATCATCACCACAGGGATCAGATAGACGAAACTCGGCATGGTCTGCATCACGTCGAGCACCGGGTTTAAGGTTGATTGGGCGCGGTCGGACCGCGCCATCCAAATGCCCAAGGGAATGCCGATGACGACGGCGCACAGCGTGCAAACGGTCACCATGGCAAGCGTTATCATGGTATCCTGCCAGAGACCGGCCATGCCGATCAAAACCATGGCAAGAGCCGTGCCGAGTGTGATGCGCCAATTGCGGCTGACGCCATAGACAATAGCGGCCAGTGCGATGATCATCACAATCCAGGGCGTATCGACGAACAGCGCCTGAAGCCAGTTCAGGAACCATTGCAGCGGCAGGGTCAATCCGTCGAGGAAATCGCCATAGGAGCGGACGAACGTCTTGAAGCCGGTATCGACGGTCTTCTTGAAACTCCGCATCAGAGTGTCATCGACCGCCGGAAACTGGCAGAGGAGGGTGGGGATATAGCTACAGATAGCGGATGCCATATGTGCTCCTTGTCGTGCGGATCAAAGCCAATGCCGATGTGTTCGGCTTTATCGATGCGGCCTGATCATTGTATTGCGGGGGGGCGGTGGCATGGCCAAGCCGCTGCGCACATGACGTTAGAGACATGTCTATCGTCATGTGCAAGTGATTGAATTCATCACGGATGAGAGATCGCGGAAAGGCAGCCTTCCGGGCTGTGTCAAAGAGCGGCCTTGACCTTTTCAGCGACGTCAGGCGAGACCCACTGTGTCCAGACATCGGGATAGGTCTTCAGGAAATATTCGGCCGCATCGGCATTGTCCGCCTGGTTTTCGCTCATCCAGGCCAGAACCTTGCCGATGGTTTCATTGTCCCACTGGCGTTTGCCGACATAGTCCATCGTCACACCTGCCTTCTCGGCAAAGTTCTTGGTAACGACACTATAGACATCCGTGACCGGATAATCGTTGACACGGGGATCTGCACAATCGGCAACCGAGGTGCAGCGGTCCCATTCCGCCTTGTCGAAGGGAGTATCCATGCCAAGCTTGACCATATCATATTTGCCGAGAATGGCGGTCGGCGCCCAATAATAGCCAAGCCATCCCTGCTTCTTTTCAATGGCATTGGCAATCGAGCCGTCCAGCGCGGCAGACGAGCCGCTATCGACAAGCTGGAAGCCCGCATCGTCACCCTTTAGCGCCTTGTAGATATTCTCCGTGGTCACCTGGCAGGCCCAACCGGATGGGCAATTGGTAACAGCACCCTTGGACGAATCTTCCGGGGCGGGGAAAAGCTCGGGATGTTTCAGCGCGTCTTGTACGGTCTTGATGTCGGGATGCTCGTCGGTGATATATTTCGGGACCCACCAGCCCTCAACGCCGCCATCCTTTAGAATGCGTGCGGCTTTGAGCAGGCGACCGTCCTTGACGGCTTCCGCCAGCGGCTTTTGAATCGTATTGACCCAAAGCTCAGGGGCCAGATCCGGCTCGCCCTTTTCGTTCATTGAGGTAAAGGTTGGCATGGTGTCGCCGGTCACCAGATTGACGGAACAACCATAACCGCTTTCCAGAATGATCTTGTCGACATTGGCCGCGACGCCGGCTGAGGCCCAGTTCATTTCCGCAATGGAGACCGAACCGCAATCGGCAGCCTGGGCAGAACCGGCCATGCCATACAATCCGGCGGCGAGTATCGTGGAAACGATCAATGTCCTCATATCGTGGAGTTCTCCGTTTTATTGGCGCATGTTTAGCGCATGGGCGTGATTGTTTCACGCATGACAGCCGATCCCGGCCGCATATTTCGCAACCCGGGTCGGGCATATTGGATGGAAGGACCGCTCGTCGGCGAGCCTGGCGGATTGTGAAGTCCGGTCCAGTCCCAAGGCAGTCCTTGTCTGTTTACGACAACGACAAGGGTAGGGTCTTGGCCGTATAAATCAACCACCTTACAGCTTTTTGTTCGAATAAATGTCGCATAAAAGCCATTAAGCATCGTGCAAACACACATGCTTTCATGGGTAAATCCGAGCGCTCTCACATCCTGATGAACCCCCAATGGATTGAAAAAAGGCAGGAATCTGGCGCTGTCAATCATGCCGGGTCCCGCTGGCTCTGTATCCTTTTCAGGAAAAACTGTGGAAAAGCCAATCTTTGACCGCCATTGCCTTCCGGCGGGCCGCAGGTCATACCACAAACCATCGACATGAGGTCTGGTAGAAGGACGCGCGGCCAAATCTGAACACGGTTGCGCTTTGAACCAAATTGCAGGAGCTGGCAAACGTCATGACACGGATGGTTATGCTCCAGGGCACTGGCTCGGATGTCGGCAAGACGGTGCTGGTGGCGGGGCTTTGCCGGTTGGCGCGGCTGCATGGACGCGTCGTGCGTCCGTTCAAGCCGCAGAACATGTCCAACAATGCCGCCGTGGCTGATGATGGCGGAGAAATCGGCAGGGCGCAATGGCTCCAGGCGCTGGCCTGTGGCGTGCCATCTTCGGTGCATATGAACCCGGTTTTGCTGAAGCCGCAAAGTGAGACCGGCAGCCAGATCATCGTGCAGGGTCGCGTGTTTGGCCAAGCGAAGGGCCGCGATTACCAACGGCTGAAACCGCAATTGCTGGGTGCCGTGCTTGACAGTTTCGAGGAGATAAAGGCCGGGGCCGATCTGGTGATTGTCGAGGGCGCAGGCTCTCCAGCCGAAATTAATTTAAGGGCTGGGGACATAGCCAATATGGGCTTTGCCACCCGCGCCAATGTGCCGGTGGTGCTGGTTGGCGATATCGATCGCGGTGGGGTGATTGCCTCGCTGGTCGGCACCCATGCCATCTTGCCGGAGGAAGACCGCCGGATGATTTGCGGCTATATTATCAACAAGTTCCGGGGAGACCAGAGCCTGTTTGCCGACGGTATCGAAGCCATTGGCCGCTACACCGGCTGGCCGAGTTTCGGCATCGTGCCTTGGCTGAAGGCTGCTGGGCGGTTGCCGCCGGAAGACAGCGTGGCGCTGGAACGATTGAGCCGCAGTTCGACCGGCGCTTTGAAGATCGCCGTGCCGGTTTTGTCACGTATTGCCAATTTCGACGATTTCGATCCGCTGGCCTCGGAGCCTTCCGTCGATCTGGTCTATGTACGTCCCGGCGAACCCTTGCCCGCCGATGCGGCGCTGGTGATTCTGCCGGGCTCCAAGGCAACGATTGGCGATCTCGCGGACCTGCGCGCGCAGGGATGGGACAAGGACCTCGCCCTGCATCGTCGGCGTGGTGGTCGGATCATCGGCATTTGCGGAGGCTATCAGATGCTTGGCAACAGTGTTACCGATCCGCTGGGGCTGGAGGGCGCTCCCTGCCGCGTCGAAGGCCTTGGTCTGCTTGAGATCGATACCGAGATGGCGCCGGAAAAGACCGTGCGCAATAGTGCGGCTCATTCGCTGGAATATGACATGGCCCTGAGCGGCTATGAAATCCACCTTGGCCAGACCGATGGCCCGGATTGTCAGCGTCCTGCCCTGACGATCCGTGGTCGCGCCGATGGGGCGATGTCCGCTGATGGCAAGGTGATGGGCACCTATCTGCATGGGCTGTTTGCCAATGACGGATACAGGGCTGCACTCTTGCAAAGCTTCGGGATCAGCAATGGTACAGTAAATTACCGGCAGAGCGTCGAACAGGCGTTGGACGATCTGGCTCGTGAGCTGGAAAGCGTGCTGGACAAGGCCTGGCTGGACCAGTTGATCGGCTGATCACTGTTCCGGTTCAAGCGGTGTGCGGCGGCGGTTCAACGCATCGGCAATCATCCAGACGCACAGCGCCCAGGCACCGCCGACCGTCCAGCCCGCGATGATATCCGTTGGCCAATGCACGCCGAGAAACACCCGGCTGACCCCGATCAGCAGCGTCAGGAACAGGCCAGCACCAAAGGTGAAATAGCGCAATTGCCATGTCGGCTGGGCGCGGGCCAGCATGGCGCCCAGCGTCAGATAGGTAATGGCCGACATCATGGCATGGCCGCTTGGAAAGCTCATGGTTTGCACTGTGACCAGATGCGGCACCACATCGGGACGGGCGCGCGAAAACAGCAGTTTCAGACCAGATTCGGCTAAGGCTCCGAGCGAAATCGACAGTCCGACAATCACGGCATTGCGGGTTTTGCCCGCCGCAAGCAGATAGAACACCGTCAGCACGGTAACGAGGGTAATCACCGTGAAGCCGCCAAGGCTGGTAATGTCGCGGACTGAATTGACCAGCCAGGGCGGGCCGATGGTCAGGCCGGGATCGTCCTTGATCCGGAGCGCCAGCAATATGGCACGATCGAAGGCATGGCTTTCCTGATCGAAGACGTCTTCTGCAATTTTTGCAAACAGCAACCCAAGACCGGCCAATACGGTCAGACTGGCGAGAAGGCGCGGCTCGATCCGGTTACGCAGACGTTCAGGCAGAAATTTCAAGGCGTGCTCCGGGTTTGGTCGTCCGCGTGTGGCTTCAATAGATAAGGCGGCAGATGCCTTTCACCAAGAGGCGTTTACGGATGCAGCAACAGCACCATGCATTGGCCGCCTTCCCGAAGGGCCGATGCATGTGGCGGGCGCACGATCAAGGCCCCGGCCTCGGCGAAAATCCGCATCATCGAGGAATCTTGCTTCGGAAAGCTGGTCACCCAAAGCCCATCCGCCGAATCGACCCGCAATTGGGCACGCAGATAGTCCTGTCGCTGATCGTTGGCGGGAAGCGCTGTTGCCGTGCGGGCGTGCTTGAGGCGCTGCGGCAAAGTGCGATGGCCGAGCTTGGCAATCAGCGGTTCGAGAAACAGCAAGCTACAGACCATGCTGGAGACAGGATTGCCGGGCAGGCCCAGCACATGCATCGGTCCAAGCTTACCCACCATCAGCGGTTTGCCCGGGCGCATGGCGATCTTCCAGAAATCCAGCACCATGCCCGCATCGGTAAGCGCGGCCTGCACCAGGTCGTGATCGCCGACCGATGCGCCGCCGGTCGTCACCAACACATCCGCACCTGCCGCCTCCGCCTTGCGGATGGCCGCGACGATGGCGTCATGATCATCAGGCACGATGCCGAGATCCAGCACATCCGCGCCCAAATTTTCGGCAAGGGCGGCAATGGCAAATGTGTTCGAAGCGATGATCTGGCTTGGCCCCGGCGCAGTACCAGGCGTAACCAGCTCGTCGCCAGTGGCGAGAAGGGCGATCAGCGGCTTGCGATAGACCAGGGCATTTGCATGATTGCCGCTTGCGGCCAGCATCAGCTTGGCAAAATCCAAAGCCTTACCTGCCGGAATCAAAACCGTGCCTTCAGCAAAATCCTGGCCGCGAGGCCGGATATGGCGTCCTTGCACAGCAGCGAATGTGGTGCGGATACGAAGGCTCTTTTCTGCCGGTTCCGTATCTTCCTGAATGAGGACGCTATCGGCGCCCTCTGGCACCGGGGCGCCGGTAAAGATCCGCACGCATTGACCGGCGCCTACCCTGCCATCAAAGCCGTGCCCGGCCGCCGATTGGCCGACCACGGACAATTCAGTCCCCGGCGAGAGGGCATCTTCGGCCCGCAGCGCGTAGCCGTCCATGGCCGAAGCATCGAAAGGCGGCTGCGTCAGCCGAGCTGCCATATCCGCTGCGAGAATGCGATTGCGGGCTTGGCGGAGCGGCAGAATTTCGGTGTCCTGCAACGGGCTCGCAGACGCCAGCAGTCTGGCTTGGGCCTCTTCCACTGGCAGCAGCGCCATTATATGGCCTCCGGATGACGAAACGGGCCGGATTTTCCGCCGGTCTTTTCAACCACCCGAACTCCGCCGATCTCCATGGTCTTGTCGGCGGCTTTTGCCATGTCGTAAATCGTCAGGCAGGCAACCGAAACGGCAGTCAGCGCTTCCATCTCGACGCCGGTCTTGCCGGTCAGTTTGACGGTTGCTGTGACGCGCAGGCCGGGCAGGGTGGTGTCCTCGGTGATGTCGACACTGACCTTGGTCAACATCAATGGATGACAGAGAGGGATCAGGTCTGCCGTGCGCTTGGCGGCCATGATGCCGGCCAGCCGTGCCGTGCCGATCACGTCGCCCTTCTTGGCGTTGCCGTCGCGGATTAACGCCAGCGTTTCCGGTGCCATGCGGATATGACCCTCGGCTATAGCGACCCGCACGGTCTCGACCTTGTCGCCGACATCGACCATATGCGCTTCGCCCGCAGCACCGATATGGGTCAGGCCGCTCATTCGGCGGCTATGCGGTCGGACGCACCGGTCAACAAGGCCTTGGTTGCGCCAGTCACATCGTCCTTGCGCATCAGGCTTTCTCCGACCAGGAAAGTTTCGATGCCGGACTTTTGCAGGCGAAGGCAGTCTTCGTGAGTGAAAATTCCGCTTTCACCAACCAGCAACCGATCTGCAGGAACCATGGCGGCCAGCCGTTCGCTGACGGCAAGATCGACCTCGAACGTCCGCAGATTGCGATTGTTGATGCCGACGAGCGGTGAGGCGAGTTTCAGCGCCCGCAGCATTTCCTCTTCATCATGTACCTCGATCAGCACGTCCATGCCGAGCGCCAGGGATTCCCCTTCCAGATCTGCGGCTTCAGAATCCGACAAGGATGCCATGATCAGCAGGATACAATCTGCGCCCCAGGCACGCGCTTCATGCACCTGATAGGCCTCGAACATGAAATCCTTGCGCAGCGCCGGAAGTGTGCAGGCCGCCCGGGCTGCGACCAGAAAGTCCGGCGCGCCCTGAAAGCTTGGAGCGTCGGTCAGCACGGACAGACAGGCAGCCCCACCCGCCTCATAGGCTTGGGCCAGCGCAGGCGGATCGAAATCGGGACGGATCAGGCCTTTTGACGGGCTGGCCTTCTTGATTTCAGCAATCAGTCCGAAACTGCCAGCAGCCTGCTTTGCCCGCAATGCCTTGTAGAAGCCACGTGCCGGTGGCTGGTCGGCGGCGCGGGCCTTGATCTCGTCCAGCGGTACGGCATTCTTGGCTGCCGCGATTTCCTCGCGCTTATAGGCTTCGATTTTTTTCAGGATGTCACTCATGCCGAATGTTCTCCATTGGAGACGTTAATCAATGTCTCCAGCCGTTTCAGGGCAGCGCCGCTGTCCAACGATTGCGCGCCGAGCGCCATGCCGTCTGCCAGCGTGGTGGCTTTTCCGGCAATCACCAGGGCCGCGGCGGCATTGCAGAGCGCCACGTCGCGATAGGCATTTTTCTCACCTTCAAGAACAGCGCGCAAGGCCTTGGCATTATATTCGCCGTCGCCACCCTTCAGGGCGGCCAGCTCAACCTGTTCCACGCCAAAATCTCCGGGCGTCAGCTCAAAACTGCGGATCTTGCCCTGTTCGAGCGCCGCCACCTGCGTCGTTCCGGTCGTGGTGATTTCATCAAGGCCATTGCCATGCACGACCCAGATGCTCTCGCTGCCCAGGTCACGCAGGGTCTCGGCTAGCGGTATCACCCATTCAGGCGCATAGACGCCGAGCAACTGCTTTTTGACGCCAGCCGGATTGGCGAGCGGTCCCAGAAGGTTGAAAATGGTGCGCGTGCCAAGTTCCACCCTCGCCGGGCCGACATGGCGCATGGCAGAGTGATGCAGCTGGGCAAACATGAAGCCGACGCCAGCCTCCGATATGCAGCGGCCAATGACGGATGGATCGATATCCAGCTTGACGCCCAGTGCAGTCAGACTATCAGCCGCACCGGATTTCGAGCTGAGCGCCTTGTTGCCGTGCTTGGCGACCGGAACGCCCGCGCCTGCAACGATCAAAGCCGCCAGCGTCGAGATATTATAGGTGCCGGTTCCATCTCCGCCCGTTCCAACGATGTCGATGGCATCCGCGGGTGCGATGACAGGCAGCATCTTTTGACGCATGACGGTGACCGCGCCGACAATCTCCGGCACGGTTTCGCCGCGCATGCGCAGGGCAATCAGGAAGCCGCCAATCTGGGCAGGCGTTGCCTCTCCCGACATCAGGATATTGAAGGCGTCTGCCGCCTCATCCCGTGTCAGTGCTTGCCCGCTGGCGACCTTTGCGATGAATGGCTTCAGCCCGTTCATATGCTTCGCCCTCCCGGCGGTTCAGCGTGTGATGGCCTGCTGGGCCAGCGCCTGATTGATGGTGACGCCATATTTGGTCTGGAGCTGGTTGACCATCTGATCGAGAATATCGTCACCGGCGGATTTCGCCAGCGCGGTAATCTGGCTTTCCTGCTGGTCTACGACATCGCCGGTCGGCTGGGTGTTGACATCCGTAACCTTCAACAGGATCTGGGTCATCGGATCGGCACCAACCGCCGAGCCTACCGTGCCGGAAGGTCCACGGAATGCGGCCTGGACGGCGGCAGGGCCAAGCACCGGATCTTCGGTATCGCGGCGAAGACCGGCCTTGGTCTCAACGCCGATGGCCAGTTCAGTCGCGAGATCAGCCAGTGCCACTCCCGTATCCGCCTTGGCCTTCAACTGCTCCACCTTGGCGCCCAGCGCTTGTTTCTGCTGCTCGGTGGTCCAGTCGGCAACGGCCTTGTCCTTGACCTCGTCCAGCGTTCTCTCACGAGACGCATCGATGGACGTCACGTCGAACCACAGATAGCCATTTCTGCCGATATTGAGCGGCAGGGGCTCTGCACCCGCTTCGGTTTCGAAGACTGATTTCAACAGATTGGCTTTTTCCGGCAGATTTTCTGCGGCCTTGCCGGTCTTGTCCTGTCCCTGAGCATCGATACCTTCAACCTTGATGGCTTTCAGGCCAGCCTTGGTGGCGGCTTCCTCGAGGCTCGAACCGGAGGCGCGCATATCCTCAAACCGGTCATGCACGTCATTGATCTGCTGGGCTGCGGCATTGGCGGCAAGATCAGCGCGAATCTGATCTTTGACTTCGTCCAGCGTCTTCGTGTGGCTTGGCTTGATGTTGCTGACCCGCAGAATAACCGGGCCGAAGGCGCCTTCAACGACAGGTGTCGTATCGCTGTCCTTTGCGACTGCGAATGCGGCATCTGCCAGTTTCTGGTCGGGAATATCCGCCCGGGTGAAATCACCCAGCAGCACATCTGTCGCCGTCTTGCCCTGGTCGGCCACCAACTGATCGAAGGTCTTGCCATTCTTCAGCGTCTGAGCAGCGGTTTCGGCCAGTTCCTTGGTCGGGAACGTCAATTGTTCCAGCGTCCGCGTGCCGGCCACTTCGAATTTCTTGAGGTTGGCGTCGTATTCCTGCTTCACCTGCTCGTCGGTCACGGCTTTCGGATCGGCGATATCGGCAGGCTCCAGTTTTACATAGGAAAAGCTGCGATATTCCGGCGCGCGGTAGCGCGATTTCATCGTGTTGAACCAGGTTTTCAGAACCGTGTCGTCCGGTGCCTTGATCGGGTCGATATTGGCAGTGGTCAGCAGCAGGTAGTCAATGCTGCGGCTTTCCTGGCGATAGAGCTTCAGCGCATCAACCAACACCTTCGGGGGGACAAACCCTTCCGCCGTCGCATCGACGATCTGGCTGCGAACCGCGACCTTGGAGCGCTCGGTGATATAATCCTGCTCGCGAATGCCGGAATTGCGCAGCCGTGAGGTGAACAATTGCCGGTCGAACTGGCCATTGGTGTTCTTGAAGGCCGGATCGTCACCGATCAACTGCGCCAGGCGGTCCTGGGAAAGGCCGAGATTCATGTCCGAGGCCAGCTGATCGAGGGCCGCACCCGCGACAAGCTGCTGGTAGACCTGCGACTCGATGCCGAGCGAACGGGCCTGCTCGCTTGTCAATTGCGTGCCGAAACGGCGGCTGAGATCGGAGATCTGTCGCTGATAGGCGAGGCGGAATTCGTTGGAATTGACGCTCTGGCTGCCGACCTTGATGACCTTGTCCGACGTGTCGCTCATGATCGAGCTGGAAATGCCCCAAATCGCGAAGGACGCGACAAGCAAAAGAAGAAGCCCTTTTGCCACCCAGGTGCCGGCAGCTTTTCTCAGGATCACGAGCATCGGAACGAAAACCTCATCAATATTCTTCGCCGGATGCGAAGCAGTCGCCGTTGCTTAAAGCAATCCCTGAACAAATTGAAGGCTTTCTTGATGGAAAACCCCAATGCCATGGCATGAAACCTGTCATTTGCAGGCTGGCCCACGAAAAAGCCCGGCGAATTGATCGCCGGGCTTTGCATAAGGCAGGATATTGCCGATCAGCGCTTGGCGACGGGCAGGTAGTCGCGCTTGGGTGCGCCGGTGTAAAGCTGGCGCGGACGACCGATGCGCTGCTGCGGATCTTCGATCATTTCGTTCCACTGCGCAATCCAGCCGACGGTGCGGGCGAGCGCGAACAGAACGGTGAACATTTCCGTCGGGAAGCCGAGAGCACGAAGCGTAATGCCGGAATAGAAATCGACATTCGGGTAGAGCTTCTTCTCGATGAAATATTCGTCGCTCAAGGCGATCTTTTCCAGCTCGAGCGCCACCTGCATCAGCGGATCGCCGGCATTGCCTGTGGCTTCCAGCACTTCATACATGGTCTTCTGCATGATCTTGGCGCGCGGGTCGTAGTTCTTGTAGACCCGGTGACCGAAGCCCATCAGGCGGAACGGATCGTTCTTGTCCTTGGCGCGGGCGATATATTCCGGAATCCGGTCAACCGTGCCGATTTCGCGGAGCATGTTCAGGGCCGCTTCGTTGGCGCCGCCATGGGCAGGGCCCCAAAGGCAGGCGATACCGGCCGCGATGCAGGCAAACGGATTGGCACCCGAAGAGCCAGCCAGGCGCACCGTGGAGGTGGAGGCGTTCTGCTCGTGATCTGCATGCAGGATGAAGATCCGATCCATGGCGCGGGCCAGAACCGGGTTGACCTTGTATTCCTCGCAAGGCACGGCAAAGCACATGTTGAGGAAGTTGGCGGCGTAATCCAGATCGTTCTTGGGATAAACGAAAGGCTGGCCGATGTGATACTTGTAAGCCATGGCGGCGATGGTCGGCATCTTGGCGATCATCCGCAGGCTGGCAACCATGCGCTGGTGCGGATCAGTGATGTCGGTCGAGTCGTGGTAGAAAGCCGACAATGCGCCGACCGTACCGACCATGACTGCCATCGGATGGGCGTCGCGACGATAGCCTGAGAAGAATTTCGACATCTGCTCATGCACCATAGTGTGATGCGTGACGCGGTGATCGAAGTCTTTTTTCTGAGCAACTGTCGGCAGTTCGCCATAGAGCAGCAGGTAGCAGACTTCCAGGAAGTCGCCTTTTTCAGCCAGCTGTTCGATGGGGTAGCCGCGGTGCAGCAGCACGCCTTCGTCGCCGTCGATATAGGTGATTTTCGATTCGCATGATGCCGTGGAGGTAAATCCGGGATCATAGGTAAACTTGCCGGTATGCTTATAAAGAGCGCCGATGTCGATAACATCGGGGCCGATCGTGCCGCTTCGCACGTCAAGATCGACGGCCTTGTCCTCAATCTTCAAGTTTGCGCTTTGTTCCGTCATGGTGATCCTCCGGATATAGGCGGGAGACGCAGCTTTCGCCTCGTCCCAGGTTAAGCGTTGCAATTAGCTATATGATCCAGAGGTTAATGCCAAGCTATCCAAAGGACAAAGTGTGCATTGCAATAAATCGGCACTTGCATTGCAGGCATGCGTTATTGCCAGAACTGCTTTTCTTGGTTTACACCCCCTTTCTCCTACAGCTTTTGATTGATAGTCTGCCGTTAGCGGCAAGGTAAGTTTTGTTGCCGAATTATCATAAAAGCAATTTTCAGGGGCCTCGCCGCTCGTTTTCAGCGCTTTGAAGGCGTGTGGCATTGCAGGGCACCGGGGCGACGGCAGGATCGATGCCGGATACGGCGGAATGGGAACTGGTCAGGCAAAAAGAGGCGCGTCCGGCGCGCGGCTTGCCATGGGATAGTCGCTCTTCCAAAACCCTGTTTGACGAGGTTCTACGGCGTCCGCACATAGACCCGGAGGACGAGGCGGAAGCCCCTGATTTCGAGGGCCACTTCAGCGCATCGCCGCTTCTGGTCTCCCGCTGGCAGCGCCTTCTGCGTGCTCTCCACCGGGATGTTCTGCAGGAGCTTGCCTATGGTCGGACATTTCTGTTTTTACCCGTTCTGCTTGGTCTCGGTGCGATCTGGTGGCTTACCCGTCCGCAGGACCTTCCCCGTCTGCCGATCTTCCTGACTTTTTGTGCAGCCGGAGTGGTCTGGCTGCGGGTTCGTTACCGTCATCCTGTCCTGGCCGCCGTCTGCGGCATTGCAACTCTCGGTCTTGCTGGCATGTTGCTAGCCGATGTGCAAACCGCGCGTCTGGACACGATCATCATCGACAGTGCAGTGACGACGGTGGTGCGCGGCAAAGTGGTTTCGGTAGAACCAAATGCGGACGGCAATCAAAGATATGTGATTGCACTGCATCAAACGCGCTACCCTAGTCTCAAGCGTATGCCACAGCAGGTCGCGCTTCTGGCCCGCGGCAAGCATGTTCCCTTCAACCCCGGCGACTGGATTGAGGGCAGGGCGCGGCTCTCCCCGCCGTCCGGACCGGCTTTGCCGGGCTTGAACGATTTTGCCTTTGCCTCCTATTTTGCGGGCACCGGGGCAATCGGCTATTTTTACCAGCCACCCAAGCCATTTCTGCCGGGACCAGAGATAGCGCCACCGGATTTTTGGGAGCGTGCCGGAATCAAGCTGGATGAAACGACACAGGAATTGCGCAATGGCATTTCTGATCGTATCAGGGCCATCGTGCCGGGCGACGCGGGTGCGTTTGCCGTGGCGATTGTGACCGGCGAGCGGCGCGGCCTTTCGGAGGAGGCCAATAACGATCTTCGCGTTTCCGGCCTTGCCCATATCATCTCGATTTCCGGTCTGCATATGGCACTGGCCGGTGGGCTGTTCTTCGTGGGGATCCGGCGGCTCCTGAGCCTTGTGCCTGGCATGGCGGAGGCCCGCTCGATCAAGAAGATTGCCGCAGCAGGGGCGATAGCCACCACGACCGGCTATTTTCTCATTTCCGGCTACGACATTGCCGCCCAGCGCGCTTATCTGATGATGGTTATCATGCTGTCGGCGGCTTTCTTCGACCGACCTGTGCTCAGCCTGCGCAATGCCGCGCTGGCGGCTATCCTTGTGATTCTCCTCTCGCCGTCCCAGGTCATGGGACCGAGCTTGCAAATGTCCTTTGCAGCCACCTTTGCCCTGATCGCCGGCTTCGACCTTTGGCGCCAGCGCCCAAGAATGCCTCCCATCCTGCCGGCGATCCCGGCGCTGACAGTGCTGAAGCCGTTGATGACGCTGGTCAGCGGCATTCTGATGACCTCAGCACTTGGCGGTTTTTCCACAGCGATGTTTTCAGCGGCGCATTTCCACCGGGTCGGATTGCATGGGTTGGAGGCAAATCTCCTGGCGGCTCCCCTTATGTCGATGCTTGTCATGCCAGCGGCGATGATCGGCGTGCTGCTCATGCCGTTCGGTCTGGACCAATGGCCGATCCAGTTGATGGGGCTTGGCCTTGAGGGCGTGTTGATGATTGCCAGCAAGGTCGCGAGCTGGGGGACTGGCTTCACCTTCGGCCGGTTCGAGTGGTGGTTTCTGCCGGTCTCGGCAGCCGGCCTGCTGATACTGACCCTGATGAAGACGCGGCTGAGGCTGATTGGTGTGGCGATGATGCTGACGGCGTTTGGCTATGAGGCGATAAAAACCGATCCGCCACTTCCCGATCTCGCTATAACCGAAGATGGCCAACTGTTCGCTCTCTTTCGGACCGACGACCGCGATGTTTTGACCGTTGCCACCAACAAGAAGCGTCCGCCGAGTTTCGTTTTCAACCAATGGCGCTCAGTGCTCGACATTGCCGATCCGATTGCGCCTGAAATATTGCCCAAGCTGGCCGCTGTCGAAATGGAAACAAGCCAACAGGGCGCGGGGAAAGGCGAGGACAAGGCGCGGGAAGCAACGCGGGCCGGAAAAACAAAGACGGGTGGCCAAAAAACCAAGGGAAGAGAGCCGGTAGAGCCGCAACAGGCGATGGCGGAGATGACGACGGCAAAGGATAGGGCCGATAAAAAACCTGATCTTTTCCATTGCCGAACTGATGCTTTTTGTCTCGCGAGGCTCAGCAATGGTTGGACAGTCAGCCTGGTGCAGAACCGCGACTACAGCCAGGCCGCTTGCGCCCTGTCCGACCTGATCGTTTCGACTGAGGCCGGTCGTGATGCCGAATGTAAGGCGCCGATAGCATCCACTATTCCCTCAGAAAAAACCGAAACCACCGTTACCCGGGAGCCTACGGAAGACGCGACTGGGGCGGACGTTGAAATTGAACGGATCATGGCCGATGGTAACATGCTGCCATCTGACAACAGCAGCCCGTCCGTTCGCTCCCAAACGATCAGCCGAACGCAGGCGGGAGACATTTCTGCAGCCAGTGCAACGACGGTACCGGGGCAGGGTATTGCAGTGCCCACGGATAGCCAACTGAAGGGCGGCGCCTCAAACTCGGACCAGAATTCCCCGTCCCTAATAGAATCGGGCGAACCTCTGGCCTTCTTGCAAACTGAGAAGGCCGTTAGCGCTGGACCGATGCTGTCACGTCCCCCGAAAGTCCTGACTCGTAACGATCTGCGACGGTTCGGTGCAATGGAGATCACGCTTGGTGATCCCGCCACCCGAACGCTGCATATCGTTACGGCATTTCAAAATCAGTATCGGCCCTGGACCCGCCATCGCTATTTCGACTGGCGCAGCAATCGTTATGATCGACCGAATGGTCCGGTCCACGACAATGTTCCATCTGCTGCCAGCGACGACCTCCAGTCAGGCGCCGGAGATGTCAGCGAGCTTAGTGATAGCGACGAATAAGACCGACAAGCTTGCCCTGAATTTTTACCCGGTCCGGTCCGAAAATCCGTGTCTCATAGGCCGGATTGGCAGCTTCCAGCGCGATGGACGCCCCACGGCGGCGGAAGCGTTTCAAGGTGGCTTCCTCATCGTCTACCAGAGCAACGACGATATCACCCGGATTAGCCGTGGTCGCATTGCGGATGATCACCGTGTCACCATCGAGAATGCCGGCTTCGATCATCGAATCGCCTTTGACCTCAAGGGCGTAATGTTCGCCGCTGCCCAGCATTTCCATCGGCACGGAAATGTCATGGGTGTTGTTCTGGATAGCGGAGATCGGCACGCCTGCCGCGATACGGCCCATGACAGGTATGGATGAGGAATTGCGTACTTCCTCGACCGGTTTGGCCGGAGCGGATGGCACTGCCTGCAACTTGCCTCGGCTGCCTTCGATGACGGATGGCGAAAATCCCGTACGCCGAGGCGGTATGCTGGAGGTCATGGCCTCCGGCAGTTTGATCACTTCCAGCGCCCGAGCTCGATTTGGCAAGCGACGAATGAAGCCGCGCTCTTCCAAAGCGGTGATCAGCCGGTGAATGCCGGATTTGGAGGCGAGGTCCAGAGCGTCCTTCATCTCATCGAAGGAGGGCGGCACCCCAGACTCCTTCATGCGCTCGTGTATAAACAGCAAAAGTTCCTGTTGCTTGCGAGTCAGCATTGGGACCTACCCTTTGAATTATGAAACAAATACAGAACATACGCTATCTGTTCCAGTTGTGTTCCGCAAGTCCTTCTTGCAAATTTCCTTTGAAGACGCAGCGAGAAGACGGCTTTGAAGAGGGGCCGGACGAGAATCATCCTCTGAATACGGGAGGTTGAGAGCCTCGTATCGCCCAGGAAGTCTTTACCGTCTTGTCCTGATGCCTGCCGTTGGGCACAGGTAGAAAGAGAGAGAAAATGAATACTAACAAATTGCAGAATGAAATTTGATGGCAAGCCTTTGCAGCACGGATATCCGACGATAAAACAACGACAATAATCTGTCGTCGAGCCTGATCGGGGACATTGTCGCCCCCAATCTGGCTTGATATCAGTGGCTTACAGCATCGCGACGGCAATTTCCGCTGCAAGACGCGCGTTGTTTTCCACCAACGCGATATTGGTGGTCAGGCTGCGGCCGTCGGTGAGGTGATAGATTGCGTCGAGCAGGAAAGGCGTCACGGCTTTGCCAGTGATTTCCTCGCGTTCAGCCGCGGCCAGCGCCCGACCAATATAGATTTCCATTTCCTCGCGCGCGATTTCCTCTGCTTCCGGCACGGGATTGGCGATCAACATGCCACCATCAATGCCCAATTGGTCGCGTACCTTCTGGAAATTGGCAATTGCCGCCGGGCTTTCCAGTTTGAGTGGGCTTTTCAAACCTGATTCCCGCGACCAGAAGGCTGGAAATTCGTCGCTGTCGTAAGTCACGACAGGTACGCCACGGGTTTCCAGGACTTCCAATGTCTTGGGAATATCAAGAATAGCTTTTGCTCCGGCGCAGACGACGATGACAGGGGTGCGGGCCAGTTCTTCCAGGTCCGCTGAAATGTCAAAGCTTTCTTCTGCGCCACGATGCACGCCGCCGATGCCGCCGGTGGCAAAAACCGAAATATTGGCGCGGGCGGCAGCGATCATCGTCGCGGCTACCGTGGTAGCGCCGGTGCGGCGTTCGGCAATGGCGTAGGCGAGATCGGCACGAGAGACCTTCAGGACATCAGTCATTTGCGCCAGTTTTTGCAACTGATCTTCTTCCAGCCCGATATGTAAAACGCCTTCAATCACGGCGATGGTCGCCGGGACCGCACCACCGTCGCGAATGATTGCCTCCACGCTTTGCGCCATCTCGACATTTTTCGGATAGGGCATGCCATGGGTGATAATGGTGGATTCCAGAGCGACAATAGGCGCATTGCGCGTCTTGGCCGCAGCCACTTCGCGGGCGTATACGATGGGCAGGAGCGGAGAAATCGAACGGGTCATGATCGGGAACTCGTTTGGCGGGAAAGGGCGCGCGGCTCGCCAACAAGGTCAAGGCGCGCGGCGAGGCGATCTGCGGTGAGGTCCTCGTCTGTTGCCCTGTCAGATAGCAGGGTCAGGCCAGCCAAGGCAACACCGTGGCGCAGCGCCAGCGGCAAGGAACTGTCATTCACTCTTTGCGAAAGCACCCCCGCACAAAGCGAATCGCCAGCTCCGGTCACGTCGGCCAGTGCGTCCAGTGGCGGCGGGGTCAAGGCATAGTCACCGCTTGGATCAAAGGCCACGACCGGTCCCGCACCATTGGTGACAACGCCGCCATGGAGGCCTTTGGCGCGAAGCAGATCCGGCCAATCAGAAGGGTCATCCGGTTTTGTTCCAGCCAGAACCGCTGCTTCAGCGCTGTTGAGAAACAGCATATCGAATCTATCGAGGCAGTCGGCGTATCGCACCACTTTGGCCGGTGAAATGCCGATCCCGGCCAAAGGTTTGGCAAGCTCACGCGCCATGGCCGCAATCGCCTCCAGCGTCTCTTGCGGCAGGTTGGCATCAACCAGCACAAGGCGTGTGGTTTCGAAAGCCTCGCGAACGGCGCGTACTTTCAGCCGGCGTGGCGAGAACAAGCGGTAGAGCTCCATATCGGCCAAGCCGATCACCAGATTGCCGTCTTTTTCCAAAATAGCAGTGTAGCTTGGGGTGCTCCGATCCAAAAAGGTGAAGGGCCGGTCGTCGACGCCAGCCGCTTCGGCGGCGACCGCCACCCGTTGGCCAAGCGCATCGCCGCCGCGGGGGCTGATCATGGCAACATTCAATCCAAGTCGTGCCAGGGCGCGCGCCGCGTTGAAGCCGCCGCCGCCCGGTTCTTCCAGCCATCGCCCCGGATTGCTGGCGCCAGCAATGGTTTCCGCATCGATGCGTCCGCGCCGATCGATATGCGCGCCGCCCAGAACGAGAATGTCGAGACTCATACCTGCCAGCCTCCTGGAAACAGTGGAAATTCGAATCGCGAAGGCGTCATTCCGAAGGGGGCGATGGGCTGAAAACCATCTTCTCTTAACGGCCAATGCTATGGAAACATTAAGAGAACACCCGTCAGATTAAAAAATAAACACAAAGACTTGGGCAAGACTTGCAAAAATGGAACAAACCATGTACGTAGTTCGTGTCTGCTGTTCCGTTGCCTACGCGGCTTCAATAACCTAAAGGTGGTTCAAATGTCACAAAATTCTTTGCGGCTCGTAGAGGACAAAACGGTGGATAAAAGCAAGGCATTGGAAGCGGCCCTGTCGCAGATCGAGCGATCGTTCGGCAAGGGCTCGATCATGAAGCTCGGCGCGAACGAGAAAATCGTGGAGGTTGAAACCGTATCGACAGGCTCTCTCAGCCTCGATATCGCGCTCGGCATTGGTGGTCTTCCCAAAGGCCGTATCATTGAAATTTATGGACCGGAAAGCTCCGGTAAAACGACGCTTGCGTTGCAAACCATTGCCGAGGCCCAGAAAAAAGGCGGCGTTTGCGCTTTTGTCGATGCCGAGCATGCGCTGGATCCGGTTTATGCCCGCAAACTGGGTGTTGATCTCCAGAATTTGCTGATCTCACAGCCAGATACCGGCGAGCAGGCACTGGAAATCACCGATACGCTGGTGCGTTCGGGGGCGATCGATGTGCTGGTGATCGATTCGGTCGCGGCCTTGACACCGAAAGCTGAAATAGAAGGCGAAATGGGCGATAGCCTGCCGGGCATGCAGGCACGGTTGATGAGCCAGGCGCTGCGCAAGCTGACGGGCTCGATCTCGCGTTCGAACTGCATGGTGGTTTTCATCAACCAGATTCGTATGAAGATTGGCGTGATGTTCGGTTCCCCGGAAACAACGACCGGTGGTAACGCGTTGAAATTCTACGCTTCGGTTCGTCTCGATATTCGCCGTATCGGCGCGGTCAAGGACCGGGAAGAGATCGTTGGCAACCAGACCCGCGTCAAAGTGGTCAAGAACAAGATGGCGCCGCCCTTCAAGCAGGTGGAATTCGACATCATGTATGGCGAAGGCGTGTCGAAGACCGGTGAATTGGTCGATCTGGGCGTCAAGGCTGGGATTGTTGAGAAGGCCGGTGCGTGGTTTTCCTATAATAGCCAGCGCTTGGGGCAGGGCCGGGAAAATGCCAAGATCTTTCTTCGCGACAACCCAGCGGTTGCCGATGAAATCGAAACAGCACTTCGCCAGAATGCCGGTCTGATCGCCGAGCGTTTTCTTGAAAATGGCGGTCCGGACGCCAATGACAGCGTCGGTCTTGACGACGCCTGATCGATCAGGACCGCTTATCTGGCAGTTGGACCTGTTCATTGTTGCGGGCTGGGGATTTACATCTCCGGCCCTTTTCTTTCGATAGGCTGGACAGGCGTCATGGCGGACGATAAAAGCCGTTGTTTTCTGACGTCTGTCCGGCAACGGACACTTATTCCAAGGGCATCCCATGAGCGGCGTAAATGACATTCGGTCGACCTTCCTCGATTACTTCAAGACCAATGGTCATGAAGTCGTTGCGTCGAGCCCGCTCGTGCCCCGCAATGACCCGACCTTGATGTTCACCAATGCCGGCATGGTGCAATTCAAGAATGTCTTCACCGGACTGGAGCATCGGCCTTATTCCCGTGCGACCACGGCGCAAAAATGCGTTCGGGCCGGGGGCAAGCATAACGATCTTGACAATGTCGGTTACACGGCGCGCCATCACACGTTTTTCGAAATGCTGGGCAATTTTTCCTTTGGCGATTATTTCAAGGAAAATGCCATCGAATTGGCCTGGAACCTGATTACCCGGGAATTCGGCATTGATCGCAACAAGCTTTGTGTCACCGTCTATCACACCGATGATGAGGCCTTCGGCTTGTGGAAGAAAATTGCGGGTCTGCCGGAAGAGAAGATCATCCGGATTGGCACCAGCGACAATTTCTGGGCAATGGGTGATACCGGTCCCTGCGGTCCGTGCTCCGAAATTTTTTATGACCACGGCGACCATATCTGGGGCGGACCTCCAGGTTCCGCCGATGAGGATGGCGACCGGTTCATCGAGATCTGGAACCTGGTTTTCATGCAATATGAACAGGTGACCAAGGAGCAACGGGTTGATCTGCCGCGTCCGTCCATTGATACGGGCATGGGCCTGGAGCGGGTTGCCGCCCTGTTGCAGGGCAAGCACGACAATTACGATATCGACCTGTTCCGCGCGCTGATCGATGCTTCCGTTGATCTCACCGGTGTTCCGGCTGAAGGTGAGCGTCGGGCCAGCCACCGGGTGATTGCCGATCATCTGAGGTCTTCTGCGTTCCTGATTGCAGACGGTGTATTGCCGTCGAACGAAGGCCGCGGCTATGTTCTGCGCCGGATCATGCGCCGAGCCATGCGGCACGCGGAACTGCTCGGTTCTCGCGATCCGATGATTTACAAGCTTCTGCCTGTGCTTGTGCAGCAGATGGGGCGCGCCTACCCGGAACTGGTCCGCGCCGAGGCGTTGATTTCCGAAACCTTGAAGCTCGAGGAAAACCGTTTCCGCAAGACGCTGGAGCGTGGCCTTTCGCTGCTGTCTGACGCCACGGCCACCCTGAACAAGGGTGATAGCATTGACGGCGAGACCGCGTTCA
The DNA here is from genome assembly GCF_014926405.1 of Agrobacterium vitis. NCBI lineage: Bacteria > Pseudomonadati > Pseudomonadota > Alphaproteobacteria > Hyphomicrobiales > Rhizobiaceae > Gillisella > Gillisella vitis. The sequence goes on from NZ_JACXXJ020000005.1 coordinate 1,206,986, forward strand.
AGCTTTACGACACCTACGGTTTTCCGCTGGATTTGACGCAGGATGCGCTGCGCGCCCGTGGCATTGGCGTCGATATCACCGGCTTTAACGATGCTATGCAGCGTCAGAAGGCCGAAGCCCGTGCCAGTTGGTCCGGCTCCGGCGACAAGGCGATGGAAACTGTCTGGTTCGAGTTGAAGGACAAGCACGGCGCAACCGAGTTTCTCGGTTATTCCGCCGAAAGCGCCGAGGGCGAAATTCAGGCGCTGGTGCGTGATGGTGCGGTGATCGAGCAAGCTACTGCGGGCGAGAATGTTCAGGTCGTGGTCAACCAGACGCCGTTCTATGGCGAATCTGGTGGCCAGGTTGGCGATACAGGTGAGATCGTTGGCGATGGGTTCGTTCTTGAGGTGCGCGATACCTTGAAGAAGGGCGAGGGGCTGTTTGTCCACGTTGCCACTGTTCGTGAAGGGACTGTTCGCGCCGGTACGGTCGTCGCGCTCAATGTTGATCATGCTCGTCGCTCCAGGCTACGGGCCAACCACTCCGCGACACATCTGCTGCATGAGGCGTTGCGCGATGTGCTGGGCAGCCATGTGGCACAGAAGGGCTCGCTAGTTGCGCCGGAGCGTCTTCGCTTCGATATTTCTCATCCAAAGCCTGTGACGGCGGAGGAGTTGAAGATCGTAGAAGACATGGCCAATGAAATTATTGTCCAGAATGCTGCTGTCACCACCCGCTTGATGGCGGTGGATGATGCGATTGCCGAGGGTGCCATGGCGCTGTTTGGCGAGAAGTATGGCGATGAAGTGCGTGTCGTGTCGATGGGGACGGCGGTGCGCGGTCCCAAGGCGGGCAGGCCCTATTCCATTGAGCTTTGCGGTGGAACGCATGTCTCGGCGACAGGTGATATCGGCTTGGTGCGGCTGGTGGCGGAAAGCGCTGTTGGTGCAGGCGTCCGCCGGATCGAGGCACTGACTGGCGAATCCGCCCGTGCCTATCTGGCCGAACAGGACGAGCGTGTCAAAGCTCTGGCATCCGCCTTGAAAGTCCAACCCGTCGATGTCGTTTCTCGCGTCGAAGCTTTGGTGGACGAGCGCCGCAAGCTGGAACGCGAATTGGCTGATGCCAAGCGGAAGCTTGCCATGGGCGGCGGTTCAACCGGCGCTGCCGACGTGCCGCGCGAGTTAGGTGGGATCAAATTTATCGGCAAGCAACTCGCTGGGATTGATCCTAAGGATCTCAAGGGCATGGCCGACGAGGCCAAATCTGTACTCGGGTCTGGCGTTGTCCTGCTGATCGCAGTTGCCGAGGATGGCAAAGCCAGTGCTGTCGCGAGTGTGACGGGTGATCTGACCAGCAAGGTTTCCGCCGTCGATTTGGTCCGTATTGCCTCGTCCGCCCTTGGTGGTAAGGGTGGCGGTGGACGGCCTGATATGGCCCAGGCAGGTGGCCCTGATGGTGCCAAGGCCGACGATGCCATCGAAGCCGTTGCCAAGGCCATTGAGGCGGCCTAATCCTAGGCTTTAAGATAGTCGGCTTCCTCTTTTCGGTCCGACGCTGTCGCTCGGAGCTTGCGGTTTATGGTTGTGGAGGATCAAGGGGCAACGCTCGGCTTGTCTGTCGCTTATGCGGAACGTTGCCTGGAGAACCTCCGGATTTTCGGGCAGCTTAATGCGTTCCTCTGCCTCAATCCATTGGTGTTGGATGAGGCTAAATCGGTGGACCGTCGGCATGAAGAGGGTGAGTACCTTCCGCTACGGGGCATGATTGTTGCCGTCAAGGACAATATTGAAACCGCTGGGCTGAACACGACCGGCGGGGCCGTCGCCCTTAAAGACTATGTGCCGCGTCGTGATGCCTTTGCACTGCGCCGGTTGAAGCAGCATGGCGCGGTGGTGATTGGCAAGACCAATCTGGATGAACTGGCGGGTGCGGGAAGCACATTAAGCTCGCTTGGCGGCCAGTCACTCAATCCATACGATCCCTCCCGTACGCCAGCCGGATCTTCCGGTGGCTCGGCCATTGCTGTGGCGATTGGGGCCTGTACGGTTGCGTTAGGTACGGAAACGGTGAATTCGATCCGCAATCCCGCGCATGTTTGCGGCGTTTTCGGATTGAGGCCAAGCCGGGGGCTGATCGCCCGAAGCGGCACGATTCCCGTCTCGCCGACCATGGACGTGCTGGGGCCGCTCGCGGGGACGGTCGAAGATCTGGCACTGGCATTTCGGATGATGATTGGCTTTGATCCGGACGACGCCGTGAGTTTGGCGGCCCGAGATTTCGATAGGAACGGTCTTAACGTGTCACGGTGGCCGAAAGTCGAGGGTATGCGCATCGGTGTGCTGTCTGGGCTGTTTGGTACAGGTCGGGAGCATGTCGGCATAAATCAATGCCTGGATGCTGCTTTTGAGCGGCTTCGCAGCAGCGATGTCGTTGTTGTCGATATCGCTGAACCACAGTTCAATTCTCTATCGTTATATAATGATCTGGCGTTACATGCGCACGAATTTGAAAGTGCATTCGATGGCTGGCTGAGCGGCTTGGATACCTGTGCCCCACTCCGTAGCTTCAAGACCTATGTCGAAGATGGGCGCTGGCCGCATTCGACCATGCATATGCTGCTTAAAACAGCACTGGAGGCGGATAGGGGCGAGGCGAAGCTGGATTATGCCCGGAAGATTGCCGTTACGCAGACGATGCGAACGCTTACCGAGCAGATTATGCGGGAGCATCGGCTTGATGCCCTGGCCTATCCTGTTCAACATCGCACCGCTCTTCTGATCGGTGAACCGTCGAGACCCGAACGCAATGGCGTACTAGCGTCAGCGCTTGGATGGCCGGCCATAAACGTGCCGGTAGGGCAATATGAAGGCCTGCCGGTTGGGGTGGATTTAATGGCATTTCCATTCCAGGAGCCCCTGCTGTTTTCACTGGCAAAGGCCGTGCAAGGGCCGCCCGCTCGCCCCAAAACCTTATAAAATGCGCGGTTTATAAATTCGTTTGAAGCGCTATAGGAGCGGGGGTAAGCCTTGGCGGAGAGGGCGACATCAACAATGTCGCTCTATCGAATACAGCCATGACAAATTCTGCAATTCGTCATGGCTTTTCAGACAAACGGTCGACACTGGTTAGATCCAAGAGTCTGCCAGGTTCAGATTGAACCAGACAGACTCTTGCTTCTCTTAGTTTCGTTTGTCTGTTCGGGAAAACCGGATTCCGCTTTTCCCTGATAAACTTTAGTGCAGGATCTGGCTGAGGAACAGCTTGGTGCGCTCATGCTGCGGATTGTCGAAGAACTCGGCGGGCGCGTTCTGTTCGACGATCTGGCCCTGGTCCATGAAGATCACCCGGTCGGCAACCTGGCGGGCGAAGCCCATTTCATGGGTAACGCAGAGCATGGTCATGCCCTCTTCCGCCAGACCCACCATAGTGTCCAGCACTTCCTTGACCATTTCAGGGTCAAGTGCCGAGGTCGGTTCGTCGAATAGCATGATCTTCGGCTTCATGCAGAGCGCACGTGCAATAGCCACGCGCTGCTGCTGGCCACCGGAGAGCTGGCCTGGATATTTATTGGCCTGTTCCGGGATCTTGACGCGCTTCAGATAGTGCATCGCAACTTCTTCGGCTTCCTTCTTCGGCATCTTGCGGACCCAGATCGGTGCCAGTGTGCAATTTTCGAGGATCGTCAGATGCGGGAACAGATTGAAGTGCTGGAACACCATGCCGACTTCGCGACGGACTTCATCGATCTTCTTGAGGTCGTTGGTCAACTCGATGTCGTCGACGATAATCTGTCCGGTCTGGTGTTCCTCCAACCGGTTAATACAACGGATCATCGTCGACTTGCCGGAGCCCGACGGACCCGCGATGACGATCCGCTCGCCGGTCGCGACCTTGAGGTTGATGTCACGAAGGACGTGAAATTCGCCATACCATTTGTTCATGGCAATCAATTCGATTGCGGTCTTGGTCGGGGCTTTCTCGATGGAGGTTTGAGCTTCAGCCATAATTGAGTTTCCTAGAAGTGGAGTTTGTCAGGAAAGCCGGACGTCGATCTTGTCCCGACAAACGAACGAAAGAATGAAGCAACTGCCGGATCAGGTCGAAACCGACAGATGCTAGTGCTTGTGGCCCGTGTCGAGGTGCCGTTCCATGAAATACGAGTAGCGCGACATGCTGAAGCAGAACAGCCAGTAGATGAAGCCTGCAAACACCAGACCGGTTACGGCTGTCTCAGGCGTTGCCCAGTTGGAGTCCGACAGGTTGAGGATGACGATGCCCAGCAGGTCGAACATGCCAATGATCGAGACCAGCGACGTATCCTTGAACAGCCCGATAAAAGTATTGACGATGCCCGGAATGACCAGCTTGATCGCTTGCGGCAGGACGATCAACCGGATCTTCTGCCAGTAGCTCAGGCCAAGCGAGTCGGCACCTTCGAACTGCCCCTTCGGGATGGCCTGCAGGCCGCCGCGAATGACTTCAGCCATATAAGCCGATGAGAAGATCGAGACACCGACCAAAGCGCGCAGCAACTTGTCGAAACTCCAGCCATCGGGAAGGAATAACGGCAGCATGACGCTGGCCATGAACAATACGGTGATCAAGGGGACGCCGCGCACCACTTCGATGAAGATCACGCAGAGCATCTTGATGACCGGCATGGTCGACCGGCGGCCAAGCGCCAGCATGATGCCAACCGGCAGCGACACCGCAATCCCAAAGAAGGACAGAATCAGGGTCACCATCAGGCCGCCCCAACGGGCCGTTTCCACATGCTCGAGGCCAAAGCCGCCAGTGAGCAAAAAGAAGGAAACTACTGGCAGCACCAGAAACAGCAGCAGGGCATTGGTACCCTTGAACGGCGCCTTCGGAATCAGCATGGGTGCCAGCAGGACGGCGAACAGGATCATGACGGTCAATGGACGCCAGATCTCTTCGCTCGGATAGCGTCCGAAGATGAATTGCTGGAACTTGGCGCCGACAAACGCCCAGCAGGCACCAGCGCTGCCATCGGGCAATGCCCCGCCCTGAGAGACGGTAAGGCAGGCGATGCGGCCTGCGCCCGACCAGACAGCGTGGACGAACAGCCAGTTGATCAAGCCGGGCAGGATATAGGCCAGAAAGGCCAATGCCAGCAGGGTCAGCACAACGTCTTTCGGGGTCGCAATCAGGTTCTTGCGGACCCAGGCCGTCGTGCCAATCTGGCCAGCGGGTGCCGGAGAGGCGGACACCATCTCCGTGCGTACGAATACAGGGGTGTGTAATGCCATGATATTACCTCTCGACCAGCGCCATCTTGGCATTAAACCAGTTCATGAAGACTGCAGTGCTGATGCTGATCGTCAGGTAGACGGCCAGCCAGACGGCAACGATTTCGACGGCCTGTCCGGTCTGATTGAGAATCGTACCACCGACAGCGACGATATCGGCAAAGCCGATGGCAACAGCCAAGGAGGAGTTTTTCGCAAGGTTGAGATACTGGCTTGTCAGCGGCGGAATGATAATCCGCATCGCCTGCGGCACGACAATGAGCCGCGAGGTGTGGCTATGCTTGAGGCCGAGCGCACTGGCCGCTTCTGTCTGCCCCTTGGAGACAGCCTTGATGCCACCGCGAACGATTTCCGCTATGAAAGCGGCGGTGTAGAAGGACAGCGCCAGAAACAGCGAGGTGAACTCGGGTCCGACGACCGAACCGCCCTGCATGTTGAATCGACCGACAATTGGAAGATCGAAGGTGAGCGGCATGCCGATCGCCATAAACACCAGGACTGGAAGGCCGACGATCAACGCCAGCGACGACCAGAGGATTGGAAATTGTTGGCCTGTCGCCATCTGGCGCTTGCGGGCCCATTTCCTGACGAGAATGGAAAGAACGATGCCTATCGCGATGGCTGGCAATAGCAGCCAGGCCTCGTCGCCGAAAATCGCCTTCGGAAAAGTGACGCCTCGATTGTTCAGATAGATATCGAAAGGCAGCGCAATGGAATCGCGCGCCTGCGGCAGAATGGCGATGACGCCGCGGTACCAGAAGAAGATGACCAGCAGCGGCGGAATATTGCGGAAAATCTCGACATAGACCTGGCAGAGCTTGGCGATAAGCCAATTGTGCGACAGCCGGCCAAGGCCGATGGCAAAGCCGATGATCGAGGCGGTGATGATGCCAGCCACGGCGACTTGCAGCGTATTGAGCAGGCCGACGACCAGCGCTCGACCATAGGTGGAATCACTGCTGTAGCTGATCAACTGCTGACCGATGTCGAAGCCGGAGCGGCCTTGCAGAAAGCCGAATCCGGAGGTGATATTGGCTTTTTGCAGATTGTGAATGGTATTATTGGCGACCATCCAGATGAAGGCGACCAAAATTACTAAGGTAACCACCTGATAAAATATGCCCCGGACCTTCGGGTCGTAGATGAGCGATGCCGCGCTGACCGATCCGGTTTTAGAGGAGCTCGAATCCTGTATTGCCATTGAGGCTTTTTCCCCCTTTTTCACCCTTGGTTTTGGGTGCGCATGTCCTTGCCCTTTTGCAATGAGGAGGCGGTGCGGACACCGCCTCCCCAGAAAGGCTTGGTTTGGGTTGGTTATCGGACCCGGTTGCGGATCAGCGGATCGGCGGGCCGTATTGCAGGCCACCCTTCGACCACAGAGCGTTGACGCCACGGGCAATCTTCAGCGGGCTGCCATTACCGACATTCCGGTCGAAGACCTCGCCGTAATTGCCAACGAGCTTGATGACATTGTAAGCCCAGTCTTCCTTGAGGCCGAGATCAGTGCCCAGCTTGCTGCCAGATTCAGCGCCGAGCATGCGCTTGACGTCCGGACCGCCATTGGCCTTCATTTCGTCGATGTTCTTGGAGGTCACGCCGGCTTCTTCAGCGTTCACCATGGCATAGTGAACCCAGCTGACCACGTCGAACCACTTGTCGTCGCCCTGACGCACAGCCGGTCCGAGCGGCTCCTTGGAAATGACTTCCGGCAGAACCATGTTGTCATCGGGGTTCTTCAACTTCAGACGGATCGCATAGAGGCCGGACTGGTCGGTGGTGTAGACGTCACAACGACCGGCGTCGTAGGCCGAAGTCGCGTCGTCTTCCTTTTCAAACACGACCGGGTTGTATTTCAGGCCGTTGGCCTTGAAATAGTCGGCAAGGTTCAATTCGGTTGTGGTACCGGTCTGAACGCAGACGGCTGCGCCGGACAGTTCCAGAGCCGACTTCACGTTGAGGCTCTTTTTCGCCATGAAGCCCTGGCCGTCATAATAGTTGACGGTGCGGAAGTTGAAGCCGAGCGAGGTGTCGCGGCTGATCGTCCAGGTGGTGTTACGCGTCAGCACATCGACTTCACCCGACTGCAATGCGGGGAAGCGGTCTTTACTGGACAGCGGCGTAAACTTGGCCTTGGATGCGTCGCCGAAGACGGCGGCAGCAATGCCGCGGCAATAATCGACATCCAGACCCGACCAGTCGCCCTTGTCATTCGGAGCGGAAAATCCCGGAATGCCCTGGCTGACGCCGCATTGAACAAAGCCTTTTGCCTTAACATCGCTCAGCGTGTCGGCCGAGGCTGCCGATGCGCCAAAACCAAATGCCGCAGCGCCAAGCGCAACTGACAGGAGCGTCTTTTTCATGTTTCCCAACCTTTTTTCTGTTTGTCTTCCCTCCGGTGCCTGACACGGCTCTTGCCCCTCTCCATGCACCGGTGCCCGGGTTGTGACCCTAGCAAGCCCATCACATTCATAAATGGGTTCATGGTCAAGTGTTGATGGGTGGAAATTGCGTCGAAAAGTGGCAATTCGATTTTTTTGCTCATAAAATAGGCCGACAACACAGGAAAGCCGCAGTTGGTGATGAAAATTTAGTCTAAATGGCGCCGTTGAATTTCATTGTCCCGGTGACGCGGGAAGGCTTGACCATGATTGGCTGGCCTGTTCAAAAAAAGAAGTGGAGAAGCGGCGGCGATAAACCGATAACGAGGTGGATTGCGCCGCTATTTTCGATAGTCATAACTCTTGGCAAGTTGCTCGATCGGGCAGGCGGCCAGCAGATGAAAAAAGGCAGTTATAGCGGATGTCCGACAAAAAAGACTGGTTGACGAGCGCTGGCACCAATACGAAATTGTGCCATATCGGCCATGATCCCTCGAGCTACCATGGTTTTGTCAATCCGCCGATCGTCAAGGCATCGACGGTGCTGTTTCCGACTGCCGAAAGCATGGAAACACGGACGCAGAAATATACCTATGGCACCCGCGGCACACCGACGACGGACGCGCTTTGCGATGCGATCGACGTGCTGGAAGGGTCAGCTGGAACGATTATACTGCCCTCCGGCCTCGCTGCGATTACTGTCCCTTTTCTGGCCTTTCTATCGCCGGGCGATCATGCGCTGATCGTCGATTCGGTCTATGACCCGGCCCGGCATTTTTGCGATACAATGTTGAAGCGGATGGGTGTCGAGGTTGAATACTATGACCCTGCCATCGGCGCGGGACTAGCATCGCTGATGCGCGCCAATACAAAGCTGGTTCACGCCGAGGCTCCCGGCAGCAACACATTCGAAATGCAGGATATTCGCCTTCTGGCTGACATCGCTCATAGTCATGGCGCCGTGGTCAGCATGGACAATACCTGGGCAACGCCGCTCTATTTCCGGCCACTGGATTTCGGTGTTGATATTTCCATGCAGGCAGCAACCAAATATCCGGCTGGCCATTCCGACATTCTGATGGGGACGGTTTCGGCCAATGCCGCTTGCTGGCCGCGCCTTAAGGCTGCCAATGGCGCCATGGGCCTCTGCGGTTCGGCAGAGGACAGCTATATGGTTCTGCGTGGTCTTAGAACCATGGCGGTTCGGCTTGCCCATCACGATCGCAGCTCTCGTACCGTTGCCGAATGGCTGGAGACGAGGGACGATGTTGCGCGGGTCTTGCATCCGGCCCTGCCCAGTTTTCCCGGTCATGACATCTGGAAACGCGATTTTAAAGGCGCGTCGGGGATATTTTCCTTTGTGCTGGAGGAAAGCGATCCGGCGCAGTTCAAGCGCAAGGCGCATGCCTTTCTCGATGCCTTGCAGATTTTCGGTCTTGGATGGTCCTGGGGCGGGTACGAAAGCCTGGCGGTATTGGCCAATGTCGGCGACCGCGTCATCGCCAAGCCGCCCGCAGGCGGGCCGTTGATTCGTCTTCAGATCGGACTTGAAGATGTTGCCGATCTCCAGGCGGATCTGGAGTGTGGTTTTGCTGCGGCAGCTACTGTTTAACTGTCTGATCCGAAAGCAATTTCTGGTTGAAGGCATCGGACAATTTACGGCTACCGGTCCGTCAAGACAGGCCGGTAGCCATAGAGCCAGTCGAGATCGCGGGCAAAGCTATCGGAAGGGCGCAAGGACAATAGGACGTCGCGCCCGATTTGCAGCGGCCCCTTGGCGTGATAGGCGAATTTGTTGATTGCCCCTCGTTTGCGCACGGCGCTGACCCGTTTTTGCCGACTGGTCTCATAAGCCGTGAGTGCCTGGGGGATGGACAGGCTGGAGACAAGGTCGGCCAGTTCGAAAGCGTCTTCAATGGCCATCGCCGCGCCCTGAGCCGAGAAGGGGAGCATGGCATGGGCTGCATCACCGATCAGCACCAGATCCCTGTCATTGTGCCAACGGCCATTTCCAGCCTGAAACAGCGGCCAGAAGGTCATGTTGGTCTTGGCATTCGCCAACATGGTGCAGATGTCGCTATTCCAGCCTTTGAAGGCCCGCTCCAGCAGCAGAGCCTGGCTATCCTGCGTTTGAGCTGCCCATCCTTCGCCGGGATCGACGCCCGCGCCGATGGCCACGATGTTGGTACTGTCGGTATCGCGCAAGGGATAGGTGACCATATGGGCATTCGGCCCCAGAAAGGCCGTTACGGACTGTCGGTCGAGAAAGGCGGGGGCTTCGGCCTGGGGAAGGGTAACGCGCCAGGCAATGCTGCCGCTGAAGGACACGTCCGGGCCGCCAGCCACGAAATTGCGCAGCCGCGACCAGACGCCATCGGCAGCGATCAGCAGGTCGGGACGCTCGCCGGTCTGCGGATCGCGCAGGATTTGTGCATCGGGGCTTTCAACCCTCTGGTCCAATGTCAGGGAGCAAAGCGGATTTTGGGCCACGGCCTCAAGAAGAGCCTGTTGCAGCGTTGCGCGATGCAACACGCCGTAAGGCGCCTGCCAACGGGATTTCGCGTGGGCGCCAACTGGTACGTTGCACAGGCGTTTCAAGCTGATGCCGGAGGCGAGCGCCACCACATCCGGCTCATGCCAGCGCGTGCGCAGGTTTTCGAGAACACCGAGTTCGTTGAGAATCCAGGTGACGTTTGGCGTCAGTTGCAGGCCGGCGCCGACCTCAAGCAATTGCGGGCTTTTCTCAAAAATCCGGGTCGCAATACCCACGCGGGCAAAGCACAAGGACGCGACGAGACCGGCTATGCCGCCGCCGACAATTGCCACGGTTTTCGTGGACATGATGATGATCCGATCGCTGGCGCGTCGCTGAGAGCCGCTTAGGCTGCCTTGACGTGAAAGACGCAGCCTGCGGGGTTGGTTTCGGTTGCCTTCAGGCTGCTGTTATAACGATAGAGCGTTGAGCAGTATGGGCAGACCTTCTCGGTGTCATGGCCAAGGTCGATGAAAATATGCGGATGATCGAAAGGAACGGACGCGCCGGTGCACATGAATTCCTTGACGCCGATTTCGACAAGCCGATGTCCGCCGTCGTTCTGGAAGTGGGGAATGGAATGACCGGCCATGTCTATGCTCCGAATGCCTTGTTGCCCAGTTTCCAAGGCCTGCAAGGTCCGGAAACTCAACTGAATATGAAACGTTTATGGCGCGTGATCCGCATCTCTGCTGCGCCATGCACCGCGATTGGGTTTCGCCGGACATTAGCCGCCTTTTTTTGAAATGGGTAGAGCCAATGCAGGGCGCTGCCGATTGTTTTTACAGAATTCCTGTGCCTTTGCAGGGGTATGGGCAGATAAACTCTTGAACCTTACAGGGGTTACGACTTATGCAGCAGGGCTACTGCGTATCGCAACCCTTGCGGATGTCTGGCGTCTTCCTGCCCTTGTTGGCAGATTGGGGATGGCATGGTGTGGGGCGGCGGGCCGGGTCACGCCACATTGATCGACTATCAACTGGACCGATTGTGATGAATCTGAACGCTCCCGCTTTTTCCCGCCTTCGCCATGACGGTCTGGAGATCGCCTATTTCGACGAGGGCGATCCGTCTGGCCCGGCGGTTTTGCTGATCCACGGGTTTGCCTCCAGCGCCCTGGTCAATTGGGTGCATCCTGGCTGGCTGAAGACGTTGGGCGATGCCGGCTACCGGGTGATCGCACTCGACAATCGCGGCCATGGCCAGAGTGACAAGCCGCATGAAGCGGAAGTCTATCACCCTGAAAACATGGCAGCGGATGCCGCAGCCCTGCTCGATCATCTTGGCGTGGCTGAAGCGCATGTCATGGGATATTCCATGGGCGCGCGGATTTCGGCTTTCATGGCGCTGGATTTTCCGCAGCGAGTCCGCTCGCTGGTGTTTGGCGGGCTTGGCATCGGCATATCCACCGGGGTCGGCGACTGGGATCCGATTGCCGATGCGTTGCTGGCTCCTTCGCTTGATGATGTGACCCATGAGCGCGGACGGATGTTTCGCGCTTTTGCCGAGCAGACCCGCAGCGACCGGCTGGCGCTTGCCGCCTGTATTTCAACGTCACGCGATCTGGTCTCCGCAGCCGAGCTTGCTACAATCAGCATGCCCGTCCTGATCGGCGTTGGCACTGTGGATGATATTGCCGGATCGCCACACGAACTCGCAGCGCTGATGCCCAATGCCCGCGCGCTCGATATTCCCAAGCGCGACCATATGCTGGCGGTTGGCGACAGGGTGTTTAAACAGGCCGTCCTCGAATTTTATGCTGAACTGGATGGAAGATGAAGACGTTCACTCTCCGGTAAAGATCGGTTGGCGTTTTTCGCGAAAAGCCGCGCGGCCTTCACGGTAGTCGGCGCTTTCGAACGTGGTTGAGCCAAGAACAGCGGCCTCGCTCAGCAGGCTGTCGTCCTGGCTTTCCGTTGCCCGCAGCGCCAGCTTGGCAGCGTGGATAGACAGCGGCGCATTGGCAGCGATGGTTTCTGCTAGCGAAAAGGCGGCACCATCAAGGGATTGGGGGGCTACGAGATCGCCCAGAAAGCCGCAGCTCAACAGAGAAGCAGCAGGGAACGCCTGACCGGTAAACAGTGCCCGCCGGGCGATCTGGCTGCCCAGCGTCCGGCTGAGGTCGGCAACGGCATCTGCGGGATAGGCCAGGCCAAGGCGGGCTGCGGGTATGGCGAAGATTGCGGTGTCGTCAGCGATCCTGAGATCGGCAGCGGCGGCAAGCCCGAAGGCTCCACCATAGCAAACCCCGCGAAGCGAAGCGATGACAGGCACCCGCGATTCCCGAATTGCCGAGAAAGCCGCGCTATTATCAGCCTCGTAGATCCGCGCCTGACGGCTGTCATTGCGCACGGCGTCGAATTCGGAAATGTCGGCACCGGCGCTGAAATCCGTCTGGCCGCCGCCTGTCATGACGATGCAGTGAACCCCGGCCTCGGCAATCAGCCAGTCCAGTGCCGGCGGAATGGCGCGCCACATGGCCTGGGTAATCGCGTTCTTGCGTGTCGGATTGTCGATAATCAGCGCGCCAATGCCATTTTGTCCGGCCACCCTTATGCCGTTATTTGCAAAGGTCCGCGCTTTTTTCATGTCATGCCCCCATCTGGTCTGATCGATAGATCATCTATATAATGGAAGATGAACGTCAACGAGGAGATTGCAATGGCTGTCATGCACGATCTTGCTGTGCGCGAGATGATCAAGCCCATGGACCCGATCTGGGACAGCATGCGCCAGGAGGCCCGCAGTGCCGCCGAGCATGATCCGCTCCTGGCGGCCTTCCTCTATTCCACCGTGCTCAACCACCGTTCGCTGGAAGGCAGCGTGATCTACCGGATCTGTGAACGGCTCGACCATGCCGACCTGCAATCCAGTCTTTTGCGCCAGACTTTCGAGGAAATGCTGACCGATTGGCCGGAATGGGGTACCGTGCTGCGCGTCGATATTCAGGCCTATTACGACCGCGACCCTGCCTGCCTGCGCTTTATCGAGCCCGTGCTGTATTTCAAAGGGTTTCACGCGATCCAGACCCATCGGCTGGCAAACTGGCTTTGGAACAAAGGCAGGCGAGATTTCGCGCTCTATCTGCAAAGCCGGTCCTCCAGCGTTTTTCAGACGGATATCAATCCGGCTGCTCACATCGGCAAGGGAATATTTCTGGATCACGCCACAGGCCTGGTGGTCGGCGAGACAGCACGGATCGGCGATAATGTTTCTATCTTGCATGGGGTGACGCTGGGCGGCACCGGCAAGGAAGGGGCAGATCGCCATCCCAAGATTGGCAATGGTGTCCTGATCGGCGCGGGCGCGAAAGTGCTGGGCAATATCGAGATCGGCTGCTGCTCGCGGGTGGCCGCCGGTTCTGTTGTGCTGAAGCCTGTACCGGCTGGCAAGACGGTTGCAGGCGTACCCGCCAAGGTGGTGGGCGAAGCAGGCTGTGCCGAACCGGCCCGCTCGATGAACCAGGTGGTGTCCGAGGACGGCTGACGGAACGGGTGCCCACGCCGTTACGTTGATTTCGACATGCCGTATTTGGCGCGCGAACCTTATGGCCTCCGTGGCCGCTTCGGTTGGTGGTCATGGATGAACCTGTCTGATGATTTTTTAGTGAACCGATTCCGCTTCCAGCAATTATCCCTTAAAAGCAGGGGCGGATCGATATTCGCGGCTTTACACAGCTGTTTGGCCCATGCGACAAGCAGGCCGCCGAAGCATGGTTCGTGCGGTTTGTCAGTCACTGCCATGCTGGAATTTTGAGAGCGCTGCGGCATCATGGCCGGATCGAAGGTTCGTGCTGCGCAGACAATCCATGGAGATTTTTGTGAAAGCAGACGAAATCAAGAAGCTTGACGCTTATTTCAAGCGGACTTTCAACCCGACGATGGCTGTAAAGGCGCGCCCGCGCAAGGATGACTCGGCAGAAGTGTATGTGGGCGAAGAGTTTCTCGGCGTTGTCTTCAAGGATGACGAGGACGGCGATCTGTCCTACAATTTCTCGATGGCCATTCTGGATGTCGATCTTTGATCGCAGGTTGCATTCATAAGGAATGCATTTATTGATATTTGATAATGAAGGGCGGCCGCGTATGGGGTCGCCCTTTTTTGTTATTGATAAAATGCAACTTTTTGGCGATGACGCACTGCACAAATTGACTTGACCAATTTTAGCAATCTGTCCTATGGTTTGGGACAGCAGAGGAAAAAGGAGTGCTGTTATGTTGAATTTCGAAGACGTGAACAAAAAGAGCAAAGAAGCCGTCGATACGATGGTGAAGAATTATTCCGAGGTTGCCAAGGGCATGCAGTCGATCGCTGCTGAAGCCCAGGATTACTCGAAAAAGTCCTTCCAGGATCTGGCCGGTTTCATGGAGCAGCTGACCGCTGCCCGCAGCATCGAAACCGTTTTCGAGTTGCAGACGAAATATGCGAAGACCTCCTACGAAACCTTCGTGTCGGAAGCCACCAAGATCACCGAAATGTATGCTGATCTGGCCAAGACGGCATATAAGCCTTATGAGGCTCCGATTGCCAAGGCTTCGAAAGCGGCGTCCGCCGCGACGGCTGCCTGATCATTTTTTATTGATGTCGCTGCAAACGGCCGTCCTGTGGGACGGCCGTTTTTCGTTGTAACTTCCCATGCAGCCCAGGTTTGGCAGCTTATGTCCATTCTCAGTCTTGTGGTCAGCCTGGGGCATTGCTGGGGAGACAATATGATTATCTGGTGGTAATCTCAGCTGGAATTGAACGTGCTGCGATTGCTGGTCTGGAAAACGCGGGTAAGGCACTTATCTTTAGGCCTGTTGCGTCGGTATCGGGACTTGTCCGGGGTGCCTTTTTGAGGCCGGACACGCAATTCTCTTTGCAGTGCGTATCTATGGGCTTAAAATCGATGAGAAATGGACTACCTTAATGAATCTGTGAGGTCTGGCGGGATTCGCCTTTTGCGATGAAGCGGCCGGAACTCGGGAGAATGGATGGAAATGATCGCGCAACCGATCGTCATGCAAGCGCAGGGTAACAACGACGGACCAAACAGGGGCACGTCGGTTATCACGCGCACGAAGCCGAAAACCAAGAAGCCCAATTTATATCGCGTTCTGCTGCTAAATGATGACTATACGCCGATGGAGTTCGTCATCCATATTCTGGAGCGGTTCTTTCAAAAAGACAGGGAAGCGGCAACCCTCGTCATGCTGCACGTACACAACCACGGGGTAGGGGAATGCGGCGTCTTCACCTATGAGGTCGCCGAAACCAAGGTAAGCCAAGTTATGGACTTCGCGCGGCAGCACGAGCATCCGCTGCAATGCGTCATGGAAAAGAAATGAGGATCTGACCGTGCCAACATTTTCTCCGAGCCTGGAAAAGGCGCTGCATCAGGCACTGACTTTTGCCAATGAGCGCCACCACGAATATGCGACGCTTGAACATTTGCTGATGGCACTGATCGATGATGCCGATGCGGCCGCCGTTATGGGCGCCTGCAATGTGAACCTCGATACGCTGCGCAAGACCGTGAGCGATTACGTCGATAATGAGCTGGCCAATCTGGTGACCGGCTATGATGAGGATTCCAAACCCACCTCCGGCTTCCAGCGAGTGATCCAGCGGGCTGTCATCCATGTCCAGTCTTCCGGTCGGGAAGAAGTGACGGGTGCCAATGTTCTGGTGGCGATCTTTGCCGAGCGTGAAAGCCATGCGGCTTACTTCCTGCAAGAACAGGAAATGACCCGCTATGATGCCGTCAACTATATTTCCCACGGTATCGGCAAGCGGCCTGGCACGTCTCAACCTCGTCCACCGCGCGGTGTCGAGGAAGAGAGTGAAGCCAGCCAGAAGCCGCCGCGTGAGCAGGAGGAAGGTCCGGCCAAGAAGCAGCCGGAAGCCCTCAAGGCCTATTGCGTCAACCTCAATGAAAAGGCCAAGACCGGCCGGATCGATCCGCTGATCGGTCGTCACGACGAGGTCAACCGTACCATTCAGGTCCTGTGCCGCCGCTCAAAAAACAATCCG
Organism: Agrobacterium vitis; assembly: GCF_014926405.1. Taxonomy (NCBI): domain Bacteria; kingdom Pseudomonadati; phylum Pseudomonadota; class Alphaproteobacteria; order Hyphomicrobiales; family Rhizobiaceae; genus Gillisella; species Gillisella vitis. Next base: position 1,223,164 of record NZ_JACXXJ020000005.1, read on the forward strand.
CTCTATGTCGGCGATCCCGGCGTCGGCAAGACGGCAATTGCCGAAGGCCTTGCCAAGCGGATCGTTGAAGGCAAGGTACCGGAAGCACTGGCCGATGCGACGATCTTTTCGCTCGACATGGGCACGCTTTTGGCCGGTACTCGCTATCGCGGTGATTTCGAGGAACGCTTGAAGCAGGTGGTCAAGGAGCTGGAAGATTATCCGGGTGCCGTGCTGTTCATCGATGAAATTCATACGGTGATCGGGGCCGGGGCAACCTCCGGCGGGGCGATGGATGCTTCCAACCTGTTGAAGCCTGCCTTGTCGTCTGGCGCGATCCGTTGCATCGGTTCGACCACCTATAAGGAATATCGGCAGTTCTTCGAGAAGGATAGGGCGCTGGTGCGCCGGTTCCAGAAGATCGATGTCAACGAGCCGTCGATCGACGATGCCATCGAGATCATGAAGGGCCTGAAGCCTTATTTCGAGGAATATCACAAGCTGCGTTACACCAACGAGGCGATCAAGACGGCTGTCGAGCTTTCGGCCCGCTATATCAGCGACCGCAAGCTGCCGGACAAAGCCATCGACGTGATCGATGAGACGGGTGCCGCGCAAATGCTGCTGCCTGCCTCGCGTCGCCGCAAGCTGATCACCGAGAAGGAAATCGAAGTCACCATCGCGACGATGGCGCGGATTCCGGCCAAGACCGTGTCCAAGGACGATGAGTTGGTTCTTGCCAATCTCGACAAGGAACTGCGCTCGGTCGTTTACGGTCAGGACGATGCCATCGAAGCGCTATCGACGGCGATCAAGCTGGCCCGGGCAGGGCTGCGTGAACCCAATAAGCCGATTGGCTCCTACGTCTTCTCCGGTCCGACAGGCGTCGGCAAGACCGAGGTTGCCAAGCAATTGGCTGCGTCGCTTGGCGTGGAAATGCTTCGCTTCGATATGTCTGAATATATGGAGCGTCACACGGTGTCGCGTCTGCTGGGTGCCCCTCCCGGCTATGTAGGCTTCGATCAGGGTGGCCTGCTGACTGATGGTGTGGATCAGCATCCGCATTGCGTCGTGCTGCTGGACGAAATCGAAAAGGCCCATCCTGACATCTACAACATTCTGTTGCAGGTTATGGACCATGGCTCGCTGACCGACCATAACGGCAAGAAGATCGACTTCCGCAATGTAATCCTGATCATGACCACCAATGCGGGCGCGTCGGAAATGGCCAAGTCGGCGATCGGCTTTGGCTCTTCCAAGCGCAGCGGCGAGGATGAAGAGGCGATCAATCGTCTGTTCACCCCGGAATTCCGCAATCGCCTGGATGCGATCATTCCGTTCGCCCCGCTGCCAAGCGAAGTGATCCACAAGGTCGTGCAGAAGTTTGTCATGCAGCTGGAAGCCCAGCTTTCGGAACGTGGCATCACGTTCGACCTGTCCGAACCCGCTGTCGCCTGGTTGGCGACGCGTGGCTATGACGAGAAAATGGGCGCCCGGCCGCTTGGCCGCGTCATTCAGGAGCATATCAAGAAGCCATTGGCCAATGAGATCCTGTTTGGCAAGCTAAAGAAGGGCGGCATCGTCAAGGTCGGTACCGTCACAAAGGATGGTGACGAACAGCTATCCCTGGACTGCGTGGCCGATGTGGCGCCGGTCAAGCCGAAGAAGGAAGCCGAAATTGCCGCCGTGGTGCCTGACGATGGCGAGGTCATCGCCAAGCCGCGTTCCAAGGCAAAAAAAGTCGCCAAGGCTGAGCCGGAAGTCGAGGCCTTGAAGGAAACCAAGCCGGTCGCCAAGAAAACCACGGTTCCAAAGGTGCCAAAAAAGAAGTAATTCTTTTGGAAGAACGGTCAAATTTTTGACAGCATCAATGCCGGGCAGTTTGCCCGGCATTGTCATGAGCGGAAGCGCTGATTTTTCAACGCAATGCGCTGTAACGCTTCGACTTTTGCTGGAAATCTTATGTCATCTCTCCTCCTTGCCGACCGCAGCCAGTTGCGCTGGTTCTTCACGGGCATGCGCGGCCTTTTCAGCCTGCCGGCGATTATTCTCATGGTATCGTTTGTCGGCTTCAGCGCCTTCGCATTGCAAAGCGGCGTCAGCCGTAATGAAGCGATGTTCATGACCGTGATCATCTGGGCCTTGCCTGCCAAGATGATCCTGATCGGCATGATGTCGAGTGGCGCCAATCTGCTGGCCTGTTTTCTGGCCGTATCGCTTTCCTCGATCCGGATGATGCCGATGGTCGCCTCGCTGGTACCGGAAATGCGCAGCCAACGCACCCCGACCTGGCTCCTGCTGTTTCTGTCGCATTTCGTCGCCATTACCGCTTGGGTCTATGCGATGGGCAATCTGAAGACTGTGCCGCGCGAAGGTCGGGTGGCGTTTTTCGCAGGCTTCGGCCTGACTTTGGTGGCGGTCAACACCATTCTGGTCGGTGTGTGCTATGGCCTTGTCTCCAGCCTGCCGCCGCTCGTCGCCGGTCTGTTGTTTTTCCTCACCCCGGTCTATTTCGTCGCTTCGATCTGGGCGACTGGCAAGCAGCGGGTGGTGAAGATCGCCTTTGTGATCGGCATCGTCTCCGGGCCGCTGCTGGCACTGGCGGTCCCAGGTTTCGACATCCTGATCGCAGGCCTGGGTGGTGGCACGATTGCCTATCTGATCGACCGGCAAATCCGCCGCCGAAGCCATGAGCCCTCGGATATTCGTCCAGTTGAAAACCTGTCGGAGGAGCTATGATGGCGGAGTTCTGGCCCTATCTGGTTATCATCGTCGCAGGCTGGCTGGCGACCGATCTCTGGCGCTGGCTGGGCGTGCTGGCCGGAAACCGCCTTCAGGAAGGGTCCGAGCCGCTCTATTGGGTGAGGGCGGTTGCCACGGCCCTGGTCATGGCCGTGACGGCCAAGCTGATTGTCTTTCCGACCGGCACACTCGAACATTCGCCGCTCTGGCTGCGGCTGGCTGCGACCGGCCTCGGCTTTGCAGCCTTTCTGCTCGCCGGTCAGCGGATCATCGTTGGCGTGGTCGTATCGCTCGGTGTTTTGGCGATAGGTCTGTTTGTCCTATAATGCTGCGATAATTTTCGCGGCGTTGGCCTTCAACACGTCGATATTCTCCATGCCGCCCACATGCGGCTTCAACGGTTGCCCATCATGGCGGGGAATGACGTGGAAATGCAGATGAAACACGGTCTGGCCCGCGGCAGGCTCGTTGAATTGCGCAACATAGACACCGTCGGCATCGAAGGCCTGTTTGACTGCAACGGCCAATGTCTGCACGACCGGGATGAGTTTTGCCAGCACAGCCGGATCGGCATCCAGCAGATTGCGGGAGCCCTGCTTTGGAATCACCAGGCAATGACCCGCCGCCTGCGGCATGACATCCATGAAGGCCAGCGCGTCGTCATCCTCATACAGCTTGATCGAGGGGATGTCGCCCTTGAGGATCTTGGCGAAAATATTGTCTGGATCATAGGCCGAAATGGTCATTATCTGTCTCCGTTACCGGGTCTTGTCTATTCTGCTTCTGACCTCTCAATCAAGGTCAGCCGTCGATTTCCTCGCCGTCGCGCGGCTGGCGCTCGCCCTTGCGAAACGGCGTATGTTCGCCGAGATAGGCACCGATGTGCTCCACCTCTTCGCGTTCGCGCTCCAGATAATCGGCGATGGCTCGGCGCAGACCCGGATGGGCGATGTAATGGGCGGAATGGGTGGTAACCGGCTGATAGCCACGCGCCAGCTTATGCTCTCCCTGCGCGCCCGCTTCGACCTTTTTCAGCCCCTTGGCCAAGGCAAAGTCGATGGCCTGATGGTAGCAGACCTCGAAATGCAGGAAAGGGTGATCTTCGCTACAGCCCCAATGACGACCGAACAGCGTATCCTCGCCGATGAAATTGATGGCGCCCGCCACATAGCGGCCATCGCGTTTGGCCATCACCAGCAGAATGTCCTCGGCCATGCGCTCGCCAATCAGCGAGTAGAATTGCCGGGTCAGGTAGGGCTTGCCCCATTTACGGCTACCGGTATCCATATAGAAGGTGAAAAATTGGTCCCACACCGCTTCCGTCAAGTCGCTGCCTGTCAGCCAATCGATGGTGATACCGTTTTCCAGCGCCGCCCGCCGCTCCTTCTTCAGGGCTTTGCGTTTGCGCGACGCTAGTGTTTCCAGAAAGGCGTCGTGATCGGCGTAGCCCTGGTTGATGAAGTGGAATTGCTGGTCCAGCCGGTGCAGGAAATCCGCATCCTCGAAATGCTCCAGCTCGTTTTCCGGCAGAAAGGTCGCATGGGCTGAGGAGACGCCGAGCTTGCGGGATATTTCTGCAAAGCTGGCGGCCAGCGAGGCGCGGGCGCTTTCCGGTTCAATGCCATCTGCAACCATCAGCCTTGGGCCGGTTGCTGGCGTAAACGGAATTGAGGCCTGCAATTTCGGATAATATTGCCCGCCGGCCCGCTCAAATGCATCGGCCCAGCCCTGGTCGAAGACATATTCGCCCCGGCTATGGTTTTTGAGATAACAGGGCATGGCACCAAGCAATTGCCCATCACCATCCTCCATCAGCAGATGATGGCCGAGCCAGCCGGTTTTGGCTGTGGCCGAGCCTGATTCTTCCAATGCCGAAAGATAGGCCCAGCTGTTGAACGGATTATAGGCTTCGCCCCCAGATGCCTTGGCGGCACCGGAAAGCCTGTTCCATGCGTGTCTGTCGATCGCCTTGAAAGACTGCTCGACCCGGATGATGACCTCTTGTGTCATGCCACTCCACTATAAGGTTATGATGCCGCGGTCTCGCGCGGGTCAAAGCCTTCAAACGTCATTTGATCGGCATAAGTATAGGTGTGGGCGCGCATGATTTCATCCCGCACCGTCCAGGTGATCACTGGAATGTTTTTCTGCCGCTGCGCGTCGATGAAGCTGTTGGGCAGATGGGCGACGCAATAGGAGATGAAATCCAGACCGAGCTGCATGGCCTCGTCATGGGCAAAGAAGTTTTCCGGCTTGGCACCCTCGGCGGTCAGTCCGACCGGGTAGGGGCAATCATTGGCCTTCAACTCTTTCAAAAGATGATGGTCGAAGCTCATCAGCGCGACTTTGCCCTGGTAGCCGGTGAGGATCTCCAGCACATCTTCGACAAAGCCCTCGTCGTCGCCGAGCCGGCCTTTCAGCTCGATGATCAACGGCACCTGGCCCTTGACCAGATCAAGCAATTGGCGAAGCGTCGGCACCTTGTCGGCTGTACCGCCAATCGACATCATTTTCAGTTCCGCCGAGGTACGGGCGCGCACGTCGCCGGTCATGTTGCACAGGCGCTGCATATCGTCGTCGTGAAACACCACCGGTACGCTGTCCGTGGTATATTGCAGGTCGCATTCGATGGCGAAACCGGCCTCTATGGCGCGGGCGGCGGCCGACAGCGTGTTTTCCCAGACCAGTTTGTTCTGGTCGTGAAAGCCGCGATGGGCAACCGGCGTGTCCTTGATCCAGCTTGCATCCGTCACAGGCGGATCTCCAGGATGGCATCGATTTCCACGGCGGCATTCAGGGGCAGGGCGGCCATGCCAACGGCAGCGCGGGCATGTTTGCCCGCCTCACCCAGCACCGAGGCAATCAGGTTGGAAGCGCCGTTGATCACCAGATGCTGATCGGTAAAGCCGGGGCCTGAGGCCACGAAGCCGTTGAGCTTGATGACACGGGCAATGCGGGAAAGGTCGCCGTCCAGTGCCGATTTTGCCTGAGCCAGAATATTGATGGCGCACAGCTCTGCGGCGCGCTGGGCCGAAGCCAGGTCCACATCGCTGCCGACCAGGCCGCTCACGGCAATTTTGCCGGCTTCCATCGGCAATTGGCCAGAGAGATAAAGCAGGTTGCCGCTGATGACATAGGGTACATAATTGGCAGCAGGTGCTGCGGCCTGGGGCAGGGTAATGCCAAGGGCGGCAAGGCGGCTGTCGATAGTGTCGGACATGATCAAATCCCGGCTAGCATGAAAACGGAAACGTGGTGATAAACTCAGGCAAGTTGCGTAAGCGCCTCGCTTTTGACAACTCAGTTCTTATAGCATCAAGCCAGACCGCAACAGGAGAATATGCATGCCGCAGTTGACCTTGGCCCTTGTTATGGCATTGACGGCAAACACCGCGGTGACATCCGTGAAGGTCGATCCGCAGGCTGTAGGCGATCTTGCGCCACATCGCGCCACCTATGATATCCAGCTGAAAAAGGCGACAGACCAGTCCGGCGTCGATAATATGAGCGGCCGGATGGTCTATGAGTTCAATGGCTCGGCTTGCGATGGCTATTCCACCAGCTTCCGATTCGTCACCAAAATCGAGACTGGCGATCAGGTCAGCGTGACGGACCAGCAGGTTCGGACTTTTGAGGACATGGCAGCCAGACGATTCGATTTCGAGTCGAAAAGTTTTACCGACGACAAGCTGGACAAGGATGTCAAAGGAGCGGCTGCGGCGAAAACAGACGGTCTTAGTATCGAGTTGAAGGAACCGCAGAAAAAGGAGCTGGAACTGGCCTCTGCTCGTTTTCCGGCTCAACATATGATCGATATGATCGATAAGGCCAGGAAGGGCAATCGCTTCTTCGAGGCTCGTGTGTTTGATGGCACGGAAGACGGCGACAAAAGCTATTTGACCACGACGGTGCTGGGGACATCGAAAAAGCTGACGGGCGATACCAAGGACCCCCTGTCGGGCCGCACCTATTGGCCGGTCGCCATCGCCTATTATGAGGACAAGTCGGATGGCGATCAATTGCCGGTCTATACCCAGTCCTTCGACCTCTATGACAATGGGGTGACGCGGGATCTGACGCTGGATTACGGTGATGTTGTCCTGACAGGCAAGCTTTCCAAGTTGGAATTGCTGCCACCGACGGCCTGCAAGGCGCAAAAGTAGCAATTGCAGGCTTTTTCTTGGCCCTACAGCGAACCATTGTGCGCCATATATAGCGCACAATGGTTCGCTGTGGCTCTATATGTGTTGCATAATTTTCTCTTTAAACCGATTCCGGTCTAAAGAATTATGCAATAGTCTTGCCTTGGCCGTCAAATCGTTCTATGCGACCGGCATTCCACACGTGAAGCTTGGGATAGGCCGGGAGACATCCGGTCCGTTCCGCCCGGTGGCGTTTTGAAAAAGACGCTGTTTGCTTCACGGGGGTTCAACCGGAAAAGGAGAAAAAGGCATGGCATTGCCTGATTTTAGCATGCGTCAGCTTCTGGAAGCTGGCGTTCACTTCGGCCACCAGACACATCGCTGGAACCCGAAGATGAAGCCGTATATCTTCGGCGACCGTAACAACATCCACATCATCGATCTGGCTCAGACCGTACCGATGCTGTCGCGCGCCCTGCAGGTCGTATCTGACACGGTTGCCCGTGGCGGTCGCGTTCTGTTCGTCGGTACCAAGCGTCAGGCGTCTGACCTGATTGCCGATGCTGCCAAGCGTTCGGCCCAGTATTATGTCAATTCCCGCTGGCTCGGCGGCATGATGACCAACTGGAAGACCATTTCCAATTCGATCCAGCGCCTGCGCAAGCTCGACGAAATCCTGAATTCGGAAGCCCAGGGCTTTACGAAGAAGGAACGTCTGAACCTTGAGCGCGAGCGCGAAAAGCTTGACAAGGCTCTCGGCGGTATCCGCGACATGGGCGGCACCCCGGACCTGATGGTGATCGTTGACACCAACAAGGAAAAGATCGCTATCGATGAAGCCAAGCGCCTGGGCATTCCGGTCGTTGCCATCATCGACTCGAACTGCGATCCGGACCTGATCGATTACCCGATCCCCGGCAATGACGATGCTTCGCGCGCCATCGCTCTTTACTGCGACCTGATCTCGCGCGCTGCCATCGACGGCATTGCCCGTCAGCAGGGCTCGTCTGGCCGCGATATCGGCGCTTCGGTTGAAGCTCCAATCGAGCCTGCTCTGGAAGGCTCCGCCGAGGCTTGATGCCTTGACCGGATGAGGGGGGTGTGACCCGCCCTTTGTAAAGGCCAGCCTTTTTTAGAGGCCAGCCTTTTCTACAGGATTGATGGGCCGCCCGTCAGCGTCAGGCTGTGCGGCGGCCCGCTCCTTTGAATAGGGTCTTATCCCCGGGCGCCATCTTATGGTTCCCCGTGCGTGTGATGACACTGATTTCATCACGCTGTAACATTTCCGGGTACAAGTCGTGCCCAATCCGGGCGCCGGTTGCAGGTTTCTGTCCTGCCGCCCGCCCCTGAACAGACAAAGAGGCAAACAATGACCGAGATCACTGCTGCAATGGTGAAGGAACTGCGCGAAAAGTCCGGCGCAGGCATGATGGATTGCAAAAAGGCGCTGGCTGAAAATGGCGGCGACATGGAAGCATCCATCGACTGGCTGCGCGCCAAGGGCATTGCCAAGGCCGACAAGAAGTCCGGTCGCACCGCAGCCGAAGGCCTGATCGGTATTGCCAGCGCTGGCACAACCGCCGTGGTCGTCGAAGTCAATTCCGAAACCGACTTCGTTGCCCGCAACGATGCCTTCCAGGATATGGTTCGCGGCATCTCCAACGTCGCTCTCTCCACCGACGGCACGGTTGATTCCATCAATGCCGCGACTTATGCCGCGACCGGCAAGTCGGTTTCCGACTCGATCAAGGACGCGATTGCGACCATTGGCGAGAACATGGCTCTGCGCCGCGCCACCCAGCTGAAGGTTGAGGACGGCGTTGTCGCCACTTACGTCCACAATGCTGTTGCTGACGGTCTCGGCAAGCTCGGCGTGCTGGTTGCCCTGAAGTCCACCGGCAACAAGGAAGCGCTCAACACGATCGGTCGCCAGATCGCCATGCATGTTGCTGCCACCAACCCGCTGGCTGTGCGCGCCGAGGAAGTGGATGCTGCCGTTGCCGAGCGCGAGCGCAATGTGTTCATCGAGCAGTCGCGCGAATCGGGCAAGCCGGAGAATATCATCGAAAAGATGGTTGAAGGCCGGATGCGCAAGTTCTTCGAAGACGTGGCCCTGCTGTCGCAGGCTTTCGTTATCAATCCTGACCTGACCGTTGCCGCCGCCCTCAAGGAAGCCGAAAAGGACGTTGGCGCGCCAATCGAGATCACCGGCATCGCCCGCCTGCTGCTGGGTGAAGGCATTGAGAAGGAAGAGAGCGATTTCGCCGCCGAAGTGGCTGCTGTCGCCAAGGGCTGATCGGTCTTTACCGTAAAACATTCCAATCATGGGAAAAGTCAGGGCATCGCGTGACAACGCGGTGCCCTTCGTGTATCCGGCATTGCTGGCGCCCGCGCTTCTTGTTCGCTGCGGCACATTTCGTGACGTTTTTCACCATTGCGGCCTCTGTTTCATCATCCGCCGGTATCAAGCCGGGATGTTTCATCAGGCGGCAGGTTCAATTCAAGGAGAGACCATGACCTCCAAGCCCATCTATCAACGAGTTCTCCTCAAAGCCTCCGGTGAAGCCCTGATGGGCAGCCAGGGCTTCGGCATTGATGTCGCGGTCGCCGATCGGATCGCCGGCGATATCGCAGAGGCGCGCGCCATGGGCGTCGAAGTCGGCGTCGTGGTCGGCGGCGGCAATATCTTTCGCGGCGTGGCCGTTGCCTCCAAGGGCGGTGATCGGGTAACCGGCGACCATATGGGCATGCTCGGGACGGTGATCAATGCGCTGGCGCTGGCAACCTCGCTGCGCAAGCTGGACATCGACACCGTGGTGCTTTCAGCCATTGCCATGCCGGAAATCTGTGAGAGTTTTTCGCAGCGCGTCGCGGTTCATCACCTGTCGCAAGGCAGGGTGGTGATCTTCGCTGGCGGCACCGGCAATCCATTCTTCACCACCGATTCTGCCGCTGCATTGCGGGCTGCAGAAATGGGTGCGCAGGCGATTTTCAAGGGCACCCAGGTGGATGGCATCTATTCCGCCGACCCGAAAAAGGACCCGACAGCCACCCGTTTCGACCATATTACCCATGCTGAAGTGCTCGAAAAGGGCCTTGCGGTAATGGATGTTACCGCCGTTGCCCTGGCGCGGGAAAACCGGATCCCGATCATCGTCTTCTCCATCCACGAAAAAGGTGGCTTCAGCGCCATCCTGCAAGGCGGTGGTGTGAAAACAGTCGTTAATGACGATTGACGGAGGCGAATGGCAGCCGGGACCGATTGACAGACGGATCGTTTCACGTTTTCAAGGCGTCACTGAAGAATTGTCGGAGACTGTAAGATGACAGCAGGTATTGATCTCAACGATATCAAGCGCCGCATGGATGGCGCGATTAACGCATTCAAGAGCGACCTCGCCTCGTTGCGCACCGGTCGCGCCTCGGCCAATATTCTCGACCCGGTCATGGTTGAAGCCTATGGTTCGCGCGTTGCGCTGAATACCGTGGCCAATATCACCGTGCCGGAACCGCGCATGCTGGGCGTCTCTATCTGGGACAAGAGCATGGTCGGTGCGGTCGACAGGGCGATCCGGGAATCCAATCTCGGCCTCAATCCGATTGTCGACGGTCAAAACCTGCGCATTCCGCTGCCGGAACTGAATGAAGAGCGCCGCAAGTCGCTGGTCAAAGTGGCGCATGGTTATGCCGAGAACTCGAAAGTCGCGATCCGCCATGTTCGCCGCGATGGCATGGACAGCCTGAAGAAGGCTGAAAAGGATGGCGAAATCGGCAAGGACGATGCGCGAAGCCTTTCGGAAAAGCTGCAAAAGATGACGGATGACACGATTTCCGATATCGATCGCTTGCTTGCCGAAAAGGAAAAGGAAATCATGCAGGTCTAGTCTGCACCTTTTGCCTTCTCTGCGACGCCAATGCAGGACCTGATATGACGACTTTGGATATTTCCGCCGTTCCCGAGCACGTTGCCATCATTATGGATGGCAACGGACGCTGGGCCAATCAGCGCGGCATGCCGCGCGCTTATGGCCATCGGCAGGGAATGGAAGCCTTGCAGACAGTGGTTCGCACGGCAGGCGAAGTCGGCGTGCGCTATCTGACCCTGTTTGCGTTTTCATCGGAAAACTGGCGCAGGCCAGAAACCGAGATCACAGACCTGTTCGGTTTGCTTAAAACCTTCGTGCGACGCGACCTTGCCGAGCTTCGTGCCAATAACGTACGTGTACGGATCATCGGTGAGCGCAGCACGCTGAAGAGCGATATTCTCAAGCTGCTGATCGAAGCAGAGGAGACCACCCGCACCAATACCGGCATGACTATGGTGATTGCCTTCAATTATGGTGCGCGCGATGAGATGACCAGGGCAGTTTCAGCCCTGGTGCGCGATGTGCAGGCAGGACTTTTACCTGCCAGCGCCATTACACAGGAGGCGATTTCCGCCAGATTGGATACGGCGGGAATACCTGATCCGGATCTGATCATCCGCACCAGCGGCGAGGAACGCCTGTCGAATTTCCTGCTCTGGCAGGCCGCCTATTCCGAATTGATCTTCGTGCCGGAATATTGGCCCGATTTTAGCCGCGAGAGCTTTCTGGCGACCTTGGAACTCTATGCCTCCCGCAGTCGGCGATTCGGCGGTCTGGCACCAGCCGCCGCCGTTGTTGCCGGATCGTAGCCAGCCATGACCAGAGAACTCAGGCTCCGTATCTTGTCCTCCATCGTCATGGTCGCGGTGGTACTCGCCGCCACCTGGACCGGTGGCCTGCCTTTCCGGGGGCTCGCCGCTGTGATCGGCCTCGCCGTGTTCTGGGAATGGTCGACGATGACCCGGCTCGACGAAGTCAGTATCCGTGGCCTTGCCATTGGCTGGCTTTCGGTTGCTGTCATTGCCGGCAATGTTGTGGCGGGCGATACCTCTTTGAGCCTACCCTTGCTGTCCGGCTTCACTTTGACGCTTGTTTTTCTTACATTTTTGCGTCGCTGGTCCTGGTGGCTTGCCGGTGGCGTATTTTATGCCGGAGCTTGTGTTGTGACTTTGGCGGCCATTCGCGATGACGATGCCATCGGCTTTGTCGCCATGCTTTTTGTCTTCGTCATTGTCTGGAGCACGGATATTTTCGCCTATTTCGTTGGACGCACGCTCGGTGGCCCGAAGCTGGCGCCCCGCATATCGCCGGGCAAGACCTGGTCCGGTGCCATCGGTGGAACCGTGGCGGCCGTCATCGGCGGGTACGCGGTGACGGCATCCTATTTCACGGTCTATGGCTGGTGGATACCTGCGTTGGCGCTGGTCTTGTCCATTTGTAGCCAAATGGGAGACCTGTTCGAATCCTTCGTCAAGCGGCGCTGCGGAGCCAAGGATTCCAGTCATCTGATTCCCGGCCACGGCGGGGTGATGGATAGGGTCGACGGACTGGCGACCGCAAGCTTCGCGGCATTTATGATTGCTATGGCTGTTGCTGCGATCAACAACGGAGTGACCGATTCGGTTGGCGGACTGTTGTTCGATTTCGCCGGTCACTGACATTCGTTTGACGGTCGGTCGGTTTCTGCCATCGCCGGTGGTGATGTGTATGCTTTACGGCGGTGCCAATCTGGCGCATAGGTAAAGCGAGTATATGAGAAGGGCGTCCTATGGCTGTTATCGGTTTCCTGACGGGTTATATCATTCCCTTCGTTCTGGTCCTGTCGCTGATCGTTTTCGTGCATGAAATGGGCCATTATCTGGTTGGGCGCTGGTCGGGTATCAGGATTCTCGCATTCTCTCTGGGGTTCGGCCCGGAGCTGATTGGCTTCAATGACCGCCACGGCACGCGCTGGAAACTGAGCGCCATTCCCTTGGGGGGCTATGTGCGCTTCTTCGGTGATGCCGATGCGTCCAGCAAGACCGATACCGCGGAGTTTGAGGCGCTGAGCCCTGAGGACCGCGCCCGCACGCTGAATGGTGCAAAATTGTGGAAAAGGGCAGCCACTGTTGCCGCCGGGCCAATTGCAAATTTCCTGCTGGCAATTTTAATTTTCTCGGTAACATTCAGCCTTTATGGAAAACCCGTTTCCGATCCTGTCGTGGCAGAGGTCAAGCCTGCGAGTGCGGCGGCTGAAGCCGGTGTGCAGCCCGGAGACATTCTGGTGGCGCTCGATGGCAGCAGCGTCAAGACCTTCGACGATGTGGTCCGCTATGTGAGCGTTCGCCCGCTTGTGCCAATCGTCGTCACGGTCAAGCGTGGTGAGTCCCAGATGGACCTATCGATGACGCCGCGCCGGACCGAAACCACCGACCGTTTCGGCAATAAGATGGAAGTCGGCCAGATTGGCATCATGACGACGGCAGCCAGCGGCAATTTTCGTGTGGAAAAACTGGGGCTTATCGAATCGGTTAGCGCCGGGATCGATCAGACCTGGAATATCGTGACGGGTACTTATGATTATCTGGCAAACCTGTTTGCTGGCCGAATGAATGCCGATCAGCTGGGGGGACCTATCAGGGTAGCGCAGGCATCTGGTCAGGTTGCGACACTTGGTGTTGTAGCTTTGCTGCAATTGGCGGCAGTTTTGTCGGTTTCCATTGGGTTACTGAACCTTATGCCGGTTCCGGTGCTTGATGGCGGCCATTTAATCCTCTATGCGCTAGAAGCAGTACGAGGAAAACCAGTGAGTGCCGGTGCGCAGGAAATCGCGTTCAAGGTGGGAATGGTCATGATTCTGTCGCTGATGGTGTTCGCTACATGGAACGACATCAGCAGGTTGATTGGCTGAGTGGTTCTTGCATTGATGATAAGGATTTGTTTACGATGTTTCAACTTGGTAGTGGCGAATACGCCACGTGTTGAAACGAAGTAAATGGAAATTAACCACTGGTCTTGCTTGTAGAGCAAAAGCGGTTAAAACCACCAACGGACCGGAGTCGGTTTAAAGACCGAGGGACAACGGAAAAAAGGTTAGAAGTTCACATGAAGGCTGGTTCAAAATTTTTGAACGCGGTGTCAGCGATTGCGCTGTCTGCTGGTGTAGTTTCGTTAAGTGCAGGCCTCGCCGTTGTGGCATCTGCCTCTGTTGCCAATGCGGCCTTGATCCAGCGGATCGATGTGCGTGGTGCGACGCGTGTCGGGACGGAGGCTGTTCGTTCCAACTTGACGATCCAGCCTGGAAAAGCCTTTTCCAATTCCGACATCGACGACTCGGTAAAGCGTCTTTACGCAACGGGTTATTTTTCCGATGTGAAGATTTCGGTTTCCGGCAGCGCCCTGGTGGTTACGGTCAACGAGAACCAGTTGGTCAACCAGGTCGTGTTCAACGGCAACCGCAAGATCAAAGATGACAAGCTGACGACTGTTGTTCAGACGCAGCCGCTTGGTCCTTATAGCCAGGAACTCATCCAGGCCGATATCACCCGCATCAAGCAGGCCTATGCCGCCATTGGCCGCAGTGAAGTTGAAGTGACGACGCAGACCGCGCCGGTTGGCCCTGGTCGCGTCAATCTCGCTTTCGTCATCAATGAAGGTGATCGCACGAAAATCGGTGCCATCAACTTCGTCGGTAATCACGCCTATGGCGATAGCCGTCTTGCGGCTGTTATCAGTACCAAGAAGTCCAATCCTTTGTCGTTCCTGACCCGTAAGGATGTCTATAACGACGACAAGTTGAAGGCTGACGAGGAAGCTCTGCGTCAGTTCTATTACAATCATGGCTATGCCGATTTCCGGATCACGTCTTCGGATGCATCGCTGAACGAGCAGACCAACGAATACACCGTCAACATCACGGTTGATGAAGGTCAGCGTTACAAGTTCTCCGATATTAATGTCGAAAGCTCTGTTGAAGGCGTGGACCCGACTGAGTTGAAGGGTCTGGTGACGACGTCGCCGGGCGGCGTTTACAGCGCCCGCGAAATCCAGAAGTCGATGGAAGCGATCCAGCAGCGCGTCTCTGCCAAGGGTTATCCCTTTGCCCGCGTCGTTCCGCGCGGCAACCGCGATATGGGCAATGGCACGATCGGTGTCACATATATGGTTGACCAGGGCGAGCGCGCCTATGTCGAGCGTATCGAAGTCAAGGGCAATACAAGGACACGCGATTACGTTATTCGTCGCGAATTCGACATCAGCGAAGGCGATGCTTTCAACCAGGAAGTCATTACCCGCGCCAAGCGTCGTCTTGAAGCTTTGGGCTACTTCAGCTCGGTCAATATCACGACGGCTCAGGGCAGTGCTCCGGACCGCGTCATCATTGTCGTTAATGTCGAAGATCAGTCGACTGGCTCCTTCGGTATTGGCGCTGGCTACTCCGTTGGTGGCGATGGCCTGATCCTGGAAGCTTCGGTGGAAGAAAAGAACTTCCTCGGTCGCGGTCAGTATATCCGTATTGCGGCTGGTGCCGGTACGGATGACAGCCAGACCTACAATCTGTCATTCACCGAGCCCTACTTCCTCGGCTATCGCCTTGCTGTTGGTTTCGACCTGTTCAAGAGCAGCACGAGCAGCAACGATTATTACGATTACAACGAACAGGGTGGCACCCTGCGCGTCACGGCGCCGATTACTGAAGATCTGGCAACGACGTTCCGCTACACCTACAAGCAGATCAAGTACAAGGGCGTCGACGACTGGACGACGTCCCTGTCGCAGCCTTATCAGGATCTGATCAACGGCAGCCCATGGGTCGTGTCTTCGGTTTCGCAGACTTTGACCTACAATACGCTGGATGATAAAAATCTGCCGCATGAAGGCATCTATGCGACATTCACCCACGAGTTTGCGGGTCTCGGTGGCGATTCCGAGTACTACAAGCTCTATGGTAAGGCCCGTATCTTCAAGAGCCTGTCGGATGAGCAGGATATTATCGGATCGCTGTCTTTCGGCGCCGGTCATGTCATGGCTACAGGTGATAACCTGAACGTCTTCGACCAGTTCCAGATCGGCGGCAAGGAAATCCGCGGCTTTGAGAACAACGGTATTGGTGTTCGCATGCCGAACCGCAACGACGACTCCTTGGGTGGTACCACCTATTTCACCGCCTCTGCTGAAGCGAGCATGCCCATTCCGGGCGTGCCACAGGATGCAGGCTTCCGTATCGCTGTCTTCTCGGATGCCGGTACGCTTTACGGTAATGAAGTGAAGAACAGTGCTGGAGCACAGGGCACAGACATGGCATGGCGTGCATCTGTTGGTGCCGGTATCGTCTGGGCATCTCCTTTCGGTCCGCTGCGCTTCGATTACGCACAGCCTATCCTCAAGGAAGATTACGACAAGGTGCAGCAGTTCCGATTCTCCATTGCGAACCAGTTCTGATTTCTATAGTCCGAACCTCAGACAAACTCACTCGTCTGGGACATTGGTGTGATGGAGCATGAAACTTTTTATCCGCCCCACGCGGGCGTCAGTTTGAAAGAACTGGCGGACCGTCTTGGGGCGGAACTGTTACAGGATGAGGCGGGTGACCGCGTCATTCGTTCGGTGGCGCCTGTCTATCGGGCAAAGCAGAGCGATATTTGCTATATCCTGTCGAGGCGCAACAAAGCCGAACTCGAAACCTGTGAGGCCGGGGCCATCCTTTGCGATGCTGCGCTGCGTTCGCTGATCCCGGAGCATATTCCGGTTCTGCTGATCAAAAACCCGCATGCGGCTTTTGCTATCGCAGGGCAGTTCCTGCATCCAGATGGCAAACAGCCTTTGCCTGTTGCCCGGCCAGGCGCTGTCGACATTTCTCCTGCGGCCTTTGTCGATCCGAGTGCCCGTCTTGAAGATGGGGTTGTGGTCGAGCCGATGGCGGTGATTGGTGCGGATGTGGAAATCGGCGCTGGCAGTCTGATCGGCGCGGGCTCAGTGATTGGCCGTGGTGTCAAGATCGGCCGCGATTGTTCGATTGCCGCAGGCACCAGTATTATTGCTAGCTATATCGGCAATGGCGTTATCATCCATAACGGGGCGCGCATTGGCCAGGACGGATTTGGTTACGCACCAAGCCCACGCGGCATGGTGAAAATCGTGCAGATCGGACGGGTGATTATCCAGGACAATGTGGAAATCGGCGCCAATACGACGATTGACCGCGGCACGATGGATGACACGGTGATCGGCGAAGGAACCAAGATCGACAATCAGGTCCAGATCGCTCACAACGTGCGCATCGGTCGCCATTGCGGCATCGTAGCCCAGGTCGGCATTGCCGGCAGCACGGTGATTGGCGATGGCGTATTGATTGGTGGTGGCTCTGGCGTTAACGGCCATATCAAGATAGGTGACGGTGTTCAAATTGCCGCGATGAGCGGTGTTATTGGCGATCTTCCGCCGGGCGAGAAATTCGGTGGTATTCCGGCACGTCCGCTTGGGGATTTTCTCAGGGATTGCGCCCAGATCATGGGACGGTCTGAAGGCAAGTCGAAGGTTGGAAAGGGGCAGAAATGACCGTTGAGCAGAAAGAGTTGGGACGTGCGGATATTCTGGAGATCATGAAGCTCCTGCCGCATCGCTATCCCTTCCTGCTGGTGGATCGCATCATCGACATCGATGGCGACAATGCAGCTATCGGTATCAAGAACGTAACTGCAAACGAACCGCAGTTTACCGGACATTTTCCCGAGCAGCCGATCATGCCGGGGGTGTTGCTGATTGAAGGCATGGCGCAGACGGCAGGGGCGATCTGTGCCCGCAAAGCCGGGACGGCTGGCGACCTCGTTTATTTCATGACGATCGACAATGCCAGGTTCCGCAAGCCTGTCGTGCCTGGCGATCGTGTGGAGTTCCACGTTACCAAGCAGAAACAGCGCGGTAATGTGTGGAAGTTCCACTGCGATGCCAAGGTAGATGGCGCGCTTGTCGCAGAAGCCGATATCGGGGCAATGATCGTCAATAAGGAAGCGCAATGACCGTTATTCCAGCCAGTGCCCGCATTCATCCCTCCAGTGTCATCGAAGATGGCGCGGTGATCGGGGAAAATGTGACGATAGGACCGTTCTGCCATGTCGGTCCCAAGGTCGTGTTGGGCGACGGTGCTGAGTTTTTGTCGCATGTGGTGCTCACGGGAAAAACCGTCGTCGGCAAGAATAGCCGAATATTTCCCAATGCGGTTATCGGTGGCGAGCCACAGAGCATCCATCATTCCGGCGAAGAGACAACCTTGACAATCGGCGACAATTGCACGATGCGTGAAGGCGTAACGATCAATTGCGGCACGGTAGAAGGTGGCGGACACACGGTGGTCGGCAGTAACAATCTGTTTCTGGCCAATTCGCATGTGGCGCATGATTGTCAGCTCGGCAATCATATCATTCTATCCAACAACGTGATGTTGGCTGGCCATGTCAAAATCGGTGACCGGGCCATTCTCGGCGGCGGTTCCGCCGTTCACCAGTTCACCCGTATCGGACGACAGGCGTTTATCGGTGGGCTGTCGGCTTGCAGCTACGATGTCATTCCCTATGGTATGTTGAACGGCAATCCAGGCCTGCTGGGTGGATTGAATGTGGTAGGCATGACCCGGGCCGGGGTGGAACGCGCTACCATTCACCGCGTCCGCAAGGCCTATAAGGCATTGTTCGATGAAGAAGGTGCCATTCGTGAAAAGGCTGCGGCCATTCGCGAAGAGTTTGCCGATTGCGCCGAGGTGATTGAAATCCTGGATTTCATTGTTGCCGAAAGCGACCGGGCGCTCTCGTCGCCATTCCGCGGCAAGAGCTGAGGGATGAGCGGCCCGCAGGGGCGTCTCGCCATCATTGCCGGCAGCGGCATGCTGCCGGTCTATGTCGCCGAAGCGGCGCGGGCGGCGGGTGAAGATCCCTTCATCCTGCCGCTGAAAAACGAGGCGGACCAACGCTGGGACGGTTTCCAGTCTGCCGTGATCGGGGTCGGCGATATGGCGGGCCTGTCGAGCCTGATAAAGCGACATGGCATCAAACGGGTGGTGATGTCTGGTGGTGTTAAAAAGCGTCCGAATTTCAAAGAGATCCACGTTAATCTTCGTTTTTTGGTGAAGCTGCCTTTCGCGGTCAAAACCCTGCTGTCGGGTGGGGATGACGCTGTGCTGAAAATGGTCATTCAACTGATCGAGTCGCAGGGCTGCCGGGTGGTGGGCGCGCATGAGATTGCACCGCAACTGCTGGCGGAGCTTGGGCCGCTCGGTTCGTCCCGACCGACAGATGATGACAGGCGCGACATTGCCGCCGCTGCCAAGGCCGCAGATGCCTTGGGCCGGTTGGATGTCGGGCAGGGCGCTGTCAGCGTCGGCGGTCGCATCGTTGCTCTGGAAGGTGTCGAAGGCACGGACCGGATGTTGCAGCGCGTCGCCGAACTTCGGTCCGAAGGGCGAATTTCATCGCGGCGCCGTGGCGTGCTGGTCAAGCTATGCAAACCGCAGCAGGATATTCGCGCCGACCTGCCGACCATCGGGCAGTCGACCATCGAAAATGCCGCCCGCGCTGGGCTTTCCGGCATCGCGGTGCAGGCTGGGCGGGCGCTGCTTTTGCAACGCCAGGAAACCTTGAGACAGGCAGACGCAGCAGGGATTTTTGTTTCCGGTATTGAATTGGGACCTGAGGGCGAAGCCCAATTAGACTAAACATGAGGGTGAAGCCCGATTGGGTCTGCCCTGAGGGAGATGGATCATGGAAAACCGGCCCCTGAAGATCGCGGTGATCGCCGGAGAAGTGTCCGGTGACTTGCTGGGTGCTGATCTGATTTCTGCGCTGAAGCGGCGCTACGGTGGCGACATTGCTCTGGTCGGTGTTGGTGGCCCGGCGCTGGAGGCGCAGGGGCTCTCATCTTTGTTTGATTTTTCAGAATTGTCCGTAATGGGCATTACCCAGGTCCTGGCAAAGCTGCCGCGCTTTCTGAAGCTGATCGGCACGACCGCGAAGGCGCTTATCGCGGCCAAACCGGATTTGCTGCTGATTGTTGATAGTCCTGATTTCACCCATCGTGTTGCGAAAAAGGTGAGGGCGGCCTGCCCGACCATGCCGGTGGTCAACTATGTCTGCCCGAGCGTCTGGGCGTGGAAGGAATACCGGGCCAAGGCCATGCTGGCCTATGTCGATAGCGTTTTGGCCGTCCTGCCGTTCGAGCCCGCCGTGATGCAGCGTCTTGGCGGGCCGGAAACCCATTTTGTCGGGCATCGGCTGGTCACCAGCCCCGCCATGTTGGCCTGTCGGGCAGACCGGCTGCTGCGTCCGCTTCCTGCCGTAGAGGAGCCGAAAACCATCATGCTGCTGCCGGGATCACGCGGCGCGGAAATCTCGGCCTTGGCACCGGTGTTTCGCGATGCGGCCCGGATTTTCGTCGAGCGCAATGGGCCAACGCGGTTTGTGCTGCCAACTGTACCTCGGCGGGAGCGTCAGGTGCGCGAGGCTGTTGCCAATTGGGAGGAAAAGCCTGATGTGGTTATCGGGGAAGAGGCCAAGTGGCGGGCTTTTGCCGAGGCGGATGCGGCCATCGCTGCTTCAGGCACGGTATTGCTGGAGCTTTGCCTGGCTGGCGTGCCTGTCGTCTCCACCTATAAGACCGATTGGCTGATCAAGCTGCTGCATAGCCGGATCAAGACCTGGACTGGCGCCTTGCCGAGCATTATTGCCGATTATGTCGTGGTGCCGGAATATCTGAACGAGCAATTGCGCGGCGCATCGCTGGCCCGCTGGATGGAGCGACTATCCACCGAGACGCGGGAGCGTCAAGCCATGGTGGAGGGCTTCGATCTGGTCTGGCAGAAAATGCAGACGGAAATCCCCGCCGGAGAGGCGGGGGCGAAGATCGTGCTGGATGTTTTGAAGACCCGCGCAATTATATGATTATGAAGCAGATATAAAGCGCTACAGCGAACATTTGTGCGCCATTTATGGCGCACGGCGCTGTAGTCGTTCGCCATGCCAGCGCAAGTGATCGTCCATAAACGTCGAGATGAAATAATAGGAGTGGTCGTAGCGCTCATGCAGCCGCAGCGTCAGGCCGATATCGGTGTTTTTTACGGCCTCTTCCAGTAGCCAGGGCAGTAGACCTGTTTCCAGGAAACTGTCGGCCTTACCTTGGTCCACCAGGAATTCCGGGAAGCGCGCTCCATCCTCGATCAGAGCGCAGGCATCATACTGACGCCAGAGGGCACGGTCGGGGCCAAGATATTTCTCGAAGGCATCCTGCGTCCAATCGGCTTTTAGCGGGCTGACAATTGGGGCGAACGCAGAGCAACTCTTGAAGCGGTCGGGATGCTTCAGTGCGATGGTCAATGCACCATGGCCGCCCATCGAATGGCCGAAAATGCCCTGGCGGGTCATGTCGGCGCGGAACTGTTCGGCAATCAACGCGGGCAATTCCTCGGTGATGTAGCTGTACATCTGGAAATGTTCGGCCCAGGGCGTTTCGGTGGCATTCAGATACATGCCAGCGCCCTTGCCCATTTTCCAGTTGGTCAACTCATCTGGCACGTCATTCCCGCGTGGGCTGGTGTCCGGGCAGACGATGATCAGGCCGAGTTCTGCGGCCAACCGACGGTATTCGCCCTTTTCCATCACATTGGCATGGCTACAAGTCAGGCCGGACAGATACCACAGCACCGGGCGCTTTTCGGTGATGGCCTGCGGCGGTACGAAGACGGCAAAGGTCATTTCGCAACCGGTGACATCGGACTGGTGCGAAAACACGCCCTGCATGCCGCCAAAGGCGGTGTTTTGCGACAGAATATTCATGCGACAGGGCTCCTGCTGATCAATTGGCTATCGAGACGACGGCGTTGACGGCTGCCGCGACCAGGATTGTGTTGAAGAAGAACGACACGATGGAATGGGCGAGGTTCAGCCGCCGCATGGCCGTGCTGGTGATGGCGACATCAGATGTCTGGGCGGTCATGCCGATGACGAAGGCGAAATACAGGAATTCATAGCCGCCCGGCTCCGGCGTGTCGGGAAAATCCAGACCACCGGAAGGGCCGGGGTCGGGATTGCTTGTCAGATGACGCCAATAATCATGGGCATAATGCATAGCAAACATCGTATGAATGGTGAACCAGCCGCTGATAACCGACACAAACGCTAGCGACACTTCCAGCAAGCTGGGAGAACCGGCCCGGTTCAAGGCGTTGAACAAAGCGGCGACGGCAGCCACTACCGCCAGCAGGCTGACCAGCGGGATGACGATGGTCGGCGCATCGTCGCGTTGCGGGCTGGTTTTCAGGCGTTCAGCGGTGATGCCGGGGATGCGTTTTATCATCAAGGCGATATAGAGGACGAAAAACACGATGGCCGAGCATTCGACGGCCAAGGCGGGCTTGATCCACAGAAAGACCGGCAACGTCAAAAGTCCCAGCAGACCAGACGCATAGAACGGGCTGTGCCTATGGCGTCTCAATGCATAGAAACGAGGCTTTTTCTTCGAGGTCATAATGGGGCCGTGTCCTGACGGAGGGATTTGCAGCGGCGGCAAAGCCGATCCAGTGTTTCCAGAAACTGCGAGCGGTCGCGGGGGCTGAAGGCGCGGTTATAGCCCTTGCTTTCACCGGTCTCGCGCAAATGGGCACCGAGATCGCGCATGGCGGTGGCCATGCCGATATTGGTCTCATCGAACATCCGCCCGGTCGGCCCGGTGACCATTGCGCCTGTGGCCACACAGCGCCCGGCCAGCGGCACATCGGCGGTGATGACAATATCGCCTGGCCCGGCCCGTTCGGCGATCCAGTCGTCAGCGGCATCGAAACCATTGGAGACGATGACATTCGTCACCATCGGATCGCGAGACGGGCGCAGGCCGGAATTGGCAACGAAAGTCACTGGCATGTCGTGGCGTTCGGCCACTTTCAACACCTCGGCTTTAACCGGGCAAGCGTCAGCATCCACATAGATCATTGGCTTCAGGCCCTCCCGATCGAGACGGCACGGACCATGTCGACATGGGCAATACCGTCTTCCAGATATTCCGCCGAGACCGGAAGAAAGCCAAAAGACTGATAGAAAAGTTGCAGATGGCTTTGGGCGGAAAGTTCTATCGGACTTGAGGGAAAACGCTGTTCACAGGCCGCAATGGCTTCGCGCATCAAGGCATCGCCAAGCCGCTTGCCGCGATGGGAGGGCGAGACGACAACACGCCCGATCTTGACCTTGGACGAAGGCTCTTCCGGCGCTAAAATCCGGGCGCTTGCGATAAGGTCATCACCATCTGTCAGCCGTAGATGCAGGGCGTCGATATCCTTGCCATCAAGCTCGGGATAGGGACATTTCTGCTCGACGACAAACACATCGACGCGCATTTTCAGAAGGTTATAGAGGTCTCGTGCGGAGAATGCATCCAGTCTCCGCACGTCAACCCGATAAGGCATATTTGCCATCAATACAGAACCACGCTGCGGATGCTTGTCCCCGAATGCATCAGCTCGAAGCCCTTGTTGATGTCCTCAAGCGGCATGGTGTGGGTGATCATCGGGTCGATGAGGATCTTGCCTTCCATGTACCATTCAACAATCTTCGGCACATCGGTGCGGCCACGCGCACCGCCAAAGGCGGTCCCCATCCAGTTGCGGCCGGTTACCAGCTGAAACGGACGGGTGGAGATTTCCTGACCGGCACCCGCAACGCCGATGATGATCGATTTGCCCCAGCCGCGATGCGAGGATTCCAGTGCCTGGCGCATCACCTTGGTGTTGCCGGTGCAGTCGAATGTGTAGTCAGCACCGCCGATCAGGTCGCCATTGCGCTTCGTCAGGTTGACCAGATAGGCAACGATGTCGCCATCGACTTCGGTCGGATTGACGAAATGCGTCATGCCGAATTTCTCGCCCCAGGCCTTGCGGTCATTGTTGATATCGACGCCGATGATCATGTCGGCGCCTGCAAGCCGCAGGCCCTGAAGCACGTTGAGGCCGATGCCGCCCAGGCCAAAGACGATGGCGGTGGCGCCGATCTCGACCTTGGCGGTGTTGATCACCGCGCCGATGCCTGTCGTGACGCCGCAGCCGATATAGCAGATCTTGTCGAAAGGCGCGTCCGGGTTGACCTTGGCCAAGGCGATTTCCGGCAGGACAGTGAAATTGGCGAAGGTCGAGCAGCCCATGTAATGATGGATCTTGTCCTTGCCGATGGAAAAGCGTGAGGTGCCATCTGGCATGACGCCCTGGCCCTGGGTGGAGCGGATGGCGGTACACAGATTGGTCTTGCGCGACAAGCAGGAGTAGCATTCGCGGCATTCTGGCGTGTAAAGCGGAATGACGTGATCGCCCTTTTTCAGCGAGGTAACGCCCGGCCCGACATCGACCACGATGCCAGCCCCTTCATGGCCGAGAATGGCTGGAAACAGGCCTTCCGGATCGGCGCCGGACAAGGTGAAATCATCGGTATGGCAGATGCCTGTGGCCTTGACTTCAACAAGCACTTCGCCAGCCTTCGGGCCGTCCAGTTGCACGGTCATGATTTCAAGCGGCTTGCCTGCCTGGGTGGCAACGGCGGCGCGAACATCCATAAAGAAGTCTCCCTTGGTTTCTTGTCGGCGGAGTTTTGCACTGACTTGCGCAAAGCCTCAAGATCCGGAAGGGGTTTTTCTCAAAACTCAGCCCAGCGCAAATCGTTTTTTGCGCTGCTGAAGAGGCAAAGGCTTTTTATCTTTGTGGTCGCGGTTTGAGAAACGGCTGTGCAGCTCTCTTCCCTGTCTTTTCAATGGATGAACGCTGCTTACGACTGTCTTTTCAGTGACATCAACCAGGATCGGCGACTCGATGGGCCCATTCTGCAAGTCTGCCATCATCATGGAAATGTGTTGCAAAAGCCGCTGTTCGATTGGCGAGTTTGCCTTGCCATCGGTGGTGAGGGTGCTGATCAGCCATTGCAATTTATAGTGGTCGATGCGGTTTTCCGGCGGCCGTTTGCGCAAAATGTAGCAAGCCATGGAATCGATAAAATAGCTCTGCCATTCAGCGCATTTATCAGGACAACATCCGTTCAGCACCAGAAGCGTCAATGCATCTTCATGGGTGCAAACCCCATGCGGCAGGCCA
Source organism: Agrobacterium vitis (assembly GCF_014926405.1). Lineage (NCBI taxonomy): Bacteria > Pseudomonadati > Pseudomonadota > Alphaproteobacteria > Hyphomicrobiales > Rhizobiaceae > Gillisella > Gillisella vitis. The sequence continues at coordinate 1,247,982 of NZ_JACXXJ020000005.1, forward strand.
TATGTCTGGAGAAGAACCACATCATGGTGGTCCAATCTCTGTTTTCCGGCGATAACACATGCCGGAAACGAGAGACGAAATTCCCTCATAGTCGAAACCTCGTTTCATCATGAAACCGTAGATTGATCTAAATGCCAATTCTTTCTTTCGCCATAACGAACGAAGTTTACAAAAGGTTACAATGAGCTGAAACGATACGTTATATGCGCTCCGATGCAGGTAAGCCATGAAAATGTATGGGATTCGAATAGTAAAAGACCAAATATGGATTTGCTCTTTTTTGGGTGTATTTAGGTGGCAGCCAGAGCTTTTTCGGCAGAGGCGCTGCGGTGTTCGCGCCATAGAATGAATAGGCCGGAGGCGACGATGATGCCGATGCCCAGCCATTTCGACGGCGACGGAAAATCATTGAATAGCACATAGCCGAGAATGGTCGCCGCAATGATCTCGAAATATTGGAACGGCGCGAGCACCGAAAGCGGTGCCATGCGAAAAGCCTTCACCACGAGAAGGTGTATGTGACCGGAGAGAACACCCAGCAGAACCAGCAGCAGCAGACCTGTCATGCTGGTGGGAAGCGAGGCTGTGAAATCGGCACTGCCTGCGGATTGGCCGATCAACATCGCACCGCCCATGAAAATTGTACCACCGACGCCCGACATGGTCTGCATTGTCATCGGCGAATCGGCATTGCCGATGGCGCGGTTCAAAAACATATAGAGGGCAAACAGGAAGGCGCAGAGTACCGGCAGCAGCGAGGTCGCGCCGAAAATTTCCCAACTGGGCTGGATGACAATCATCGCGCCGCCAAAGCCGATCAGAATGGCAAGCCAGCGCCGCCATCCGACCTTGTCGCCCAGAAACAGCGCCGACAGCGCTGTCAGGATAAAGGGCTCGACGAAATAGATCGCGAACACATCGGCGAGCGGCATATATTTGACGGCGGCGAAAAAACACAGGCTTGCCGCGCCATGCAACGCGCCCCGTAGCAGGTTGAGAAACGGCCGATTGGCGGTAAAGGCTTTGGTGCCTTGCAAGGCGATGAGAAAGGGCAGGGTGCAGGCAAGCTGGAAGAAGAAGCGGTAAAAGGTAACCTGCCCCGGCGACATGCCTTCGATATTGGCCATGTATTTGGCGATCGCGTCCATGCCCGGCAGCACAAGCATGCAGCCCGCCATCAGGGCCATACCGCGCAACGGATTGGAAAGATTGGGGGAGACAGGCGTCATCGGAATATCCAGGTTTCCCGATGATGACCATGAGGCGAGGCGTTAATCAAGGCGCGGCTTGCAAAGACAGGTTGAAAAAAATTGTACGTATGTTCAGGCGTGTGAATGCACGTGTGGCTCAGCCAAGCTTATAGGTGCTGATCTTGTAGACTTCGGGGGCTGGATTTCTCGGCGGCCTTCAACGGCGGTTTGCAGTTGCGACAGAAAATCATAGCCTTCGCTCCACCGTCCAAACCCGCTTTGCGGGTTGATATGGCCGACGGGGCCGAGATTGACCAGCCGGCTGCCCCAGCAGGACGCGGTGCGCTGTACGGTTTCGGTATCCATATAGGGATCGTTGCTGCTGCCGATCATCAATGAGGGAAAGGGCAGGCGCTGACAGGGCATCTCGCCGAATCGGATGACATCGGGATGTTGGTTCTCGGTGGTTTTCAGGTCGCAGGGTGCAACAAGCAGCGCGCCACGGATCAGATGACGAAGCGGACTATCGGCCATTTGGGCGGTCAGAAGGCAGCCCATGCTATGGGCGACGATCCAAGCGCCTGACCTACACGAGGACAGCTGCTGTTCCAGCCGGGCTTTCCAGGCACAAAGCTCTGGATGAGCCCAATCGTCCTGCTCGACCATGATGCTGGAGGGTTGGTCTTCAACCCAATGCCGCTGCCAATGCCCGGCGGCTGAACCGTTCAGTCCCGGAACGACAAGGGTATCGATGCTACAGGTCTGGCTTGGCATGGCTGATCCTTTCCGTAACTGTCAGGACATCCGAACATGCCGATCCCGCGTCGATCATGCTCCGATATCGGTGATTATCGATCCGAATCTGGCCGAGGACGAGAAAGCGCCATCTATTCTCTGGTTTTTTAGTAGAAAATTTGACCGGATAAATGAAATTTCATTCCAGATATCCGGTCATTGCGGTGTTGCGGAAGGCTATTTCAGAGATTTTGCAGGACGGCGATCACGTCGCCTGCTTTGACCGTCTTTCCTGGGATGGCCCGCAATTCCCGCAGGATTCCCGGTGCATGGGCCGTCACGGTGATCTCCATCTTCATCGATTCGATGATGGCAATCGTCTCTCCGGCGGCAACGGACTGGCCCTCCTCCACCAGCAGTTTCCAGAGATTGCCGGGAACGGCGCTTTCCACACCGAAGCAATTGTCGGGAATATCGCCGCCAGCACTGGGGCTTGCGTCCTCATCGGCGGTGAAGCTGTCGAGGCCTTGGTTCTTCCAGCGCTGGCGTTCCGCTTCGAAGGCTGCCTGTTGCTGGCGCTTGAACGCGCCGATGCTTTCAGCATTTTCAGCCAGATCCGCCGCGTAGCTTGCATAGGAAAACGCACCGTCCTCGATACGGATCGGATAGCCGCCATGCGGGAAGGCGGCGCGAGCCTCCATCAGCTCTTCGTGGCTGACGGGGAAGAAGCGGATCTGGTCGAAGAAATCCAGCAGCCAGGGCTTGTCGCGGGTAAAGACCGGCGTTTGCCGCCAAGTGTTCCACATCTGGATGGTACGGCCAAACAGCTGGTAGCCCCCCGGACCTTCCATGCCGTAGATGCACATATAGGCGCCACCAATGCCAACGGCATTTTCCGGCGTCCAGGTGCGGGCCGGATTGTATTTGGTGGTCACCAGCCGGTGGCGTGGATCGAGCGGGGTGGCAACCGGCGCGCCGAGATAGACATCGCCAAGACCCATCACCAGATAGCGGGCGTTGAAAATGGTGTCCTTCACGGCCTGCTCGTCGGCAAGTCCGTTGATACGGCGGATGAACTCGATATTGGAGGGGCACCAGGGGGCGTTGGGCCGCACCAGCTCCTGGTATTTGCGCATCGCCAGTTCCGCCTCCGGGTCGTTCCAGGAGAGCGGCAGATAGACCGTGCGACTTGGCACTGTCACGTCCTGTGCCGGGGGCAGGCTGGCCTCGATTTCGCTGAGTAGGCCCAGCAGCCGGGTGCGCGACAGGCTGGTGCCATCATAATGGATTTGCAGCGACCGAATGCCGGGGGTGAGGTCGATCAGGCCCGGCAGCTTGGCCGCCTTGACCGCTTGCATCAGCAAGTGGACGCGCATGCGAATGGCGATGTCGAGCTGCATCTCGCCATATTCCACCAGCAAATTGTCGTCACCCTGACGGCGATAGGTGACGCAGACAGGGCCGTTGGAATTGTGGCTGAGGATGGGTGATCCGGCTTCTGGTGGGAGGGGTGGGTGAGCTGGCGTTGGAGGTGGTGGTTTACCCCCCTCTGTCCTACCGGACATCTCCCCCTCAAGGGGGGAGATTGGCAAGACCGAAAACATCTCCTTTGACGATACCGATCGAGATATTTCGGCGGTACCATCCCCGATCTCCCCCCTTGAGGGGGAGATGCCTGGCAAGGCAGAGGGGGGTATCCCATACTCGACACTTCCTAAAGCGGCGGCACTATCCCCATCTCGCGCCACAGGATGAAAACGAATGGTATCGCCCGATTTGAACTGGCCCATCTTCCACTGTTCGTCACTGGCAATCACCGCCGGGCAGACGAAGCCGCCAAGGCTTGGGCCGTCAGGACCGAGAATGATCGGCATATCCCCGGTAAAATCGATGGCCCCAATCGCATAGGGGTTATCATGCAGGTTGGAGGGATGCAGCCCGGCCTCACCGCCATCCTGCCGCGCCCATGTCGGCGCAGGGCCGATCAGCCGGACCCCGGTGCGGGCGCTGTTGAAATGCACCTCATAATCAGTGGAAAACAGCGTTTCGATATCACTGTCCAGAAAGAAATCCGGCGCACCATGCGGGCCATAGACCACACCGACCGACCATGCGCGGGTCAGTTCCGGCGGCTCCTCGGCGGGCGTGGCGACGGGTTGCGGGCTGCGGGCCAGCCGCAGCACATGGCCAGCCTTAAGGGGGCCCGTGGCATTGCCGCCGAATTGGCCAAGGCCGAAGGTGGCGCGCGATCCAAGCACGACAGGTGCTGCAAATCCGCCCGAGACCGCCAGATAGGCGCGCTGGCCGGGACCGGAAATCCCTCCAATGGCGAGAACCTGTCCGGGTTTGACGGTAAAGGCCGCGTTATGCGCGACCGGCCCGCCATCCAATGTCATCGCCATCTCGGCACCGGCCAGTGCGAGGGTGACATTGGAGAAGAATTTCAGCACCGGCCCGGAGACAGTCAGCTCCAGCGCCGCCACATCGTCGCCATTGCCGACCAGCCGGTTGGCATGGCGGAATGATCGGGCATCCATCGGCCCGCTTGGCGGCACACCGACATGCCAAAGCCCCAGCCGCCCCGGCAATTCCTGAAGGCTTGATTGGGCGCCGGGGGCGATGACCTCGACCACATCTGGCACGAAGGAAAAATCCTTCAGCGCCGTGGTTGCGACATCACCGCTTAAAAACAGATCGGAGGCGGCGATAGCGCTGAGATAATCGAGATTGGTCTCAATGCCGGAAATGGACGTTGCCGATAGCGCCGATTGCAAAGCGGCAATCGCTGCGTCACGGTCGCTGCCTGACACGATCAGCTTGGCCAGCATCGGGTCGTAATAGGGTGTCACCTCCGTGCCGGTCTCGATCCAGCCATCGACGCGGGTTGTTTTCGGAAACACCACCTCCGTCAGCAGGCCCGCGCTGGGGCGAAAATCGGCATGGGGCATTTCCGCGTAAATCCGGGCCTCGATGGCAGCGCCCTTCGGCACCAGATGTTCATTGCCGGTCAGCACATCCTCTTCGGCGGCCTGGCGGATCATCCATTCCACCAGATCGATGCCGAACACGGACTCGGTGACGGGATGCTCGACCTGAAGTCGTGTATTGACCTCCAGGAAGTAAAACTCTTCTCGGGCGGGATCGTAGATGAACTCCACCGTGCCTGCCGAGCGGTAATGGACAGACCGACCAAGCGAGACGGCTGCCTCATGCAGGCGCTGGCGCACCGCGTCCGACAGGCCGGGGGCCGGGGTTTCCTCGATGACTTTCTGGTTGCGGCGCTGGAGAGAGCAATCCCGTTCGCCAAGTGCGATGACCCGGCCCTGTCCATCGCCGAAGATCTGCACTTCGACATGCCTTGCCTTGGAAACAAAGCGTTCCAGATAGACCCGCGCATCGCCGAAGCTGGCCTTGGCGGTGCGCTGGACGGTGTCGAAGGCCGCTTGCAGGCTAGCGGCATCATGGCAGAGCTGCATGCCAATGCCGCCGCCACCCGCCGTAGATTTCAGCATTACCGGGTAGCCTATCGATTCGGCTGCCGAAAGCGCGTCTTCGGCGCTGTCCAGCAAGCCGCTGCCGGGCAGCAGTGGCACGCCGCTATCTGCCGCCAGTTGCCTTGCCGTGTGTTTGAGGCCAAAGCTGGCGATATTCTCCGGTGTCGGGCCGATAAAGGCGATGCCTTCGGCCTGTAGCCGCTCGGCAAAGCCGATATTTTCGGAGAGAAAGCCATAGCCGGGATGGACGGCTTCAGCCCCCGTTTCCTTGCAGGCGGCAATCACCGCCTCGACATTCAGATAGCTTTCGCTAGCCGCAGCCGGGCCAAGCCGGATGGCTTCATCAGCCAGCCGCACATGCAGCGCGAAGCGGTCGGCATCGGAATAGACGGCGACGGAGGCAATGCCCAGACGCTGCAACGTCTTGATGATCCGGACGGCGATTTCGCCCCGGTTGGCAATCAGTACCTTCTTGAACATCGATCAGGCCTCGCTATCCCAGACCAGAACCCGGGCAGGCGTCGGATCAAAACCGTTGCAGGGGTTGTTGATCTGCGGGCAATTGGAAATCACCAGCAGCACATCCATTTCGGCTTGCAGCTCGACATAATCGCCGGGGGCGGAAATGCCATCGACAATGGTCATCTGGCCGCTCGGCTCAATCGGCACATTCATGAAGAAGTTGATATTGGCGACCACGTCGCGCTTGCTCATCCCGTATTTCGCCACTTCCAGCACAAAGTTATCGCGGCAGGCATGCAGATATTTGGTACCATGGCCAAAGCGCACCGTATTGCTTTCGCAGGAGCAGGCCCCGGCAGAGGTATCATGCCGTCCGCAGCTATCGGCGGTCATGGTCAGCATTACCCGGCCGTCATTGGAGATGATTTTGGTGCCGGTGGAAATATAGGCGGCACCCTGTTCGCGCATCGTATCCTGATTGGAATAGCGCTCGGACAAATCCTTGGCGTTGTAAAACAGCGTGTCGATAGCCTGCTGGCCATAACTGTCCTCGATCCGCAGAATCTGGCCTTTTTTGACCACCGTGGAAAATGGCGCTTCCGCCGCAATGACGTGATCCTGCACAGCGGTATCAGGCGTGCGAAGGGGAGACGTGGTGTTGAATTCAGACATGGTTTCCTCCCTCACAGCGCTGCAAACGCATTATTTTCAAAGCCACGTACCGCTTCGGCTGTCGCTGTGCGGCAAAGATCGTCCGCTTGCAGTGGCTTGGCCTTTATCCGGCTAATGACAACGGGATTGGGCTGGTAGAGTGGATTGGGATCGAGCGGATGCGGGCAATTGGAAAAGCCGACAATCATCTCCATCTCGGCGCGAAGCTCGATGTAATCTCCGCCATTGAGCAACTCCGGCCTCCAGTGGAAGCGTCCGTCCGCATCGACCCGCACAGGGGCAAACAAAGCAAGGGCTGCTGGGATATCGCGCTTGTCGAGGCCGAGCTTGCTTACCATGATCAGAAGATTGTCGCGGGTATTGCGCAGGCCCTGGCTGTTGGCACTGGCATATTTGCGGGCGTTGGACGCGGCTGTGGAGCCGCCCATCAGGCAATCATGCGCGCCGCTGGTGTCTTCGGTGATCGAAAACATCACCTTGCCCATGTCGGAAAACATCACCCGGCCTTTGCCAAGCCCGGTGGTCCATTGCATCTTGGCGGTATCAGGCAGGTTCAGCCGTTCGGACCGATCATCCGCGTTCCAGGCGACCAGCGTGACGGTTGAAAACCCGTGGGGTAGGGCGATCCGCAGCGTTTCATGGGTTTTTACCGGCGTGGACCAATACCAGCCGCCGGGGATGGTCTCGCTATGGATAAGGTCTGTCGCCTCGATGTCCGGTGCGGGCAGTGGGCTTTTGCCTGGCAAGGCCTTCGGGGAAAAGTCCAGGCCGCTTTTCTGGTGTTCCTCATAGCGCGCCCGGTTGGCGGCAATCTCTTCGGCAGAGCGTCGGATATGCATGATGGGTCTCCTATCGACGATGTGCCGGGTCGTCCCGGTGAAGCCCGATGGATGCGACCGGGCCGTCCCGGTCAGGGCGAAAGATGGAAGGGGTACCCGCCTGGCGGGGTGGCCAGATGGAAATGTCCTTGGTGATGGTGGCGCCGTAGCGCTGTTTTTCCTCCGGACGGTCACGGGGACGCTCAAAAGCGACGACGCGGCTGGCCAGTGTGAAGGCTTCCCGCATGTCATGAGTGACCATGACGACGGTCATCGGGTTTTCGTGCCAGAGCTTTTTCATCAGCGTGTGGATTTCGGCGCGAATGCCGGGATCGAGCGCCCCGAACGGCTCGTCCAGCAGCAGCACTTTTGGCTTCATGATCAGCGCTTGCGCTAGAGCCAGCCGTTGCTGCATGCCGCCTGAAAGCTGGGCTGGATATTTCCCCTCCGATCCGGCAAGACCAACAGCGGCAATCATCGTGCGAGCTTCATCCACCGCATTGCGCCGGGCAGAGCCAAACAGACGACCGGCCAGCGACGAGGCGGGCAATTCCTTACCCAGCAGCACATTGCCCAGCACTGTGAGATGCGGAAACACCGAATAGCGCTGGAAGACGACGCCGCGATCTGGTCCCGGCTCCTTCGGCAGCGGCTTGCCATCCAGCAGGATGGTGCCGCGTGTCGGCTGCTCCTGCCCCAGCAGCATCCGCAGAAACGTGCTCTTGCCGCAGCCGGATGGACCGACCAGCGCAACGAACGCCCGAGATGCGACCGTTAGCGAGACGCTTTCCAGCACGATCTGGTCGCCATATTCCTTCCAGATATTGTCGATCTTCAGCCCGCTCATGCGCCCTTCTCCAGATTGGACCAGGGAAACAAAGCGATGCGCAACCGGTCGAGCAGGACATCGGCGACAACGGCAATCAGCGTGATCCACAACACGTAAGGAAAAATCACGTCCATGGAGAGATAGCGGCGCACTAGGAAGATCCGGTAGCCGAGACCGCTATCGGAGGAAATCGCTTCCGCTGCGATCAGAAACAGGAAGGCCGGGCCAAGCTGCAATCTGAGACAGGTGATCAGGCGTGGCAGGATCTGTGGCAGGACGACCCTGATGGCGATCTGCCAGGAAGAGCCGCCTAGAGTCTCGGCCTTGATGATCTGTTCGCGCGGCAGGGCCAGGGCGGTGAGTGCCAGATCGCGGATCATGATCGGCGCAACGCCGATGACGATCAGGGTGATTTTCGAGACCTCGCCAAGGCCCATGGCGATAAACAGTATGGGCAGCAGCGCCAGTGGCGGCACCATGGAAATCGCGGCGACGAACGGCGACAGCAGCGCACGCAGATAGGGCAGCATCCCGATCGCCATGCCGATGGTCAGCGCGATCAGCAGTGAAATACCAAGCCCGGAGAAAAGCCGCGTCAGGCTGGCCAGCGTATCGGTCCAGAGAATATAGTCGCCGGTGCGGGCATCGGCGGTAAAGGCCAAACGGTTGATGGCATCGGCAAAGGCGACAAAGCCCGGCAGCAGCTTGTCATTGGCGTTTTCCGCCAGCCGTGCCGCCGAACCTGCGGCGTAGGCGAGCAGCACCAGCGCAAAGGGCAGGGTGGCGAGGCTTAGTTTTGCACCATTGCTCGGTTTTTGATTGATCCAGCGCATCCTGTCGCTCCGAATTCTTGGGGAAGGTGGGGCGGGCGATCACCCGCCCCCGGATATGCGTCCCGGATAAGTTTCAGAGTGCGCCTTTGGCGGCGGCATCCATATAGGTGGTTGTGAAGCGGAACTTCACATTACCCTTGTCGCCCAGCACATTACCGTCAGGCATTTCAATGCCGATCACGTCGGCAGACGGCGCGCCATTACCCAGTAGGCCTTTTTCAAACAGGAAATTGCGCACCAGATCCATGGTCTTCGGCAGGCCGGGCGAGGTGGTGAAGGTGCTGGCATCCGCTGCCTTGTCGAACAGCTTGGTGGCGGCCAACTGGCTGTCAAAGCCCTTGAGGTCGGTGCCGGAGGCCTTGCCCATCTCCTCGCGGGCGGCCTTGCCCTCTGCGGTGTCGGCCATCATCAGCTTGACCGTGTCATACCAGATTCCCGCCAGTGCTTTACCGAAATCCGGATTGTCCTTCAGCACTTCTGTATTGGCGACCATCAGGTCCATGATTTCGCCGGGGATTTGCGAGCTGTCGAACACTTTTTTGGCGGTCGGTTCTTCGAGGATGGTGGAGACTAGCGGGTTCCAGGTGACGACCGAGGTCACGTCATCGGTCTTATAAGCGGCGACCATGTCGGCATCTGACGTGTTGACCACTTTCACGTCTTTTTCCGTAAGTTTAAGGCTTTCCAGTGCCCGCACCAAGAGATAATGCGAGACTGAAAACTCGACCAGATTGACGTTCTGGCCTTTGATGTCGGCAAGCTTGTCCTTACCCTTCAGGATGACCGCGTCATTGCCATTGGAAAAGTCGCCGACGACCACCGCCGTGGTATCGACGCCACCGGCGGCGGGAATCGAGAGACCGTCCATATTGGTCAGCGTGACCGCGTCGAAGGCACCGGCGGTATATTGGTTCATCGATTCCACGTAATCGTTGAACTGGGTGACATCGATCTTGATGCCGTATTTATCGGCCCATTTCTTGACGATGCCATGGTCGCTGGCATAGCCCCAGGGCATCCAGCCGACATAGATCGACCAGGCGACCTTGAACTCCTTCTTGGGCGCGGCATCGGCTGGGACAAGTCCGCCCAGCGACATGGCTACGGACAGTGTAGAAACAGAAATAAGTTTTGAGAACAGGCGCATGAATTTCCCCTTTTGCTTTTTTCAAAAGGGATCGGCATAGACCAACGCCGCCAATCCCTTGGCTAACGAGGTCTCCCGGGCTTTTATCCCGCCGTGCACCCGACAGGGATGTCTCCCCCGCCGGTGGCTGCTCTCGGACCAGTCACGCTTCTCGCGCCGGAACCCTAGCTGCCAACTCTGGCTGTATACTAGCAACTCTTGTGCCAGCTTGGCAATGATCGAGCTTTTTTTGGAGTTTTGGCTGTTTATCCTTTGTTTTCCGGCTATTTCTCCAAATCTACTGTTCTGTAATCTGCAATTGTCGTCCCGCAAATGCGGCAGGACGTTAAATTTTAAGCAGGCAAAGGTGCAATTTTAAACATCGTCAGATGATCAGATTGGCCAGGATGTCGTTTTCGGTGATGTCTTCATAGCCGAGACCATTTTCCTCGAACCGCTGTAACAGACCGGAAAAATTCGAGGCATCCGTCGTTTCAATGCCGATCAGGATCGAGCCGAAATTGCGGGCGGATTTCTTCAGATATTCGAAGCGGGCGATATCGTCTTCGGGGCCGAGCAGGTTGAGAAAATCGCGCAACGCGCCGGGCCGCTGCGGCAGGCGCAGGATGAAATATTTCTTCAAACCGGCATAGCGCATGGCGCGCTCTTTTACATCTGGCAGGCGCTCGAAATCGAAATTGCCGCCGGAGACGACGAGAACCACGGTCTTGCCCTCGATGGATGAGCGCTCCAGCAGACCGAGTGTGGCAATCGCCAAGGCGCCGGCCGGTTCCAGCACCACGCCCTCGACATTCAGCATGTCGATGATCGTCCCGCAAATCGCATTTTCCGGCACCAGCATGACCTGAGAGGGGGGGAAGTGTTTAAGGGCCGCAAAATTGGCATCGCCGATCCGCGCCACGGCAGCACCGTCTACAAAATTATCCACCTTGGGCAGGGTGATGACTTCACCCGCTTCCAACGAGCGTTTCAGGCTTGGCGCGCCGACCGGCTCGGCAAAGAGAAAGGCTGATGGCGGCAGGTCTTCTGCTAGATAGCCCGTCATGCCCGCACTCAAGCCGCCGCCGCCGACGGGCATGATCACCAGATCGGGGGTGACGTCTTGCGATAGTTGCTCCAGAATTTCGGCAGCAACGGTTGCCTGGCCTTCGATGATGTCGGCATGGTCGAAAGGCGGCACCATCAAGCCGTCAGCTTCCTCAACATAGTCGCGGGCAGCCTTGTAGCATTGGTCGAAAATATCGCCGACCAGCCTTATGGTAATGAATTCGGCACCGAACTTGCGGGTCTTGTCGATTTTCTGTTGCGGTGTGGTCATCGGCATGAACACCACGCCATGCACACCGAAGTGACGGCAGGCAAAGGCGAAACCTTGCGCATGATTGCCGGCTGAGGCGCAGACGAAGATCTTGTCGATCTGCCCCCTGGCAATAACCTTGCGGAAGAAGTTATAGGCGCCACGCACCTTATAGGAGCGCACCGGCGTCAGGTCCTCACGCTTCAAATAAATGTTGGCATTGAACAACGTGCTCAAGTGCTCGCTCAATTGCAGTGGTGTCGCGGGGAAAAGGTCGCGAAGCGCATGAACGGCATCTTGGACGGCAGTTTTTGTCATGGTCTGGTTTCCAGCATCGGCAATATCAGTGCTATCTGCTAACGCATCGATCCCGAAGTTGGAACTGCTTTAAGCAATCCTGCCGCAGATAGTGAAAAATACGGTTTTACCTCGGCAGGGTATAGGCGAACGACGTTGCTGACGCGCTCTACTGGAGCGAAAGCAGGAAAAACAGGGTTCTAAGCACCACTGCGAAAGCCTCGGTCCATGTCTCGATATGGATCATAAACTGACGCTATCAAGAAATTTACCATAAGTTCCGTTTTTTGCAGTCAAGCATGCAATCATATTTGGTTGCATTGACTAGAATATATCCACTTATGGTTTGTAAAAAATCCCCAACAATAAGGGGGGCGGTACATATCAATTTTCCAAAATGTTGATTTCGAATAGTTTTTCCTGATTTTACTGCTTTAACAGTGCTGTCCCAATTTGGGAAATCCCTTAAAATACATGTGTAACATAATGGTAATGCTGATTTCGTTCCCACGATTCTTAAAAAAATAGACCCAATAAATGACGTTTCTAGATGTTGCTGGCTCGACTAATGTTGTGTAGGCTTAATTTTGTATTAATTATTTTTCCGTGAACGCTGCGGCACCAGTGATGGTGTCCGAACAGATCTTGGCTGCACATGGCTTGAAAACCATGCGTGGCAAAGGGTGTCGTTGAAGCAACGTGAGGTGTATGATGAGTGTATCGGTTGCTGTCGTGATTCCCTTTTTCCAGAAAGAGAAGGGAATTTTATCCCGGGCTCTGGAATCGATTAAATCGCAGAAGTTAGACAGTGACGTTGAGATAAGCGTTGTTATCGTTGACGATAGCTCGCCAATTTCCGCCAAAGAGGAACTTGCTGATTTCGAAGCCGGTCCCAATCTGCGCATCGTTCTGCTTGAAAAAGACAATGGTGGACCAGGCGAAGCGCGCAATATGGCGCTGGATTATCTTGAAGCCGATCCCGTCAACTATGTAGCCTTTCTCGATTCCGACGACGTCTGGCACAACGATCACATTCAGCGTGCCCTGGACGGGCTTGTCTTTGGCGATTTCTTCTTCTGCAACCATGTTCGTGGCAAGTATTATGCCGACTATTTCATTAGTCTTCCTGGTACGCGCCGCGCGCTTGCTTCCGATGAAGACTTGATCTGCGGTGACAATTACCATGCCTTCCGCAAGGGCCGACTTGCGGAAGTGATGATCCGCGAGTGCCCCCCGCAGACATCGACCGTCGTTTACCGCTTCAAGAAAAATGCCGGTTTGCGTTTCAATGGCGCGCTGCGCAGTGCCGGTGAGGATCATGTTTTCTGGATCGAGCTTTGCCTGTTCAACGACACGGTGATCGATCCGAAGATCAATGTCAGCTGCCTGGAAGGCGTTAATCTCTACTGGTCCAACGTGTCCTGGGATAGCCCGAAATCCGTGGCGATTCAGGGTTGTCTGGCGCTTCAATATAATTACCTCAAGGATACGCCGGTTATCTTGCTTGCCGATCCGGAGACTGTTCTGTTCCGCCAAAAACTCTATGAAGGTGCCTATACCTATGCCTTGTTGCGTGGCCTGGCCAAAGGCTACCTGCCGGATTTCAAGGTTCTGATGCGGCTGGTTGCTGCCTATCCCGGTTATCTGATGCGGGCGCCAACCAGTTTCCAGTTTTTCCTGCGTAACCGTCGTGTGATGACCAATGAAACCGCAGTGAAATCCATGCCTGCTGAGGATGCAGTTGCCTGATATGAGCGTTTTATCGCCGGTTCTGAGCAAAATCGCTTGATTTTATGATCATGCTTGCCGACAAACGACATTGGTCTTGGCCGGGATGCGTGAGTGTCCCTGCGCCATGATATTTGTTGGCAGGCAGAGGGCAGTTGCAATGGCATCCTTTCTTTCGAAGATCTTTTCGGCGTTTTCGGGTTCTTCAGCATCAGATGAGACGAAGCAGTCCGTTTCCGTCGAGCCGCAATTGCATGGCGATTGCCGGATCTATGCCGAGCCGATCAAGGAAGGTAGCCAGTTGCGTTTGGCCGGGCGGATCGAAAAGGACGTCAATGGCGAAACGCTGACCCGCAGCTTCATTCGCGCCGACATGTTTACATCCAAGGAAGATGCGCTGGATTGCACCTTCCGCAAGGCCCGCCAGATTATTGACCAGAACGGACCTTCGCTGTTTGCCGATGGCGCCAAGGATCGCAGCGCTTAAGGGTTTTAGGGGTAATTTTTCATGCAAAACGCCCGGATTTGGTCCGGGCGTTTTGCATTTTAGCTGGATCCTTGTTTTACAGAATCAGCCGGTAATTGGCAAAACCGTCCGCGCCGTCACCGGCATCCTCGATCTTCGCGCCCTTGACCTCAGCGGCAAACGCCCGGCCCTTGGGGCCTGTCTGGAAGCTGGCGGTCGTGTCGGGGATCGCGGCAAAGCGCCAATTGCCGTCCGCAGCAGGGTTGATGGTGCCCTGCGCGACGATATAGCGGACGATGACATCGCGATTGGTATCCGGGCCGACGAAAATCACCTTGTCTGAGGCGATGTCAGGGAATTTTCCGCCGCCGCCAGCGCGGTAATTGTTGGTGACGACCACAAATTGCTGGGCGGGATCGATCGGCTTGCCGTTAAAGCTCAGGTTTTTGATCCGGTTTGCATCCGGATTGATCGCTTTGCCGTCCTTGTCATATTTCGCAGGTTGCGACAGATCGATCTCATAGGTGACGCCATCGATCACATCGTAATTGTAGGATGGGAAGTCGAGATTGAGCAGGGCTGCGTCTTTTGATCCAGGCTTGATCTGGTTGAACATCCCAGCCGACATCTCCAGCCAGTTCTTGACTTGCGCGCCTGTTATCAGCACCGCCTGCACGGTATTTGGATAGAGGTAGAGGTCCGAGACATTCTTGATGGCGATATCGCCTGCGGGAACATCGGTATAATAATCGGCGCCACCGCGGCCGCCAGCCTTGAACGGAGCTGCGGCTGACAAGACAGGATAATCCTTGTACTTCGTCTCCTTCAGCATGTCCTTGATATACCAGGTCTGGGCATTGGACACGATCTGCACCGAGGGGTCGTCGGCCACCAGCGCAAAATAGGAGTAAAGCGGTGCGGAGGTCTTGCCGACCGGGGTGCGCACATAGGCCAAAGTTGCCTCATGTTCGTCCTTTACGGCCGCCACAACGTCCTGATTGTCCCTGACATCGGCAATGATTTTCTTGGCGTCATCGCGGTGATAGATCGGCCGCGCCTCAGCGGTGAAATCGACGATTTTCCAGCGATTGCCATCTTTTTCCAGCATGAAGTCGATCAGGCCCATATGAGAGCCCCAGAAGCCAGCCATAACCGCGGGCTTACCCATCAATGTTCCCTTCAGCGGATCAGCGCCCTGGACGCCATCCCAGGTCTTGGGGCCGGGAAAGACCAAATGTTGATGGCCTGTGAAAATCGCATCAATGCCGTCAACTGTCGCCAGGTAGAGCGAAGCATTTTCCATTCTCTCCGTCTGGCCGCTGCCATCGATACCGGAATGCGATAGCGCGATAACGATATCGGCACCTTGCTCCTTCATGACAGGCACCCAGGCGCGCGCCGCCTCAACGATGTCACGGGTCTGGGCCTTGCCTTCCAGGTTCTTGGCATCCCAGAGCATAATCTGCGGCGGAACGAACCCGATAAAGCCAACCTTGATGACGCTCTCGGTGCCCGCGCCATCCTTGATGGTCTTTTCGATGATGGTGAAGGGCTTGAAGAATAGCGCGTCGTTTTTCGGATCGGAGGCGAGCTGGCCCTTGGTCAGGTTGGCGCAGACAATAGGATATTTCGCCGCCGCCAGCGTGTTGAACATGAAGTCGAGGCCGTAATTGAATTCATGATTTCCAAGCGTGCCGCAATCATAGCCCAGCGTGTTCATCGCCTTCATCACCGGATGCTGGTCGCCGGCCTTGATGCCTTTCTTATAGGCCATGTAGTCGCCCATCGGGCTGCCTTGCAGCAAATCGCCATTGTCGATCAACATGGAGTTGCCAGCTTCGGCCCGGATCTCGTCGATCAACGTCGCTGTGCGCGTCAGGCCCATCGTGTCATTGGGCTTGTCGGCATAATAATCGTAGGGCATCAGGTTGACATGGATGTCGGTGGTTTCCATCAACCGTAAATGCGCCTGATTGGCTGCTGCCCGGGCGGCAAACGGATGAAGCACGACAAGGGCGCTGGCAGCGGCAAAACCTCCCAACAGCGAGCGGCGCGTAATAGGGTGCAGGTCGGTGGGGCGCAAGTGTGCGAGTGGCGACATGGGAAGGCTCCTGGCAAATGTCTTCGTCGATGCGTGAGCATCGCAAACCAGTTGCCTTCATATCATGACAGGTTGATGATGCTAATCTGAAATACCGTGCGCGCCAGAAATTGGCCGGTGACATTTAGCTCGAGCGATCAAAGCTGTGGGGGAGCGATCGGGTCTATCGTTTCAGGACCGGGCGCACTTCCTGGTGGAAGTTGCGAAAGTAAGCGGCGACCTTCGCAATGGAATTGCTGTTCTGGCGAAACTGAATGCCCAGACGTCCACCCCGGTTCCAGCGGACCATTCCCTCCAGCAGACCAATTTCCTCATTTTCGATGAGGACGGTGCTGCCAGCTGCTGCGTGGAAGGCAGTGTAGAGTTCAAGTGCCAAGCCTGAGCGGGAAATATCGATGATCCGGCAATCGGCAACCTGGCGCATATAGCGCACGGCACTATCCATGCGGCAGCGGCTTCGGGGGGCTGTGCGAATGTCCATTTTAAAGTTGTTTTGCATGTGAAAGTCTTTTTTCTAGGTTCCTTTCGATTTTAACGGCGATCATTGTAAATACTGTAAAAAATCTCGTTAAAATTCCCGCTTACATCAAGCGGCTCAAAGCCGCCCGCCACGTCAGACGAACGACTGTTTTTCTGCGACGCTGTGGTTCACATCTTCGAGTCTTGATACCTGTCGGATGGAAGCAAAAAAATCTTGCTCCAGAGCGTTTGGCGGTGGTTGTAATCATAAATGCTCAAACACACCGTGTTTTCGTCTGGCTGTCCAAGACGCAATTGTGAAGAGGCGCCTTCTGCCCCACCGGTCTGGCTTTGCCACAGAGGCTGATTGTTTCGGCTATAGAAAACCAGATTTCCATCGTCGCGAATCTGCAACCGGCCGGGCAGGGCGGCTTTTTCATTTTCGCCCAGCATCGACCAAAGCGTCTTGCCGGAGCTGTCTCGCAGTTGCGGGCCGAGCGCCGGGTCATTCACCAGACTGGTGCTGCCAGTGAATGTGGTCAGCGATTGGCCGGGAAGTAGCACTGCGTTGCTGCGGCTGTCCAGCCGGGCAATATCGGCCATCTCGCCAACCAGCGGGATCTGCATCAGATATTTGACATCGTCCAGTGACCAGCCGTTCCCGTGTCGGGCGGCGAGCAGCACGGTCAGCTTGGCGAGGGAGGCCATGACGGTCATATCCACGGGGTTCAATGCGCCTATGGCGGGCAGCCAGGCCCCTGCGGCATAGGTATTATAGTCCACAGCACCTTGCAGAACCTGGGTATTATCAACAATTACCACGCCAGCCCGGTTGGCCTCCTCCAAGGCCTTGTAGATAGCGCCCTGGTCCGGCTGCCGGGCATTTCCGCTTGGAAAATTGCCGGCGCCATAGGCTTGCAGCACCAATCCGCCAATGCCCTGGGCCACGCAGGCGCGGATCATATCGGCCAGCAGCGCCTTTCCTTGGGCGGCATCGTACCAGGCGGGAAAGGCCCCGAGCGTGATGACCGGGGCCTTGTTTATGTTGGACGTGATGGCATGCAACTGGGTCAGAGTTTCTGCCCGTGCGGCTTCGTCATCCAGACTGACGGCGGAGGACACAGGCGGCGGCGGGGTAAGGTCGGCATGAAGGTCGAGGGTGATGCCATATTGGCCGATGACCGGAAAATTTGGGCTGGAAAAGCCGCGAAACTGGCTGGCATCGGCTTTCACCACCCGCGAGCCGCGCATCAACTGGCTATCGAAAAACACACTGACACCTGCAAGGCCAGTCTGGGCGGCTGCTACCGCACCACAGACATTTTGAAAGGCGTCACTATTGAACGTCATGCCGGAAATCACCCCCGGCGTGGGGGAATGAAACAGCGGCACTTGTGAGCCGGTGAGGATCACCGGCTTGCTGAGCTGCGCCAGCACAGTGCCATCGGCACTGAAGCGCGAGAGCAGCATGGCCAGGGCTGTGCCGCTGTAATCCATGGTATCCGTGCCATGCAATACGATCCAGCCGTCCACCGTGTCGTAGCGCTCCAGGATATGGCGAGCAATCAAGCACCAGTCGGAGGGTTGCAGATTGGTGCTGTCCAACATGCCGCTTTCGCTTTCAGGAAAGGCGAGGTCGGTCACATAGTCCAGCACCAGATCGGCAAACTTCTGCTTGAGAATCGGGTCGAGATGGGACTGGCAGGCTGCCTTGAATTGCGTGCTGGTCATCGGAGCCAGTGGATTGCCGACGCAGCTGATCGTGCCGCCGGTATTGATGACGCCAATTTTCAAGACATGTCTCCTTGCAGTGCTTAGGGCCTGTCAGGTTTTCCCGGACTAACTCTAGGCGGTTTCCAATCCCTCCGGCAGATCTTCGCCCACCGGGGTCCGCTCGATCCTGCATTGAAAGCAGTTGTTGCGAGCGGACCGGACATGCACATAGGCGATTTTTTCGTCCTGGAGAAGCTCTTGCGCGCGCGCCGCTATCCGCGATGTCTCGGTAACGGCGCCGGTGCCATAGACGATACGGTCGTCATCGCCATAGCCACGCACGATATAATCGGGGCTTTCGAAGATTGGCGGCAAAGTATCGCCTTCATCGTAAGCCGCGCATTCCTCGGCATGAAGAAAGATCGGTCCGGTCTCGGCATAGGGCTGTAGATGCGGGAAGGGCCGATAGGCCAGGGTTAGATAAGGCGCACCTTCGGCAATCGGCGCCAGGCAATGGCGGCATTGATAGCTGCCACCAGGCGAGGTGCGGCGCTCCGGCACGCATCCATAGGCATCCGGCGCACCGCTCCGGTAGGCTTCGGCAAGGGTGGAGGGCATGGGGGTAAAGCGGATGGTCTGCATTGTCCGGCTCCTGTTTGACGTGAATGCGCCAAACTCTTGCCTGGACGGTGGAGCGAAGCCACCCGGTTCTTGCCAACGCGCAAAGAAACTTAAAGCGGACGTTCAATCTTGTCGTAAACGCTCTTCAATGCCTTCAACCGAGCATCATAGGCCTTGGTAATGCAGTCGTTGTCGGCATTGCAGGACTGGCGGGTTTTCAGCCAAACCGTCTGCTGGTCCTGCAATTCGCCGCGATTGCCCATTGGCAGCAGGCCGGAAATCAGCTCGAAAGTGGTGACCATCTTCACGTCGAGATCGTTCAGATCGCGATTGTCGCAAATCGCTTTTTCGTCAGCCTTCAGATCGGTTTTGGTACAATCGAAGCTCGCGGCATCGCCGTGGCGCGGCATCATGCCTGCAATCACCAGGGTGCTGAGAAACAAAATCGAGGTGGTGGCAGACGCGGTTTTCATGGTCATGGCTTTCCCGTCATTCGACGCGGCAGGCTTTTCGCCGTCAAGGCTATCAAGAATGCACTTCACCAGCAAATGTTCCCCTGGGTGGTGGGCCGGTGCGTCTTGGTTTTCATTATTGTCGTTGCGCCGAACCGTCGGCGCTTGAAATGACGATGCTTTGCCACAATTTTCACCCAAGAGCCTATTTTGCTTTGCGAAAACCTCCCATAAGACTTGGCCGTCAAGTTTTGGGAGAATGAAAAGGAAACCCGTATGCGTGGCCTGAAATCGATGTCTCCCGCTGTCATCGTCCTTGCATGTCTGGCCGGTTCGCCGGTACTGGCGCAGGACGCGAAAAGCCTGCCCCAAAGCCGGGCGGATATGCAGATGTCCTTTGCCCCTCTGGTCAAGCAGACCCATGGGGCTGTCGTAAATGTCTATGCCGAGCGGATCGTCCAGAGCCGCGTCAATCCTTTTGCCGGCGATCCATTCTTCCAGCAATTTTTTGGCCAGCGGTTTCCCAACCGCACGGAACGCCAGACCTCGCTGGGCTCCGGGGTGATTGTTGAGGCGAACGGCACGGTGATGACCAATTTTCACGTCATCGCAGGGGCAGACGATATCAAGGTGGCGCTGTCCGATGGCCGGGAATATCCGGTGAAAGTTGTTTTGAAGGATGAGCGGCTGGATCTGGCTGTCTTGAAAATCGACGCCAAGGAAAGCTTGCCGACGCTGAAAATCGCCGATTCGGATAAGATCGAGGTCGGCGATCTTGTGCTGGCAATCGGCAATCCCTTTGGTGTTGGCCAGACGGTAACCAGCGGCATTGTCTCCGGCCTGGCGCGCAACCAGGTATCGGAAGGCGATTTCGGCTTCTTCATCCAGACCGATGCGTCGATCAATCCCGGCAATTCCGGGGGCGCGCTGATGAATATGAATGGCGAGTTGATCGGCTTGAATACCGCGATCTTTTCCAAGGGCGGCGGCTCGAACGGCGTTGGTTTCGCCATTCCCGCCAATCTGGTCAAAGTGTTCCTGGAGGCGGCTGACAAGGGTGCATCATCGTTCGAGCGGCCTTACGTTGGCGCCACATTCGAGCCGGTCACGTCAGATGTCGCTGACGCACTTGGTCTGAAACAGGTTTTAGGTGCGCTGGTGACGAAGACGGTGGAAGGCGGCCCGGCCGATAAAGCTGGCATCAAGGCCGGGCAGGTGATTACGGCGGTGGATGGGGTGATTGTTGAGCATCCCGATGCCCTAAACTACCGCCTGACGACAACAGGCCTTGGTAAGTCGGTGACGTTGAACGTGATTGACAATGGCAAGCCCAAGGACATTACCTTGACGCTGGCCGGTGCGCCGGAGACCCGTCCGCGCGACGAACAGGTGATCAAGGACAACAGTCCGTTTGAAGGTGCAACGGTCGGCAATCTGTCGCCACGTCTTGCCTATGAGCTGAAACTGAACACGCAGACAAGTGGCGTGGCGATTACCGCTGTCGCTGATGGTTCGGTTGCGCAGCGGCTTGGCTTCCAGCCCGGTGACATCATCGTCTCCATCAATGGCACCGAGGTTACCTCGTCGCGGGATATGGTGAAGATCGCAGCTGGCTCGCCTGCCTATTGGCGGATTGAGATCGATCGCAATGGCCAGCGGCTGCGGCAGATGTTTCGATGAGCGATCTGTTTGCCCCGAAACTGGATGAGGACATGGCGGCCCGCAGGCCGCTGGCGGATCGGCTAAGGCCGAAAACGCTCTCCGATGTGACGGGGCAGGATCATCTGACCGGGCCAGACGGTGTTCTGGCCCGGATGATTGCGTCCGGCTCGTTGGGTTCTATGATCTTCTGGGGGCCGCCCGGCACCGGCAAAACTACTGTAGCCCGGCTGCTATCGGGGGAGGCAGATCTGGCCTTCGAGCAGATTTCGGCGATTTTTTCCGGCGTGGCGGATCTGAAACGGGTGTTTGAGGGGGCTCGCGCCCGGCGGATGTCTGGCCGCCAGACATTGCTATTTGTCGATGAAATCCATCGCTTCAACCGCGCGCAGCAGGATAGCTTCCTGCCGGTCATGGAGGATGGCACGGTTATTCTGGTGGGCGCCACCACGGAAAATCCGTCTTTCGAGCTGAATGCCGCGCTTTTGTCTCGCGCCCGCGTGCTGACCTTCAAGCCGCATGACGAAGAGAGTATTGAGACGCTACTAAAACGGGCCGAAGCGACTGAGGAAAAGCCCCTGCCGCTGGACGAGGCCGCCCGTATCAGCTTGATGCGCATGGCGGATGGCGATGGCCGGGCGGCCCTGACGCTGGCCGAGGAAGTCTGGCGGGCAGCGCGGCAGGGAGAGGTCTTCGATACCGAGGGGCTGACACGGATCGTGCAGCGGCGCGCGCCAGTCTATGACAAGGGGCAGGACGGCCACTATAATCTGATCTCGGCGCTGCATAAATCGGTGCGCGGTTCAGACCCGGATGCGGCGCTCTATTATCTTTGCCGGATGTTCGATGCAGGCGAAGACCCGCTTTATCTTGGTCGCAGGCTGGTCCGAATGGCGGTGGAAGATATCGGTCTCGCCGATCCTCAGGCGCTGGTGATCTGTAACGCCGCCAAGGATGCCTATGATTATCTCGGCTCGCCAGAGGGGGAGTTGGCGCTGGCGCAGGCCTGCGTCTATCTCGCCACCGCGCCGAAATCCAACGCCGTTTATACCGCCTATAAGTCCGCTATGCGCGCCGCCAAGGAAAATGGCTCGCTGCTGCCGCCAAAGCACATTCTCAACGCCCCAACCAAGCTGATGAAGGGCGAGGGCTATGGGGACGGCTATCGCTATGACCACGACGAGCCGGATGCTTTTTCCGGGCAGGACTACTTTCCAGAAAAAATGGGCCGCCAGACGTTTTACGATCCGCCGGAACGTGGTTTCGAGCGCGATATCCGCAAGCGGCTGGACTGGTGGGCAAAGCTGAGGCGGGAGCGCAATTGACATGATGAGGGTTGAGGCAGTCAGCCTTTCCAAAGATCACCTGTTCAGTAAGCAGGGGCGAGATGAGATCGTGCTTCTCGCGGGATTGGGTGTGGAAGGCGACGCTCATCTCGGCGTCACGGTCCAGCATCGCTCCCGGGTTGCCGCCGATCCCAGCCAGCCGAACCTGCGTCAGGTTCATCTTATTCACGCGGAACTACTGAGAGAACTTGGAGATAAGGGTTTTTCGGTGCAGCCGGGAGATCTTGGCGAGAACATCACCACAGTTGGAGTCGATCTTCTTGCGCTGCCGCAAGGAACCCGCCTGCATTTTAGCTCAGGTGCGGTGGTCGAGGTGACGGGTCTTCGCAATCCCTGCAAACAGATCAATAATTTTCAGCCGGGCTTGATGCAGGCGGTGCTGGACCGAACCTCGTACGGTAGCTTGATCCGCAAGGCAGGCGTCATGGCAGTTGTCATTGAAGGTGGCGTTGTGCATCCGGGTGATAGTATCCGTGTCGAGCAACCCGGCGCTCCGCATCGACCTCTGCTGCCGGTCTAAATTCGCCACCAACCCGCGTTACGGCTGGGGAAGAAAGCCGCTTTTTGCTGCACGGTCGTTCTTGTGCTTACCGATCCAGGTTTTCCTCGCGACGGAAGATCATGTCTCTCAGCATTATAAAACAATAAAGCGCCGAACACCCTGAAGGGAATGTTCGACGCTTTAAATGTAAATTCAAGCGATCACTTGACCGGTAGATCAGCCAGCCTTGACGGCGTGGCGGGCAACGCGACGGATGTCGTCGCGGCCAATGCCGAGGTCGTGCAATTCGCGGTCCGACATGCGGCCCAGTTCAGTAATGGTCTGACGATATTTGCGCCAGTTGTTCAGCGAGCGAGTGATGTTCATGGTCTTGCCTCTTTTCAGCGTTCGCTGGCAAATCGGCCAGCCCTTCATGTGTTGAGGAGAATATATGCGCTGCGGCATAACTTATGAAGTGCCATTCCAGCGGAGCACCTATGCTGTGATTGCATGGCGTCTCAATGATTTGTTAAGAACTGTCTATTTCTCGAGCAAATTCGGCTCACAATGGTCCCGCTGCTGAAAATCTGAGTGTGAGCGGTTTCAGTCGTTCATGAACGGTGGAGGAGAAGAGGCTGAAAACAATAACGCCCACCGGGGGAGGAGATCCGGCGGGCGTCATTTGAAATGGGCGACAACTGGGAGGAGGAGGGTTGTCAGCCCGTTCGGCGCGCATTGGGAGGAGGAGTATGCTGCACCGAAACTGAATTGCAGCTTGCGCTGCCTGCATCCGTAAACACTCATGTTCCCGTCTGCTGTTGGTATTTATCTAATCGTTTTTATGGTTTTTGTGCAGTGCGATATTGTCATGTGAGCTATGCATTTTGTGCATGTGGTGATTATCGCTGGCTGAATACCCATGCCAACCTGATAGTTCTCGCTGCTGCGACGCTGAAATCGGGTTTTCGACATTGTTGAAAAGGCGCCTATATAGAGGACTGCCGCGACGGACGGAGCTATGATGTATCGGGTGAAACTGAAGAAAGATCTTGATCGCTGGACCGGCATGGGCCTGATCAGCAAACAGGCCGCCGCGGCGATGATCGAGGATCATGATGCCCGGGCGGGCAATTTCAATATCGGCGGCGTGTTGCTCATGCTGTCGGCAGTGCTGGTCTCTGCCGCCATCCTGCTGCTTGTGGCGGCCAATTGGCAGGCCATTCCGCGCCTGGTGAAGGTGTCTGGCCTGATTCTGCTGATCTGGGGCTTTCACGGCGGTGCGGCCTTCTGCCTCGCTCAAAGGCGGCAGGCGTCGGGTCATGCCCTTCTGGTGCTGGGAGCAGCCAGTTTCGGCGCAGCACTGTCGCTGGTTGGGCAGCTGTATCACCTGTCGGGCGACCTTCTCGATCTGCTTTATCTGTGGATCGGTATGGCAAGCCTGTCCTGCCTATTGTTTCGCTCCGGTGCGATGGCGGCTTTCGTTGGTGTTCTGGCGCTGGGGTTGGCGGCTGCAACCCTTGACCAATTTGATTTCTCCTGGACGCTGGAGGCAGTTTGGACACCGCCCCTTTTGGCTGTGCTCGTTACAGGCTTGGCACTTTTCACCGGAAACATCCGGGTTCAGCATATATCCGGCCTGCTGATTCTTGGCTGGCTTGCCTGGATCTATGCGCAGATCATGCAGCCAGGTCTTGCCATGGCCTATGTGGCTTTAGGGGTTGCCGCATTCGCAGCGTCAGCTTTGCCGCTGCTCGCACGGTATATGTCCGTGCAGATTGCCGGTTTTCATGCCTTGCTGCTGGCGGCAATGGGTCTTTTCGTCCTCAATATTGAGTTTGATCACGGTTTGCCACTGGCGCTGGTGGCTGTCACTGCGGTTGGAATTTCCATTGCGGCCCTTGTGCTTCGTGGGCGTCATGATGGTGTGGTGCGGGCGCTGGCCTATCTGATTTTCGCAGGCGAGATCCTCTATCTGTCCTTTACAACAATTGATTCTCTGTTGGGGACATCGGGCTTTTTCCTGATTGCCGGTGTGATTGTCGCTTTGCTGGCCCTCGGCGTCAGCCAGATGGAAAAGCTGCTGGGCACGCGCAAGCGTCCGATGGTGGTTGAAGGACGGGAGCGGTCATGATGCAGCGCAATCATATTTTTCGTATGGTTTCCGCGGCGATTCTTCTGGCTGCGCTGCAAACGGCGGCAATCGGCTACCAGATTGGCGAGCGGGCCAATATTTTGCGCAACGGCCAGGAGGTCCTGCTGCGGACCGAGGCGGTCGACCCGCGCGATCTGCTGCGCGGCGATTTTGTCGTGCTGAATTATCCGATTTCCCGCATTCCTGAAGAAAAGATCATCGGTCCTCGGCCATCAAGCCGACAGGATGTGCGTCTGCATGTTCGTGTCGTGCCGCAGGCCGATGGCTTTGCCTCGGTCGAAGAGGCGTCGGTCGCCGATCTGTCGGCAAAGCCGGGAAGCGTCGTGCTGTTAAGCGAGCCGCTGTCCTTTCCATCGCCTCTGGCGCCCGGAGACAGTTTGACCGTGCATTACGGGATCGAGCGATTCTATGTCCCTGAAGGCGAGGGCCGCGATATTGAGGCACAGCGTAATCAAGGTGCGGTTTCAATCGCCATACGGGTGTCTCATGCGGGACGGGCGCAGATCCGGCAATTGTTCGTCGCGGGCCAGCCGGTTTATCGGGAACCGGATTTTTGACACATGCCTGTCGGGATGTGATTTCACGGTGAGGACATGTCACTGTCATTTTTCCTTTGCGTGTTGAAAAACGGGTGTTATAGAGACCGCGCTCCGGCGGGGTCATGCAAAGTGCATGACGTTCTGATGGATCGCGGGTATGGTGAAATTGGTAGACACGCCAGATTTAGGTTCTGGTGCCGCAAGGCGTGGGAGTTCAAGTCTCTCTACCCGCACCAGAACGTAAGGCAGCAAGGCAGAGGGCGGGAATGCGTGCATTCCGGCCCATTGTTTGTATGTTAGGGTCTGTGTGATGAGGCCTGCACGCGTGGCTTGTGGAGCTGCTTTGCCTGGCAAAATGCTAAATGTTTGCCACACAGCCGCCTCTGGATCAGCGGAGGGCGTGCTGGCTGCATAATTCCTTGAACCGGTATAGGTTCAAGGAATTATGCAGCGAATTTAAAGTGTTACAGCGTCCCTTGTGCGTTTTATCAAACGCACGGCACTGTGGAGAACCACCGGCTGCCTCGCAGCCGAGACGATAAGAACCGGCAGTCCGGGCACGGACGCCAACGAAACACATGGCTGTCCGAGCATGGCTGCCACGACACGAAGGTTAGAACATGCAGGTTATCGAAACGCTCGCTGAAGGGCTGAAGCGCGAACTCAAGGTCATCATTCCGGCCGCTGACATGGAAGCGCAGATGAATGAGCGCCTTGCTGACGTCAAGGACAAGGTTCGCATCAACGGTTTCCGTCCGGGCAAGGTACCGGCGGGTCACCTGAAGAAGATGTATGGCAAGTCGGTCATGGCCGAACTGGTCAACGAAATCGTCCGTGATCGTCCGTCCGCTATCCTGTCTGAACGTGGTGAAAAGTCCGCGACCCAGCCGGAAGTGGCGATGACCGAGGACGAGGCAGAAGCCGACAAGATCCTCAATGCGCAGGCCGATTTCGAATTCACGCTTGCCTATGAAGTCATTCCGGCTATCGAATTGAAGCCGGTCGACGGCATCAAGATCGTCCGCGAAGTCGTTGAAGTGTCGGAAGACGAAGTCAACGAGCAGATCATGAAGATCGCCGAAAGCGCGCGGACCTTCGCCACCAAGGACGGTGTTGCTGCAGATGGCGACCGCGTCACCATGGATTACCTTGGCAAGGTCGACGGCGTTCCCTTCGACGGTGGCAAGGACGAAGATGCAGAGCTGGTCATCGGCTCCAACCGCTTCATCCCCGGCTTTGAAGAGCAGCTGGTCGGCCTGAAGGCTGGCGACGAAAAGGTCATCAACGTGACCTTCCCGACCGAATATCCGGCTGCAAATCTTGCTGGCAAGGACGCCACCTTTGACATCACCGTCAAGGAAGTTGCGGCTCCGGCTGAAACCGAGATCAATGACGAGCTGGCCACCAAGCTCGGCCTGGAATCGGTCGATAAGCTGAAGGAAATCGTTCGCGGCCAGATCGAAAGCCAGTACGGCAATGTGACCCGCCAGAAGATCAAGCGTCAGATCCTTGATCAGTTGGACGAGATGTACAAGTTCGAAGCGCCTTCGCGTCTGGTTGATGCCGAATTCGACAATATCTGGCGCCAGATCAACACCGATCTGCAACAGTCCGGCAAGACTTTCGAAGATGAAGAGACAACGGAAGATGCAGCCCGCGAAGAATACCGCGCCCTGGCTGAACGTCGCGTTCGTCTCGGCCTGGTTCTCTCCGAAATCGGTGAAAAGGCTGCTATCGATGTGACCGAGGAAGAAATGCAGCGTGCGCTTTACGCTCAGTTGCAGCAGTTCCCGGGCCAGGAAAAGCAGATCATCGACTTCTTCCGTAACACGCCCGGCGCTTCTGCATCGCTGCGTGCTCCGATCTTTGAAGAAAAGGTCATGGACAAGCTGATCTCCGAGGTCAATGTTACGGATAAGACTGTGACCAAGGAAGAACTGCTGGCTGAAGACGAAGACGGCGACGACACCAAGCCTGCCAAGAAGTCGGCCAAGAAGAAGGCTGTCAAGGCTGAGGACGCTTCCGCTGAAGGCGAAGAATCCGCTCCAAAGAAGAAGGCTGCCGCCAAGAAGAAGGCTGCTGACGAAGGCGATGCTGAATAAGCGACCCTTCTACGACTTCGATAATGATAAAACCGCCCTTCGGGGCGGTTTTTTTATGCTGATGAGCGCTGTCTGAAAGGTAGGGTGGGGCTTGATGGGACAGGGGCGGTGCCTCCAGAGAATCAATTGTCTTTGATAGAAGGCTGTAGAAAAATCCGTGGGTGTTGGAGAGCGGCATGGAGATAGAATTGATCCGCAGTGCCACGCTGCGGTTAAAGATGGCCGGGCTAACGCTGCTGATTGACCCTTGGCTGGCGGCAAAGGGGCAGGGCCGAAGTTATCGCGGGGCCTTGACCTCGCCACTGGTCGATCTGCCAATCCCGGTCGAGCAGGTGATTCACGGCATTGACGCGGTGCTGGTTTCGCATCTTCACTCCGATCATTTCGACGATGTTGCCAAACAGCTATTGCCACCTGACATCTCATTATTCTGCCACCCACGCGATGTGGCGGCGATCCGTGCCATGGGCTTCTCACGGGTGATCGGGATTGAAAGTGCCACACAGCTTGGCGAAGTGCGTCTAGAAACGACGGATGGCCAGCATGGGCCGCCTGAGGTTCTGGCGGATATGGGAGACGTCAGTGGCTTCCTGCTGCGGGCCGCCGCTGAACCAGTGCTTTACTGGGCTGGCGACACCATCCTGTGCGATGCGGTGCGGCAGGTGCTTGTTGATCACCGCCCGGATGTGATTGTCGTTCACGCCTGCGGTGCGGAATGGAACGGCTGTGGACCGCTGGTAATGGATGCCGCCATGGTGATGGAGGTCTTGCACCTTGCGCCCCGAGCCATGGTCATCGCCACTCATCTCGACGCCGTCGACCACGCCACCGTCAGTCGCGCCGATCTTGCCGCCGCCGCACAGAGGCAAGCGCCAGAGGTGAGAGCAAGGCTCTACATTCCCGCTGATGGCGCCAGCCTGGTTTTCTAGGCGATTCCCGCAAAAGTGCGCAGCGGTTTAGCTCGGGCGAATGCCAGGTTTTCGAGCCTATTGCGCCGCATTTTTCACGGTTTTTTCGACCTTCAGTTCTCCCATCCGGTTCCAGGCGTCCAGTCCGGCGATTTTATAGGCCTCTGCCAGCGTCGGGTAATTGAAGGTGTTTTCGACGAAATATTCCACTGTTCCTTTCAGGTTCAGCACGGCCTGGCCGATATGGACCAGTTCGGTTGCGCCTTCGCCAACGATATGAACGCCGAGCAGGCGGCGGGTTTTCAGCGAGAAGATCATTTTCAACATGCCGCTATCGAGGCCCATGATATGGCCACGCGAGGTCTCGCGGAAATGGGCAATGCCACATTCATAGGGAATGGCACGTTGCTTGACCTCTTCCTCCGTCAGCCCACAGGTGGAGATCTCTGGCACGGCATAAATCCCATAGGGGAAATATTGCGGCGGTTCGCCGGAAGGGGCGCCAACGGCATGGCGGGCGGCAATACGGCCCTGTTCCATCGATGTGGAGGCCAGACTCGGAAAACCAACGACGTCTCCGGCCGCATAGATATTGGGGACATCGGTCTGGAACGTCTCCGGATTGACCTTCAACCGGCCACGGTTATCAGCTTCCAGCCCGCAGGCTGCAAGGTTCAGCGTATCGGTGGCGCCGACGCGGCCTGCGGCAAACAGCACCATTTCGGAATTCAGCACCCGGCCATTCTTCAGCGTCACCCGACATTTTCCATCTTCCTTTTCGACCTTTTCTGCCGATTGTCCGAAGATCAGCTTCATGTTGCGGTCACGGAGCTGGTAGGAAAAGTCCTCGACGATTTCCTTGTCGATAAAATCCAGCATGCTGTCGCGCGGCTCGACCACCGTCACTTGGGTATCCAGAGCGCTGAAGATCGTCGCATATTCGATGCCGATAACGCCCGCGCCGATCACCACCATGGAACGCGGCACGTCCTTGATATGAACGATATCATCGCTGTCGAGAATGCTGACGCCATCGAAGGCGATATGGGCAGGCCGGTGCGGGCGGGTGCCGACTGCCAGCAGGATTGCATTGGCGCTGACCCGCTGCACTTCGCCGTCTTCCTTGGTGACCTCAAGCGTGTGAGAATCAAGGAAGATGGCGTGACCGCGCAATTGCTGCACCCGGTTGCGGGAAAACTGATGTTCCAGCACATCGACTTCATGGTCGAGGGTGATCAGCAACCGGCGGCGAAGGTCATCGGCGCTGATTTCCTGCTTGACGCGGTAGGAGCGACCATAAAACCCGCGCTCACGCCAGCCGGTCAGGTTGAGAGCCGTTTCACGCAGCGTTTTGGAAGGGATTGTGCCGGTATGGACGGAGACCCCGCCGACATGACCGCCGCGCTCGATGACCAGAACCTTCTTGGAAAGCTTGGCGGCCTGAATGGCAGCCCGGCGTCCTGCGGGGCCGCTGCCGATTACCACGAGATCATACTGGTACATATCCGTTCTTCCTGTTTGCTACCGGCCTGCCTTGGCCGCTGCCTGGCTTGTCTCTCAACGCAATTGCCTATGCCAATGACGACAATGATAGCAGAGCATTCTAACTGTTTGGTTATCCCGCATTGCACTGCACACAAAAAATCCCCTGAAAAAAGCGGGTCTTTGAGGACTCGTACGGCACGAGGGACATCCGCGAAAGGAACGGACGGTTCATAAAACGAATCCGGAAATGGTGCTATCAGCTTGATATGTCGAGCAGATGGCGATTTTCGGGGGCTGCTTTGGAAAAATATCCAGCAAATATAGAGAGCTACAGCGAACCTTTGTGCGCCATATAGGGCGCACGGCGCTTTAGTGGCTCAGTGATTGCGCCAGCCTGTCGGGAAAGCCTATATATTTGGTGTTCCTCCCGCCAATATGGATCTGCCCATGTCTCTTGCCTCCTTCAATCCGCGTGTCGCCCGGCTTGCGACGCCGCCTATTCCCTCGGTTTTCGGTTGGGGTCGGGCTTATGACGCAGCAGCGGGACCGTTGATCGATCTGTCGCAGGCCGCACCGGGCCATCCACCGCATACCGATCTGCTGGCCTGGCTCGCACAAGCGGCGGGGTCTGCCGAAGCCTGCGGCTATGGGGCAATAGAAGGGGAACTGGTGCTCAGGAAGGCTTATTGCACGCATCTTTCCGATCTTTACGATGCAGATTTTACGCCGGAGCAGATCCATATTACCGCTGGTGCAAACCAGGCTTTCATCTGTGCTGCCATGGCGCTGGCGGGAGCAGGTGAGCGGATCGCGCTGACCGATCCCTTCTATTTCAACCATGATACGACGCTCACCATGCTGGGCATCGAAACGGTCGCCTTGCCCTGCGACAGCGGCAACGGTTTTCTGCCGGATCTTGACCGGGCTGAACAGGTGGTGAAAAGCGGCATCAAGGCGCTGGCGCTGGTAACGCCCAACAATCCGACCGGCGCGGTCTATCCGAAGGAATTGCTCGCCGATCTTTACCGGCTCTGCCGCGCCCATGGCGTCTGGCTGATTGTCGATGAAACCTACCGCGATTTTCTCGATCCTGGTTTCGGCAGGCCGCATGAGCTGTTTTCGCAGCCGGATTGGGCGGAGGGTCTGATCCAGATTTACAGTTTTTCGAAATCCTTCGCCATCCCCGGTCACCGTCTGGCGGCAATTTGCGCTGGCGGACCTGTGGTGGAGCAAATCGCCAAGATCATGGACAATTTGCAGATCTGCGCGCCGCGCGCTGCCCAGATCGCGCTAGCCAAGGCGCTGCCGGTTCTGGATGGCTGGCGGGCGGACAACGCCGCCGAGATCGCCCGGCGCACCGTGGCGCTGCGCCAGGCCTTCGACCTTCTGCCGCAATGGCATTTGGCATCGATCGGCGCTTATTTCGCCTTTGCCCGCCATCCGTTCGGGCAGGCCGCATCCATCGATGTCGCCGAACAAATGGCGCGGCGAGCGGGCATTCTGGCGGTTCCCGGCGGATTTTTCGGGTCGGGGCAGGAGGGTTATCTACGGCTTGCCTTCGCCAATGTCGATTGCCCGACCATAGCGACATTGCCGGACCGGTTGAGGACATTTACGATGGCTGGTTGAACCCTGTCAGTAAAAGGTGACGGCTATGGCCTTCGACAATGAAAAGCTCGACGCGCTGCGGCGTAAATACGGCGGCGAGACCGGCGGAGAAGTGTTTGATCCACGCTTCAAGCGGGTGGCTGAAAAAATCTTTGACAGCAAGGGGACGAGGCTTGCTCCTTATTCGGGCATTCCGACATTTCTATCGGCTCCCTATCGACAGGTCGAAGCGGAGAATCCGGATTTCGGCGGTCTGGACGTGGGGATCATCGGTGTGCCGATGGACCTTGGCGTCACCAACCGCCCTGGTTCCCGCTTCGGGCCACGGGCACTGCGCACCATCGAGCGGATCGGGCCGTATAACCATGTGCTGGATTGCGCGCCAGTGCATGACTTGAAGGTGGCGGATGTCGGTGACGTGCCATTTGCCAGCCGCTATCGGCTGGAGCAGAGCCATGTCGATATTGAAAACCGTATTGGCCAGATGGTGGCGCAAGGGGTAGTGCCGCTCAGCGTCGGTGGCGATCACTCGATTACGCATCCGATCTTGAAGGCGGTTGGAAAAGATCGTCCAGTCGGGCTTATTCATATCGATGCCCATTGCGATACCAGCGGCCAGTTTGATCAAACCAAATTTCACCATGGCGGCCCATTTCGAAATGCGGTGCTGGATGGCGTGGTGGACCCGACGCGCACGGTGCAGATCGGCATTCGTGGACCGGCGGAATATCTCTGGGAATTCAGCTATGAAAGCGGCATGACGGTTATTCATGCCGAGGAGATTTCAGCGCTTGGCATTTCAGCGGTCATCGCCAAGGCTTTGCAGGTGGTCGGGGATGGTCCAACCTATCTGTCCTTTGATATCGACAGTCTCGATCCGGCCTTTGCGCCAGGAACCGGCACGCCCGAGGTCGGTGGCTTGACCACACGTGAGGTGCTGGAACTGCTGCGTGGTCTGAAAGGTGTCAACCTTGTCGGTGGCGATGTGGTGGAAGTCGCGCCGCAATATGACAGCACCACAAATACGGCGCAGGCGGGGGCACAGGTGCTGTTCGAAATCCTCAGCCTGATGGTTTTCAGTCCGTCCATTGGCAAGGAATAGGCATTTCAAGACGTGGTAAGGGTAAAGGCGGGGCAGGGTGATTAGGTCTCCCACGCCTTTTTATGAAGGAACTAAAACTCCCCCGAAGGTGGAGGTCTATTTATTCCATAACGAAAAACCCGGCAATCTTTTAATGCCGGGTCTGGAAACTGTTACCGCCACGGAAGGCCGGTTTATTTCTTGATCGAGCCAACGGCCAACTGGTCAACCTGGCGATTGAGCCGCAAACCAATAACCGGGATCATCCGGTCTTCGACCTTGACGGAAATGGTGACGTTCATGGCCTTTTCGTCTTCGATGCTGGCGACCATGGCACCGTTCAGTTTGGCGCGGTTAATACCCATGACCACTTTATCGCCATTCACCTGGCCGGAGATGATGTCGAGGCCTTTGCCTTCGGCGCCGTCGAGGAACTGGCCGCTATAGGCGCCGCCCTTCATTGAAATCACGGCATTCATCGGTTGGGAAAACACGCCGACCCGGCACGTCCCGCCCAGCTTGATGCCAGCCTCTGCACCTTCGACAGGCTCACCCGTCAGATTGCAGTTGAATTTTGTACCCTTGTACTTTCCAGCGACGATTTCGCCCGGTCCGCTCCAGACGCCGGAAACGGATTCGAAGAACTGGCGATCCTTCTGGGCTGCATCAGCAACGCCTGCCGGAAGGGCAATGGCGCAGGCAACGGCAAAACTGCCGAGTAGCAAAGAGAAACGGTGCGGCATCGGCTTTCCTTGGCGTAATCGACGAACACTTGTTGGCTGATTTATAGTGCAAGGATGGTTAATATTTCCTTAGTCGTTATGGTCTCAATGCGGTTTGCGCTCTTTATCCCACACGAGATCTCTTGAAGGGTATTTTGCGGAATTTGTAATTTTTACAAGGCCTTGCCGTCGGGATTGATGGCGGGTTTCAGCGCTGGCATAAAGTCTCCAATGCCTGGACGTCTTAACGCTTTGAACTCCAGGGGTCGGCAGATGTCCATGGCGGCAATACCGATTCTCGCCGTCATCAACCCGTTGATCACCCCTTCACCAAGCCTTGCTGACAGCCGGGAGGCAAGGCCGTGACCCAGAACTTGCTGAGCAAGGCCATCGCCGATGGCAATCGAGCCGGTCACGGCCAGATGGGCGAAGACATCGCGCAAGAGCCGCAGCATGCCGATGGAGCCGGGGCGGCCACCGTAAAGTTCCGCCATGGCGCGCACCAGGCGCACCACTTCAAACAGCACATAGGCAAGGTCCACAAGGGCGCGCGGGCTGACGGCTGTGACCACCGAAACCCGCTTTGACGCGTTGATAATCAGGCTGCGGGCCTTGGCATCCAGAGGCGCCAGCAATTCCCGCTCGGCCAAGGCAATCAGATGTGGTGCATCGATAATGTCGTTTTCGGCGGCTTTCAGCACGCTCCTACCCCGGGCGGTTTCCGCCCGGTGCTGGGTCAGATCCTCGACGTCCTTGACCAGTTTGCGCGCTTCGCTGGCCGTACCCTGCAAGGAAAGTGTGCTGGCACGCTGTTTGATTGCCTGCACGGCATTCAGCCGGTAAATGCCAGCCAGCTCTCGGATCACCACGACTGTCAGCGCCAATAGGCCGATGCCCAGCAAGGTCAGCGCGGTGTAGCCAAGCCAATCGGCCCGGGTGAAAAGATCACGGATCAGGTCATCGATCCAGAGACCGATCGCGAAGGAGGCAAGCGCGCCGAATGCTGCACCGGCAATCTTGCCGAACGAGAAGCGGCGCTTGGCGGGTCTTGCAATTGGCACGATGGCCTCGTCTTCGCTCAAGCCTGCCAGGAACGGGTCTTCAGCATCGGGCGTGATCGTTACATTGGCGTCGAAGCTTTTCGGCGCGCGTCTTTGCGGCTCCGGCGCCTCGACAAAAGGCGGGCGGGCAGGGGAGGAAGATGGTTCCTCTAGCGAAAAGGCCGCAGGCCGGCGTGGCATCGGGCGTTGATCTTCTGGTGTCTTGCTCATGCCAGACGGTCTCCGAGGAGAAATTGAAGGGCGCGGTCGAGCCTTATATGCGGAATGGACAGCTTGATGCCGCCGCCTGTTTCGTCCAGTTCCGGCGGGCGAAACCTGATTATGTTGAGATCCGGCCCGGTGTCTTTTCCGGATTTTGGCGTTTGAAACAGGCTTTCGATATTATCCGGCAGGTCGCCAGGAAAAACCGCTGTCCTGCGGTTGCCATCGAATCGCTCACCGCCGATGGTTTCGCCCTGCATGGGCGTGCCGACCACGACCGGCAGCAAATGGCCATCCTGCTTGACGGTTGCTTCCCGCGTTGCCCGCACCGAGGCCAGGGCAACCACTTCGATGCCCGCGCCCGCCATGCCGATAGAGGTGATGGCCCCATCAACCAGCCGCCTGGTGACGGCCTGCAATTGCTCATGGCTTTCATGGTGCAGATGATCGGCCTTGGTGGCGGCCACCAGAACCTTGTCGATCCGTCGTCCAAGCAGGCCCCGCAGCCAACTGGAACTGCCGGGGCGAAAGCAGGTCAGCACATCGGCCAGCGCCCGCTCCAGGTCCTGCACCGCTTCCGGTCCGCGATTGATGGCCTGAAGCGCATCCACAAGAACGATTTGTCGATCGAGGCGGGCGAAATGTTCACGGAAGAACGGTTTGACCACCACGCTTTTATAGGATTCGTAGCGGCGCTCCATCATCGCTCGCAGCGAACCCCGGATAATCTTTGTGTCGGGCTTCAACGCCAGGGGCGCAAAGGTCAGCGCTGGCGATCCGTCAAGATCGCCCGGCATCAGGAATCGGCCAGGCGGTAGCGTCGAAAGCGACCGCTCGTCGGCCTTGCAGGCTTTCAGATAGTCGGCAAAGGCCTCCGCCAATTGGCGGGCTGTGGTTTCATCGGCGGGCGCATCCGGATCGACCCGGCTTGCCAATCCCAGCCAACGCGCCGACAATTCCTTGCGGATGCCGGTCTGGGCCAGCTCCACGGTGTTGCGGCTGAAGGTCTCGTAATCCTGAGCGAGAAGCGGCAGATCCAGCAGCCATTCACCCGGATAATCGACGATATCGATGGCCAGTTTACCGGAGGAAAATATCCGGCCCCAGCTGCTGGCGCTCTGATATTCCACCACCAGCCGCAGTTCTGAAATGGCCCGGGTAGAGCCCGGCCAGACCCGATCGCGGACCAGAGCGCGAATATGGTCTTCATATTGAAAGCGCGGTACGGCGTCATCCGGCTGTGGCTCCAAAGTGACACGGGAAATCCGGCCTGATTGCAGCGGCTCGAACAAGGGCAGGCGGCCACCATTCAGCAGATTATGGACCAGTGAGGAGATGAAGACGGTTTTGCCGGCCCGCG